>DASYVJ010000064.1:0-23806 GCA_035937155.1 Candidatus Dormiibacterota bacterium | reverse complement strand
TTCTTCTTTGGCGCCTCGGTGTCAGCCCACCAGGTCGAAGGCGGCAACACCAACAGCGATTGGTGGTGGTGGGAGCACCTCGAGTCGACGCCATGCCACGAACCTTCCGGCGACGCCTGCGACTTCTACCACCGGTATCGGGACGACATCTCGCTGCTGGCCGGCCTGGGGCTGAACGCCTTCCGGTTCGGCATAGAGTGGGCGCGGATCGAGCCCGCCGAGGGTGAGTTCTCGCAGGCCGCGCTCGACCACTACCGACGCGTCCTCGAGGCGTGTCATGAACACAAGGTGGCTCCGATCGTGACCTTCCATCACTTCACGCTTCCGAAATGGCTGCAGGACGCCGGCGGTTTTGCAGCGGAGCGATTTCCAGCCCTCTTCGAGCGGTACTGCGACCGGTCCGCCTCAGCGCTCGGCGACCTGATCACGTGCGCATGCACCATCAACGAGCCACAGGGCCTCGGCTCGAGCGGCTATCTGCTGGGCATCAACCCGCCCGGCCACACGGATGACCGCGAGGGCGCGCAGCGCGCGGTGGACAACCTGCTCGAGGCCCATCGAGCCGGCGCGGCGGCGATCCGTTCCCGGGCCAAGATCCCGGTCGGAGTTACGCTGGCCATCCCCGATATTCAGTACGAGGACGGCGCGGAGCCTGGAGGTACGTCCCTTGAGCTCGAATCGCGCGTCAACGACTGGTTTTTCGAGCTGGCGCGCAAAGATGACTTCATCGGCGTGCAGACGTACACGCGCTTTCGGATCGGACCTGACGGTCCGCGCAGCCCAGGCCACGACTGGAGCGACCTGACCCGGGATCTGATTGAGACCGAGCAGACGACGCAGATGGGGTATGAGTACTACCCACAGGCTCTGGGCGGGGCGATCCGCAGAGCTGCGGCGAGCTGCCCCGGCATCCCCATCATTGTCACCGAAAACGGCGTCGCCACCGCGCATGACGAAAGGCGCATCGAGTACATGGAGGCGGCGATCCGGGAGGTGCAGGCGTGCTTGGCGGACGGAATTGACATACGCGGTTACCTCTACTGGTCGTGGCTCGACAACTTCGAGTGGGCCCTCGGTTACGGACCCACGTTTGGCCTTGTCGCGGTCGACCGTCAGACGTTTGCGAGGCATCCGAAACCGAGCGCCGCGTGGCTGGGTGAGGTGGCGAAGCGACGTTCTCTCACCACTTAGCGTGGGCCGGGTCCCCCCATCCGGCGCTAACGCGCCGACTTCCCCGGCAAGCGGGGAGGTGTTCTCCCCCATCGCGGCACCGCCGACTTCCCCGGCGAGCGGTGAAGTGAACTAGGATCGCCGGGGGAAAATGCGACCTGAGGTTGAGAGCAACTCCGGTCTGTCGGCCGTGCTGCGCGCTGTCGTCGCCGACATGCAGCACGCTTCCGGCGCGGACATCGTGTCCATCTTTCTTTACGAGGAATCCACCCATACCTACTACGCACCCTTCGCGACGGGGCAGCCGCAGGAGAGCCTCCTCGACTCGCTGACCGACATGCGCGAGCAACTGGCGCGCTACCTGGGCGACGCCGACCAGGGCAAGGTGCCCGAAGAGCTGGGCGTTCACCAGTACGGCTCAACGGTGTGGCTCACAGTCACCAGGCAGCGGCTCGTAGCGCTAAACGCGCCGTCGGAGATCGACAGCACATTCATCCGGCGCTACCAGGTCCAATCCACGATCGGCCTGCCGCTGATCGCAGGCGATCGGTTGCTCGGGCTCGTCTATCTCAACTACCGCTCGCGGGACCAGGCCCCCGACGACCTCGGGATGAAAGAGCTCGAGCGTCGCGCGACGGCCGCGGCCGTGGCGGTCCAAACGGTGCTCGCGGGCGCCGAACGGACGGCGCTCGAGGGTCTGGCGCGCCTGACCACGCTGCTGACCACTCCCGTCGGCGACGCGAGAACCGACGCCAAGGAGCTGCGGCGCCTGCTGTCGATCGCACTCGCGGACCTGCTCATGGCCAGCAACCTGGACGGCGCGGCGATCTACCAGTTCGGCACGCTGCACACAAGCCTCGAGCTGGTGACCGCTCACCTCCGCGTCGCCGCTCCTGTGCGCGTCGACCGTCCCGACCAGTCGGTCGCATGGGAGACGGCCATCACAAAGACGCTTGGTGCGGTGACGGCAGACGCCGAGCTTCACCCCGTCGCCACCTACGCGCTCGGCAACGTACAAGAACCCCACGGCTACCTGGTCGTGCTGAGCCGCGACCGGCTCGCGACGGTACGGCGCGCACCACCGACGGACTTGATGCTCAAGGCTGGAGCGGAGCTGATCGGCGGCGCGCTGGCGAGCCAGCGACTCATCGCGGACCTCGAGAACAGCAACCGCCTGCTGGGCGCGCTCGGCGACATGACCAGCGCGATGCTGCAACCTGGCTCGACACGCCGCGACGTGATCGATGCCGTGGTCGGCCACCTGACGGATGCCGAGGTACCGGAGTTCGACTTCAACTTCGCCACCGTTTATCTGCTCGAAGAGGGCGAGGACGAGGGCGTGGTCGTGCGCATGGCTGCGGGGGCGGCTACCACCGCGGCCATTGACGCAGCCGAGACCGTTAAGCCCGGCGGCGCGCGGCAATCGCGTGCGCGCGTCCCTCGCTGGGCGCTTGAAGAGGACCGTCCGCTGGCCGCAGACGACGTGCTCGTCCATGTTGCGCACACCTGGCAGCCGGCAATCGTCGGGCCCTTTCCGGCCGGCGACCGGACGGACGTTATCGCCGGCGGCATCCCCGTGCAGGCGACCTGGACCGAGGTGCCAATCGTCAAAAGCGACGGCACCGTGCTTGGACACGTCCTCGCATGCCTGATCGGTGAGAAAGAGCGTCCGCACGCCGGCGACGATCCGCCCTTCACGCTCGCGGGCGAGGTCTTCGAACGCGGTGGGCACAAGGACCTGATCCGCATCTTCCTGCCGTTCGGCACCGACCAGAGCCGCCGCGCCAGTGGCGTGCTCGAGGTCGGCTATCACCGGTCCTTCGAGCGGCGCCCTGACTGGGGTCAGGTGGAGGCCCTCCGTGCGGCGGCGGCCCAGATCGCCGCTGCGGTCGAAACGGCGCGCCTGTACGAAGAGGCGCAGCAACATGCGGTTGAGCTCGAGCTCGTGGCTGACATAAGCAAGGCGATCGCCAGCTCCATCGACCTCGACCAGACGCTGACGCTGGTCGCCCACAATCTCGCGCGCTTGGTGAACGCGTCGCTGTGCCAGATCGCCCTGGTCGAGGAAGACCGGGAAGGTTGGTATGGCGCCGCAGCGTCAGACCTCGGAGACGCGTGGCGGCGTCAGCATGCCGAGCGATCGCAGCCTTCGTTTGTTTTCGACGTGCTGGACCGCGGGGAAGCGGTGGTCATCGACGACACGTCGTCATCCGCGCAGGTCGACCCGGCTTACTTGCGGGCATTCGGTGTTCGATCGCTGATGGCCCTTCCGCTCGTCGCCGACGGTCAGCCCATCGGCGCCGCCATCCTTGCCGAGCGGGAGCGCCAGCGCAGGTTCACGCCAGACGAGGTGCAGCGCGCGCAGGCGCTTGCGCTACAGGCAGCCGTCGCGATCAAGAACGCACGCCTCCACGCGCTGGCCGAAGAAGAGCGACACCTGCAGAAGGACTTCGTGCTCATCGGCTTCGGCCAGTGGGGACAGAAGGCCTACCAACACCTGCTGACGCTGAAGCAGTTCTTCAACTTCCGCACCCATGTGGTGGAGCAGGACACGCCCGGCGCGCGCGAGCACATCGGCGTCAAGGAAGAGGAAGTGCGCGCGCATGGCGATTCCTTTTATTGGGACAGCCATGGATCGCCGGCCCACGACCAGCTCGAGAGCGAGCTCGAGTCGAGCTCTTACGTCATCACGTACATCGCCACTCCCGCGGCCACACACCTACCGACGCTCAAGCTCTACTACGACCTCAGCGACGTGGTTCTGATCGAAAAGCCGCTTGGCGCTCCGCCGGAGGCCTATCGAGAGTTCCTGGAGACAGCATCAGGTGGAGTTGAGATCGTGGCTGCCGACCACTACTACTTCAAGCTCGAGGTTCGCCTGCTGCAGCTGCTGCTCACCGAGGAGCGCACGCTGCGCAATTTCCTCGACACCGTCGAAGAGATCCGGATCGAGATCCTCGAGGAGCAGCCCCTCGTTGGCGCGGCCGCCGACATCGGCGTCATCGCTGACCTCATCCCGCATGCCTTCGCGATCATCTCTCTGCTGACCCCGATCGACAGGATCAAGCTCGACGACACGTCGCCGTTGATGGTGGGACGTCATGAAGGTCTCACCGGGCAACGCGAGAGCTACGCGCGCATGAACGCAACCTTCCACCACCAGGGCCGGCCGGTGAGGCTCGTGATCGACGTCGGTAAGGGAGCGGACAACGCCAAGTGGATCAAGTTGAGCGGCGAACGGCGAACCGCAGGCCGGAGCCCGAGCTACAAGTTCGACTTCGGCAAGGGCGAGGCGATCGACGGTACCCAGGCGACGGTGCGGGCCGCCGTGCGCAGGATTCGCGAGCCGGGCGTGCCCGACAACGCTCACCTCAACATGCTCCGCCACGTGATCGAAAAGCGTCACCCGGCGGTTGGCATCCTCTCGATCCGGGAGGCAATCCGTGCCAACCAGCGCGTGCGCGACCTGGAGGCGATGGCCGTCGAGCTGCTGGCGCGCGGCGAATGGACAAGCTACGCCGTCGGCACGCGTCCCGCCTTCGACGCCGGGTCCAAGCAGCCCGCGCAGGAAGCCATCGGCACTATTCCGACAGCTAATCGGTAGGGAAGCGACCAGCCCCAACTGCCCTCACCCCGACCCTGCGCGCAAAGCGGCGATAAGGATGGGACTTACTGATCGCTCCCGCTTGCGCGGGAGAGGGGGACTCTCCCCCCGCTTACAGTTTTTCTCTGTAGTACGACTCGTCGATCGCCCGCTCGTAGACGGATTGGTAGCCGTCTGCCATCTGGCCGGGGCCGAAACGCTCGCTCGCCCGCTTGACGCAGCGCTCGAGATCGATCTCGCCGATGCGGGAGTAAGCCTCTACAAAACCATCAGCGTCGTGCACGAGCCAGCCGGTCACACCGGGCTCGACGATCTCTGTGGCGGCCCCCCGGGCCATGGCGATCACGGGCGTCCCGCTCACCATGGCCTCAACCATCGCGATGCCGAAAGGCTCTTCCCACTGAATGGGAAACAGCATCGCGCGCGCATTCGCCAGCAGCTGCTGCTTCTCTTCACCCGCCACGTTCTCGTGCCACGTAACGCTCTCACCCAGGTGCGGTTTGATCTCGCGCTCGAAATATTCAGATGCATCGGGGTCCACTTTTCCCGCCAGGACCAGGTGAACGCCAATCCGTCGGGCGACCTCGATGGCTATGTGCTGTCCCTTGGTGGGCGATATCCGCGCGAGCTGTAGGACGTAGTCGTGCTTCTGGTCGTGTTTGGTGATCGGCTTGTAGTCAGCCGGGTCAACAGCGTTGTACACCACCCGCCGCCAGTCGACACCGGCGACAAGTGCTTGCTGCGCGCGACTGATGGCGACGAGATGGACACGATGGTCGATCGCCCCGAGAAACTCTCCCTCGGCCTCGGTGAGGTCGCCGTGTAGGGTCGCGACCACGGGCGTCTGCAGCCGTGAGCTCGCCGCCAGTAGGATTCCGGCCAGGCCCGAGTGGTCGTGCACGACGTCGAACGCTCGCCGGCGGACCAGGTCGTACGCGCGGTAGAGAAAGAGACTTTCCCGGGGGAGCTGATCGCGCGTGCCCAGCTGGCTCGACCAGCTCTCCGGCGCGAGCGCGATGGTCTCAAAAGAACCTTTGGAGCCCTGCTGCCCGATCACGCTTACCTCGTGCCCGCGCCGCTGGAGCTCGCTCGCCAGGTGATAAGCCATGAGCTCGATGCCCCCGTACCCGGTCGGCGGGACCGGGTACCAGGGAGACACGATCATGGCTATGCGCCTGCGGTCCACATCCTTAAAACACTCGATCCGGCGCCGTCACCCTAGTTCCAGCCAGGGTGGGGTGCCTCGGACGATCTCCAGGCCCGGGCTCGCATCGGCATCCACGGAGCACGTACCGTCTTCCTCGCGACGAACGCTCAAGCGCACCTCGTGCTTCCCGAGATGCAACTTGTTGAGCTCGAAGGTGGGACACCAGGGAGGAAGGGCGGGGTCGAGGTACAGGCGGCCGGCCGGCACATCCGGCTCCAGCCCGAGCAGCACGCGCACCATCTGCAGCACGCAGCCAGCCGACCACGCCTGGGGGACGTTGGCCATGCGATAGGGCACCGGTACCGCGAACTCCTTCCTCGGTAGGCCCGAGAAGAGCTCCGGCATCTGGATGTCCTCAAAGCACATCACGGCCGAGAGCAGCCCGTCGATCAGGGTCCACGCCTCCTCGACAAGGCCGTAACGCCGAAGGCCCGCCGCTGCAATCACGGTGTCGTGGGGCCACACCGAACCACGCTGATACGAGTGTGGGTCGTAAGACGGATGCTGGTCCGACAGCACGCGCAGCCCCCAACCGGTGAAGAGGTCGGGTTGGAGCAGCCGCCGGCCTGCGACTCGGCCTCGCTCGCCGTCCAGGATCCCCATCCACAAGCAGTGGCCCGGGTTTGACACGACGGTTCTGACCGGCTTCTTGTGACCATCGAGGAGGAAGGCAAGCTCGCCGGGCGATTCAAGCCAGAAGTCCGCGATGAAGCGCTGCCGTAGAGTCGCCGCTTCGTGTACGAGACGCGCAGCGCGCTCATGGTCTCCCCAGGCTTCGAAGAGCGGAGCCATGTGCAGCTTCGCGCCGTACGCGTAGGCCTGGAGCTCGACCATCGCGATGGGCAGCTCCGGAAACGCGCCTGTCTCATCGAGCACGCCATCGTGCGCGTCCCGCCACGACTGGTTGCGGTAGCCACGCGGAGTCCGAGGAGCGTATTCCTGGAATCCGTCGCCGTCGCGGTCGCCGTGTTTGTCGATCCATTCCAGGCATCGCTCTGCAACTGGTTTGAACGGCATGAGTGAGGCGGCGTCACCAAGCCAGCGATAGTTCTCGGCGAGCAACAGCAGATATAGAGGTGTGGCGTCGGCGGTGCCGTAATACGGGCGGTGCGGCACGATCCCGAAGTGCGCCCACTCGCCGACGCGCAGCTCGTGCGGCATCTTGCCCGGCTCCGCATCACGCTCCGGGTCGTCGACGTCCGACTGCCATTTCGCAAGGTTCTCCAGAGTCCCAATCGCAACCGCAGGATGGGCGATCATCGCTTGTAGCGAAGCGATCGCGGAGTCACGGCCGAACAAAGCCATGAACCAGGGCAGTCCGGCGGCAGGCATCCAATGGTCGTTGGACGCATCTTGCTCGTGGAGTCGCAGTGCAGCGAGGTCCTCGATCGCCCGCTCGTAGGCGAACTTCAGCCTGAGGTCCGCGGGCTCGATCTGGGAGACGGAGACCTGCCAGCTGCGCGCCTCGAGCACGGGATCGAAATCCTCGCCGGCGATCGGGCATTGTGAGGCGACCGGCGGCAGCTGCTTGTCGTCGGTCAGCAGGTCGTACTGCAAACATAGCCGCCACTCCTGGCCTGGTATCAAGTCGATGGGGATGCGCAGCGCGCCGTTTGCGTACGTGATCCCGCTCCGGTCGGTCAGCGCGCGGACCAGGCACCGGCGGACGAAGTCTTTGTTGGCGTAGCGCGCCTCCAGGCTGTTGGGTCCCACCCACCACGTGTTGAGGTCGGCCCGGCGCTGCCACTGCTTTTGACGGACTTCGAACAGGTCGGCAAAGTCGCTCTCGAGAGCGATCTCGAGCAGCACAGACAGCGGCGTGCGACCAAAAGTGTTGAGCGAAAGATCCTCGTGGAGGCGGTGGAAGCTGACGAGCCTGTCGAGGGTGACGGCTGCGCGCGCGTCGCGCATATCGCCGCCGAAACCGGCGACGTTGTCGGCGATCATGTGCCAGCGCGCGTGTCGAAATGAAAGGCGGACCGAGGCGACCGACTCAGGCCGCCGGCCGTTCAGCCTGAGCTCGTGCCGCGACAGAAAGCGCGTGTCTGAGGAGTAGAGGCCGTAGTCGTGAGCGTCGTGCGGGATGGAGCCTTGTTGATCGGTCACCAGGAACGTCGCGCCATGGTTGATCTTGACCGACGGATGCGCGTGGACAGCCGAGATCAGCGTTCGCCATGGCGACCATCGAGCCTCACTGTCGAGGGCGATATGGCCCAGTGCGGGGCCGGTTCTCACAGCTTTGTTGCCGGGCAGGCGTTTGCCTTGCTTCATGAGGGGACGGTCCCTACGTTAGCCCAGCGGGGTGGCGTGCCTCCGATCACCCACTCAATGAATCCCTGAAGAAGCTTGATGTCATGGGACGAATGTCATGGATCGCTCGGGACGGGTCAGCGGCTTATTCACTTGACATTGTTTCTGGGCCTTTGACACAGTAGATCCGTTTCATGAGGTGTCGAGGGACACCTCGATTCGGGTGCTGTTACGCGTGGAGAGGAAGATGGGGAAGGGTGTGCTGCGCTGGATAAGCGCGTCCGTTTTGAGCGTCGCGATCTTTGCGGCCGGCGTGGGTCCTGGCATGGCGACTGTCGTGCCGTCGCCGATCGGAGATGCGCCGGTGATGATCCCTGGCACGCCATATCCACAGCTGGACGACGAGACCGAGGCTCGGTTGCTGGCTCTCGACCAGGCGTTCACCACCCGCCGGACCGCGGGTGACACGAAGCTGAGCGTCGAGCAGGCAGGCGCGGACAGAGCCAAGGCGGCCAATGTCGCCGAAGCGATCAGCAAAACCCCCAAGGCATCGAGTGGCCCGATCACCTTCAACAATGCCTGGACCTCCTTGGGCCCGGCGCCCATCGGGCAGATCCAGCGCAGCGACGGCGCATTAACCGCCGAAGCCGGCCGAATTGGCGCGCTGGTGATCCGCAAGGACGGCACGTTCATCCTCGGCGCCGCGCAAGGCGGCATCTGGACCTACGACGCGGCCACCGGAAACTGGACGAACCGGACCGACATGCTCCCATCGCTGTCGACGGGCGCGCTGGCCGTCGCACCTTCCAATGACCTCATCGTCTACGACGGCACCGGCGAAGGTGCCCTCTCCGGCGACAGCTACTTCGGCAACGGCATCCTGAAGTCGACCGACGGCGGTATGACCTGGAAGCACGTTTCCGGCGACTACTTCGCCGGCGTGTCCATCTCGCGCCTGGCGGTTGACCCAACCAACGCCGGCCACCTGTACGCCTCGGTCCTGCGCGGTCGCGGCGGTGACCGCCGTGTATCGCCCCCAATTCACTCAAAGTTCGGGATCTGGGAATCGAACAACGGGGGCGTGACCTGGAAGCTTTTGAAAGAGGCCCCCGCGGGGTCCCTCGGAGCCACCGAGCTGCAGATGGATCCCCTGAACAGCAAGATCCTGTACTCCTCGTTCTGGGGCGACAAGATCTACAAGAGCACCGACGGCGGCAAGAGCTGGGCGCCGATCATGAACGGGCTGCCGGCAGATGCCAACTTTGCCGCTGGGCTGACCCGGTTCAACATCGGACTCTCCCACCCGGTCGACAAGCCTGCTGTCCTGTACACGGGCTTTGACTGGATCGACAACGCCGGCAATCACCACGCCTCTCGCCTGTTCAAGTCCACGGACCAGGGCGCCAGCTGGGCCGCTCTGCCGACAGGCGGCGCGCTGCCAGAGGACAGCGTCCTCGACTACTGCGGCACACAGTGCTTCTACGACAACGTCATCGAGACCGACCCGACCAACTCCAACGTCGTTTTCGCGGCCGGCTCGTTCGGCTACAACCTGTCGCCTCAGTCGGGCGGCGTATTCCGCTCCGACGACGGTGGCATGACCTGGAAGAACCTCGGCTGGGACCAGCACCCCGACTTTCACGCGCTGGCATTCGACCCCAACAACACCGCCAACGTGCTGATCGGCTCGGACGGCGGCGTCTGGTACAGCACCACCCGCGGCGGCCGGCCGAACGCGTCCGACCCGCTGAGCGCCAACGACTGGGTGGACCTGAACGGCGTGCCTGACGGCAGCACGAACGGGCTCGCGATCACCCAGTTCAGCTCGATCGCCAACAACCCAACGCGGACCGCGCGCTTCTGGGGCGGCACCCAGGACAACGGCACCGTGCGCAAGGCGGCCGGCCTGCCCCTGTGGTACGACATGGCGTCTGGCGACGGCGGCCAGGTTCAGGTCGACCCGACGAACTGGCACTTTGTCTACGGCACGTACTTCGGTGTTTCGCCTTGGCGCATCAGCGATGGCGGCGGCGGGTTCTTCACGAACCAGGCCATCACCAACGGGATCAACACCAGCGACCGGTCGGAGTTCTACATTCCGTTGGTCCTGAACCAGCTCAACCCCAGCCAGCTGTACGCCGGCACCTACCGGCTGTACCGCACCAACAACGCGAACGCGCCGTCCGCCGCGGACGTCAGGTTCACCCTCATCAGCCCCGACCTCACCAGCGGATGCACCGGCCCCGCCCCGAACGGAGCACGCGACTGCGCGCTGTCGGCGATCGGAGTCGGTGGCGGCACCGCCGTCTACACCGGCTCGCTGGACGGACTCGTCTACATGAGCCCCGACGCGCAGGTCAGCTCGTCGCCGACCTGGATGCTTCTGGGCAGCTCGGGACAGAACGGCAACGGCGACGGCCAGCACAGCGACACCAAGCTGCCGCGGCGGCCGGTGTCACAGATCGCCGTCGACCGCAGCGACTACCGCGTCGCCTACGTCGCATACGCCGGCTTCAATGCCGCGACGCCGAAGCGGCCTGGCCACGTTTTCTCGACCAATGACGGCGGCCAGAGCTTCCAGGACATCAGCAGCAACCTGCCGGACACTCCGGTCAACTCGCTGGTCCTCGACCCCTCCTACCCGAACACCCTCTACGCCGGCACCGACGTCGGCGCCTTCGTGACCTACAACGGCGGGGGCAACTGGTACTCGATGGGAACCGGATTCCCAGTCGTGGCGATCAACCAGCTCGACCTCGACACGTTCCACCGCGTGATCGTCGCCGGGACGCACGGTCGCAGCGCGTGGTCCATCCAGGACACCTCAGCAGCGGCGCCGGCCCTGGTGCTCACCAAGACTGACGCAGGGGTTCCTGTCGGCCCAGGCAGCAACATCGACTACACGCTGACGGTGCACAACATCGGCGCCGCCGACGCTACCGGTGTCGAGATTCGCGACACGATCCCGGCTCACACCTCGTTCGTCTCGGCCGACAACGGTGGGACGTACTCAAACGGCCACGTCACGTGGTCTGGCAAGACGGTCCCGGCTAGCGTGCCAAAGCCGAACGTCACCAACCCCGTGCCGACCACCAACGGCGGCAGCTTCGCGGTGCACTTGACCGTGCGCATCGACTCGACTCTGGAAGCTGGCGTGAAGTCCATCGTCAACGATCAGTTCCGCGTGATCTCGGCCCAAGGGCCGTCGGCCAACGGCTCGCCGACCGTCACGCCCATCGCGCCTCCGTTCGCAGTCACCATCGTGCCGGCCGCCCAGACCGACGGGGCGAAGGTCGGAAAGAGCGTCACCTACCAGGTGACGATCAGCAACCGCGGCTACAAGACCGACAGCTACACGATGTCATCCACCGGCGGCACGTTCGCGGTCAGCTTCCTCGACGCAACGTGCACCACTGCATTGACCACCACACCGGCGCTGACCGCCGGCCAATCCACAAACGTGTGCATCAAGGTGGATGTACCGGCCAACGCCGCGAACGGTGCGACGAGCACAGCGACGGTAACCGCAACATCCGTAGGCAGCCCAACGGTGAGCGCGTCTGCGTCCATCAAGACGATCGCAGTCGCAGTGGCCACGCTGCTGGTCGATGACGACTCGTTCGTTCCTTCATCGAGCAAGAACGCCGACGTGAACTCCTACTACACAACCGCGCTCACCACGGCTGGAATTCAGTTCAGCCTGTGGGATCTGGGCACCGACAAGAACCTGCCGCAGAACTACCTGATGTCGTTCAGCAACGTCGTGTGGTTCACCGGCAACAGCTACCCGTCGCCAATCACGATCTACGAGCCGCAGCTCAAGGCGTTCCTGGACAACGGCGGCCGGATCTTCATGTCCGGACAGGACCTGCTGGATCAAGCCGGCGGTAGCACTTCGTTCGTCGCCAATTACCTGCACGTGAGCTGGAACGACGCGACGATGAACGACATCGCGACCAAGAACGTCAACGGGGTCGCCGGATCGATCACGAACAGTGTCGGTGCCGTGCCACTTGACACGACCGTGCTGGCCAACAGCTTCATGGACGAGGTCGGGGTCAACGCCGGCGCTACGGCGATCTTCACAGACGACGCCGGCAAGCCGGACGGCCTCTCCTTCAGCGGTACCTACAAGGTCGTCTTCCTGGCCTTCCCCTTTGAGGAGTACGGGACGGCGGCACAGCGCGCAGCGTTCATGACCAGCGTCTTCAACTTCTTCGGGTAAGAGCACCGACAACTACCTAGGCCCCCGGGGCCGGCACAGCGCCGGCCCCGGTTCTTTTCTCCGGTCGTAGGATCAAAGCGTGATGCGCGGCCCGGTCGTGGTGTTCGCTCTTTTTCTCGTCAGCGCCCTGGCCTGCGGCTCCATTCCGCCGGGGCCAACCGGGCCGGCCGCCGCCAGCCCAACGGGAGAGGCCGCGCTGAACGTGCGCGGTGTTCTCGATCGCGGAGCGTCGTTCCCATGCCCACCCGGCGATCCATGCGACCCGCCAATCCAGGCCATGTTCGTCGTCTTCTCGCAGACGGGTAAGCCGGATGTTCGGACCCAGCTCGACGCGAGGGGTATGTTTGCCCTACACCTCGACCCGGGCAGCTATTCGGTCACCGCCGCGCCGCCATCGCAAGCCGGAAGTGTCCAGCCCAGCCAGGTGCGGGTGCCGAGCACCGGCACTCTGCAGCTGCAACTGCAGGTCATGCGACCGCAGTCTTAAGACGATTTTGCTTCGCCAGTGGCGGGTCTGCGGAGGCGAAGCCGGGACGACCTCTTCCGATGCGGTAGATACGAGCGGTCCCCGATCCACTCCGCGGGTGGAATCGCAAGCCAGCTCGCCATCCGATTGAGCGGGGTGGCGTAAATGGAACGCAGCTCGCCAAACTGCTTCCACCCCGCCTCAACGTCGCGGATCACGTAACCGGCCTTGACCAGCCGCTCCACCGCAACCTTGTATTCGGCATGTTCAACGATCGGGTCATCCGCGCCCTTGAAGCGAAAGACCCAGTTCATGTCCTCGACCAGGTGGCTGCCGACTTGTACATAAGCCGCGCCGGGCCCTCCGAGTCGTCTTTGACGGTGCTGATGATGAGAATCGCCGCGTCCATCACAGCACCGAACGAGTTGATCCAGGCCTCGTTGTCGTGGCTGGACCGGAAATAGATGAGCAGCGGATAAGCGAGATGGCTTTCCAGCACCATGGCCGACCACCGGCGCCACTCATCGAAAGTGTCTTTGAGCTCCGGGCGCATGCCATGGAGCGAGGAATTCTCGAGGATCTGAACGCCAGATGGCGGGGCGCCTGCCAGGGCGTCGAGCGAGACGACCAGCTCCTCTCGTGCCCGAAACGACTCGTAGAGGGAGAAGAGCAGTGTGATCGCGAGAGCGGCGACGCCGACGCCGGTCGCGCTCTCCGCGATGATCACCGCCCGCGCCAGGGCACCTTCCGGGACGAAGTCGCCGTAGGCGAGCGGCACGAGGGTGCTGGCGGAGATGTAGATCGTCGTGATCAAATCCTGCGGGACGGGGCGGATCTGGTCTCTGAGCCCAGTCAGGAGCAGGCCATAACCCACGACCAGCGCAGCCGCCCAGACGAAGAACAGGCTGAGCAGCGCGATCGGAGCGAAGGCCGCGAGACGCGTCTCGCTGCGCTCGAGGCGCGTAGTGCGCTGGCTGACCCAACGCCACACCAACCACATCGGCCGCACCAGCTTGCGCGCCAGCTGCACCCTACCAACCGCTGGACGTGGCAGCACGACCGTCTCGAAGAGGTCGTAGAAAACGATTGCGATGACGATCAGGCCGGCCCCGCACCAAAGCACCTGCTCCGCTGTCACAGCAGGGATCGTAGGAGAATCAGAGAAATGACAAATGCTGTTTTCGAAGGGGTGCGGACCGTTCTCGCGGTGCGCGAGTTCCAGGACAAGCCGATTCCTGAAGAGGTCCTGCACCGAATCGTCGAGGCGGCCCACCTTTCCGCGAGCTCGATAAACGTCCAGCCATGGCACTTCGTCCTTGTGACTCAGCGCGCGAGCCTTGTTGAGTTGGGGGCCCTCATCAAGACAGGTCGTTACATCGCGAACGCCGGCGCCGCGATCGTAGTCGCCTACGAGAAAAAGAGCCCGTACGGCGTGTCCGACGCCAGCCGCGCCATCCAATCCATGATCCTCGTGGCCTGGGGCGACGGGGTCGGCTCCAACTGGACGGGGTTTGGTGGCCTGGAGGGCGTGCACAAGAAAGTCGGCTTGCCGGACAGCTTTGAGGTGCTTGCGGTCGTCCCCTTCGGCTATCCAAAGCGGAAGCTCGGATTGGGGAAGAAGAAGCGAAAGCCTCTGGCCGAGGTCTTTTCGACCGAACGCTTCGGCACGCCGGTGTCTCTACCCGGCGACAATTAGGGCTATGCAAGAACAAAGCGAAGAGCAGATCATCAGCCGCCTCTTCGAGCTGGAGAATGGCGGCCAGGCCGAGCGGCGCGCGGAGTTGAGCGGGGAGCGCTTCCTTTCCCTGATCCACGACCCCGACACCGGACGCGCCTACGTCTTCAGCCACGGGCTGGATGAAACGGAGGGCGCCGAGGTTCCACCGGGAACGGAGTTCTGGGACTACCCGACCCAGGATGAAGCCGCTCGGGCTTACGACCAGCTGCTGGCGGAGTCCGGAAAGGCAGGCGAGGTCGTCGAAGACGATTCTGACGAAGGCCTGGGAGACTCCGAGTCAGGTGGTGCGGAGGTTCGCGACCGCTACTCGGCCAGCGACGAGGACTCACTCACCAGCTCTGAGGAGCTTGAAGAGGATCCGACTACGGCCTGATCCCATGGTGGGGAGGTCGAAGAACTAGCCTCGCCGAAACAGGCCTATTCGTAGCGGAGCGCCTCGGCCGGTGCCACTCTCGAGGCAGCTCGCGCGGGTAGGTAGGTCGTCGCCAGCGTGGCCACGTACGCACCGACCAGGATCAGAGTGATCTCGACCACCGGGACATGGAAGATCACCGTGCCAAACGTCTTGTCGATGACGAAGAACCGGTACGACTGCCATACCCCCACGAGCGTGCCGATGATCAGCCCGATGATGGCGATGAAACTGGACTCCATCAGGAAGGACCGCTGCACGAGCGATCGGCGGTAGCCCAGTGCTCGCAGCATCCCTATCTGCTGCCAGCGTTCGACAACAGCCCGCGTGCTGATCACTCCGAGGCCTGCGATTCCTACGATCAGTCCCAGCGCGAGGAAACCGGTGACCAGGTTGAGCAGCGTCAGAATGCCGCTCAACTGCTGCGCGAGCTGGTCGGACACGATCACGGGTTGCAGCTGATCCTTCACGAGCAGCCGGCCCAGGTCAAGCCGAACCTTGTTGACATCGGCACCCGGATTGAGCGCGAAGTAGTACCCGGTGGGAGTGAGGGGCTGGAGCGATGACCCGACCGCGCCGGCTGACGGGCCGGCAACTGGTGCGCCGGCCGCCTGGAACAAGCCGCTCTGCATCGCAGTCTCGGGCGAGATGTAGACGCCTCCCCAGAGTGCACTCGAGCTCATGAAGCCGACCACGGTCAGGGTCCAGGTCTGCGCCGGGCCACCTCCCTTCTGCAGCGATGTCACGCGCACCTGGAACGGCTTGAATGACGAATCGGTGGGCTTGATGCCCTGGATGTTGGCGGTGCCGCCGGTCGGGGCGTCAAGGCTCGACGCGTTTATCACCGCAAACCCTGGGTTGTCGCGAACTGCGTCCCACGCGGCGCGATCGGACACGTAGCCGGACGCGCGCGGCTGAAGGGCATACCCAGTTGTCGTGAGATACCCGGAATCGACCACGTGCAGGCTGTACCCCTGATCCGGCTGCAGTGCCGGCACTGTGCCGTTCGCCTTTACCTGCTGCAGCTGCACACCCTGCGACTGGTTCTCCCAGCCCACGCCCTTGACCTCACCGCTGAGCGTGGGGTCGGCCTGGACCAGAGCGGCGACATTTGCCGGGAAGCTGGTCTTGTCGGTCTGATTGAAGTTGGCGTCCGGTGTGCCGGCGACCACCTGCCAGCGTCCCGACGCGACGTCGGCCTGCCCAAAGTTCTGAATCAGAACGTCTTTGAACACCGACATGTAGACGATGATGAAAGTCACGATCGCGAACATCGCGACCGCCATCCCGGTGCGGAACTTGGTCGCCATCGGATACGACATGCTCGTTCGCGTGACGGCAGCCAATCCGCTGATGCGACCGGTGAAGAACATGCCACCGCGGATCAGCAGGTCGCTGTTGTACATGACAAGCCAGATCGCGCCCAGCAGAACCATCAGTGCCGAGAGCACGAAGACCTCGGGTCCGCCGGTCAGCTGCGCGACCTGCAGCTTTCCATCGATGTGGAGGATGTTCTCCAGGCGCCCGAAAGGGCGGCCCCAGTAAAGCAGGAGACCCACGGCGGCCGTGGTGAAGCCGATGCGAGCGGCGACGAGCCTCCGGACCCGCGCGAGGGCCAGAATCCAGCGGACGAGCAGCCCCGCGCCGATCATGACCAGGGAGACGCCGGCCGAGTATGCGATCTCCACGTGGCTGAACGGGCTGCTGTCCCCGAGGGTCATGGCGATCAGCGCGACGCCGAGCAGCAGCGTGAGCGGGCCACGCCGGAACAAACCCCACCAGAAGGTTCGAATCGCGCCAAGCGTGCCGAGGGTGATTCGACCGAGGAAAACAAGCGGGTGGCCGTGGCGGAGCTGTTTGAGCGCCCCCCACATCACGCCAAACGGCGCCGTGAACATTCGCAGCATGCCCGCATCGCGCTGCTCGCTCTCGTCCAGGTCGCGGATAGCCGCCACGATGTTCAAGCGGCTGACCCTGTAGGCGGAGAATGCCACGACGATGAAGGTCAGGAGTATGCCAAGGCACACAGAGATAACCAGGCTCGTCCACTCGAAGTGGAAGGTCAGCGTGATCCCTTTATAGAAGCCGCTGAAAACGGTCGACAGCACGCGGATCATCAGCGCCGCCACGCCGACACCGAGCACGACGCCGACTACGCTTGCGCCGAGCGTATAGGCGGTGCCTTCGAACAGAAACATCTGAGTCAAGTGCCGGCGCTTGAGGCCGACCGCCCGGCTCATGCCCATCTCCGCACGGCGCTCGGCGGCCAGCATGACGAAGATGAGGAAGATGAGGAGCACGCCCACGGCGATCGAAAAGAAGCTGACGCCAAGAAGTGCCCCGGTGATGAACACGCCGCCACGCTGCGCGAAGGTCACGGCATCCGCCTTGTACGCCGAGTAGACGTAGAGGTCGAGCCTGCCTGCGATGTCGTTGAAGCGGGCCAGCTCGGTGGGTGCAACTGCTCCGATCACCTGTGCCATCTGGACCTGGAAGGCGGGGTCTCCGACGATTGCCTTGAACTTGGGTGTAACCCCCGGAAGGTCGGCCTCGGAGAAGAGGTCCGTCAGCGTTTTCGTGACCGCGCCCGCCGGAAGCGAAGCCACCAGCGAAGTGAGAGGGCCACGAACGTCGGGCTGGCCCAGCAGGGCCTTCATCTCGGTCGCAGCGGTGCTGTCGACCTGCAGGACGCCCACCAACAGGATCAGCTTGTCCTGCGCGGTGTGGGCCGCCTGCACGCCCGCCGCGGGCCCGACGGTCGCCGCCACCGCGTCGCCCATGACGCGCTCGACCAACCGATCGCCGGCGAGCGCTCTGAACTCGTCGGTAACCGCCGGCTGGTTCAGCACAAGCAGCAGCCGGCGGCTGAGGTCTTGAGTGGGATCCAGGAAGGACGCCTGGTCGTGAATCTTCTTGACCTGCGCCGTGATCGCGGGGGTGCTGAGGTAAGCCCACAGGTCGGCCGCGGCCTGCGGGTCGGTGAACTCGACGCGGAAGTGCTTGGTGACCTCGTCGCCGGTGACTCCGCCGGGTCCGAGGTCGTCAAAACCGCCGCTGCCTCGATTGTGGACGAAGATGATGTTGTAGCCGTTTGGGATCTGCATCACGGCGCGCATCGTCGCGAGCGGCATCAGCACCGAGTTCACGATCGGGCCGTGGCCGGCGATGCTGGGGTTGACCTCGGTGTCGAGCACGCCGCGGATCGTGACCAGCTTGGCATTGCCGTCCACGTAGAGCTGCAGCCTGTCACCGGCGTGGGCGTTCAGCGCGTCGCCGAGCTGATTGCCGACGTACACCTCATCCGGCGCGAGCGCGGCGACATCCAGGCTGGCGCCCGCGCTGCTGCGCAGCAGTCCCCAAGCACCGCCGAAGTCAGGGGGCAAGCCGAACACGGAGACGTTCTCGGACGAGGACTGACTTGTGGTCGTGTCGACCATCGAGCCTGACGAGACGATCACTCCGATTGCGGATGCGACATTCGCGTCTTTCTTGCTGCGTGCAATCACGTCCGCAGCCTGGGCCTTGCTGAAAAATTCAGTGGCGGCGGTCGAGGCTCCCTGGACGTCTTGGGGCTGGTGCCGCGTAAACGCTTCGTCGATACCGCCGGTCTGACGGAGCTGGATCGCCGCGAGCGAGTAGTTCAGCGTGTCGCCGACAGAAAGCGAAGCAGTGATGATCAGGGTGGCCAGCATCAGCCCAAAGAGGATCAGCACTGTCTGCGCACGCCGGCGTGGAATGTTGCGTAGCGCCATCTTCAGCAGCACGCGGTTCACAGCAGCAAACAGGAGCAGGCCGAGCAGAACCACCGAGACTGCGACCGTCATCCAGGCCGCCACCGTCGGGGCGGGGATGCCGAAGAAGATGCTCAATCAATCCTCGCGGCGCCGGCCACAGCTGGGCGCGGGCCGGCACCGTCCATCGCGACGGCGGCGTCCTTGGTGTCAGAAACGACCAGCCCGTCGCGCATGCGGATCAGCCGCTGCGCAAGCGCACCGACCTCCTCGGAATGCGTGACCCAGACGAAAGTCTGGTCGTTCTCACGGTTCAGCCGGACCATGAGGTCCATGATCCCGGCGCTCGTCTCGGTGTCCAGCGCGCCGGTCGGCTCGTCCGCCCATACGATGGCGGGCTTCGTCGCGAGGGCACGCGCGATCGTGAATCGCTGACGCTGGCCGCCGCTCATTTCAGCGGGCCTGTGGCGCGCCCAGTCGCCGACGCCGACCATCTCGATGGCTTCCTGGGCCCGCTTGCGCGCGACCGAGGGTTTGACACCGCCGACGAGCATCGGCAGCTCGACGTTCTCGATCCCCGTGAGCACCGGCAGCAAGTTGTAGGTCTGGAACACGAAACCCATCTCGCGAGCGCGGAAGTCGGTGCGCTGGTTGTCCGTGAGCTCTTTGAGATCACGCCCGGCGATCTTGATCGTGCCACTGTCGATCACGTCGAGGCCGCTCAGACAGTTCAGGAGGGTGGTCTTGCCGCAGCCGCTCGGGCCCATGACCGCGACCACCTCGCCGCGCTGGACGATGAGGTCGACTCCTTTCAAAGCCTCGATCTTGTGACGGCCGGCGTCGTAACGCTTCCAGACGCCGCGGGCGTCGATGATCGTATCGATCAATTTCGTTCCTTCCTCACGTGGTCTGCTTTAGGCGTGCCGCGGCGCCGGGCGCGCGCCGGGCGCATTAGTGAGAGCCCACTCCACAGGCACCGGCGACGGCAATTTTGTGACAGAAACTCACGCCGCGCAATCAGTAAGTCCCATCCTCATCGGCGCCATGCGCGCAGACTCTAGGCGAGCCGTGTGTCGAAACTATGTCGTCGCGCGAAGCTCGGGTCGGAAGCGGTAGCCGACACCCCATACGGTCTCGATGCAGGGACCAAGGTCACCCAGCTTGCGACGAAGCCGCACGATCTGGGTGTCAACGGCGCGATCCAGGCCGTCGAAGTCCGTTCCCCACAAGCGCTCCAGCAGGAAGTCGCGAGAGAATGTGCGACCAGGGTGCTGCAGCAGGAGCTCGAGCAGATCCATCTCGCGACGGCTCAGGTCGAGTGACGAGCCCGCGAGCGTGGCGCGATGGCCCGCAAGGTCGAGGACCAGCGTGGCAAAGGTGATCGGCTTCGAGCCGTCGGAGGTCGCCCACGCGCTGTCCAGGGCAATGCGCCGCAGCAGTGAGGCCACGCGGGCGGCGAGCTCAACGATCGAGAATGGCTTACCGAGATAGTCGTCGGCTCCAACCTGGAGGCCGGTGATGCGGTCCGCCACCTCGCCACGCGCTGTGAGCATGAGGATGGGCATGAGGTGCTTGCGGCGTATCTCTTTGCAAACCGACAGGCCGTCCATGCCCGGCAGCATCCAGTCGAGGATCACGAGGTCGGGACGAACACGGTCGGCGGTGGCGAGGGCCTGGTTGCCGTCGAAGGCCTGATCGACCGTGTATCCGTCCTTCTCCAGGTGAGAGCGAACGAGGTCGGATAAGGCGCCCTCATCTTCCACTATCAGGATCCTGGCCAATTACGGTTGCACGCGACGGAGGCTGATCCAGAACGTGCTGCCAAGTCCAGGTTGAGATGTGGCTGACAGGCTGCCTCCCATCGCCTCCAGCAGCTCCCGGGCAATCGACAGGCCAAGGCCAAACCCGCCTGTGTTGCGAGCGCGCGAGATGTCCGCGCGGTAGAACCGCTCAAAAATGTGTTCGAGGTCCTCAGCCGAGATACCGGGTCCCGTGTCCGATACCGCGATCTGGACGTGGTCGGTGCCGCCGGCGCCAAGTCGGATCGACACAACTCCGCCCTCAGGCGTGTAGTTGATCGCGTTGCGCACCAGGTTGGTGAGCACCTGTGCAAGGCGGTCGGCGTCGCCCAGGGCCCACTGGCCTGCAGGCATGTCCTCATGGCTCAAGGTCACCTGGCGCTCTGCGCGAGCCAGTGGCGCCAGGGCCAGGATGACCTGCTCGATAATCGGCGCCACGTCGATCGCGCGGTTGGTCACCTTCAGCTCCTGTGAGTCGGCTCGCGCCAGCATCAGTAGATCCTCGATGAGGTCAGCAAGCCGGCGCGTCTCGGTCGCTGTAATTCGAAGCCGGCGCTCCGACTCTGCTGCGTCGGGCCGATCGGCCTCAGGCAGCAGAAGAGAATCGACGTGGGCCTGGATGCTCGCAACCGGGGTCCTCAGCTCATGCGACACGTTCATGATCAGCTCGCGGCGGCTGCGGTCTGCGGCTTCGGCCCGGCGCCGGGCCTCCCAGACCTGGCGCTGCTCCTCACCCACCCCGAGCATCTCGCCGGCAAAGCGTCCCCATGCCCGGGCAACTGCATTCAGGACATGCAGCGAGGCGGCGAGTCCGATGACGGCCAGCCCGCCGGGAAAGAACAGCGTCCCGATTGCCTGAGCGCCGTCAGAGTTGAGGCGCACTAGCGGAAAGATGATGCCGCTGAGGGACCCACCCAACAGGATCCCGGAGAACAGCGTCGCGAAGATGCCGAACGGAAGCTTCAGGAACAGGTAGACGAGCGATCTCCACGTCGTGGGCTGGCGGAAGTGACGGACGAGCATTTGCCACGGCGACACGAGATCGGGGTCAGGAAGCGACAGCGGCGGAACGTTTACTCCCAACAGCACGATCGCCAGCTCGCGCTCGAAGATGGCGAATCCCCAGGCCGCGACCAGCGTCGCGAGCAGGATCAACAAGCCGACGAGGATGATCGAGAGAAAGGCGCCGCTGACCGCGCCCGCTATCAGGACAAGGAAGTAGGTCAGAGCGAGGGGGAGCGCGATCAGCAGGTAAAGCGCGTTCAAGTACGAGCGCGGTTCGACCAGGACGTGCAGGAATCGCTTTATCAGGTCTGCGGTGACTGATGGCACCGGCGCAGGCGTTTCGGGAGCGGTTGTCTCCAACTTCTGGTGGGAGACGGTAGACCAGACCTGTGCCAAAAGCATGACCAGCACGTTCGACGCTCATTCCAGTCGCGTTAACGACCCCTTAAGCGCGCGCGAGTTGTCCCATAACGATCCGGGCCTAACTTGCGTGACGTCGCCGGCGGGGTACGGCCTCTCGAGGCCGGGAACAGGAAGGAGGCGTCTTATGACCCGATTGCGGATTCGCGTCCTCAGTGCGTTAGGAGCGGCCGGCTTGATCGGCGGGCTGCTCGTCTCGGCTCAAGCTGCAGGCGCCAAGGAAGCGCCCGCAAAGCACATTCTTCTCATCTCGGTGGACGGCCTTCACCAGAGCGACCTGGCCTGGTACGTGCGCACGCATCCTGGCTCAACGCTCGCGCGCCTGGTCGGGAAGGGCGCGGAGTTCACCAACGCGCAGACACCGGTGCCGTCTGACTCGTTCCCGGGCATGGTCGCCCAGGTCACCGGCGGCAATCCGTCGAGCACCGGCATCTTCTATGACGACAGCTGGAATGCGGCCCTGCTGCCGGCCGGAACCACAAAATGCGACGGGGTCGCACCGGGCGCCGAGGTTACTTACTTCGAGCAGGCGGACAATAACCCGCACTCACTGGATGCCGGCCAAGGTTTGAGCGGCCTGCCCGGCAGCATCCTTCAGATGACCAGCAACCCGCGCACCCTGCTCGACCCTGCACAGCTGCCGGTTGACCCCAAGACCTGCACGCCGGTCTATCCGGACCAGTACATCAAGGTGAACACGGTGTTCGAAGTGGCTCGAGCGGCGGGCCTCCGCACCGCCTGGTCTGACAATCACGCCGCTTACGAAGTGCTCAACGGTCCGTCCGGTGCTGGGATCCAGGACCTGTTCACACCCGAGATCAACAGCGACGCGCCAGTGGCCGGCTCGCCCAACGACTGGACCAAAATCAACAGCCTCACGCAGCAATACGACAGCTACAAGGTCCAGGCGGTCATCAACGAGATCAACGGCTTCGACCACAGCGGGGCCGCATTGGGTCGGAACGCCGGCGATCTTCGGCATGAACTTCCAGACTGTCTCTACGGCTCAGAAGCTGCCCAAGTCCGATGGGATGACCGGTGGCTACCTCGCCAACGGCGAGACCCCAGGGCCGCTGCTGGCAGGAGCGCTCGATTACATCAACGCTAGGGTCGGCGCCATGAGCGACGCGCTCAAGAAGCGGCACCTCGACCGCAGCACGGCGATCATCCTGTCGGCCAAGCACGGCCAGTCACCGCAGACGCCGTCCGCTCTGACACGAATTCCGGATGGGCCGATCATGGACGCGCTCAACGCCGCGTGGGCCGTCGAGCACCCAACGGCGCTCCGCTGGTTGCCTTCTCGATCGACGACGACGGCATGCTCATCTGGCTCAGCGACCGATCCGTTGGAGCCACGTCATTCGCCAAGGATTTCTTGCTGCACCACTCGGGCACCGGCAATGACATCAACGGCAACCCGAAGGCGTACACCGCATCCGGTCTGAAGACGGTGTTTGCCGGAGCAGATGCCGCCGCTTACTTCCATATCGCGGTGGGCGACGCCCGGGTGCCGGACATCTTCGGCATCAGCCAGTACGGCTCCGTCTACACCGGGGGTTACGGAAAGATCTCCGAACATGGTGGCGCCAACCCCCAGGACCGCAACGTACCGCTCCTGGTTACCGGGGCGGGCGTCGGCGAACACCTGGTCAACAACTCATCGGTTGAAACCACCCAGATCGCTCCCACCATCCTGAAGCTGCTCGGTCTGAATCCCAACGCGCTGAAGGCGGTTGAGATCGAGCACACCGCCGTCGCTTCCGATCAGCGGCTAGCGAA
>DASYVJ010000063.1:0-40051 GCA_035937155.1 Candidatus Dormiibacterota bacterium | reverse complement strand
CACTCCGGCGCACACTTTTTTCTGAGCTTCAGGTAGTCGTCCGCCAGAAAACGACCGAGCACCTCGATGGTGAGGACGCACACCGGCATGTCGCCAAGCTGGATCGAGCCGTAAGCGATGTCCGTCACCTGGGCGATCGATGTCATCAGCGCGTCTCGGTGCCGGCGAGGATGACGGCCGCCGGTCGCCGCTCTCAGCTCTCGCTTGGCCCGACGCATGATGCTCTCGACCAGCGTTTCCGCCCGCATCACCTCGAAGATGTAGCCGACGTACGGCAGGAGGATGGCGAAGTTGATGAGCGCCAGCACCTCGGCCACGCCGACGCTCCACATCGGAACGTAGCCGGTCTTGACCTCGCTCCGGACCAGGAACGTGTAAAGGATCGAGGCGAGGGCGAAGCTCAGGACGAGTGCGTTCAGCGGGTTGCGAGTGAAGATGCCGATGATTCGTGGCGAGTACCGGGATGACGTCGTCTGGATGCCGAAGACGACTGCGACGATGACGATGCTGAGGGTCACACCTTCGGCGCCACCGACCAGGCCGAGCACGCCGCCCGCTGCGAGGGGGTCCGGCGTGAAAAAGTCTCTGATCGAGTGGTAGCCGATGGCGTCGAGGACCCCGAAGAGGATGAAAAGCATCACGGCCACGGAGACGAGCGCCAGGCCTGGAAGCGCGGCCGCGAGCCAGCGTGTTGAGTTCCTGTCTGCCGGCCGCGGGCTCGGCTTGCGCTCCTGGTCAGGCATGTGTCGTACTCGGGTACACGGCCAGGCCGATCCTAAGCCGTTGACGCGTCGATGGCTACATTTAGTGGGTTGATCCGCGCCATTGTCTTCGATTTCGACGGGCTCATCCTCGACACGGAAGAGCCCGTCTACCGGTCGTGGCTCGAGGTGTACCGGGAGCACGGTGAGGAGCTTCCGTTCGAGCGGTGGGTCCAGATCGTCGGATCGACAACCATCGATTTCCATCCACAGCACCACCTCGAGGAGCGCCTTGGACGGTCCTTGACCAATGAGGTCCTCGACCGCCGGATCCGGCGGCGGACAGAGCTCATCCTCGCTCAGAGTGTGCTGCCCGGCGTGGTCCAGCACATGGAATCGGCGAAGGCGATGGGTTTGAAGCTCGGTGTCGCCTCGAGCTCAACGCGCGACTGGGTGCAAAGTCACCTCGAACGCCTGGGCATCCTCGACAGGTTTGATTGCCTGCGCTGCCGGGACGACGTCGCCAACGCGAAACCTGAACCCGACCTGTACATCGCTGTCATCGAGTGCCTGGGCGTGCTCGCTTCGGAGACCATCGCGATCGAAGATTCGCCAAACGGCGTGCTGGCCGCCAAGCGCGCCGGCTTGCGGTGCGTCGCGATCCCGAACCCGATTACTGCGCGTCTTGACCTCGGCCAGGCCGACCTGGTTCTTCGCTCGCTGGCCGACGTGACGCTGGCCGACCTGCTGAGCAAGCTCGACCCGGCGTGACGAGGACCCACGACCATCTAACCTATCCCAGTGCGAATCGGTGTCCTCACAGGCGGTGGCGACGCGCCGGGGCTGAACGCGGCGATCCGGGCGGTGGCTCGCAGAGCGTTCCAGCTCGGCCACCACGTGAGCGGGGTGCAGAACGGCTGGGCGGGCTGCCTTGACGAAGGCCTGATCGACGAGCTGACTCCCGCCAGCGTCCGTGGCATCCTGCCGATGGGGGGCACCATCCTCGGTACCTCGCGAACGAACCCGTTGAAAGAGAACGACGGAATCGCGCGCGTCGTCCGTGCCCTGCGGCACAACGGGATCAACGCCCTTGTTCCAATCGGGGGCGACGACACCTTGAGCGTTGCCGCCGCGCTGCACGAGGCCGGCTTCCCAACCGTGGGCGTCCCTAAGACCATCGACAACGACCTCTCGGTGACGGAGTTCTGCATAGGTTTCGATACCGCGGTCGGCGTCGTCACCGAGGCGCTCGACCGGCTGCACACGACCGCGTCTGCGCACCACCGCGTGATGGTGGTCGAGGTCATGGGTCGCGACGCGGGTTGGGTTGCTCTGATGGGCGGCGTCGCCGGCGGCGCGGACCTGATCCTCATCCCCGAGTTCGAAGTGACCCTTCGCGAGGTCGTCGCTCACCTCTACCGGCGAAGGGGTGATGGCAAGCTGTTCAGCATCATCGTCGTCGCGGAAGGCGCGAAGATACCGGAGTTCGAAGCCGAGGCCGCCGGACAGGCGGAGAAGGATGCGTTCGGTCACGTACGTTTGGCCAAGCGGGGCATCGGCGACCTGCTTGCCGGCAATGTAGAGCGCGAGACAGGATTCGAAACTCGGGTCACGGTTCTCGGGCACCTGCAGCGCGGAGGTTCGCCCTCGCCGACGGACAGGATCTGGGCGACCCGCCTCGGCGTCGCTGCAGTGGAGCTGATCGTCGCCGGCAAGAGCGGTGTGATCCCCATCCGCCGCAACGGCGACGTCGAGGTCGTTCCCCTGGCAGACGTCGTCAAGGAAACGCGTCGCGTACCAAAGGAGCTTTACGACCTCAGCCGGGTCTTCGAGTAGGGCTCACATGCCTTTCCGCAAAAAGAAGATGCTCGAGCTTGCGGGCACAGGGGACGATGGCTCGACGGGGTTGCTGGGCGGCGGTCGCGCGAGCAAAGACGACCCTCGAATCGAAGCCTATGGCACGATCGACGAGGCATCGAGCGCCGTCGGCCTCGCCAGGTCGCTGAGCCCTCATCCGCGCGTCCAGGCGATCTGTGAAGAGCTCCAGCGGGGGCTCTACTCGGTTGGGGCGGAGCTGGCGACCAACCCGTCATCGGGTACATCGTTTGCCCGCACAACAGAGGAGAACGTCGGGCGGCTCGATGCGCTCATCGCCGAGGTGGAGCAGTCGGTCACCATGCCGGAAGGCTTCATCCTGCCTGGCGCAACCCCGGCGTCGGGTGCGCTGGATCTGGCGCGCGCCATCACGCGCCGCGCGGAACGCCGCTGCGTGACGCTCGAACGCACCAGCGGGCTCGAAAACCAGCAGGTGCGCCGATGGCTCAACCGCCTCAGCCTGCTGCTGTTTGTGCTCGGCCGCTACGAGGAAGCGCTCGCCGGAAGCAAAGCACAGGCGGCCAAGACTAAAGTCAAGTGATGCGGCCAGCGATGCCGACCGGATCTTCGGCGCCCATGCGGCCCATCTGCGTCGTTGCCTCCTGCGCTCCTTGCTCACGCATCGACGGATGCGCTCGCTCCGGTGCTCGTCGGCGCCTAGCATCTGGGCCACCTGGACACCGAATCTCTCGATCGGCCCACCGGCCGCATCACCAGTAGAGCCGATGATCTACTGGGCTCTTGCCGCTGCGGGGCTGCTGCTGCTGTACGTCGGCCTGTCGTATCAGGTGTACCGGCGCGCGTTCGTGCCTGACCGGCCGACCTTCCTCGACGACTTCGAGTTCACTCCCTTCGAGTTCCAGGCCGACTACGAAGAGGTCGAGCTGATCACGGCGGACGGTGTGAGCTTTGGCGCCTGGCATTTCCGGCAGCCGGGATCGCCGCAGACCGTCATCGTGTCCGGCGGGCACAAAGGCCAGCGCCAGAATTCCCTCGGCATAGCTGCCTCGCTCTGGCGCAAGGGATTCAACGTCATCCTCTATTCGTATCGCGGCATGCCGGGTAGCGATCGAGCACCGATCACCTTTGGCATAAAGGAGGTGCTGGAGCTGCAAGCCGTGATCGCATTCGCGCGCAAGCGAATCTCCAACGCAAGGATCGGGCTGCTCGGCTACTCGATGGGCGCGGTCGTGTCGCTTTTGGGTGCGGCCGGGGAGCCAGGCGTGCAGGCGCTTGTCCTCGACAGCCCGTTCAGCGACCTGCGCTCGTTGATGATCGAAAACGTTCGGCGGGCGTCGAAGCTGCCCGGATCGCCGTTCGTGTGGCTGGCGGGCCTGATGCTGTGGCTGCGCACGCGAAGCTGGATTTCAGAATGCAGCCCCCGCGACGTGCTCAGCTCTCTTGAGCCGCGGCCTCTATTCTTCATCCACGGCGGCGCGGACGACATCACGTCGGTCAACCACAGCCGGCGCCTCTACGACGCGTATCGCGGGCCGCGCGAGATCTGGATCGTGCAGGGCGCTCCTCACACCGGCGCGTACTTCGCCGACCGCCCCCTCTATGTCGAGCGGGTCGCCGGCTTCTTTGCGCGGCACCTAGGTCTGGACGTGAGCGGCCACCTGCGCCTGGTAGAGGAAGAAGAAGTCTCCTAGCAGCAGTCTGCAACTAAGCAGCGGGCTGGCGACGTGAATAGGTAACGAACTTCGGCACAACCGAAAGGAGCACCTATTCATGCAGGCTCAGGCAACGTATAACGGCGGACGGATGTCGGTCGGCGTTTTCGTGGCCGTCATCGCCATTCTGGTGACCTTCCTGGTCGGTGGCGCGAGCGGCTACCTCGTCAAGGCGTTGACCGTTCCGGCCCAAACCAGCGCACCCGGCTTCATAACCACCCAGTCGACTGATCAGCAGCCGCTACCCCAGCGGACGATACTTCCAAACCGGACCTAGTACGCGAGAGGAGCACATTGCAGCAGGTCGCCGGCGTCGGGACCTTGGGCGCTGCGTAATCGGCGGGCGAGCAGGCCTTTACAGACCTGCTCGTCCCGCTGGTTCAACCTGGCTACCGACTTGCCTGCGCGATGCTTCATGACTCACAAGCGGCGCAGGACGTCGTGCAGGACGCGTCGTTGACAGCCTGGCGCAAGTTCGGACGTCTCGAGGATCGCGAACACGCGCGGTCATGGTTTCTCGGCATCGTGGCCAACGAGTGCCGCAACGCGCGCCGCAAGAAATGGGTGGTCGGCGTCACCCTCGGGCTGCCCAGCCGGTTGTCGGTGCGGTCAGCTGAAGAGCGCATCGTCGAGGGAGAAGACGTGAGACGGGCGCTGGCACGGCTTCGACATAAAGACCGGCTGGTCGTCGCCCTCTTCTTCTATCTCGACATGCCGCTAGAGGAGGTGGCGGCGGTCGTGGGCGACTCGGTCGGCGCCACGCGGGCGCGGCTGTACCGCTCTATCCAGCGTCTCCGTCCGGACCTTGGCCTAGAGGAGGCACTCCAGTGAACTTGCGATCGCAGATCCACGCGGCCATCGAGGAGGTCGCACCGCCGGCTCCGGCGCTGCAGCGGGATGTTCTGGAGTTCGTGTTCTCGGAGAGCAAGCAGCGGACCAACCGCGCGGTCAGCCGCCCGTCTCCCTGGAGCTGGGGGATGCGCCGGGCCGGATCCCTGGTTGCGATCGGTTTGACCATGCTCTTGCTCGCGACCCTTTTAGTAGGCGGGCGCCTGTGGCGGGATTGGAACGCCCAGCAGCAGAGCCTGGCCGTCCACGCCAAGGTGGCCCAATTGCGGGACCGACCCCTGCACCTGCCCTCGGTAGCGGCAGGCGACGTATGTCCGGAGAGCCAGTACAACCTGGACCAGGGGGTTTATCCCGCGGGCTACGGCGTCGGTCCCATCTATGCCAAGGGAAGCGGGATCCGCTACGTCACGAATTCACGCACGTACTTCGATACAAGCTACCGGCCCGACCCTGACGTTTCAGGTCTCGTGTTGATTCGCGGCCAGGACCTGGTAACGAATCAGTCCATGGTCTTCGGCATCGCGCCGTACGGTGGCAACCAGAATCCGGTAACGCCGTCTGGCAAGGAGGTTGGCAGCGACACCCTTATCGGGCGGACGGTCCACTTGCACTCGGAGGTGCTTATGGACATGGCCCAATATAGCGTTCCGGGCTATGGCTGGGAGATGATTCAAGGTTTTCCCAAGGGAAGCTCGGGTTGTATCGGATTCCAGGCCGATGGTTTCCGGACGGACGGGTCACCCTTCAGCGAAGTCATCGTTATCAGCTTCCTGATCGCGCCCTAAGGCGCGAGGGTGCTCGACAGCAGGACGCCGTTCGCCCAGTACCAGCCTGTTGGACCGCCGGGCAGAAGGTCATACGTCCTGTCGCCGGAGTATGGGACGAGCTCCCATCGGGTGATCGTCGATCCGTCGAGCGTGTCGCCAACAACCAGCGCCCCAAGCAGCCGGCCGTCCGAGGTGCGGTGGCCCGGCGACGCCAGCAGCTCACGCCCGTCGGCCAGCACCAGATGGACCATCAGGTGGCCCGCCGGCACCTCCATGCTGCCGATGGCGAGCACCGGCGCAGCGATCTTGCTGCCATCCGCGGCGGCCGTCCAGACAAGCATGCCCATTTGAATGTCGGTGACCCGGACCGGCCCGTTCGGAGTCGCGATCAGAGTGGCGGCGGCCAGGCAGATGGGGCAGTTCGGTGCACCCGACGGCGTGCGCGAGGCGACCGTGACCACACCGTCCACTTGCACCGCGCCGGTAACCATCAGGTAGGAGGCGGTGCCGCCCTTCGACTGAACGCGATAGGAAAACGCGTAGTCGCTCCCGTTTTGGGTGAGGGTCACCGCCCGGAGCAGCTTCCAGGCTCGATAAAGGGTGAGCTTCTGCTCGTCGGTGAGCTCGCCCGAAGGCAGGTGCTCGTGCGCCAGGATGGCGGAGTACAGCTCGGCATCGGCACGGATCTCGGGGTACCTGGTGACGGCGTTCGCCTGCTCGTTGCCAGGGCGGGCGATGGGGTGGTAGTCGGGGTCGCAGTAGACAGGCGTGCCGACCGCGTCCATAACCGCGAACTTGAGCTGCGTGATCGTCAGGGGAGTCCCGACCACGGGGGCTGGCGTGGACGACCCGCAGGCGATGCCGAGGACGGCGACTACTCCTACCAGGACGCGCTTCATGCTCGTCTCATAACACGTGCCCGGGCGGATTCGGTAACGCTGCGGAACCAAACGTACCCTCGGAACGTATTGGACTGAGATGGGTCGCGCTCAGGACGAACCTATAATCGCCGGAGTGGGGGCCTCCGAAGTCGTAACTCGCGTCGCGGACGCCTTCATGGCCAACGTCAGCCGAGCGATCGTCAACAAGGAAGACGAGATCCGGCTCTGCCTGGTCACCTTGCTTTGCGAGGGACACCTCCTGATCGAGGACGTGCCCGGGGTCGGCAAAACGATGCTCGCCAAAGCGCTCGCCAGGTCACTCGACTGTACGTTCCGGCGCATCCAGTTCACCCCCGACCTGCTCCCCTCGGACGTGACCGGCGTGCGCGCCTTCAACCAGAAGCTCAACGACTTCGAGTTCCGGCCGGGCCCGGTCTTCGCCCAGATCCTGCTCGCGGACGAGATCAACCGCGCGAGCCCCAAGACTCAGGCGGCGCTGCTGGAGTCGATGGAGGAGCGCCAGGTCACGATCGACGGCGACACGCACCCGCTGCCCAAGCCCTTCATGGTCATGGCGACCCAGAACCCCGTCGAGTACTCGGGCACGTTCCCGCTGCCCGAAGCTCAGCTCGACCGCTTCCTTATGAAGGTGCGGCTTGGCTACCTGTCGGAGAAGGAAGAGGCAAACCTGCTCAGCCAGCACAAGGTCGAGTCACCGATGCTGGAGCTGCAGCCGGTCGTGTCGCCCAACGAGCTGAAGGCGGCGCAGGCCGCCGTGCGCGAGGTGTTCGTCAAGCCGGAGCTGCGCGAGTACATCGCCCGCCTGGTCGGCCGCACCCGCGGCAACCCGGAGGTCGCTCTGGGCGCGAGCACCCGAGGCACCCTCAACCTGTACCACGCGAGCCAGGCGCTGGCCGCGGTGCAGGGCCGGAGCTACGTGCTGCCCGACGACATCAAGGCGCTCGCCGAACCTGTGCTGGCGCACCGCATCATCCTTCGGCCCAACGCTGAGATGCAGGGCCAGAGCGCCGGCAAGCTCGTCGCTGGCTTGCTGGAGCGCGAACATGTTCCCCAGATGGCATACGACGGGTAGCTGACCAAGCAGGGTCATGAGCAAGGTTGCCTTCGCCGCAGCCCTCGGCCTGTTGCTCTTCTTCACGTACCTCACCGCAATCCGGCCGGCCTATGCGTTCGCTTACGCCCTTTGCCTTCTTTTCGTGTTGGCCTGGGCGTGGCCGCGAATCGCGATCCGTGGCATGACCCTTTCGCGCCGTCTGGACCCGGGCACGCCAACCGTGGGCGAGTCCTACGAGGAGGCGATCGAGGTCCGCCGCCGCGGCTGGGTGCCGGCGCCATGGGTCGAGGTCCGCGACCTCAGCCAGATTCCCGACTACCAGCCCGGTCGTGTGATCTCCGTCGGCGGGGAGGTCGTGAAGTGGAAGGCGCGGGGCGTATACCGCCGCCGCGGCTGGATGGCCTTCGGTCCGACCTCTTTGCGCGTGCGGGAACCCTTTGGGCTTTTCGACAAGGAGATGAAGCTCAGTGACCGCACGTCAATCCTTGTGTATCCGCGCGTCCGGCCGATCCCCGATCTTCTGACGCCGAGCGCCCAGCAGGTCGGCAACTCGCCGAGCTTCGGTGCCTGGGCGGACTATCCGCCGGAGACCGGCGGCGTGCGCGACTACACCACCGGCGACAGCTTTGGCCGCATCCATTGGGCGCTTTCCGCACGACATGGCCGGCTCATGTCCAAGACATTCGAACAGCCGCTGACGACCGACCTCTGGATCCTGCTCGACCTGGATCGCAACGTGCATTCCGGCGAGGGCGAGGAATCGACCCTCGAGTACGCGGTCAGCCTGGCCGCGTCCATGGCGTCGCAAGTCCACAGTCGAGGCCGTCAGGTCGGCCTGATCGCCAACGATTCGAAGGGCACCATCCTCGAGCCTCATCGTTCGGTCCGTCAGGACCGGCTGATCCTCGATTACCTCGCGGTCGCCCAGGCGGACGGCCGTACGCCGCTGACCCAGACGCTCGCTTGGGACAAGGTCCGCAGACTGCCACGCCGCGCGATCGCCGTCATCACGCCGAGCGCCGATCCGGCATGGGTCCGGCTGCTGCAGTCCGTGCGCGGACGCCGCTCGACGTTGATCGTGTTCTACCTCGACGTCGGCAGCTTTGGTGGCCCCGACCAGAATCCGAGCTTCGATCTGGAACAGGACGTCGACCTTTATGTAGTGCGCCGCGGCGATGACTTCGCCCGCCTGGTCAGGACAAGAGATGCAATCCGCATCGCCTAGCGGGCGCTTGCAGCTCGCGCAAGAACGGCTGTGGGATGGCGCGCGCTCGTCGATTAGCGGCGGCGCCATATGGTCGGCCCTGATCGTCTTCCTCCTGACCTTTGCCATCGCTCGGTCCACTGCGACCGCCGCGTGGGTCAACGGCATAGAGGTCATCACTCTCATCGCGCTCCTCGGTGCGCTGCTCCTGGCCGTGTTGGCTGTGACGCCGATTCCATGGCCGGCGGGTCTGGGCATGGGCATGCTGCTCGGCCCGGTGGTCGCCCTCATCGCTGCCGGACCGGTGCTCCGCGCCACCCATCCTTTTGATCCCGGGCTCGTGGGCGATGGGGGGGTGTCGCTCCAGATCGTTTCCGTCTGGTGGAGCCGAATCACCGACGGGTCAGCGGCCACGGACCCGTCCTTCTACCTCTTCTTGATCTGCTGGCTCATGTGGGTCACCGGCGCCTGGTTGAGCTGGTGCGTCCTGCGCTGGCGCAAGCCGATGCTCGGCCTGATTCCCGGTGCGGCCGCATTCGCCACCAACCTCCTCAACGTCCCGCGGGACCAGAACGGATTCACGCTGTCGATCCTCGTCCTGACCCTGGCCCTCCTCCTGTGGACCAACTACACGGGATCCATCGCCAGCGCGACGCGCGCCCACGTCAAGCTCACGGGCGACGCGCGGTGGGACTTCTGGGAGAGCGGGCTTGTTGCGATGGCGGGCTTGATCGTGCTGGCGATCATGCTTCCGCCATTGTCCACGGTCGACCGCACGGTCGACGTCGAGTCTTCGTTGTTCTCGAACTGGGCTCAACTGCAGCAGAGGCTCAACCATCCAGGCCTGGTCGGATCAGGTCCGGGCGGGGCCGGCACCACTGGCTTCTCGACTGACGTACCGCTTGGTGGACCGCTGACGCGCACGCGGGACCCCGTGTTCACGTACACGGTGATCGGCGACTTCACAGGGCCGCGCTATTTCCGAGGGGTGAACGAAACCTCGACGTTCGGCGCCGAGTGGCGGTATCCCAACGCGCCTGGTTTCCGCCAGGCGATCACCAAGAACCAGGTTCCTCCCTACAGCGAGCAATACCAGAAGCTCGCGATCGCGGGCGTCGCCGTGAAGATGCTTCGCCCGCCGGTCGGAAACGCGGACATCCTCTTCTATCCGGGCGAGCTGTATCGAGTCGACCGGAACACGGTCGCTACGCAGGTTCAGGTGCCAACGCTATCTGCGTCGGGGGCGATTCAGTTTGGCGCCTTGAGCTCCATCGACCGGCTCTCGAGCGTCCAGCCCGCGACGTCGGCGGGCAACTACAGGGTGACGATCGAGTATTCGAGCGCCACGGACGCCGAGCTCAAAGCCGCGGGCACCGGCTATCCCGCTTGGCTTCGACCGTATTCGACACTGCCGGCCGGGGGCTACCGAAGCCCGGAGGTCCAGCGACGGATTCAGGACCTGGCCGTCTCGATTGTGAACGCGGCCGGCGCGACCAACCCGTATGACGAAGCCAACGCGATTCAGAACTACCTTCGTGACCCGCGCAACTACACGTACACGCTGTCCCCACCCAAGGCTCCCCTGGGCGTGGATCCTCTCTACTTCTTCCTCTTCCAGTCGAAGCAGGGGTATTGCGAGTTCTTCGCCTCGGCGATGGGTGACATGCTCCGGTCGCTTGGGATTCCGACACGACTGGTCAACGGGTTCGGGCCAGGCGCATACGACAGCCAGACCAACGCATACGTCGTCCGGGGCGAGGATGCGCACACATGGGTCGAGTCCTATTTCCCGGGTTATGGATGGATTCCGTTCGAGCCGACGCCGGACTCGGGCGGGGGCTACGTACCGATCCCTCGAGGTGCCCAGGGTCAGACGCTTTGTCTCCGCGACGAGAACTGCGACCCAGGAGCTGTTGCGGGCGGAGTGATCGGCGTGCCCGTGCAGCCGACGGGAGCCCGCGGGCTGAGAAACCCTAACGACCCCGGACCGGCGCAATCGACGTTCCAGCTGCGCGCTCCAGATGCCGGGACGCTGACCACGGTGGTCGGCATCATCCTGGCGATCATCCTTGTGCTGCTGGCAGCGGTCGCCAGATACCTCAGGCCGCGGACGGTCATGGGCGTCTGGAAACGCACGCTTGCGCTCTCTGAGATGGCCGGCGCTAAACGCCGGCCCGGGGAGACTCCGCTGGAGCTCGGCCGGCGGCTGCAGGACAGGTTCCCCGAGGCGTCCGAACCGGTCGGCGCGCTCGCCGGAGGCTTCGTGGTTGCGGCCTATGCGCCGGCGGAGGTCGCGGCTTCGGCCCGCTCATCCGTGATGGACGCCTGGAGCGCGCTTCGTCCGCTGCTGGTCCGCCGGGTGCTGAAGCGGCTTCGACCTAACAGGGCATAAACAGGGGCTTTAACCTGTAGCGCGTGTCAGGCAAGGTTGAAGCCGGAGCGGCAGGAGTCGCCGGCCGGACCTACCCACCGGTGACTTTTCAGATCGAGCCCGGGCGCGTCGCCGCGTTTGCGAGGGCCATCGGCGCCGACCCTGAGGCCGGCGTGCCGCCCACCTTCGCGGCCGTTTATTCGCTCGGCGTGACCGGCCCGCAGCTATTTGGTGACCCTGACGCGGCGGTGGATTTTGCCCGCCTGCTGCACGCCGAGCAGGAGTTCACGTGGACGCGCCACCCACGGCCAGGTGAGTCGGTCTCGTCCCAGGGACACGTCGCGTCCGACGTCAGCCGCCGCGGCATGCGTTTCGTCAGCTTCGAAACCGAGACCACCGACAGCGCGGGAGAACCCCTTTGCCGGTCGAGGGCGTTGTTTGTGATCCGGTCATGAGCACGCGGGCGGTCACATTTACCAAGCAACAGATCGCCGATTACGCACAGGCCTCGGGCGACCACAATCCGATCCACCTCGATGACGACTTCGCCAAGACAGTCGGCCTTCCAGGGGTCATCGCGCATGGACTGCTTCAGATGGGTCTGATGGCGACCACTGCGGCGGAGGCCGCCGGCGGCCCGGATCGGCTTCGACGCCTGCACTGCCGGTTCAGCGGCATGGTCGTGCCCGGCGACACGGTGACATTTACGGCGGAACCGGTCGGGCCGGGCAAGCTGGAGCTGCGAGCCGTCAACCAGCGCGGTGAGCCTGTTCTCACCAAGTCCATCGCGGAGTACTTGGAGTGACGCTCGATTTCTCGCTGACGCAGGAGCAGGAGGCGATACGCGACCTCGCGCATGAGTTCGCTGAGAGGGAGATCCGTCCGGTCGCCGCGCATTACGACGAGTCCGAGGAGTTCCCGTACGAGGTCGTCAAAAAGGCGCACAAGCTGGGCCTGACGCCGGCGGCGTTCCTCTCGGAGGAATACGGGGGCCAGAACCTGGACTTCCTGACTGAGCTGATCCTCAACGAAGAGCTGCATTGGGGCTGCGCTGGCATCGCCGTGTGCATTCAGTCGATGGCCTTGGCGATGGCCGGCATCCGAAACAGCGGAACAGAAGAGCAGAAGAAACGCTGGCTGCCGGAGTTCACCAACCCTGACAAGCTCGTGCTGGGCGGCCTCGGCTTGACCGAACCCGACTCGGGTTCCGACGCGCTGTCGATGAAGACTCGAGCGACGCGTGTAAGCGATGGTTACGTGCTCAACGGAACCAAGCAGTTCTGCACCAACGGCGGGATCGCGGACTACCACGTGATCTACGCGAACACAGACCCGTCGAAGGGACCCGCCGGCATCGGATCGTTCCTGGTGCCGAAGGGAACGCCAGGCCTGCGCATGGGGCGCAAGGAGAAAAAGCTCGGCGTGCGCGCGAGCCACACGGCGCAGGTGATCCTCGAGGACTGCCACGTCCCGCTCGATCACCGGCTGGGTGGCGAGCCGGACGCCGAAAATGCAGGTCCCGGCGCGCTCGGTGCACTGATGACGCTGGAGGCGACAAGGCCCGGCGTGGCAGCCGGTGCGCTCGGCATCGCACGCGCGGCGTATGAGTTTGCGCTCGACTACGCGCAGGATCGCAAGCAGTTCGGCAAGCCGCTGTGGCAGCACGAGGCGATCGGGTTCAAGCTCGCCGACATGGCTATGAAGATCGACGCCGCGCGCCTGCTCATCTGGCGTGCCGGCTGGATGGCCACGCAGGGCATCCCGTTCGGGCGAGCCGAAGGGTCGATGGCGAAGTGCTTCGCCGGCGATGTCGCCATGGAGGTGACGACCGATGCCATCCAGGTTCTGGGCGGCTACGGGTACATCAAGGAATACCCGGTCGAGAAGTGGTTTCGCGACGCGAAGATCTATCAGATCTGGGAGGGCACGGCGGAGATCCAGCGCCTGGTGATCTCTCGCGCGATCTCCGGATCACGCAGCGCAATCAATATTAGGTAGTCACTTCCCCCGCAGGGGGAAGTCCGGCGAAGCCGGGATGGGGGAGGCGTACTACGCACGATGATGGAGAGAGAAATATGTTCGATCTGACAGGCAGGGTTGCGGTGGTCACCGGCGCCTCACGCGGGTTGGGCCGCCAGGACGCTCTCACTCTCGCGCGCCAGGGCGCGGACGTGATCATCACGGACGTGCTCGTCGAGGACGATCCCGAACTCCAGAAGACGGCTGAGGACCAGGGCAGCATGCTGGCGCAGGTGGCGGTGTCGCAGGGCTGGGTGCATTCCAACAGCACAGCCGAAGAGATTCGCCAGATGGGCCGCAGGTCTGTGGCGATCAAGATGGACGTGACCAACCGAGAGCAGATCCGCGACGTGTTCAAGAAGGTCAGAGAAGAGTTCGGCAAGATCGACATCCTCATCAATAACGCCGCGACTCTCGACCACGCGGCGCAGATCCCGAACCAGTCGTACGAGCTGTGGGATCGAGACGTGCGCGTCAACCTCACCGGCGCGTTCAACTGCACGAAAGAGGTGTGGCCGTACCTGGTGGAGAACAAGTTCGGCCGCCTCATTTTCATGTCGTCGATCGCCGGCACGCTGGGTGGTTTCGGCCAGGCGAGCTATTCATCAACCAAGGCCGCCCTCATCGGCCTTGCCAAAACCGCCGCCCTCGAAGGCGGCCGGCACAACATCACGTCCAACGCGATCGCGCCGGGGATCATCGAATCCGAGGCCGGCAAGGCCGCGGCCGAAACCAATCCGTTGTACGAGCGATTCAAGGCCCGCACGGTGTTCAAGCGCTTCGGCCAGCCCGAGGACATCGCAAATACCATCGCCTTCCTGTGCTCGAACGAAGCGGGCTACATCACGGGAGCGGTGATCGAGGTCGCCGGCGGCATCCCTCTGTTCACCGCCTAGATGGGAGAGCTTGTCGACGTCAAGCGCGACGGCGCCATCGCACGCGTCGTCATGCACCGCAAGGGAAACAACGCCATTGCGGAAGACCTCATGGAAGAGCTGGCGGCAGCCTTCGACGCGTTGGGCGAGGACTCTGAGGTTCGGGCAATCGTGCTCGCCTCCGAGTACGAGAAGTACTTCAGCGTCGGCGCCGACCTGACCATGCTCGGCAGCATCGACCGTACCGCTGCGGATGCCGTCGACCAGATCGGGGCCTTCATGAAGCGCATGAACGGTCACTTTTCGGCGATCGAGCGATGCCCCAAGCCAGTGATCGCTGCCATCAACGGTCATGCCCTTGGCGGCGGGAGCGAGCTGACCCTGTGCTGCGACTACCGGGTCATGGTCGAGGACAGCCGGTCACGAATTGGACAGACCGAATCGTCACTCGGGATCATCCCCGGCGCCGGCGGTACGCAGCGCCTGCCGCGCCTGATCGGCAAGGCAAAGGCGATGCGCTACCTCATCGAGTCGGCGCGCCTGTCCGCGCGCGAGGCCGAGGCCGTCGGCTGGGTCGATGTAGCGGTGGCACCAGAAGAATTCCAGGCCGCGGTCGACACGCTTGCCGGCAAGCTGGCCAAGGCGGCGACGCTGGCGATCGCCATGATCAAGGATGCCGTGCGGCGCGGCTACGACCTCCCCCTGGGCGAGGCGTTGGACATCGAGGCACGCAACTTCGCTCGCGCGGCGCTCAGCACCGACGCCGCGATCGGAATCATGTCATTCCTGTCCAAGCAGGAGCCGGAGTTCACAGGCTCGTAGCCTTGTCGAAATCGGCCGGCGCCGTTCGTCGTCTGGATGAAGCGGCGATCAAGACCGCCCTGATTGGAGGACCGGTATGAAGTACGTCCTGATGTTTGTGGATTCCGTCGAAAGCAAGGAGGCATGGCTCCAGATGCCCAAGGACCAGCTGGCGGCTGCTTACGAGCCCGCCAACAAATGGTTCGAAGAGGCAGAAAAGACGGGGCGCCTGGCGGGCGGCGCGGACCTGATGTCCGAGAGCACAACGACGACCGTGCGTTTCAAGAACGGCAAGGCAACTGTCACGGACGGCCCGTTCATCGAGGCCAAGGAGATCATCGGTGGTTTCGCAATCGTCGAGGTGAGGGATCTCGACGAGGCGATCGCCATGGCCAAGGCATGGCAAGGTGGTTCGGAGAACCGGGCCGTCGAGGTTCGACCCGTGGTCGATCACTCGGCTGACATCGAGTAATCCCGCGCCAGGCTCTCGGAGACCCCCGCGAACGGCTGAACAGGCGCTTAGCGCCACCGAAGCAGCAGTCGCCGCCGTCTTCCGCGAGGAGGCGGGGCGGCTGACTGCAGCGCTGGTTCGCGCCCTTGGCGACTTCAACCTGGCGGAGGAAGTGGTCCAGGACAGCCTGGTGGCAGCGCTAGAGAAATGGCCAGAACAAGGCATCCCCGACAAACCCGGAGCATGGCTGATGACCACGGCGCGGCGGCGCGCCATCGACATCCTGCGGCGGGACAAGAGATATCGCGAGAAGGTCGAGCTTCTGGAGGGCTCCGACTTGAGATCTGATCCCGCCGAGGCCGATGACCGCCTGCGACTGATCTTCACGTGCTGTCACCCGGCTCTGTCGCAGGAGGCGCAGGTGGCCCTGACGCTGCGCGCGGTCGCCGGGTTCACCACCGAGGAGATCGCCCGCGCATTTTTGGTCGCGGAGTCAACGGTCGCACAACGCATCGTGCGCGCCAAGAGAAAGATCGTCGAAGCAAACATTCCGTACCGTGTGCCTGAGGGCAGTGAGCTCGCCGGTCGCCTGGATGGAGTGCTGTCGGTCCTCTATCTGATGTTCAACGAGGGCTACCTCAGCCGCGGTGCCCAGGTCGCAATGCGGCGCGACCTGGCCGATGACTCCCTCTGGCTCGCGCGCCTGGTTGACCAGCTCATGCCCGACCAGCCCGAGGTGATCGGCCTGCTCGCGCTGATGAAGCTGAACCTGGCGAGGTCGGCGGCGCGTTTCGACACCGCGGGCGAGATGGTTCTGCTGCCCGACCAGGACCGGAGCCTGTGGGACAAGGCCGCGATCGCCGAAGGGGTCGCGCTGCTCGAGCGCGCGGGAGCGATGAGAGCGTCGGGGCCGTATCAGGTCCAGGCCGCGATCGTCGCCCTCCATTCGGAGGCTCGATCGTGGACGGAGACCGATTGGCACCAGATCGTCGTCCTCTACGACGCCCTTGTGCAGATGGCCGACAACCCTGTAATCCGGCTCAACCGTGCGGTCGCATTGAGCCATTTCGCCGGGCCTCAGATCGCTCTGGGCGAGGTCAACGACCTTGCGCTCGTGTTGAGCGAATACCACCTCTTGGACTCCATACGAGCGGAGTTGTTGGATCAGCTTGGCGAACCCGCACTTGCTCGGGAGGCGCTCCTGCGCGCGCTGGAGCTTTGCCAGAACCCTGCCGAGCGATCCTTGTTGTTACGAAAGCTGGGTCGCTAGCCTTCGGAAACCATCCGTAGCTCGGCCGAGCGGCGGCGCACAACCTCTATCACCTCGTCGACCCGTTTGGGGTCGCTGCCCAGGCACCGGATCACGAGCTCCTTGGTCTCGAAGTTCGGATACGAACCCACCGACACGTCTGGGAACTTCTCCTCCAGTTCCTTCATAAGGGGGTAGAAGCGCGCCTCGACCGCGAATGTGAAGCGGAGCTCACGCACGGTCGCCGCGGCACCTTCAGATAGAAATTGGGTCTCGAGCTCGTCGGTGAAGATGCTCTTCATCTCCAATGGCACGCCGGGCAGCACGAAGAGGCGCTTGCCACGCGCGTCGTACACGACGCCAGGCGCCATACCGCGCTTGTTCTTGAATACGTGCGCCGGCTCCGCCGGGATGCGCGCCATGCGGAGGTTGCCTTCGGTCAACTCCGGCGAATCCAGGAGCCCGGCGTCGTGCATCCGCTGGACGCGACGCTCGATGCGGGCGCGCGTCTCCTCCCACACGATGAGCTCGCGGCCGAGGGCCTCGGCGAGCGCGGCGAAGGTGCGATCGTCCGGCGTCGGCCCGAGCCCGCCGGACAGGAATATGTGCGTGACCTCGTCATCGGCCAGCTCGCGCCGGACCTGGTCCACGATCTCCTGGGGGCGGTCGCGGATCGCGGTGACACGCTTGACCGGAAAGCCGAGAAGTCGCAGACGCTCGGCGAGCCAGTGCGAGTTCGTGTCCAGCGTGAAACCGCCAACCAGCTCGTCGCCGATCGCCACGATGCTGGAGGTTGCCACTGGATTCCAAGCTTAAGTCCGTCACCCTGACCTTCTTGCTGAAATTGCGCCCTGCGCGCGCCCGGCGCCCGAGGGGGAGAGGGGATAACCTCGGAACGGTGGAACGCTTGCACGGCGTGGTTCATGGCGATGTGCAGGGCGTGGGCTTTCGCTGGTTCCTGATGCGGGAGGCCCACCGGCTCGGCCTGAGCGGCTGGGTGCGCAACCGAGACGACGGAACTGTGGAATTCGTCGCCGAGGGGAGCCGGTCGGACCTGGAGCGGCTGAAGCAGTCAGCCGAGCGTGGCCCCCAAACGGCGCAGGTGGAGAGGGTGGACGGCCACTGGTCGGAAGCCACCGGGGGGTTGGACGGCTTCGACCTCACCGGTTGAACCGCCCATATCCGATAGCGGAACTCAGGTTCGTTTAACCTAACTAGCCGCAGCAGAAAGTACCGCGGATATTCCAGGAGGGTTTGTGGATCCCAACACAGTTCTGTTCGGCGTGGCCGGTGGACTTGCGGCCGTGCTGTTCGCCATCGCCCTCATTTTTCTCGTGCTGCGGGTGCCTACCGGGAACGACCGGATGCGAGAGATCGCGGCGGCCATCCAGGAGGGCGCGAGCGCATACCTGAACCGTCAGTACACGGTGATCGCGATCATCGGGGTCGTCATCGTGGTCGTCATCGGTTTCTTCATCAACTGGAGCACCGCTGCCCTTTTCATCGTCGGAGCCGTGCTTTCCGCGGCCGCCGGCTATGTCGGCATGAACATCGCGGTGCGCTCCAACCTGCGTACTGCCGAAGCTGCGCGCAGCGGGCTGAACCAGGCGCTGCAGGTGGCCTTTCGCGGTGGCGCCGTGACCGGGTTCATGGTGGTCGGCCTGGGGCTGCTCGGCGTCTCGGCGGCTTACTTCGTCTTCAAGAACCCGGACGCCTTGGTCGGTCTCGCCTTCGGCGCGAGCCTCGTCTCGGTGTTCGCCCGGCTTGGCGGTGGTATTTACACCAAGGCGGCTGACGTCGGGGCCGACCTGGTCGGCAAGGTCGAGGCGGGTATCCCGGAAGACGATCCGCGCAACCCGGCGGTGATCGCGGACAACGTCGGCGACAACGTCGGCGACTGCGCCGGCATGGCCGCCGACCTGTTCGAGACCTACGCCGTGACGATGATCGCGGCCATGCTCCTGGGCTCGCTGCTCTTCAAGGACCAGGTGGGCTGGGTGATCTATCCGCTCCTGCTCGGCGCGGTGAGCGTGGTCGGTTCGATCGTCGGCACCTTCTTCGTGCGGATCTTCAACCCGAACTGGATCATGGGCGCCCTGTACGCCGGGCTGCTGGTGGCGGTCGGAGTCGCCGTGGTCGGCTTCTACTTCGTGACGCAGTACATGAAGGGAAACGGGTACCTGCCGGCCGGCGGCGGCGTGGGCGATCCCAACAACCTGTTCTTCGCCGCACTGATCGGAGTGGTGACGACGGTCCTGATCGTCGCCATCACCGAGTTTTTCACCGAGACCGCGTACTGGCCCGTCCACCTGATCGCGAAGGCGTCGGTGACCGGACACGCGACGAACATCATCGCCGGGCAGGCGATCGGGATGATGGCGACGGCGTTGCCGGTGTTGGTGATCGGCATCAGCATCCTTCTCAGCTACGCCCTCGGTGGCCTCTATGGCATCGCCATAGCGGCGACCGCGATGCTGTCGATGACCGGGATCATCGTCGCGATCGACTCCTACGGGCCGATCACCGACAACGCTGGTGGCATCGCCGAGATGGCGAATCTTCCGCCGGAAGTGCGCGCGATCACCGATCGGCTGGACGCGGTCGGCAACACGACCAAGGCCGTGACCAAGGGCTACGCGATCGGATCAGCGGGCTTGGCCGCGCTCGTGCTCTTCTCCTCGTACACGCAGGAGCTCGCGCGCGCGGGACATGCGACCAAGTTCGAGCTGTCGGACCCGCTCGTGATCGTCGGATTGTTCCTGGGCGGCATCCTGCCGTTTCTCTTCGGCTCGCTGGCCATGCTCGCCGTGGGACGGGCCGGCGGCCTGGTGGTCGAAGAGGTACGTCGCCAGTTCCGCGAGATCAAAGGCATCATGGAAGGCACCGGCAAGCCCGAGTACGGCACCGCGGTGCGCATCGTCACCGCCGCCGCGCAGCGGGAGATGATTCTCCCGGGAGTCATTCCTGTGATCGCGCCGTTGGCGGTCGGTTTCATCCTTGGTCCGCGAGCCCTCGGCGGCATGCTGCTGGGAGCCATCGTGACCGGTCTTTTCCTTGCCTTGCAGATGACGAGCGGCGGCGCGGCCTGGGACAATGCCAAGAAGTACATCGAGGAAGGTCACCTGGGTGGCAAGGGGTCTGAGGCGCACAAAGCAGCGGTCACCGGTGACACTGTGGGTGACCCCAACAAGGACACCGCAGGCCCTGCCATCAACCCGATGATCAAGGTGGTAAATATCATCGCCATCCTGGTCGCGGGGTCAGTCGCGACCAACTACCTGATCCACTAGACGGCGGTAGACTCGTCCGTGGGGTGGACGACTACCAAAAGGAGATCGCCGACCTCGAAACACAGGTCGAGCAGCTGGTCGAAGAGGAGGGCGAGGCCAAGACCATCGCCGAGCTTTCGATGCAGCTCGAGATCCTCAAGGCGATCTATGCTCGCGTCGCCGATCTATACCAGCGCGGGCTGAAAGACGAAGGTCTGCGATATGGTCTGCGCATCCAGGGCTATGGCGACTGGAACATCGACAACGTCTATGCGTTCGTGTACGAGCGATCCATCGAGCTCGAACCCAACGCGCACAGCGCATTCGTGGGAGGAATCAAGGCCGCCGACTTCGCTTTGATGCTGAATTCGTGAAGGGAGGACCGCCATGGAGACTGCGCTGACGCCACTGGAGTTTGCCAGACGCTCACGGAAGCTCTACGGGGAGCGAGAAGCAGTGGTCGACGGCGACCTCCGCCTCACTTACGAGCAGTTCTTCGACAGGTGCGATCGGTGGTCGGCGGCGCTGCAGGGGATGGGGGTGAAGAAGGGTGACCGGGTCGCCTACATCGCGCCGAACACCCACGAGCAGCTCGAATCCTTTTACGCAGTACCTCAGACCGGGGCCGTGTTGGTGCCAATCAACTACCGCCTCACCGCGGAGGATTTCGTCTACATCACCACGCACTCCGGAGCCAAGGTTCTGTGCGTCTATCCGGATTACCTGGACGCCATCGATGGAGTCCGCGATCAACTGGGCCACGTGGAGCACTTCGTATGCCTGGGCAGCGCCGGCGGCCGGAAGGGATGGTCGGAGTACGAAGCGGCGATCGCCAAAACGAAACCGGATTTCAAACGACCCGATATTGCCGAGAGCGACCTCCTCACCATCAACTACACGAGCGGCACAACGGCAAAACCGAAGGGCGTGATGATCACGCACCGGAACGCATGGGCCAACGCCGTCGGCACGCTCGTCCATTTCCACATCACAGTCGGGGACCGTTACCTGTGGACCCTGCCGATGTTCCACGCGAACGGCTGGACGTTTGTGTGGATCATCACCGCGGTCGGAGGTGTGCATGTCTGCCTGCCGAAAGTCGAGCCGGCGCGAGTCTTCGATCTGGTGCGCAAGGAGAAGGTCGGATGGCTGTGCGCCGCGCCGACGATCCTGATCGCGCTCGCGAACTCGCCCGCCGACGTGCGAGGCGACGTGCCGAAGGGTGTGCAAGTGATCACCGCGGGAGCGGCGCCGGCCGCCGCGACGATCGAGCGCCTGGAAGGGGATCTCGGCTGGGAGGTCACTCAGGTGTACGGACTGACCGAGACCGCGCCCTTCATCACGATCTGCGAGCCTCGGCCGGAGCACAAGAAGCTCGGCGCTACAGAGCTGGGGATCATCAAGGCCCGGACCGGCGTGGAGCTGATCACGTCCGGCGAGTTGCGCGTCGCGGACACCGAGGGCAAGGACGTGCCGGCGGATGGGGCGTCCCTTGGCGAGATCGTCGCGCGTGGCAACGTGATCATGGAGGGCTACTACAACGACCCCGAGGCGACCAAGAAGGTGATGGGCGACGGCTGGTTCCACACCGGTGACGCCGCCGTCATGCACCCGGACGGATATGTCGAGATCCGAGATCGCATCAAGGATGTGATCATCAGCGGGGGAGAGAACATCTCGAGCCTGGAGGTCGAGGGCGTCCTCTTGCGCCACCCCGCTGTGCAGGAGGCGGCGATCGTCGGTTTGCCTCACGAGAAGTGGGGCGAGGCTCCCCACGCCTATGTGGTCTTGAAGTCAGGCGCCACCGCGACGGAGCCCGAGCTGATCGCGTACACGCGCGAGCGGCTTGCCCATTTCAAGGCGCCACACAGCGTGACTTTTGTGCAGGAGCTGCCGAAGACAGCGACTGGGAAGATCCAGAAGTTCGTGCTGCGGAAGGGAGCGGCCGCAGTCGTCCGGCAGTAGGAGCGTCTACAGAAGATCCTGGGGGTCAGGGACCTCCTCTACGCGCAACACTTTGACCTTCCCTAAGTCTCGCGGGAAAAGCCACTCCCAACTTCGGTTGAGGCGATTCCAGAACGCTTAGGCATCCTCGATATCCCATGGCCCCTCACACCCTTCAAAGAGAGCGTTCGTCTCGGGGTCAATTCGGTCAGTGCGCGGTCCGGCTACGACCGCGCCCGTCTGCGGATTCAAACCTATGGCCGTCACGTCGTACTTCACTGGTACTCCTTCTGTGTATTTGTCTGTCGACTAGTTGGGTCCGGGCGGCAATCCGAACGTCACCGTTGGCGGAATCGTCAACATCCGCCCTTCATCGCTACGCACGATCTGCCAGTTGCCCTCGTGCACCATCCAGTGATGCCGGTAGCAGAGCAGGGTCAGGTTAGGTGGCGCATTCGAACCACCGCGAAACCAATGCTGGATATGGTGTGCCGAGGTCCAGCTCGCCGGCCGCTCGCAACCCGGCCAGGTGCAGCCCCGGTCGCGCACGTTGAGCGCCTTGCGCGCCGGTCCTGAGATCGTCCGCTTGGCCCGCCCTACATCAATGACCATGGAGTCCGAGTTGAGCAGGATGCGAGTGACCGAGCAGTCGCAGGCAAGTCGCTCGACGGTCTTCGAGGAAATGGGAAGCGAGAACTCCATGTCCGCCGCAGGCGCACCCGCCAGCCCGAGCAGCGTCTCGATCGAGCTCGTGACCTGGATCTGGGCTTGCGACCCGCCGCCGGAGGCAAGCTCGACGAGCGCATCCGCCTGACGTCGCTCCAGATCTCGGTCGTCGTGAGCACCCGTCTTGCGCGCCAAGTGGTCCACCGCCGTCCGAAAGGCAGCGCCACCGATTGGGTCGAGCACCCCACTGATCAGCAGGGAGCCCTCCATCCACGTGCTCAACTTGAGCTTGCGCTGCTGGACCTGCTCGGCCTGTTCGTCGGCGTAGCGCTTGGGGTCGGCCGCATGTCGATAGTGCTGACAGATGTAGTGGAACTTGCCGGGCGAGTTCTCACGAGCCTTCTCGATCAGCACGGTCTCATCAAACCGATCACCAAGCGCGTCCGCCGTTCTCGCCATAACAGTCACGTGGGCGAACCCGATATCGCCGTCGACCATCGCTTGCGTGCTCTCCGGAATCCGGTTCATGGCCTCACCCACGGCAACGCTATTTGCAGCAGTGCCGGCGGTCATGTGGCAGTTGAAGCGAAGCCAGTCGATCGCGCTGACAGAGCCGTCTTCGTCCCACGCATTGGTGGCGGCAAACTCGGCCGCTTCGCGAGCGAAGGCGAGCTCTTGCAGATCGATCACGAGACGCCTGTGAATGAGGCGCTCGCGCCGCTCGTCATTGGTCAGGTGGGCGGTGCTGGAAGGCCAGACGTCTTGCGTCGCGAGCATAGAAATATGATACCAAACAAATGTTCGCTGTCAATACTCCGACCTGTTAATTTCGATTCCCAGACCCCGCGCCAACACCCCCTTCCCAGCCCGTCCCGTCATCACCAACTCCGTCTCCGGGCAACCCTCTTGTAGTACCTGTCCTCCAACCACCCCAGCGGCGGCACCAGATAGAGAGACCCCAGCACCTGCCACCCGCCGCCCAACTCCCTCAGCACCCGGCTGATCCCCGCCGCCCCCTCAAACCGCCTGTCCCCCTCGACCGCCCACGAAGCCCTTTCGACCTCCTCCCGCGTCAGCCCCAACCGCTCGATCAGTCCCGGCTCCTGGTTCGGCCTCACCACCATCCGCCCGTGCCGGTCCCGCCGTTCGACCCATCGCGCCAGCCGGGTGCAGAACCCGCACTCGCCGTCATACACAAGGATCAGCCGGCCGTCGCGCATGGAGCGAAACTACACTGAACGCTGATGGGGGGCCTGGAGCTGCCGGAGCGCTACAACGTCGGCGCGGATCTCCTCGAGCGCAACCTCTCCGCCGGCCGCGCGAACAAGCAGGCGATCGCCTCTGCCGCCAGAGACCTCACCTATGGCGAGCTTTTCAAGCTTGCCTGCGGCGCGGCCCAGGCTCTGCTCGACCTCGGGGTCAGGCGCGAAGAACGAGTCCTCATCGTCGGCTACGACAGTCCTGGCTGGGTCGCGGCCTTCCTCGGCGCGGTCCGGATCGGCGCCGTCCCCGTTCCGGTCAACCCGCTGCTCCAGCGCAGCGAGGACTACGACCACTACATCGACGACTCGCTCGCCCGAGTCGTCGTCGTGGACGCCAACACCGAGGAGAAGCTGGCGCCCGCCCTGGCTCGCGCGGCGGGCAAGCCTCGAATGCTGCGCGCGGACCAGATCGCGGCCGGCCCAGAGATACCCGTAGCGCCCACACGCAGGGACGACATGGCGTTCTGGCTCTACAGCTCCGGCTCGACCGGCAAGCCGAAGGCCGTGGTGCACCTACACCACGACATCCCGTACACATGCGTCACCTATAGCGAGCAGGTGCTCGGCATCACCGAGCGCGACATCACCTTCTCGACCACGGGCCTGTTCCACGCGTACGGGTTCGGCAACAACCTCACCTTTCCTTACTGGGTTGGCGCCTCGACTGTGCTGCACGCCGGGCGCAGCACACCGGCGACCGTGCTGGAGACGATCGAGAAACGACGCCCGACGCTCTTCTTCTCCGCGCCGACGCTCTACAACGCCATCCTGAACTTCGAGGGCGCCGAGGCCCGCGACCTCTCCTCGATCCGCCACTGCGTCGCCGCCGCCGAAGCGCTGCCGGCTGAGGTCTGGCGGCGCTGGAAGGATGCTTTCGGCCTGACCATCCTCGACGGCGTCGGCTCGACCGAGATGCTGCACATCTACTGCTCGAACCGGCTCGACGACGTGCGGCCTGGATCGAGCGGCAAGCCCGTCCCCGGATACGAGCTGAAAATCCTCGACGACGCAGGCAGCCCCGCGCAGCGGGGGCACGCCGGCGACCTCTATGTGAAAGGCGACAGCGCGCTGGCGCTCTACTGGGCTCAGCACGAAAAGACCAAGCGCTCGGTGCTCGGTGAGTGGTTCTTCACCGGAGACCGCTACCGGGTTGACGACGACGGGTTCTACTGGTACGAGGGACGCTCCGACGACATGATCAAGGTGAGCGGCCTGTGGGTTTCACCGATCGAGATCGAGTCCGTGCTCATGGAGCATGCGGCTGTCGCCGAGAGCGCGGTGGTCGGTATCTCGGTCGACGGCTTCACGAAGATCAAGGCGTTCGTGATCACCAAGGGCGACGCAACAGCAAGTGATGCTCTCGCGACGGAGCTGCAGGAGCACTGCAAGAAGCGCCTGCAGCGTTTCCAGTACCCGCACCTGGTCGAGTTCGTGCAGGAGCTGCCGAAGACTGTGACCGGCAAGATCCAGCGCTACAAGCTGCGCGAGCCCGCTCGCGAGACAACGCCCGCATAGTGTCCAAGCACATCGCGGTCCTGCCATGCGACGGTGCGGGTAAAGAGGTCGTTCCCGAAGGAATCAAGGTTCTGCGCGCCGCCGGCGCCGACTTCGAGTTCGAGGCGTTCGACGTCAACGCGGACGCATACCTGCGGACTGGCGTGGCCATCCCCGACGACGTGTGGTCGCAGCTCGAAAAGGCCGACGCGATACTTTTCGGCGCCGTCGGCGATCCGCGCGTTATGGAGTCGGACTATCTCGCGGGTGTGCTGCTGAGGCTGCGCTTCGGCCTTGACCTGTACGTCAATCTGCGTCCGGCAAAGCTCTACGACGACCGGCTTTCACCGCTGCGCCGCGAGGACCGGCGCGCCGTGAACCTGCTCGTGGTGCGCGAGAACACCGAGGGTCTGTATGTGGGCATGGGCGGTCGGTTCAAGAAAGGCACCGAGGAAGAGGTCGCGATCCAGGAGGACCTCAATACCTATACGGGCGTCACCCGCATCATCGACTACGCCTTCGAGGTAGCCCGCAAAGAGGTCGTGATGGTGGACAAGTCCAACGCCATGACCTATGCCGGCGGGCTCTGGCAGGACCGTTGGAAGGCCGCTGTCGCCGCGCATCCGAACGTCAAGACCCGGCACCTTCTGGTCGACGCCGCGGCGATGCAGCTGGTCAAGGACCCTAGCCAGTTCGACGTGATCGTCACTGGCAACCTGTTCGGCGACATCCTCTCCGACCTGACCGCCGAGCTCATCGGCGGCATGGGCATCGCCCCGTCCGCCAACATCAATCCGCGGTCCGGCCGCGGCCTGTTCGAGCCCGTGCACGGCACCGCCCCGGACATTGCCGGCCGCGGGATCGTGAACCCCATCGGGGCGATCCTGAGCGCTTCTATGATGGTCAGACATCTGGGTCACACGGACATGGCAAAAGCGATCGATGGTGCGGTCGAGTCGGCCATCCGCGCAGGAGAGTGCACGCGCGATCTCGGTGGCAAGCTGTCGACCGCCGAGTGCGGCGACGCAGTCGCAAAAAGGTTGAGGGATTAGCTGATGGGCATGACGATGACGGAGAAGATCCTGGCCCGTGGTGCCGGCCGCGAGAGCGTGCGGCCAGGCGATCTGGTGCTCGCGAAGGTCGACTTCGCGATGGGCCACGACCTCACCATCCCGCCCGCCGGCAAGATCATGCGCGAGCAGATGGGGGCGGAGAAGATCTGGGATCCAGAGCGCGTTGCGGTCACGCAGGACCACTTCCAGCCCGCCAAGGACGCGGCCAGCGCGACGCTCGGCCGCCTCACGCGCGAGTTCTCGCGCGACATGGGCATCAAGTGGTACTTCGAGGTGGGGCAGGGAGGCATCTGCCACACAGTGCTGCCGGAGCACGGCCTGGTGCTTCCCGGTGAGCTGGTCGTCGGCGCCGACTCGCACAGCTGCACGTACGGCGCGCTCAACAACTTCGCGACCGGGATTGGGTCCACCGACCTCGCCTGCGTCTTCGCGCTGGGCGAGCTGTGGTTCCGGGTGCCGGAGACGCTGAAGTTCGTCTATCACAACCGTCTCAAGGAATGGGTCGAAGCTAAGGACCTCATCCTTTATGTGATCGGCCAGATCGGCGTCGACGGCGCGCGCTCCAAAGCGATGGAGCACACCGGCGAAGCGCTGCGCCACATCGACATGGAAGCCCGGCTGACGATGACCAACATGGCGATCGAAGCCGGCGCCAAGAACGGGATCATGGAATTCGACGAGATCACCAAGCAGTATCTCGACGGGCGCGCCAAGCGACCGTACACGCCGGTCAAGTCCGACCCCGACGCCGAATACGAGAAGGTCTTCGAATTCGACGCCGAGAAGGTCGAACTGGGGGTTGCCAAGCCGATGTCGCCAGACAACTACTCACCGCTGTCGGATGTCGCAGGCACGCGTCTCGACCAGGTGTTCATCGGCTCATGCACCAACTCGCGCATCACCGACCTGCGCCGCGCAGCCGCGGTGCTCGACGGGCACAAGGTGGCGCCCGGAGTGCGCCTGATCATTACCCCCTCGTCGCACCAGGTCGCGATCCAGGCCGAGAAAGAGGGCCTGATCGGAATCTTTCTCGCCAGCGGAGCAGCGTGGACGACGGCGACGTGCGGCGCCTGCCTTGGCGGTCACATGGGCGTGCTCGGTGAGGGAGAGGTGTGCCTGAGCACGACAAACCGCAACTTCCCCGGCCGCATGGGCCATCCAAAAGCGCTCGTCTACCTCTCCAACCCTGCAGTGGCCGCGGCCAGCGCGGTGACGGGGGTGATCACGCACCCTAGAGAAGTACTGAAGAAGATGCCGGCGGGGATCGCATGACCTTTCCCACGGTGATTCGTGGCAAGGCCTGGAAGTTCGGGGTCAACATCGACACCGACCAGATCATCCCGGCGAAGTACGCCATCTACTCCCTCGATGAGAAGGAGCTCGGCAAGCACGCGATGGAAGGCGTTCCCGGCCGCGAGGGCTGGGCCTCAGGCGTTGCGCAGGGCGACATCCTGGTCGCCGGCTCGAACTTCGGCTGCGGGTCCTCGCGTGAGATCGCGCCCGTGGCGATCCGTGGCGCGGGGATCTCGCTCGTGATCGCGGACTCGTACGCGCGAATCTTCTTTCGCAACGCGATCAACATGGGCTACCCCATCCTTCAATCGCCGCAGGCCGCTGAGGGCGTGGAGGAAGGAGACGAGCTCGAGGTCGACCTGGAGGAAGGGATCGTGCGCAACTTCACGAAGGGCGATGAGTACCGCTGCGAGGCATTTCCCAGCTTCATGAACGAGCTCCTGCACATGGGCGGTCTCGTGCCGTGGGTTCGCAAGCGGCTGGAAGAACGTCGGCGGACTTCTGCTGCGGGCGATTGATGCCTGCCGAACCCCCCCACCCGGCCCTTCGGGCCGACCTCCCCGGCGAGCGGGGAGGTATTAACCCCGTCGAATTGCAGGAACCACTCGAAGAGCTCGCGCGCGATCCCACTCGCTTTGCCCACGATCTGAAGTTCCCGCCGTCCGACAAGATTCGCGTCTACGACGACACACTCCGCGATGGCGAGCAGATGCCCGGTGTCGCCATCGCGCCAAAAGACAAGTACCAGCTGGCGCGAATGCTGTCCGATATCGGCGTCCACATCATGGACGTGGGCTTTCCATTCGTCTCAGAGAGTGAGCGCGAGACCTTGAGGCTGGTCCTCGAAGGGCGCAAGCGTGGCGAGCTGCGCGCCGACCTCGAGGTCGTGTGTATGACGCGCTCGAACAAGGGCGACATCGACGCGACGATGCGCGTCATCGATGCGCTCGGCTACAAGCGCAACGAGGTGACGTACTTCATCTTCACATCGGCATCCGACCTGCATGTCAAGTACAAGCTCGGCAAGACGTTGTTGCACCGCGAGGGGATTCCGGAATCCGAGTGGCTCGAGCTGCCGGTGTCGCACTACCGCGACGCGAACCTTCGGATGATGTGCGAGGCGATCCGCTACGCGCATGAGCAGGGCGCGGAGTCCATCGAATTCGGCGGCGAGGACGGTAGCCGGGCCGACGTCGACTACATCGCCGAGATCCATCGCGAAGGCCTCAAGGCGGGCGGCACCCGACCCTCCACGCCGGACACCGTCGGTTGCTATTCACCTTTCGCGGTGCGCGAGTACATTCCGGCCATCAAGGCCGCGGCCCCGGATGCGCCCCTCGTGGTGCACTTTCACAACGACCTCGGGTTGGGCGCATGGAACACCGTGATGGCCCTCGGCTCGGGCGCCGAGGTGTTCACCACGAGCGTGAACGGAATCGGCGAGCGCACAGGCAACGCTCCCATGCACCAGGTGCTGCTGCAGCTTCGCTACCTGTTCGGTATCGAGATCCCAGATTTCAAGTACGAGCAGCTGCGCGCGCTAGCGCGTCACCTCGAGAAGGTAAGCGGGATCCCCGTGCAGCCGACTGAACCAGGCATCGGCCTCAACGTCTTCAGCCATGAGTCGGGGATCCACACCGCGGGCTTGCTCATCCATCCAGCGATCTATCAATTCATACCCCCGGCAGATCTGGGCGCCGAGATCTCCTATGTGCACGGCAAGCATTCCGGCGCGCTGGTCATCGAGCACGCTCTCCGCGATGCAAAGATCTCGCCCGAGCCGGACCTCGTCGCCGCGGTGCTGAAAGAGGTCAAACGCATCCGGGAGGAGCGGGCGGAGCGCAGTGATTTCTCGGACTTCCACCGCCGGTATTACGATCACCTCAACCGCCTCGGCCTCACCGCCGACGAGGTGGTGGACATCGCGCGCGCGCTGATCAAAGACTGATGGCGACCTCAACCAGCACCGAGACCGCGACGCAGGAGCAATACCTCCAGCTCCATCGCTGGATGTGCATGGCGAAAGCGCTCGACGACCGCATGCACATCCTGGTCAAGCAGGGCCGCGCTCCGTTCGTTGGTTCCAGCCGCGGACACGAAGGCATCCAGGTCGCCTCCACCGCCGCCCTGGGACCGGAGGACTGGCTCGTCCCGCACTATCGCGGGCTGGCCAACTCGATCGTGCGCGGGCTGACGATGAAGGAGTGGATGCTCGCCGTGTTCGCCAAGGCGGCTGACCCGCTTTCGGCCGGACGCAACATCCCGGGCGGCTGCTACAGCTACCGAGCGCTCAAGATCGCACCGGTATCGCAGGTTGTGGCGAGCTGGATCCCGAAAGCGTCCGGGATCGCCTACGCGGCCAAGCTCAGGGGAGAAGGCTCGGTCACGCTCTGCACGTTCGGCGACGGCGCCACCAGCCAGGGCGACTTCCACGAGGGGGTCAATTTCGCGGCGGTGCACCGCCTACCCGTGGTCTTCGTGTGCGAGAACAACAGCTACGCGATCTCCGTACCCATCCGGCTCCAGATGGCGAACTCGAACGTCGCCGACCGAGCGGCGGGGTACGGAATTCCGGGCGTGACCGTTGACGGAACCGACGTCCCGGCCAGCTACGCCGTCTGCCGGGAGGCGGTGGATCGGGCGCGGCGCGGAGACGGTCCGACCCTCATCGACGCCAAGATCTGGCGCATCAACTCGCACACCTCAGAGGACAACCACCTGAAGTACCGCACCAAGGAGGAGATCGCCGACGCCTCCGAGCACGACCCGATCGCTCGCTTTGTCGCCTGGCTGGTCGAGCGCGGCTGGATCACAGCGGAGGAGGCGGCGACGCTCCAGGCGCAATCCGACAGAGAAGCTTCGGACGCGGCCGACTGGGCTGAGCAGCAGCCAGACCCTATCGCCGAGGATGCGCTGACCAACGTATTCGCCTGAACCTCGCATACAACTCGGTACCTCAGAGATAGACTGACCATCGATTTGGAATCAGAGTCCGGGAGCCCACAAGAATCGAAACCGCCGGAGGAGCCTGCTCCGGCAGTTCCGACGCGCGAGACGACTCCCGTGTGGGCCCGAACCGTTCCCGTAGCACCACCTTTGAGTGACAACGGCGCGCAATTGACAACCGACCCGGCCGCGGAGTCTGACCCTCTACCGGCGTTGCCGATGCAGAAAGAGTCCGGCCCTGATTGGGCCAGCACGGATCCGCCCGACCAGCCGGTGACCGACACGGATCCCAAACAGGCGGTGCCCATGCAGAAGCCGGCCCCGATGTGGGCCCAGACCGTGCCCGAGGCGCCTGACCAGGCAGCGGCCGTGAGCCCATCCAGTGAGGAGACGCCGGCTCCGCGGCCGCCCGACAACCCGTTCGCGAAGCGCACGTGGCCGCCAAAGGGCGGGCCTGCGCTGGGGCCCGTTCCAGTGCGCGAGCAAGGCGCGCTTCAAGAGGACGTCGCTCCAGCCCAAGGGGCGGTTCCCGACGAAACCGACATCTGGCCGCCGGAACCGCCCACTGAGCAAAACATGCCCGCCTGGCCGCCGTCGTCGACGATCGGCGAGCCGCTGCCCAAACCCTCCACGATCCCGGCGGCCCAGCCGGTCGAGACCTGGCCCGACTCATTCGACGCATCGCCGCCACCTGTGCCGAAGCCGACTCTGGCGGCGCCGGCACAAGATGCCCAGCCAAAGCCGGCGCCGGCGACCCCGGCATGGGATGAGCCGTCGAAACCGGCGGCTGTCGTGTCTGCTGCGCCTGAAAGGAAGCCCCCTGCGACGTCGCCACCTTCAATTGCTTCGGTCCCGCCGACTGCTGCGACGGTCCCGCCGGCTCCAACCGCGCCGACCATGCCTCCGGCCATAACGGTGCCGACCGCGCCGACCGTGCCTCCGGCCATGATGGTGCCGACCGCGCCGACCGTGCCGCCGGCGTCCATCGCGCCGGTCATCGCGAGGGTGCCGCCCGCGGCATCCCGTCCACCTGCCCCGACGTCGCCCGCGGAAACCGGGCCGCCGCCACCATCAGCAAAGATGGCTGAGCGGGCACGAACGCTGGACGACGAGTGGACAAAACCACCAGCGGCCCCTGCTAAGAAGGAGACACCTGCAGCTGACGTCGACTGGCCTGCCCCAGTCGCGATACCGGCCTGGGCACCTCGGATTCACATCGTCACCGAGCCACCGGCGGAGTCGCACTTCTCATCTCAGCTTGCGTCTTCACCTCAGCCCGCGCCGCCCGCAGCCGCAGCGCCGCCGCCCGCAGTTCAATCCGCACCGCCGCTACCCGCGCCGCCACCGCCCGCTCCGGTGCAGCCCCCACCGCCCCCGGCCCAACCCGCCGCATCGGGCACGAAGTCTTCGTGGGGGGTCGTGGACCAGAAGCGAAAGGTCGACCCGGCGAAGGTTGTGCCGTCGCCTGAGGACCGCTCCTACGCCGAGTGGTTCGCGTGGGCCAAGCGCGGCGGGGCCCCCGCGAGCGCTTGTCACGCCGCCGCGCAGGGCGCGTTCCAGGCTCTATCTGCCGGCAAGGACGTGGCGACGGCGGTGCAGTGGGCGACCGCGGCCATGACCCGCCCCCCGGTTCCCGTCTCGGCCGGCCGCCAGGCCTACTGCGCATGGTTCTCGCTGGCGCACATCGACTTGAACCTCGACCAGCATCGCGCGCACGCCTTCGGGACGGCTGCCGTGCATGCGCTCGATGCCGGCGCGGACGCAGCCGGCGCTCACGCCGCTGGGCTGGCCGCGGCGGGTATCCGCTAGAACAGAGTTAGCGCAGCGAGCGGACGGTCCGGCTCGCCGCGGTGCCGGCGGCGCATAGAAGGGTCATCCCACCCGCAATGAGGAACAGCAGCGTCGGGTTGACATCCGCGATAGCGCCGGACGCCGCGTAGGCCAGCGGGGTAAGGCCCATCGACGCCAGCATGACCAGGGACATCACACGTCCCTGCATCGCCGGGTCGGTTCGCCGCTGCAGCCAGCTCAAACCATAGGTGTTGACGACGCCGGTGCCGACACCCGAGAAAGCCATCAGCAGCGCAGCGGGCAGGAGCGAAGGCGCCAGGCCAACCCCGAGCATGCCGAAACCAAGCCAGGCACACAGAAGCACGATCAACCATCCAAATTGTTTTGGCGGCGGCACGAAGCCCGCGCCCAGTGCGCCCGCCGTCGCACCCACGCCCCATGCGCCGAGCAGAATGCCCAGGCCCTCGGCGCCGGCGGCGAATCGCGCGTGGGCGAGCGTGGGAAGGCCAACGCCGAGCGCGCCGTTGGCGGCGAAATCGATGACTGCGATGACGATCAGCAACACGCGGATGCCGACGTCTGCCCAGGCATAGCGGAATCCGGCCAGGATCTGACCGCCGAGACCACCGTCGGAGTGCGCCTCGCCGGCGGCCGTGCGCGCCGCGGACGGCAGCCACAGGATGAACAGGAAGCCAATCGCGAAACAAGCGGCGTCTCCGGCGAAAGCCCATCCGATTCCGAGGACTGTCACGACGAGGCCGCCAAGGACCGGGCCGAGGATGACGGAGGCTTGTCCCGTCACGTTCATGACCGCGTTTCCAGGCTCGAGCTCGTGGTCGGCGACAACCTTTGGCAGGATCGAGGTGCGAGCCGGCATGTAGAACGCGTCGACGATGCCGAACACGACCGCGATCGCGTAGACCTCCCACATCTGCACTCGACCTGTGAGCACGAGCACCGCAAGTGGCGCGACAACGGCGGTGCGCAGACCCATCGACCCGAGCATCGTCAGCCGCGACGAGATGCGGTCTGCGAGCGCACCACCCACGACCATAAGCACCGCCCTTGGTAGGGCCTGCACCACCAGGACGCTGCCCAGGGCGAGACCGGATCCGGTCAGCTGGAGGACCAGCCATGCCATCGCGATGTAGTTGAAGAAATCGCCGAACAGCGACAGTGTCGTCGCCACCCAGAGCTTGCGAAATGAGGCCGAGGAGAACACGGTCCATGGGCGCGGCCGAGGCGTGGCGACAGCGGGAGGTGCAGCTAATTCGTCCATTGGTTTGCGGACCTCTAGCGCTGCGTCCGGCGAGCTTCACCGGTCGGGTCGATGCGATCGGCCATGCGCTGCAGAAAGCGCGCAAGCAGACCCGTGCGGGAGTGCGCGTAGTACATCAACGCATCCGCTTCGCGCATTTGCGACTGCTGCTCCGCTAGGTGGCGGGCGAATTCTTCGAGGATGTTCTCAGCGTGGTTCATCTGGCTCATGCGCCGACCTCCTTCAGGCATCGAGGCGCTTCAGCGCCTCGTCGACATCAATCTCGCCACGAGCGACCTGCTCCATGAGCTCAACTCGATTCGGGGGAGCGGCGGCGGGTCGGTCGATGCCGATCTTGGCGAGCAGTGCGTCGAAACGAGCTCGCGCGGTCGGGTAGCTGACGCCCAGGTGCCTTTCCAGCTCCTTCATGTTGCCCCGCGATGCGAGGAACACCCGCAGGACTTCGCGATCTTCGTTTGACAGCACGCAGAACTCGCAAGTGGCAAATCCGCCGGAGAGCTCGGTGTCGCAAGCCGGGCAGCTCAGCCTGGTCAGCGCGAGCTTTTCGTTGCAGACGGGGCAGTTGAGCGGCGGCCGGCGGTTTCGATCGCGGGCGATCAATCCGCCACCACCTTGACGTTGCCCATCGTGCACTCGATCTCGAGCGTGGCCGCACCAGAGCCGATCCGCACTTCGCGTCCGGGCTGACCCCCCTCGGCTCGCCCGGCGGCCTCGCCTTCGATGGCTACCTTGCCTAGCGTCGTGCGTGCGGTGATGCGAACGCTCGAGCCTTTTTCGAGATTGAGCTTGACTGAACCCATCTCGCACCGAACCTTGCTGGCTCCGCCGTCGAGGCGGCCGCTCGCGGTGACGTTCCCAGCCTGCACGACAAGGTCCAGCGTTCCGCGGAAGTCAGAGACCTTGCAGTTGCCGGCCTGGACCTCGCTCGAGATGGGGCCGTGCACGCCATCAACTCGCACGTTGCCGGCCTGGACGTTGGCGACCAGCGCCAGGTCAGGGTTCATCCGCACGGTCAGCTTGCGGCGCTCCATGGTGAGTCCGTTGACGACGATCCGGCGCGATCCGCCGTGCCCGAAGGAGAAGCTGTCGTCGTCGTCGAAGGGCTGGTGCTCGATGACCATCGTGTCGCCTTCCTGACGTGCGCGGTGGGGGCCTTCCGCGACAGCGAAGGCCACGCTGGGGTCGCCGACGATCTCGGCGCTCCCGAACTGTGAAATGAGCTTGACGAGCCGCGCAGCCGGACCGGTCGGAAGAGCGGTGGGAGGGATCTGGGCGGGGGCCGGCTCCGCGGGTGGCGTATCCGCCTCGAGGGAATTAAGGCGCGCGGCTCCCTCCTCCGCGCTCAGGGTGCCTGCGGCAACCTGAGACAAGATTTCGCGGCGTGGGTCTTTCATGGGCCAAATTAGACTCCACACCTTGTCAATTGGTCAAGTTCCGGAGTAAAAATAGCAAATTCGGTCGTCGGGCTAAGCTGTTACAGGCCGCATGGAGAGCGAATCCCGGTTTGCCTGTCAATGACAACGCGCATCGGCGTTGTCGCGGATACGCACTGTCCAGAGTTTCTCGACCGTCTGCCGGCGCGAATCTTCGAGGTGCTCGACGGCGTAGACCTCATCCTCCACGCGGGCGACATCGTCGGCGAGGAAACGCTCGTCGCGCTACGCCGAGTGGCGCCCGTCGAGGCTGTGCGCGGCGACCATGACCGTTCGCTTGGGTCGCTGCCGCAATCGCGCGAGATCACCGTCGAAGGCAAGCGAATCGTGGTCGTGCACGGCCAGCGCAGCCACTGGCTCGAGGAGCCGAACACCCTCGTCTGGACCTTGAGCCTCGGCTACTTCAGGCCGCATCGGGGCCTGCCGCGCGCCCTCCGAAGAAGGTTTCCGGATGCCGACGCGATCGTCTACGGCCACACGCACCAGGCTCGGATGGAGACCATCGACGGCGTGCTGCTGTTCAACCCCGGCGGGGTGCACCAATGGAACCGCGCGACGGCCGAACAACGGTTGAAACAACGGCCGGGGTGGTTCGAGTGGTGCTGGCTGCAGGTGGCGCGTCACATGCGCCGCTCTCCCAAACCATCGGTGGGGATCCTCGAAGTCGGAGTGTCGGGCGTCGTTCCGCAGGTGATCGAGCTTTAGTGTTGGGGAATGGGGGAGCTTGTCTATCGCCCTGCCGAGCTGGATGACGCCGCGCTTGCCGCGGATCTGATGACGGCCGCCTATCCAGCCTTGCCAGAGGACCCGGTCCTCACTCGCTATCGCTGGGAGCAGCCCAGGCGCGAGTGGTCATTCGGGAGGTTCATCGCGGAGATGGACGGGCGGCCGATCGCGTTTCTCGACTGGCTCCACGGTCCTCCGGACCAGAACCCAGAACGGCACTGCGAGGTCAGCGTCTACCTGGACGTCGCCGAGCTGGACGTTGTGCTCCTCACATCCATGTGGCTGTGGGTGGCCCGCCAGGCCGAGGCGGCCGGCTCGCAAATCCTGGAGGGATACTGCGGGGAGGACGAGCCCGAGATGCTGGAGGCACTGGCTCGCGCCGGCTTCGAGCGGGACCGGCAGGATAAGGTCTGGGAGCTCGACCTCAAGCAGCACGGCGACCGGCTGGTTCGTGAGGCCGGCGACGCCAAGGCGAAGGTGGCGGAAGACGGCATCACACTGTTGACGGTCGCTGCCTGGCCGGATCCTGAAGCGCTCAACAAGCTTCACGTCCTGGATGGCGAGACCAGGAAGGACGTGCCGAGCACATTTCCGAACTTGCCGGAGACGTTCGCGGACTTCACGCGGCGGGTCAACTCACCCGACCGGCCGCACGACCGGTGGTGGATCGCTCTCGACGGTGACCGTCCGGTGGCGATGTCCTACCTGAAGTTTCCCCCGATTCGGGGTGCTGTATGGACGGGCTACACGGCGTGCGATCGCGAGTACCGCGGACGGGGCATCGCCCGCGCCGTCAAGCTTCAAACCCTGGCCCAGGCCGGTGAGCTGGGCATCCCGGTCGTGCAGACCGACAACGACTCGGAGAACGCCCCGATGCTGCATATCAACGAGGCGCTGGGCTACCGCTCACGGCCGGGATTCGTCAGCCACCTCAAGCGGGTAGGAAAGAAGCACGATGGCTAAGGTCAAGGACTACTACGAGGTGCTGGGCGTGTCGCGGACGGCAAACCAGAAGGAGATATCGACTGCCTTCCGGAAGCTCGCGCGCAAGCACCATCCCGACTTGAACGCGGGCGACAAGCAGGCTGAGGCCCGCTTCAAAGAGGTCTCAGAGGCGCATGACGTGCTGCACGACCCCAAGAAGCGAAAGCTCTACGACCAGTTCGGCCCCGACTGGGCCGCGGCCCAGGCCGCCGGAGGCCAACCGGGCGCGCGCAGCGGTGGCGGTACGGGCGGCTTCCGCACCGACGCTGGGCCGAGCGCCCAGTACCGGACGGTCACGCCCGCAGAGATGGAAGACCTGTTCGGCAACGAGGGGGGATTCGGCGACATCTTCGGTTCGATCTTCGGGGGCACTCGCGGCCGCACGCGACAGCCGGAGATGGACGTCGAAGCGCCGATCACGGTCAGCCTGCCCGAGGTCTATCGCGGGACAAGCCGGACCGTCGAGCTTCCGGGTGGCCGGCGCGTCGAGGTCAAGGTCCCGGCCGGCGTGAAGGAGGGCACGGTTCTGCGCGTGCCGGGCCTGCGCGCCAAAGTCCAGATAGCGCCTGATCCCGTGTTCACCCGGGAGGGCAAGGACCTGCGCGTGACGGTGCCTGTCCCGCTGCACATCGCGCTGCGCGGCGGGGAGGTGGCGGCTCCGTCGTTGAAGGGCGGCCAGGTCCAGTTCAAGGTTCAACCCGAAACGCAGAACGGCACGAAGATCCGCCTCCGCGGGCTCGGCCTGCCCGATCCGAAAGGGGGACCTCAGGGCGACCTGTACGCCGAGGTCCGGGTGCAGCTGCCGGTGCCTATGGACGAGCGCACGCGCAAGTGGGCGGCGGAGCAACCCCTCGGGGAGTAGTTAATCTCTTAGGCGCTTTGACGCCTCCAACAGCGCGCCGGATGTTGCTGCCGCTCGTATTCGTGTCCGGCATGGCGTCGCTTGGCGTCGAGTTCGGCGCTTCTCGCCTCCTCGCCCCTTACTTCGGCACGAGCCTCTACGTGTGGGGCGTCTTGATCGGGCTGATCCTCATCTACCTTTCGGCCGGTTACGTCATCGGCGGCCGCCTGGCCGACCGCCATCCTCGGGACGACGTCCTCTACCAGATCACCGCCTGGTCGGGCCTGTGGATCGGGGTGATCCCCCTGGTCAGCTATCCGATCTTGCTCGCCTCGCAGCAGGGCTTCAAGCAGCTGAGCGTGGGTCTCGTCGCCGGCTCCTTGCTCGCAACCGTGCTGCTTTTTGCGGTGCCGGTGATCCTGCTCGGCTGCGTAAGCCCGTTTGCCATCCGGCTATTGCTCAAAGACGTGGAGACCGGTGGCAACACGGCGGGCCGCGTCTACGCGCTCTCCACCGCAGGGAGCATCCTCGGCACGTTCCTGCCGGTCTTCTGGTTCATCCCCACCTATGGCACGCGTCCAACGCTGGTGGGCTTTGGCCTGGCGCTCATCGCGATCTCGGTTGCCGGGCTGTGGCCGCGCCGCCGTCTCTACGCAGCCTTCGCCATCGCGGTCATCCTCGCCTGGATCCTGCTTCCATCGGGGATCAAGCCGCCACAGGTCGGGTCGCTCCTTTACGAGAAGGAGTCCGCATACAACTACATCCAGGTCGTGCAGGTGGGCACGCAGACGCAGCTCATCCTCAATGAAGGGCAGGCTGTTCACTCCATCTACGACTCGCAGAACATCCTCACGCGCGGGCCATGGGACTACATGCTTGTCGCTGACTCGTTCCGTCCGGCTCAGGCCTCAGAGCCGAAGCCGAAAGACATCGCCATCCTTGGCCTCGCGGGCGGAACCGCGGCTCGCGGATACACAGCGGCATTCGGCGACCAGGTTCAGATCACCGGAGTGGAGATCGATCCCGACATCCTCGACGTAGCGCATCGCTACTTCCATCTCAACGAGCCTAACGTCCACCCGGTCGTCGCCGACGCGCGGTACTGGCTCGATACGCAGGCCGGGCACTACGACGTCATGGTCCTCGACGCATACCGGCAGCCGTACATTCCATTCCACCTCACCACGCGCGAGTTCTTCAGTGAGGTGCGCGGCCACCTGAACCCCGGCGGTGTGGCCGTCGTGAATGCGGGCAGGACCGCCACCGATTACAGGCTTGTGGATGCGATCGCAAGCACGATGGCCGCGGTTTACCCGAGCGTGTTCCTGGTCGATGTGCCCGAGTTCGCGAACACCCTCGTGTACGGAGCGACGGAGCCGACGACCATCGCCGACGTCGAGCACAACCTGGGACTCATTAGCGAACCGCTCGCCCGGACTGTCGCCGATAGCGCGGCGAACGAAGGAGGCCTACGCGTGTCGCCTTATCACGGCCAGGTGTTCACAGATGATCTGGCCCCGGTCGAGCGCCTGATCGACGAGATCATCTTCAGCTACGCGACCGGACGCTAACCCTTCTCGGGGTGCAGGACACCTCTGACCTGCTCGCCGGCGATTGCCTGGTCGGGCTCGATACACAGCAGCCGGACGCGCCCGGTCGCGACGATCTGGTCCTGTTCGTCGAGCACGCGTGCTTCCCAAACCTGGGTGCGGCGACCGCGCGTGATGGGGGTGGAGATTGCGCGGAGCTTGGCGCCGGCGCGCACAGCGCGGACGAAGCTGGTGTTGTTCTCGAGCCCGACGACGCTCTGACCGCGAGGCAGCGCGAAAAGCGCAGCGCCGATCGACGCGAGCGATTCGATGAGGCCGCAGTGCACGCCACCGTGGACGATGCCGTAACCCTGCAGATGCTTCGGGCCGACGGTCATCTCGGCGCGCACCTCGTCCGACGTTGCGAGCGTGATGGTGATGCCCATCGCATGCAGCCAGCCTTCTGGCAGCTCGTTCATGCGCGCTGAGAAATCCTGGCTCACTTCGCAAATCCTAGCCAGGAGAAAAAGACGAGGGCCCGGAACTTCCGGGCCCTCGCTGTCGACGTTCGCAGTGCTTCCGCCTCCGACTCCAGGAGCCGGTTTCGGAATGGAAGCCCTAGAGGCTTACGTCCTCCCGAGCTCCCGGCTGGCAAACGAGGCGGCTGGCACCACGATTCGGTTTATCCAAGCTTCCGCCTCACCTCCTTTGCCCCACGGGCGTTGAACTT
>DASYVJ010000062.1:0-6042 GCA_035937155.1 Candidatus Dormiibacterota bacterium | reverse complement strand
GCCACCGTTGCTCTCCGAAGACGATCTGGTAGCGGCCGCGCAGGCCAGGGGCGGGTTCGACCTCAAGCAGCGGTTGATGGCGGCCAGACCTGATCGAGTCAGACAGCTTTGCGACCAGGTCGACTGAGACGTTGACACGTGGTTGAATCGGACAGGGTTGGATAAGGACGATTGGCACGATCGCGAGGCCGGGAGGCACACGATTTCCGGTCACGCGGCATCGCCTCCGGTGAAGTCATTGGGCGACGGCTCTCGTTTGACGACAACTAGATCGATTGGCTTGGCGAGCTTCCGTGCATATGCCAGCTCGTGCGACGTACCGCTGCTCTTGCCGTCCCAGAAGGCGAGAACCCGGTCGGCCGAGCGGATCATCTCCTCGTCGCGCGCGAAGTATGCCGCCTCGACAGTGGGGTGCCGATCGGTGATTGCGGTCCAGACTTCCAGCTGGAGGCCGCGCCGCATGACCGCATCTCGAATGGCCGCTGATGCGCCGTGCGTTCGGCTCGTCAGGACTATCGCGGTACGAGGCAGTGCCTTGATCTTGGAGTCGATGACCGCGCGATCAGCGATAGTGCGGCTGCCGCCAGCGAAAATCCTTGGACGCTGGGTCGGTCGCGAGTTAACGACATCGACGTGAGCAGTTTCCGACCTGAACCAGGGTCCGCCGTGTTCGCCTCGCGTCCACTCGCGGTTCCAGACATGAAGATTTCCTAGTGCAGGGGCTCCCTGCACGATCGGAAACAGCGGCTGTTGCGGCCCAACGACGCAGGGGTCAGAGTCAGGCCCCCTCGTTCCATCGATCACGCGAAAGCGAGGCCGGCGATCGCTCATGCTCCCTCGCCTCCGCCCGGACGCCGGTCCCACCAGCGGCCTTTGGCGATGGAGTCGTTTGCCGCACGGATGCCGCGAGGGTAGCCGGGCATGTCGGCGAAGGCGTGTCGGTCCGGCGGTCCTGTGATTTCCAGCCACACCGCACCCAGCCAACCAATTGCCGAAACCGTCTCGACAGCCGTGGTCCAGAAGCGGCACAGATTGGTGTACTGGGGAAGGATCGGAGAGATCAGGTCGTGGAGCTCACCTTCGCGCACGCGCGTGGGAGCGACTAACAACACTTGGTTGAGGGCGGCGTTTCGGCGGCCGCGGAAGTAGGCGACGTATCCGATCGCCTTCTGTCGGATGCGCCGCGCGTGCTCCGTGCCGCGGTCCCACTCCAGGTCGAAGGTAATTTCGCGGTCGGCGAGCAGATAGCGACCCCATCCATCAGATGTCGGGCTGCCGTCGCGTTCGTACGCGGCGCGACACGTTGCCTCACCGAGCCAGTGATAGAGACCTTGGTCGGGGAGGTCGCGCGCCCCCGCCGCCAGCTTCGTGAAGAACCGGTTGGCTTCCAGGTCGTGTCTCAGGTGGTAGGTCTGTTCGCGGGCGCGGCGAGCGCGGTCGCGTATTGGCCTTGGGTCTTGCCCGCGAAGCTGGGCGACTCGTCTCGCTCCAGACGAAGTCAGCCCGTACACAGACGGCTTGATAGGTGAGCCTTGCCAGCGCACGACAGGCCAGCGGTAGATGAGCCCTCGCCAGAGCAGGTCTTTTAGGCAGAGCTCCGCACTTCTGCGACCAGGGAAGAAGAGGTCAGTGACATGATCGCGATCCAGGTAGCGGTACTGATCGATTGCCAGCAGGATGGCAAGGTCGCGGTCGGAGAGCGGTCGAGGGTGCGCATGTGTTGTCGGAGACAGTCCGCGCTTAAGCCCCTCGATTTGAACGGGAAATGGGTCGGCCATCATCGTCCTCTGCGCACCCTATTGCGAACCCCTTTGCGACCACCCTCTTCGCCGGCCGCGACATCGGGGCGGTCGCCGGCGGCGCTCGCATATGTCCGGAGGCGCTCTTCGATCTCGCTTTCGACTTCCGAGCGCGGCCGCCCGCAGCGCGCGAGCGCGACCTCTATCAGCCCTCGTCCATGGTCAGCGCCCAGGCTTGGTGGCTCGGGCCGCGTGACCCCGGTGAATGGACGCTCGGTGCGGCCGGCGTGGAACTGGCGTACGGCGACCTGATAGGGACGAAGGTTCCGGAGCTGCAGGTCGCCGAGCCAAGGGTCGAATTCGCGCGCCAAGTAGCGAGCGTCGTCCTGTCCGCATTGAAAGATGACGCGCGTGCGCGCGTTGGCAGCGATCGCCTCGCGAGTCGGTCCGGAGAGCTGGCCGAGGTGCTGGTTGGCCAGCACCAGGCCGAGGTGGTATCCGCGGGCTTCGACCAGGATCTCGTCCAGGCTCTGCGGCAGATGCAGGTAGTTCTGGAACTCATCCAGGTAGAGGCAGAAGTCGGTCCGAGTCGACGCCGGCCGGCCCGCCCGCGCCATCGCCGCCTGCCAGAGGCGGGCGACCAGGAAAGCGCCGAGCAGTTTGCTCGTCTCCTCGCCGAGCAAGCCCTTGGCCAGCGAGACGAGAAGGATGCCGCCGCCGTCCATGCAGCGGGCGAAGTCGATGGTCGAGGTCGGCTGACCCATGATGTTGCGGACCGTCCGCCGCAGCAGCACCGAGCGCAGCTTGTTGAGGACGGGTCCCACCATCTGAAGGCGCTGCCCCTCCGGCAGCCGCTCATACTCGTCCCAGAACGGACCGAGACCGACCGGGTCCTCGATGCCTGCGGTGAGGACTTTCCGAGCTCCGGGTTGAAGCAGCAGCAGCGGGACCTCGCAGAGCGTGCTTCCGGGTCGGAGGAGCAGCGTCAGCACCGCCGCCCGCAGGATGTCATCGGTGCGCGGGCCCCAGAACCGCTCATACGCCTTGCGGAAGATGGTGACCAGCTGATCGCACGCGACCTCGTGCAGATCGGGATCCTCGCAGTCGAGGATGTTGAGGCCGACCGGCCGGTCGCGCAGGGACGGGTCGATGAGCTGAATGCGATCCCAGTGCCGCTTCGGAATCCGCTCCAGAAGCGCGGCCACCAGGTCGCCCTTGGGGTCGATGACGCCCACACCGCGCCCGGCCTCGATGTCGTCAAGTGCGAGATTGAGCAGCAGGGTGCTCTTCCCGGCGCCGGTGGGTCCGAGGACGTGAACGTGGTGGCGGGCGTCAGCAGCGTCGAGAGTTGCTGGGGTCTGGCGGCCGTCCTCGAGAAGGCAGAGGATCTTGCCCTCGTTGCCCGGACGGCGCGCGGGGGTGAGGCTCGTCGGTGCAGTGTCGAAGCCAGCCACGTCGGTTGGGAGATGGAAGAGGCCGGCCAACTCACTGGCGACCAGGACCATCCCGCCGGATGGCGCCACTCGCCCGGCGACCGTTTTATCGAAACGTCGACCGAGCCACACGCGTCTTGGCCGAAAGCCGTTGGCGCCATCGAAGCCTCGAAACGATGCGAGTAGCGCGTGCATATGCGCCTGGGCGGCCGCGTCATTCGATGCGGAAACCCTGAGCCGGAGATCGGCGCAGTAACCCGGACTCCATGCCTTCTCTGCTGGCGGCGCGGGCCGCGACGGCCGCCGGGCCGGCTGCGGCGGAGCGGGCTGCTCCGGCAGGACGAGGTGGAACAAGCCGTCGACCACCCAGCCGAATACGCTCATCACCAGGCCCCGCTCGGGCTCCAGGCCTGCGAGTTGATCGAGCTGGCGCAGGGCGCGCTTCTGCCAGCTGACGTCGGGACTGATCGCCAGCTGGACCACGGCGGCAGGCGCCTCGGCCAAGGCGAGCATCACCGACCGCAGAGACTCCGGCTTGGGATCGGCCAGAGAGTGAAGCGGGTCGCGATCCAGCCGGAGCCGCGTTCGAGTCGCAGGACCGTGCATCGATACGGCAGCTACTGACGGACGGACCTGGATGCCGGGCAAGGCGCTGCGCAGCAGGACGGAGACCATCCGCTCGAGACGGGCCGGCGCCCAACAGCGAGCACCGAGGTCGCCGGCTTCCGACCAGAGCTCGAGGACGATGTGGGGCTGGCCGAGTAGCCAGCGCTTCCACCACGGATGCGCGATCGCATAGAGGCTCTGGAAGAAGAGCACCCATGCGCGGACGTCGGCGGTAGCGCCCTCAGGTGGCAGCAGGTCGAGGAGAACCCCGGGGCGCCGGTGCTCGCGCTCGCGCAGAACCGCGACGCAAACAGCAATTCCGACCGAGACGATCAAGACCAGTTCCGCGACGATGTGGAGTCGGGCAATCATTGGTGGTCCTCCTGGAGTGGGATGAAGCCTTCGATGTGCGGGTCCGGCCACCCGACTTTTCGCGTACTGACCTGGCCCCAGCCGACGACGTTCATTTCGCTGACCGTGTAGGTGCCGGGGCCGACCCCGATCACGACGGCGACGTGGCCGTAGAGGGCGCTGTAGGGGGCGCCGCGTCGGTAGACGGCGATCGCGCCGACGCTGGGTATGGGTTGGGTGTGGAATCCCTGTGCAGAAGCGTTCGCAAGCCAGTCAGCCGCATTGCCGTTCCAGGTGACCTTCCGGTTGTAAGCGGCCCACCACGTGCACTGGCCAAAAGGAAAGCGATCCGGGAAGCCGTCCGCCGGCACCGACGAAAAGAGCCGGACAGCCGGCGTGGGGTGGGGCGCGGAGGCGACAGTCGCCGCCGCGGTGCCCACCACCACAGGAAACGTGACGAGGAGCAGGAGAGCGGAGAGCAGGATTTTCATATGCGGCTCTCGTTGCCCTCGATCAGGCGTGACTCCTCGTCGGTCGCGATCACCTGGAACGGCACCCGCTTGCCTCGCGCCACCAGTAGCCCCTCACCGCGCTGCGCGTTGAGCAGCCAGGACTGTTCGGCCGGCGTGAGACGGAAGAGCTCGGCCAGGCGCGGAATCGCCTGCGGCGCCTGCTTCATCAGGATCTGGAGCGCCGAGTTGGCGATCATCGGCTCGCCGTCCGGGCTGGCGAGCACGTCGCCCACGTCCTGCGTGATCAGGGTCAGTCCGGCCCGGCGTTTGCGCGAGGTCTTGACCAGCCGAAAGAGGAAGGCCGCGGTCTCGCGGTGGCGCATCAGCCACCAGGCCTCGTCGACCACGACCAGCGTCGGCTGCATGGAGTCGGCGAGCCTCGACCAGACGCGGTCGAGGACCAGGAACATCGCCGGCGTCCGCTCCTCCTCCGGAAGGCCGGCAAGGACGTATGCCGCGCTTCCGGTGCTCGACGAGGCCGCGGCGGCGGATTGGTTGAATAACCAGCGGCCTGCACCACCGACGTACCGCTCGAGACGAACTGCGATGTCCTCGGTCGCACGGTTGGTGCGAAGGCGCGCCGCCACATCAGCGAGTCGCGGCCAAGTGAGGTCGTCGACTGACTCCCCGTCGGCGAACCCGGCCTTCGCGAAGGCGAGCGAGATCGCGTCCTCGACCTCCGCCCGCTGGCGCGGCCCCAATGGGCCGGCCAGCAGGTCCAAGAACGTGGTCAGAGTCGCGATCCGCGTGGTGAGCGCACCAGGGCTCGTCTTGGTGACCGCGAACGGGTCCAACCCAGCCTGCGAGCCTGGCCGGATTGCGATCACCTCGCCCCCGAGTGATGCCACCAGGCGGGCGTACTCGCCCTCGGGGTCGATGACGATGACCCGAGTCCCGGCGAGAATGGCACGAGCCAGCTCGACCTTGACCAGGAACGACTTGCCCGCGCCGCTGGTCGCGAAGACGACCGCGTTGTGGTTCTCGAGCGCGAAGCGATCGACGATCACCGGGCTTCGCGTCGCGGTGTTGATGCCGTAGAGCAGACCCGAGCCGGTCGGCAGATCGCCGCCGGCGAACGGGAAAGTCGCCGACAGCGCGGTTGTCGAGAGCATCCGTCGCACCGCCACTGCGTCGATGCCGATCGGAAGCGTGGATACCAGCCCCGGACGCATCTGGAAGAGCAGCCGGCGCGTGTGGATGAGTCGGGTCCCGAACAGCGCCTCCAACCGGCGTGTCGCGGCGTCGAGGTCGTCGGCTCCATCGGCCCACACGGTCAGATAGAGCGAGACGTCGAAGAGGCGCTCCGAACCTTGCGCGATGCGGTCCTGAAGCTCGACCGCGTCGTGCAGCGCTGCCCGGCGATAGGGATCGGCTCGACCACCGTGATCCTCGCTGAGGTGG
>DASYVJ010000061.1:0-41103 GCA_035937155.1 Candidatus Dormiibacterota bacterium | reverse complement strand
AAGATGAAGCTGATCACGCCGCCGAAGCTGATGCCACCGTTCCAGAGCACCACGGCAAGGGGTATGTTTCCGACCGAGCAGACGAAGCTCAGCATCGAGATGACGGGGCCGATCAGGGGACTCCAGAACGCGTTCAGAGTTGGGTGATTGGTCAGGAAGAAAACCTGCCACCAGCTGTTCGGCACCCAGGCTGCGAGTGCGCCGGCGATCAGAAAGCCCAGCCCGATGTCCATGTACAGGGCGTTCAGGTCCATAAAGAAGGTGTGCGAGATGGCGGTGAACGCACGCGGCGAGAAGAGCCGGGAAATGAATGGCCCATCCGTGATGGACATGTCCATCTCACCGTGGGCCTCATGGGTCGAGCCGAAGACTCCCCGCTCAGCCTGACGCTTGGCATCATCGACCATCCGCTGGCGCAAGGTCACCTTGAAGAGGATCCAGAGGATCACAGCCATGAGGAGTCCGCCAGCGAACTCGGCGGCGACGAACTGCCAACCCAAAAGGATGAGCAAGACCAAACCCAGCTCGAAAACCAGATTGGTTGATGCGAACTCGAAGATGATCGCGTTGACGAAACTGGCCCCTCTGCGGAAGAGGGCCCTCCCCACGGCGACGGCAGCATAAGAGCAGGAGGAGCTGGCGGCGCCGAAGCCGCATGCCAGAACGAAGCCTTTGAGGTCGGGCTTGCCCAGGGTTCTCGCAACCGCCCGCTTCGAAACGACCGTCTGAACCATAGCCGAGAGCAGGAAGCCGAAGGCGAGCGGCCAGAGGACCTCCCAGAGCATGAAGAACGAGATCTGCAGGGCGTGCAGGATCGCGTTAACCACGAACATCGCGGACCTAGCTCCTCACGAGCCGCTCGACGGCTTCGTTGAGCTCCTTGACCTTCTTGCTCCCACTGCCAGACTTGATCGCCTCCGCCACGCAATGCTCGGTGTGGTCGGCAAGGAGCTGGAGCGCGACGCTTTCGAGGGCGGCCCTGGTCGCGTTGACCTGCGTTAGGACGTCGATGCAGTAGCGATCCTCCTCGACCATTTTCTGGATTCCACGAACCTGCCCCTCTATCCGTCGGAGGCGGGTTTCGATCTTCTGCTTGTCCTTTGTATAACCTGGCATGTGTTCATCATACCCCCCACAGGTATAGTGGTCCAAGTGAGTGCAACCTCAGTAGTCCTGCACACCGGCGGCCTTCGCTTCGGGACCGAAAAGGCGGTTCTCGAACGGGTGCTCGTCCGCCGGCCGGGCGTGCTCGCCGTATCAGCCAATCCCGCCTCGCAAACAGCCAACGTCACATTCGACCCCGACAAGACAACCGTGGCTGATCTCCGGCACTGGGTTGAGGAATGTGGCTACCACTGCGCCGGCCAGTCGGTGCCAGACCACATCTGCGATGCGATGGAGGAGCCGGCAGTCCACACAGCCGTGGCACACGAGACCCGCCAGACAGGGACGGCTACGCACGCAACCCACGAGACAGCGATGCGTTCTCCGCACGAGGCGATGGGCCACGGTGGGCATGCGGCGATGTCGATGGACTCCATGGTCCGCGACATGCGCACCCGCTTCCTGGTCGCAGCAGTCCTGTCGGTGCCGATCCTGCTCTGGTCGTCGATCGGCCGCCAGGTCCTCCACTTCGGTATTCCGGCTCCGTTTGGCCTGCGCGACGACGTCTTCCAGCTGGTCTTGAGCCTGCCTGTGATCGGGTACTCGGCCTGGATCTTCTTCGACGGAGCCGTGCGCGCACTCCGAGCGCGGACCCTGGACATGATGGTTCTAGTCGCGGTGGCTATCGCCGCTGGCTGGAGCTATTCGGTAGTCGTCACGCTCCGAGGCGGCGGAGACGTGTTCTACGAAGCATCCACCGTGCTATGCGCCTTTGTGCTCCTGGGCCATTGGTTCGAGATGAGAGCCAGGGGTGGTGCCAACGACGCCGTCCGCGCCCTCGTGAGCCTGGCCCCGCCGAAGGCTCTCGTGATCCGGGACGGAGAGCAGGTCGAGCTGCCGACCTCAGAGTTGCAAGTCGGAGATCTGCTCCTCATTAAACCGGGCGCCAAGGTGCCCGTGGACGCGGTGGTCGAGGAAGGTACCAGCGAGGTGGACGAGTCAGTGGTCACGGGCGAGAGCCTCCCCGTCTCAAAGGCGCCCGGCTCAGAATTGATCGGCGGCTCGATCAACATAAACGGGACTCTCCGAGCCCGTGCGACAAGGGTGGGATCGGACACCGCACTGGCCCAGATCGTGAAGCTGGTTCAGGAGGCCCAGAACTCCAAGGCGCCCGGCCAGCAGCTCGCGGATCGCGCTGCCTTCTGGCTGGTACTGGTCGCTCTCATCGGCGGCACGCTGACACTAATCGTCTGGTTGCTGGCCGGCCGCAGCTTCAGCCAAGCCATCCTTTTTGCGATCACAGTGGTCGTGATCACCTGTCCGGACGCTCTCGGGCTTGCCACCCCGATGGCGATCATGGTCGGTACTGGGCTCGGAGCCAAGCGCGGCATCCTTTTCAAGAACGCGGCGGCTATCGAGGCAGCGGCTAGGGTCCAGGTGGTCGTCATGGACAAAACGGGGACCCTGACCAAGGGAGAACCAGAGGTCACCGACGTGCACACCGAGGGCTTTTCGGAGGAGGAGCTGCTCTCTCTTGCGGCAGCGGTCGAGCGTGACTCCGAACACCCGCTGGCAGAGGCCATAGTGCGCCGAGCAAAGCAGGTGGGTGCGGTAGAGCTGTCCGCGACCAATTTCGAGAATGTGCCCGGGCACGGCGCATTCGCGACGGCTGACGGCCATCGCGTGGCGGTGGGCAACGGCAGGCTGATGGAGCGGGAGAAGATCAGCCTCAATGGTTTGACTAAGAAACGCGACGAGATGGCTGCAGAGGGCCATACGGTCGTCGTCGTTGCAGTGGACGGGCACGCATCAGCGCTCATCGGTATCAGCGATGCTCCGCGCCCAACCGCCAAGGCCGCGGTTGCGGCTCTCCAAGCACAAGGGGTCGAGGTTGTGATGCTTACGGGTGATAACCGGGCTACCGCCGAACGCATTGGCCGCGAGCTCGGCATCCGGGAGGTGATCGCCGAAGTACTTCCGGGCGACAAGGCGAGCAAGATCGCGGAGCTGCAGCGGGCGGGAAAAAAGGTCGCGATGGTCGGCGATGGTGTCAACGACGCTCCCGCCCTCGCTCAGGCCGATCTCGGCATCGCGATCGGTGCTGGTACTGACGTCGCCATCGAGACGGCCGACGTGGTGCTTATGCGCTCCGATCCACTCGATGTTGCAACCGCCATCACGATCGGCCGCGGCACTCTGCGCAAGATGCGGCAGAACCTCGCCTGGGCGGTCGGCTACAACGCGATCGCCCTCCCCATCGCCGCGGGAGTGTTCCAGCCCGCGTTCGGATTGGTGCTACGACCGGAGATTGCTGCTCTGTCAATGTCGGGATCGAGCTTCCTAGTCGCCGTCAACGCTTTGCTTCTCAAGCGATTGAAGCTTCCATCTGCGTAGCTATCCGCCCCTCTGGACTAACGACAGACAACCCCTCCCTCTCTGAAGGGGCGTCGTCTGGACAATGGGCACTGTGATCCCAATAGCGGATCGCCTCAAGGCCTATCGAGTGGCGGGGCTAACCCCTTTGACTCGAGATGGGTCCCCGGTCTTCCCGGCATCCCCCTTGTACTGCGATCAGAACCAGACGGCAGCAGCGGTCGCAGCTACCCACAACCCAGAGGTAGCGAGCAGTGCCCACCGGAAGTCGGAGCCGATGGCGAAGTTCACGACGGCCATCAGACCGATCGATGTGGCCCCCCCAAGTGCGAGGGCGACAACCGCCCCTATGTCGCCCTCGCGGACAGCCGTCGCCGCGACGAAGATGGTCAGCCCCCCGACTGTGAGGGCGTGGCCGCCCAGGACCATAAAGACACGCCGCAACCACCTGGGCAGTTGCGGCACAAACTGGTCGATGTCGCGTCCCGACCTTCCGAGAAAGCGCAGATCCTCAGGAAGCAATGGTGGGCGGACGAAGACGAAGAACGCTCCAATGCCGACTAGCAGGACGCCTCCTGCGCCGAAGAGCCACGCCGCGATCGTCACGTCGAGCCCCGTGGGGCGTGTCCCGTGGTCACCAGGCAGCCGTCATGGCGCATAGCCTGGCGGGATTTTCACTCGCGCCGCGCCGGATTCCATTCGCCTGCTGATCTCCCACACCGGATAGCCAACCATGTAAGTGAAGATCTCTTCATCGGGAGTGATGCGCACGAAACAGATCCTTGTTTCGCCGCGACCATTCGCCGCCTTGTACTTCCTGAGGACTTGCCGGCCCATGAAGAAAGACTCGAAGATCCGGGTTCCGACCTCATCCTTCCAGTCCAGTAGCTCGGCCCTTCCCTGGAAATGAATGGATGGAGGGGGCAAGAACCACAGCAGCCGCCTCGTCAAGGAAACGACAAGCGACACATTAGGGTTCTCGACGATGTTTCGGGCTTTCTTCAAGTGCCGTCTGGTCATGAGATAAATGCCGAATGGCTCACCCGGAAGCGAAACACCGTAGTTAACGCCGACTGAGTAGGGCCTTCCGTCACCGGTAACGGTTGACAACACCGCAAAGTCTCTCTTCCTAAGTTCCTTGACAACCGAGTCAAAGCTGAGTGTCGGGGCATTGCCAGCAGCATGTTTGTGTTGAATCTCAGCTTCTCCTGGCACGACGATGTCGGTCGGGTTCACAGGCGCCGCAATTGGCCTTCCGGTCGCGCGGTTGATTCCGGTCATCACGCTCACCGCCCTTTGATGAGGCGCTCAACCGCCTCGTTTAGCTCGCGAATCTTCTGCGACCCGTCGCCGGCCTGGATGGCCTCGACCACGCAATGTTCGGTGTGGTCCTGGAGCAAGAGAAGAGCGACTGCGTCAAGGGCCGCCTTCACCGCACCCACCTGCGTGAGCACGTCGATGCAGTAGCGGTCCTCGTCCACCATCTTCTGGACGCCGCGCACCTGGCCCTCGATCCGCGTGAGGCGGCCCTGCACCTGAACCTTGTGCGACTTGTAGCCTGGCATCTTTACAGCAGACCCCTCGGGGGTATTGGTTGGTTTCATCTTGTCCATCACGCGCCGAGATCTCTCACCTGGATAAAGGTGCCGTGCCAGCCGTGAAACCAGACCTGCCCCGTGTAACCGTTAACCGAGAGCATTCCGACTAGCTGACCGCTCCTCAGGAAGTCGACTGTGTAATAGCCGTGGAAGGAGTCCGGTCCCTTCGCATTTGTGCCAGGCTGATTCGCGTCAAGCCAGCGCTGCGCAATGCCTTGGGCCTGCTGCGCGGTCACGGTCATCGCCTCTGACCCTGTTAGGCCAAAGCTGCCCATCATGCCCCCAGGCGTTGTCGAATACTTGGTGTTCCACATCGTGTCGGGCCCGGGTTCCCTCGTCACGCGCCCACTCGCGCGGTCGATCAGGATCTCGAATGCTCCGATCCGGGTGTCCTTCTCGCGGATCGAGGCGTAGTAGTTGTTGTTGAACTCGATTACCTCGTCGGCGGCGAGGCCACCGGACGGATATGACGTCGCCGCATCCTGGGCGATCTTGACCGCCCGATCGAGCCCGATATCGCCACTCCCACCGCCGAAGGCACGCCCCATCATTCCGCCGGGTGAACCATTCGGCCAACCGGACATACGACTGGCAGCAATGCCGCCAACCGCGAGCAGCAACGACGCTGCGATTGCCCCGATTCCGATGATCAGCAGGCCGCGTGGGCGCTTGCCCAACTAACCCTGCAGCGCCTTGCGCGTCTTCTCGAATTCGTCCTGAGTGATCTCGCCGCCGGCGAGCCGTCGCCGGAGAACGTCCAGGGCCTGGTCATTGCTCTTGGTCCCGGTGAAGGCCCGGATCGCAAAGACCGCCAGAACGATGATTCCGCCCCAGAAGAGGACCATCATGCCCGCCATCCAGAGCCAATTTCCGCCGTCGAAGTAACCCCACATCATTTCAATCAACCTCCTTTTGGTTGTGACATCAGCGTAGGAGCCGGCTCTTCGGACACCCAGTGCCATGTTTCCCTTCGATGGCGGGTCAGGAGACCCTGTGGGGGTATCCGGTCTGGATCTACACCTAGAGCATCGACAGCGGATTGCATCAAGGAGGTCAACGAAATGAAGACCACCATGGAAACCACTACGGCGGGCGAGCTAGAGGGGATGCCGCACTGGCGACTCAAGGGCATTGGCCTCCTTCGCATCCTTTTCGGCATCGTCTGGGGAGTAGACGCGTGGTTCAAGTGGCAGCCGGGTTTCATCAACGGATTCTCGGGCTATCTCAGCGGCGCCCAGGATGGCCAGCCATTGCTTCTCCACCACTGGATCGTCTTCTGGACCAATACCGTCGGAATCGATCCCACGCTCTTCGCGTACACAACCGCCGTGGCCGAGACTGCCATCGCGATCGCGCTGATTGTGGGCGCTTTCACGAACCTGACGTTTGTTGTTGGCATCGTGCTCTCAGTCGCAATCTGGACGACCGCCGAAGGATTCGGCGGACCCTACGGCGCTGGCTCAACAGACATCGGGGCGGCGATCATCTACCCGCTCGTGTTCACCGGGTTGTTCCTGAGCTCAGCAGGGCTGTACTACGGAGTCGATCGCAGGCTCACAGCAGCCCTCGGCCGCTTCGGATATCTGGCTACCGGCGGGTTCCATCGCGCACCTTCGAAGGCTCCGATCGGCACGCCAATCCCGACCTTCTAATTTCCACACGGCTCGAACGATCCCGGTGAGAGTGGCTCATCGGGATCTTTCATTTCCAGCGACGAACTCTTCAACGGCCGCGAGGAGTGCCTGGTTAGAAGCTAGTCGACACCAGTACTCGCGCCCGGATCCGAGCCATCCACACGCTTGGTGCACATGCCCTTGTGGGAATCGCTCGGATCAGTCCACAATTCAACTTGAGCCTTCCCGAGAAAGGACGTCCGCTAGCCTTGGGTGTGGATGCCGGCGTAGCTCAATTGGCAGAGCAGCTGTTTTGTAAACAGGTGTTCCGTCTCTGAGATCGAAATCGGCCTAAAAGGCCCTTTGACCAGCAGTTTAAAAACAACTGAACAGCACTTTATACCGCTGCAGTAAGGATACCGCCACGAGGATTTTGGTGGCGACCCGGAACATCACCGGAATTGCCGCCGGCTACGTCACATACACGCGGTGTGCCTGACGTCGCGGGCTGGGCGCGGCCAGGGCTCTCTCCCGGATGGCGACCCATTGATCCATTTGTCGGCTCTCCGACCACAACGCCTATTGTTCAAGCCACCGAGTGATGGTCGTCGCGCTCGGGTGGATATTCGTCATAAGCAATCGGGCGGACCCGGAGTTCCGGAACTTGTGTGGTCGATCGGCCGGCGCCACTACAACCTGACCACCAACCGCCACCAGCGACTCATCACCGACTAGAAACGTCGCCTCACCTTCGTGAACAACGAAGACCTCCATGTACGGGTGCACATGAAGGTCCGGCCCTGCCCCCGGTGGTGAGTCGATCAGGAAAAAGGACAAACCCACACCGCCGTGGTCGGCTCCTTCGAAAAGCCAGCTGCCATTTTGGTGCAGCGCTTCGACGTCGATCACTTCAATTTCGGGCAATTCGTGACTCTCTCGTGGTCAGAACGGCCTGAACATCATCAGCCAGAGCAGGACCGCAAAACCGCCGACCCCGATGGCCGTGAGCGCAGTGGGCCTCAAGCGAGCGAGCGCGGCTTCTGTGGCGAACTGATCGGGCGAGTGCGCGTCGGGCGCCTTCCAATCGGGCCGGCTGCGCCCCGCGATCCAGGGGAGGCCAACCGCGCGGCGGAGCTGTGCCATGGGGAGCCGGCCCAGCTCGGTCATCGCCAGCACAATGGCCAGGAATACGGCCGCGGACAGCCACGGCCACCACATGCGCCACCAGCCGCCGACGACCATCAAAGCGATTCCGCTCGCCACCACCGCGAGGAAGTTGATCCAGAAGATCCGGCCAAGCGCCCGCCGACTGTCAAAGGTCGCCAATGAAAGGTCGAGCAGCGCACGAATCCGCTCCTGGCCCCGCTCTTTCCGGAGCGCGTACGTGACTGTGAACGTCGCGCCGTGGAGAAGAAGCAGTATCAGGATCGACAGCACATGCACGAAGACGAGCCAGCGATAGATGCTCAAGATCGCGTCCTACTAACTTTCATTCCGATCGCAGCACCTCCGCCACCGGGGCGCCGGCGGCCCAGCGGGCTGGCAGAGCGGCGCCTCCTATCGACACTGCGACTGCGGCGCCGAACACAAGGAGCAAAGTGAGTGGCCCGAAGCTGCCACTCGTGTCACGGACGTGTCGCACCTAAACGCCTCGCACGAGCCCCGGCCGGTAGACACGCACCAAGAGATATGCGCGCCAGCTGCTCAGGACAAGGAAGAGTCCCACGAAACCTAGCCCGAACAGGTTGGCCGCACCGGAGGCGACTGCCGTCGCGATGATTATCGTCCCGACAACGCCGGTCGCGAGGTAGCCAAGCGTGATGCTCCTGCCCGCGGCTGAATCGGCTGCAGCGCGCGCGCCGAGCTGAGTGATGCCGGCAGCCAGCATGAAGGCGGCGAGAATGTGCGCCAGTAGCACGGAGCCTGTTGAAACACCGATTCCGTAAAAACCCAGCAGTTGCGGAGCCAGGGCCAGGAAAGCAACCCCAAAGATGATGGCCAGGGCTCCGTCGAGCGTGAACAGGTTGTTTGCCGAAAGCAAGCCGATCCGATCCAATTCTGCTTTCGAGCTTGCCGGGGAATCCGTTGTGTTCATCGATGTACCTCTCAAGATCGCCTCCTCATAACTTTTTCATTCCGATCGCAGCACCTCTGCCACCGAGGCAGTGGCGGCCCAGCGGGCTGGCAGAGCGGAGCCCGCGAGCGCCACCGCGACGGCAGCGCCAAACACCAGCAGCAACGTGCCCGGCCCGAAGGTGCCGCTCGGGTCGACGATCACGCCTACGAACTCGAACATGGCCGAGAAGATGGCACCGGTGAGCAACATTCCAAGTGGGACGCCAACCACGCTCGCGGTCACGGCCAGCACGAGCGCGGTGCCGCCTACCATCAATGCGATCTGCCGGGCCGTCATGCCCACCGCCTTTAGCGTGGCGATGTCGTGGCTTCGCTCCCGGGTACTCAAGAGAGTGGCGTTGAACACCCCCGCGGACGCCACCAGGACAAGCACGATCGTGAGTCCGCCGACCATACCGTTGATCAGATCGGTGTAGAAATTGATCTGATTCACATCGGTCGCGGTGACGTTCAGCGACTCTGGCCGGCTGGCGGTGATCCTCTTCGCGAATGCCTTGGCGTCGGACCCTGCACGCAGCCTGACGAGATAGTCGTTCGGCGAGACAGCCGGTTGAACCGCGCTCAGCGTTTCCCAACCAACCCGAAAGCCTCGTCCATTGAGTGAGAAGTCATCGAGCACCCCCACCACCTGCAGGGTCAATGACTTTCCTTCGAGCGTCACTGTGATCCGGTCGCCCAGCCGTAGATGGGCGTCCCGCGCCGTCAGCGCTGCGACCACTGCCTCGCCGGGATTTGCGAACCAACGACCCGTTCGGGCGCTGTACCCGAGCCCGGGAGCGTCGCCGCGCATTCCGACCAGGGGTGCGGGGTCTGCGGCTCCGGGGACGTCTACGTGCAGGAATCGGGTCGCAACCACACTGCTCGTTTCGGGCTGTGCCGCGAGCAGCGCGCTCAGATCGGCGTCGCCAAAGGCGGGGTAGCGGTAAACATCGACGTCTTGTGCGTATCCATAGCTGGCGCGGTTCCCCGCCAGCTCGCCTAAGGTCTTCTGGAAGGCGAACGCGAATACCAGGGTGGCGATGCCGATCGCCAACGCTATGAGAGTCAGAATGGCTCGGGCGGGGCGAGCGAACGCATCGCCTGCGCCGAGGCTGAGCGGTCGCGGTGCGCCGAGCCAGGAGAGTACCCCTGCCAGACGTGACCGCCTGGAAGCGGCGGGCGCCGATCCCATTGAAATGGCTCGCACCGAATCCGTTCGGGCGGCCCTAATGGCCGGGATGAGAGCCGCCATCACGACCAGGACCACGGTGCCGAGGAAGATCGTCACGTCGGCAACTGGATCGATGAAGCCCTGGTTGGGCAGACCTGTCTCAGAGGCCACGTCTTTGAGGATTGGGGCGCTCGCGAGGGCCCCGGCCGGGATTCCCACAACAGCCCCCGCCAGGGCGGGAAGCACCATTTGACCGATGAAGATCGCAACGATCTCCCGCGGTGTGAAGCCAAGGGCCTTGATGATCCCGATCTCGCGGTAGCTCGAGAGAACCGCCCCCGCCACCACGCTTGCCACTACCACCGCGACCGCCGCCAGGGCGAAAACGGAGAAGGCGAGGATGACGCTCGACAGCAAGGTCACCAACCACACGGAACCCGCGCGCATGCTCAGCCAGTCGGTCACTCTCCACAGCTGCGAGTTCGGTGGAAGGGCAGCTTCGACCACGTGTCGGTCGGCGGCCAGCTCGTCGGTGGTGGCGGCGCGTTGGAAGCGGTAGGCCATCTCATATCCCAGGCGAACCTGGTCGCCGTCGGTCAGCGGGGCCACTTGCCCGGGCTGGACCCAGGCCCGGGCGACACCGATGCTGTTCTCATACATGCTGTCGCCGACATCCAACGCGGTCCCGACGACGGTGAACGGGATCAGGCCAGTCCGGCTGACGGCTCGGACGTGGGTGCCGACTGTGACATGGTTGAGTGCAGGCAGGTCTCCCCGATACGAGAGGACGATCTCGCCGGGACGCTCCGGCCAGCGTCCGTCGCGAAGAGTGATGCGATCCACCGCGCCGCCGGGCGTCGCCCGGCCGACGATCTCGAAGACGGCTTTCTCCTCGCCGCGCTGAAGAGGGACGAGGGCGATCTCGTGTGGAGAACCGGCGGCGGTCACGCCGGGCAGAGTGCTAGTGGCCTGGAGCTGCTCGGGTGTGACGCGAGCGGCATCGAGATGGAACATCAGGTGCGGACCGTTGACGCGCGCAAAGGCATCGTCGAACGGCTGGGTCGAGCGGACCAGAAGGGTGAGGGCCATGGTCGAGACGGTGGTCGCCAGCAGACTGACAAGCACCACGGTTGCGGTTTGCGTCCGCCGTCTGAGCACGGCCGCTCGGATCTGCGTGAGAACCGGTCGCACCGTCAGGCTTCCTCGGCGCCCAACCGGAGCAGCTCTCCAGGCTCCGCGGCACGCTGTGGCTGGAGGCGCGCATCGTCCTGCACTCGGCCGTCACGCAGCGTCACCACACGCCGGCCGTGGCCGGCGGCCAGCTTGACGTCGTGGGTCACGAGCAGGATGGTCTGGCCTCGCTGATTGAGCTCGTCCAGCAGCCCCATGACCTGATCACCGGATCGGCTGTCAAGCGCACCGGTCGGCTCATCGGCGAGGACCAGCGCCGGCCGGTTGATCAGTGCCCTGGCGATGGCCACACGCTGCCGCTGGCCGCCACTGATGTTGGCGGGATACGAACGCTGGAGTCCGGTCATCTCGAGTTCCTCGAGCAGCTCGCCTGCGCGGGTGCGCGCTTGCGCGGAGGGAGTTCCGGCGAGCTCGGCCGGCACCATGACGTTTTCCATCACGGTCAGATTCGATAGCAGATTGAAAAACTGGAAGACGAACCCGACGCGGGAGCGGCGGTAGCGAGCCAGCTGACTCTCGTTGGCCCGCGTGAGGTCGATCCCGTCCACAACGATTCGGCCCGAGGTTGCTCGGTCTAGGCCGGCGATCAGGTTGAGCAGGGTCGACTTTCCGCTGCCGGACGCCCCCATTACCGCTGTGAATTCGCCGGTTGCGATGTGCAGCGTGACGCGATCCAGTGCCACAGTCCTGACGCCCCCGGTGAAAACCTTGCTCACCTCGCTCATCTCGACCAGCCAGCTCATCTCAGTCCCTCCCCATGCCCTCGACGACTGCGTCAAGGAATTTCAGTTCCGCTTCGGTGTGCAGCTGGCCGCCCTTGAACAGCAGGGCCAGCTGTGGTCGCCCTCGTTCGCGAGCGATCTTTTCCTGGTCGGCCAGGTCACGCATCCGCTGTAGGTACACATGCCGCTGCCGGTTGACCAGCCGTCCCAGCTGTCCGTTGGGGTGGCGGCCCAGCAGCAAAAACTTCACGTAAAACTCTTCGCGCAGGAGCTGCGGCTGCGAGTCTGGGTCTTCCAGCCATTCCTGCAACCCGGAGACCCCGGCGTCGGTCGCTCGGTAGGCCTGACGGCCACGGTCACCGCGGTCGCCGGTCGCCTCGACGAGACCATCGCGCTCCAGCCGCTGGAGCGCCTGGTAGACGGATCCGATGTTGACCTCCCAGGTGCCACCTAGCATCTCCTCGAAGCGCTGCTTGACCTCGTACCCATGTAGCGGCTCTTCCGCCAGCAGGCCGAGGACGCCGAACCTAAGCGACATGCCTCCACCATACATATGCCCTATGCATGGTCCATAAGCATAGGCAATATCCATCGTTTGTCAAGGGACTCGACGACCGGTACCCGATCGGGATGGTTATGGGCCACCCGACCTGGTGAAAGGCCTGCGAAAAAACTAGACTGCGGCTTCCTCGAATTGCGCCAACGAGCGCAGGAAAGGCAGGATCCAGGGCAGTCGCGAAGTCATCGAGCAGCTCGACGATCTCGACCGGGCGGTGATCATCCTCTACCTGGACGGCAACCGCTACTTGCAGCTCGACCGATGCGACAACCGGCGTTAGAAGGGCGTACGGTGGAAGCCTCAGTCAACAACTGATGGAGGACCTGTCATGTCCGAGCAGAACAAGGCAATCGCAGCGCGCATTCCTTTGGAGGTCTTCAACCAAGGCAAGCTCGAGGTCGTCGACGAGGTGATCGCCGATAACAACGTCGACCACGGCACCCGACCGCCGGGCGTGCCGTCCGGAAAGGAAGGCGTCAAGGTCTTGGCCAAGTCGCTGCGAAGCGCTTTTCCAGATCTCAAGATCGTGATCGATCTTCAGGTCGCCGAGGGTGACCTGGTTGTGCAGCATGCCACCAGCACCGGAACGATGAAGGGCGAATTTGCCGGGATGCCCCCGAGCGGCAAAACCGCGAAATGGGAAGCGATCCATATCAGCCGGATCAAGGACGGCAAGGTCGTCGAGCACTGGATGGTGCAGGACCAGCTCGGCATGCTCCAGCAGCTGGGCTTCATGCCCGCGACGGCCGCGCCCGCGCGCTGACCGCAGCCAGAAACATGAAGAGCCCGGCAACCGCCGGGCTCTTTCTTTTGGTGCCACCAACTCGAGGTAGTCCTTTAAGCCGCTTGCTGCAGCTCGACACTACTCGAGGCGGCCGTAGTTCTTCTGATTAGCGTTGTCGAGGCAGGATTCGTAAGCCGAGCAAACACCGGGTAGCGCTCGGTATGCGAGGACTGAGAGCCTCGAGTTTCAGGCTGTTCCATCTTCATGTCCGCTAATCAGGCTCGCGGAGCTCGCCCTTGAGGGGCGCCGGAGGACACCCCTGTCGCGGCGACGTTCACCGCGTACGGCCTCCGCTGAGCGCTAACCAAAGTGGAGAACACAACGGGCCTACACATCTGGGCCGAACCTTCTCCGTCAAATCAGGTCCGCGTTCGAAAATGGGCTTGCGCTAACCTTCGGAAACGATGCCGGCGTAGCTCAATTGGCAGAGCAGCTGTTTTGTAAACAGCAGGTTACGGGTTCGATTCCTGTCGCCGGCTCCACTGAGCTGTGTAAGTTCGGGGCTGAGGGGCGACAAAAGGCCTTCGGCTGATGCTTTCGCTCCGGCTGATGCCTTACACATACTTCGGCTGATGCTTGACACTCCCTCGCATGAGGGAAATGAGCGTGTCAGAGCAAAGGTTTCTGCCGCTGCAACCCGTTAAGTGACTCTTGTAAACAGCGGGTTCAAGTGCCATCCTCAGCGCTGACAGTGAGTGCCTCGTCGACCGACGATGTCTTCGTGGATGAACCCTGGCTGTTCATGCAGTGGGATCATGAGCGCCGAGGCATCCTCGCCGAGTGGAAGGCCTTCGCCACGAGCGAGGAGTTTCGAGGTGCCTTGACCAAGGCGATTGAGGTTATCCGCGAAAGGCGTGCTGTGTGCTTCGTCAACGACACGCGCAAGCTCGAGCTGATCACCGACGAAGACCAGCGGTGGATCCTACAAACCTGGACTCCGCAGGCTGTTGCGGCCGGCCTGCAGCGCATCGCGATTGTCATCGCTCATTCGGGGTTGAGCAAGATGGCTGTCGAAACGATGTTCAAAGATCAGGCGACGGCCCGCGTAGAGTCGCGCACGTTCGACTCACTGCCTGATGCAATGCAGTGGGTCGCGACGCCTTAGAGAAGGCGATCTCTATAGCGGTTTGAAGTCGTCCTCGAGAATCGTGAATTGCTCGGCCCCTGGCGGAAGCTCGAAGGCGGGGGGCGTCACGATACGCGGTGACGAAGTGAAATCCAGGAGAGAGTCATAAGCATGGCGACGACCGATTCGGTGCAGGAAGCGGCTCTAGCGAGGGCCGCGGCCGAGCGCGACTCTGACCTCGAGGACCTGATTGAGGAACTGCGCATCCCCTCGGTCAGCACGCTGCCCGAGCGCCGCGACGACTGCTTGGGCAACGCGAAATGGCTACGCGATCGCTTCGAGCGACTTGGCATGAAGACTGAGGTCGTCGATGTCGTGGAAGGCGGACTTCCCGTCGTCATCGCCGACTGGGACGGCCAGCCTGGACAGCCTCACCTCACGATCTACGGCCACTACGACGTACAGCCACCCGACCCCATGGACGAATGGAAATCACCACCTTTCGAGCCTGAGGTACGCGACGGCCTTCTCTTCGCGCGCGGCGCGGCTGACAACAAGGGCAACCACATGGCCACCGTGAAAGCGGTGGAGCATCTTTTCGCTGCCGGCGGCCCGCCGATCAACCTGCGCTTCTTGATCGAGGGCGAGGAGGAGATCAGCGGCGAATCGCTGCCGCGATATCTTCGTGCTAACGGCAAGCGACTCAAGACCGACGCGGTGCTCATCTGGGACAGCGGCCTCGACGAGGACGGCCATCCAACGCTCGCCACCGCCCTTCGCGGATTGCTCTACGTCGAGCTGCACGCCAGCGGCGCAGCGGTCGATCTGCACTCCGGTGTGTACGGCGGCGTGGCCCCGAACCCGATCAATACGCTGGCCCGCATCATCGGCGAGCTCAAGGATCGCCACGGCCACATCACGATTCCTGGTTTCTATGACGCGGTTGTCAGTCCGAGCGCGGCGGAGCTTGCGGACTGGAAGACCAACGACGCGAGGTACGCCGAGACGGTCAAGCGTATGTCGGGTGCCCGGGCACTCGAGGGCGAGGAAGGGTTCCTTGCGCTGGAACGGACCGGCAGCCGGCCGACGCTGGACGCCAACGGGATCGTGGGCGGATTCATCGGCGAGGGCGAAAAAACGGTGATTCCGGCGCGTTCCTCCGCCAAAGTCAGCATGCGCCTGGTGCCTAAGCAGGACTGGAAGGCGATTCTGCCCGCTCTTGAAAAGTACGTACGCGAGCTGACGACTCCTGGCGTTGAGGTGAAGGTCGTCATGCTTGGAGCATCGCCGCCGGTGACCTGTGGCGTTGACCACCCTGCGGCCAAGGCCATGCGCGCGGCCTACAAAGCGGCGTTCGGCAAGGAGACGTCGCTGATCCGGGTTGGCGGGTCGATCCCCGTCTCGATCGACTTCCAGGAGGCGATCGGTGCGCCCCTGGTCATCAGCGGGATCGCCCAGTCCGACTGCGCGGTCCACTCGCCAAACGAGCGGCTCCTGGTCGACAACTACTACCGGGGGATCGACGCAGTGATTCGTTTCATCTGCGGGATGGCAAAGGGGTAACTGCTTCATTACCCCAACCCCCAGCCGGCCGTGGCCTTCGGCCAGGGCCGACCTCCCCGGCGAGCGGGGAGGAGTCATCTGCGGGATGGCTACTGAATAGCCGGACCCCAACCCCCACCGGCGCTGCGCGCCACCTCCCCGGCGAGCGGGGAGGAGTTAGGTAGCTTCCGGCCGGGTTTGGAGATTGCCGGCCAGGGCGATGATCACTATGGTCGCGGCCAGCGGAATAACAAAGGCGATGCGCAGTCCCACATGGTCGGCTGCGTTGCCGATCATTACGGGTCCCGCGATCGATCCCGCGTAGCCGCCGGCCATGACCAGCGTCAGCGCGGTGCCGCTCTTGCCGAGGTTGGCCGCCGCGCTGACAGCAAGGGGAAACAACACCGCCATGCCGACGCCGACCAGCGCGATGCCGGTGATGGCGCCGGGCAGCGCGGGTACGGCAATCGCCAGCGTCAGGCCGCCCGCAGCGACGAGACCGCCAAGCCTGGCCACCGTCGCCGGACTCGTGTGGGCGGTCAGCAGGTCGGCGCGGAACCGCACGATCGTCATCGCGAGCGCGAAACCGGCATACCCCGCGGCCGCGATTGCTGGGCTGGCGTTGCTGACCTCACGCAGGTAAAGAGAGCTCCAGTCGGCGGTGCCGCCCTCGGCCAGAAGCGCGCCGAAAGCGATCGCCGCCACTGCGATGACGGAACCTGTCAGCCACATCCGTCCCGCGCCGCTCGGAGCTATGTGGCGTGCACCTGAGCGGGTGTCAGGAAGCTCTCGAAGAAACACCGCCGACCCGCCGGCCGCGACTAGTGCGGTAAACGCGAATTGCGGAAGAGGCGACACACCGGCGTATGCCGCGATGGCAGCCAGCACCGACCCGATGATCGTGCCGAGGCTCCAGAAACCATGGAAGCCGTTAATGAGCGGACGGCGGGCCACACGCTCGAGCTCGGCCGCCTGCGCATTCTCGAGCACATCGATCAAACCGGTGCACACTCCCAGCAGAAGCAGCGCTGCCAGCAGGGAGGGGAAGTTGCCCGCCAACGCCGGACCGATCAGCGCGGCGCAGATTGCAATGGTGCCGCCACGAACCCAACGCCTCGCGCCCCGAGCCAGCACTACGCGCGCGGCCCCAGCCCCGAGCACCGCACCGACCGCGAACGCGAGGAGCGCGTAGCCGACCTGTCCATCCGACAGATGTAGGTGATCCTTGATCGCGGGCAGGCGCGGTACCCAGCTGCCGGCAACTGCGCCGAACGCGAGGAAGGCGATCGAAACGGCGAGGCGCTGCCGGCTCACGAAGCGATCGGGATCAGCTCGAAGCTCGCCTGTTCGCCCGGAGTGAGTGGCTGGTCGGGTTTCGACGCCTTTACAGAGGAGCCGTACTTCGGTCCGTAAAGCGCCGACGTCGCGCGCGCCTCGGCCGGATCGGTGACGTGCCGCGGCTCGACCCTGATCGTCTTGTTGCCGAAATGCAGCAGTCCCTCTCTGCGAACCATCAGGTTCTGTGGCCAATGTCGCCCGAGACCCTGCCCCGACCGGATGTAGAGGCGAGACCCATCGGTCACGATCCAGACCGTGACCCTGTGTTCCTTTCCAGATTTTCGGCCGAAGGTCGTGAGGGTGACCTCGCGCTCGCGCCCCGCGGCTTCGATCGAATCGCTCTTCAACTGGGCCACGGTTACTGCAGATTACGCGTGAGGGGTCCTCAGGCAGTGAGTGCCCCGGCGCCCCTCACCCTAACCCTCTCCCGCTATAGCGGGAGAGGGGAGCTGAACACCACTAGACGATGGTCGTAGGTGCGGGCGCTCGGTACGTACCGGCCGAAACACGTGATCAACACCACCTGTGGACCAGGCGTCGGACCGAAGACCGCGACCTGCGTTGACGCGCTAAGGTCGAGCACTGCCACGCGCGTCACGACGTATGCCAGCTGGTTGCCTGCCGCGTCCGAAACGTAGATCTTGTCGCCCGGCTGCACATTCTCGAGGTGGCTGAAGAGCGCCGGGCTGCCCACACCCCGATGTCCGGCGATCACGGCGTTGCCGGCCTGACCCGGTCGTGGACCCTTCGCCAGCCATGACGAGGTCCAGAGGTTGTCCGGGACGTCCATCGAGCCGTCTTTGCGCAGACCGACCGCGCCGATCCAGGCATCTATGCCGATCGCAGGGATGCGCAGGCGAGACGGCGTGATCGGGCCAGAGGCAGCTGAGAAGGTTTCAGCCGCCGGCGCCGGGGGCGGGTCGACAGCGACCGCCTTGCTGCCGATCAGCTGAGTGCCCGGGGCTAGGCTTGCGACCGTCGGGGATGCGTGTTGAGCGATCCCGTCGACCGAGATCGAGACCATGACTACGCTGAGCAGACCTGCGAGCAGGCCGATGGTCAGCCGTCCCGGGCTGTAGTGACGGCTGCTTCGCGAGCGGCGCCGTCCGAACCGAGCCCGCGTCTGCCTGCGTCCGAGCCCCGCCAGGCCCAGCACCCCGAGTCCCGCAACCGCTGTGAGGATCGCCACCAAGAGCCCGGTCATCTTCTGAGGCACGCCCTGCGCAGGCCCGCCCGAAGCGCCTTCCGGCGCGGAGGTGTTGGGCAATCCGGGGAGTGCTGTCGCCACCATCGCCGAGCTCGAAACGTTGTTGGACAGGTTCGGATCGAAGTAGCTTCCGCCGATCGTGGTGACCGTGTTGACGATCGCTCCGCTTGACTTGACCTGGACGACAATCGACAGCATCACCGTGGTGCCGTTGGGCATGCTGCCGACGTTCCAGATGCCGGTCGCCGGGTTGTATGTCCCCTGGGTGGCCGTGTAGCTCACTAAAGTCACAGCCGCGGGGAGCGTGTCATGGAACTGGACACCTGGCGCCGTTGAGGGGCCGAGGTTGTTCGCGACCAGCGTGTAGGTGACGTTCTGGCCCACCGTCGGCGTCGTCGAATTGACCGTCTTGGTCACGTTGATGTCTGCGGACACCCCTGTCACCGCTGCCGACGCCGAGTCGTTGCCGGAAACGGGATCGGGCTGGACTTCGCCAGTCTTGGTGGCGGTGTTCGTTGCCGTGGAGGTAGTGGTCACCGTCGCGACAATCGTCAGTGCTGCGTTGAACCCGTTGGTCAGACCGCCGATGTTCCAGACGCCAGTCGCGGAGTTGTACGTGCCCACGCTCGGCACGGCCGAGACAAACGTCAATCCCGCGGGAAGCAAGTCGGTGACGACGACGCCTGTCGCGCTGCTGGGCCCGTTGTTCGTGGCCGTCACCGTGAAGGTCACGTTGGAGCCGAGGGCGGGTGTCGCATTGTCGACGACCTTGGTGATCGCGATGTCCGCCGACTGCCCGGTCACCGTCGCCATGGCCAGGTTGTTTCCGGCGACCGGGTCGGGCTGCACCTCTGCGGTCTTCGAAGCGATGTTGGTCACCGGGTTGGTGCCGGTCACCGTGGCAACGATCGACAGCGTGGCGTTCGCGCCGTTCGCCAGAGCGCCGATATCCCACAACCCGGTCCCTGCGTTGTAGGTGCCTGCGCTTGGTGCCGCGGAGACGAAGGTCAACCCGGCGGGCAGCAGGTCGGTGACCTGGACCCCGGTGGCGTTGCTCGGTCCGTTGTTGGTGACTGTGACGGTGAACGTGACATTCGTGTTGAGGTTGGGAGTGGTGTTGCTCACCGCCTTCGTGACGGCGATGTCGGCGGCTTGACCGGTCACGGTCGCCGATGCCGCGTTGTTGCCGGAGACGGGGTCGGTCTGGTTCTCAGCCGTTTTGGTCGCCGTGTTGATGATCGCGTTGGTGCTGTTGACAGTGGCGACGATGGACAGGTTGGCGCTCGCCCCGTTGGCTAGGGCGCCGACGGTCCAGACTCCCGTGCCCGAGGTGTAGGTGCCCGCGCTGGGCGCCGCCGAAACGAAGGTCAGGCCGGCCGGCAGCAGATCCGTGACCACCACGCCGGTTGCGTTGCTCGGTCCGTTGTTGGTTGCGGTGATCGTGAAGGTGACGTTGGTGCCGAGGTTCGGAGTCGGGTTCGACACCGTCTTGAACATTGCGATGTCCGCCGCCTGCCCGGTCACTATTGCCGATGCGCTGTTGTTCCCGGCGACCGGATCGGACTCCACCTCCGCAGTCTTGGTCGCGGTATTGGTCACCAGGGTGGTCCCGGTGACGGTGGCGACGAGCGTGAGCGTGCCGTTCGCACCGTTGGCGAGGGCACCGATGGTCCACGCGCCGGTCACGGAGCTGTACGTGCCCACGCTCGTCGCGACCGACACGAAAGTCAGGCCCGCGGGGAGCAGATCAGTGACCACCACCCCGGTTGCGCCGCTCGGCCCGTTGTTGGTGGCGATGACCGTGAAGGTGACGTTGGTGTTCTGGTTCGGGGTCGGGTTGTCGACCGTCTTGGTGATCGCGATGTCTGCCGCGACAGGCGTGACCGTGGCGGAGGCGGAGTTGTTGGCTGCGTTCGGGTCGACCTCGACCTCCGCGGTTTTGGTCGCGGTGTTGGTCACCGGCGAAGTCGTGTTCACGGTGGCGACGATCGAAAGGGTGGCGCTGGCGCCGTTGGCCAGCGGCCCGATGTTCCAGACCCCCGTCACCGAGCTGTACGTACCTGCGGTTGGTGCGGCCGACACGAACGTCAGGCCCGCCGGGAGGAGGTCGGTGACCTGAACGCCGGTCGCCGCGTTGGGGCCGTTATCGGTCGCGGTAATGGTGAAGGTCACGTTCGTCCCCAGGTTGGGCGTCGGGTTCGACACCGTCTTGGCGACAGCGATGTCCGCCACCGCAACCGGTGTGATGGTGGCGCTCGCGGAGTTGTTGCCCGGCACAGCGTCGGGCTGGACTTCGGCGGTCTTGGTCGCCGTGTTGGTGGTCGGCGCGGTCGTGTTGACCGTGGCGACTATGGCAAGGGTCGCGGAGGCGCCGTTGCCCAGGGCTCCGATGTTCCATATGCCGGTCCCGGAGTTGTAGGTCGTGACGCCGCTCGGTGTAGCCGAGACGAAGGTCAGGCCAGCCGGCAGAACATCGGTGACCTGGACGCCGGTGGCGTTGCTCGGCCCGTTGTTGGTGGCGGTGACGATGAAGGTCACGTTGGTGCCGAAGTCGGGGACCGGGTTGTCGACCGACTTCGCGATCCCGATATCAGCGGACTGCCCCGTGACCGTCGCCGAGGCCGTGTCGTTCCCGGCGACGGGGTCTGGTTGGTTGCCGGCCGTCCTGGTCGCGGTGTTGGTTATGGGGCTCGTGGTGCTCACGGTCGCGACGATCGACAGGGTCGCGCTGGCCCCGTTGGCGAGCGGCCCGATGTGCCAGATCCCCGTGCCGGAGGTATAGGTGCCAACGCTGGGCGTTGCGGAGACCAGGGTCAGGCCGGCCGGTAGTGTGTCGGTGACCTCGACGCCCGTGGCATTGCTCGGCCCGTTGTTGGTGGCCGTGATGAGGAAGATGACGTTGGTCCCAACGTTGGGGGTTGGGTTGGACACCGACTTGAGGACAGCGATGTCGGCCGCCTGCCCTGTCACCGTCGCAGAGGCCGTGTTGTTGCCGGCCACTGGGTCAGGCTCTACCTGCGCGGTCTTGGTCGCGGTGTTGGTGACAGCGTTGGTGCCGGTCACCGTCGCGACGATCGAGAGAGTTGCGTTCGCACCGTTGGCCAGGGGCCCGATGTTCCAGAGGCCCGTCCCAGGGTTGTAGGTCGTGACTCCGCTCGGTGTCGCCGAGACGAATGTGAGGCCCGCCGGCAGCAAGTCGGTCACCTGTACGCCGCTGGCGTTGCTGGGCCCGTTGTTGGTCGCAGTGACTGTGAAGGTCACGTTGGTGTTCTGGTTCGGGGTCGTGTTGCTGACCGTCTTGGTGATTGCAACATCCGCAGCGACAGGCGTGACGGTGGCGCTCGCCATGTCGTCGCCGGGAGTGTTGTCGGCCTCGTTCTCGGCTGTCTTGGTAGCGGTGTTGGTCGAAGGCACGAGCGTGTTGACGGTGGCCGTGATGATCAGCGTCACGGTCGAGCCGTTCGCAAGGCCGCCGATGTTCCAGACCCCGCTGCCGGAGTTGTAGGTGCCCACGCTCGGCGCCGATGAGACATAGGTCAGGCCCGCAGGCAGCTGGTCGGTGAGCTGAAGTCCGCTCGCGCCGGCGGGGCCGTTGTTCTTCGCGGTAACCGTGAATATCACGTTTGAGCCGAAGCTTGGAGTTGGGTTGCTCACCGTCTTGGTGACGGCGATATCGGCAAGACAGCAGGACACCGTCGACGACGCCGAGTTGTTGCTGGTCACCGGGTCGACCTGGTCCTCCGCGGTCTTGGTCGCCGTGTTGGTCTGATTGGCGACACTTGTCACGGTGGCGGTGACCGTGAGGGTCGCGGTCGCGCCGTTGGCGATGGCGCCGATGTCCCAGATTCCAGTGATCGGGTTGTATGTGCCCGCTGCGGTCGCATGCGAGACATAGGTGAGGCCCGACGGCAGCAGGTCGGTGACCTGCACGCCGGTCGCGTTGCTGGGTCCGTTGTTCTTCGCGGTGATCGTGAACGTCACGTTCGAGCCAAACGTCCCCGTCGGATTGTCGACCGTCTTGCCGATGGCGATGTCAGCCGACACCGGGGTGACGGTGGCGCCGGCCGAGTTGTTGCCGGGCACCGGGTCGGGCTGATCCTCAGCGGTCTTCGCCGCCGTGTTCGTGACGGGCGCTGTCGTGTTCACGGTGGCGACGATGGAAAGGGTTGCGCTCGCACCGTTGGCCAGCGCGCCGATGTTCCAGACCCCGGTCCCCGAGTTGTAGGTCGTGCCGGCGCTAGGGGTCGCCGAGACAAAGGCCAGACCGGCTGGTAGGAGGTCCGTGACCTGCACCCCAGTGGCGTTGTTCGGCCCGTTGTTCCTAGCAGTAACCGTGAAGGTCACATTGGTGCCCAGGGTGGGGGTTGCGTTGTCAACGATCTTGGTGATTCCGATGTCGGCCGCCTGCCCTGTCACCGTCACCGACGCGGTGTTGTTGCCTGCGACGGGGTCCGGCTGAGTCTCGGCGGTCTTGGTCGCGGTGTTGGTGACGGCGGTGGTCCCGGTCGCGGTGGCGACGATCGAGAGAGTTGCATTGGCGCCGTTGGCGAGAGCGCCGATGGTCCACGCCCCGGTGCCGGAGTTGTAGGTAGTGACTCCGCTGGGTGTCGCCGAGACGAACGAAAGACCCGCAGGCAACAGGTCGGTCACCACGACGCCGGTCGCGTTGCTGGGCCCGTTGTTCGTGGCGGTGATGGTGAAGGTGACGTTGGTGTTCTGGTTCGGCCTGGTGTTGTCGACCGCCTTCGTGATGGCGATGTCAGCCGATACGGGGTTGACGGTGGCGCTGGCGGAGTTGTTGCCGGCGACGGGATCAGGCTGGTTTTCAGCAGTCTTGGTGGCGGTGTTGGTGGTCGACGCGGTTGTGTTGACCGTGGCGACGAGGGAAAGCGTGGCGCTCGCACCATTGGCCAGGGCGCCGATGTTCCAGAGACCCGTTCCCGACACATAGGTGCCCACGCTCGGCGCGGCCGAGACAAAGGTCAGGCCCGCCGGCAGGAGGTCGGTGACCTGCACGCCAGTGGCATTGCTCGGCCCGTTGTTCGTCGCGGTGATGGTGAACGTCACGTTGGCTCCGAAGTTGGGAGTCGAGTTCGACACGATCTTGGTCACGGCGACGTCGGCCGCTTGCCCGGTCACCGTTGCCGAGGCGGAGTCGTTGGCAGCAACAGGATCAGGTAGGTTCGCGGCGGTCTTGGTCGCGGTGTTGGTCGTGGCAGCAGTCGTGTTGACGGTGGCGGTGATCGCAAGTGTTGCGTTGGCGCCGTTGGCGAGGGCGGCGATGGTCCAGACGCCCGTTCCCGAGTTGTATGCGCCCACGCTCGGTACCGCGGTGACGAAGCTCAGGCCGGCCGGCAACAGGTCGGTGACCTGTATCCCGGTGGCGTTGCTCGGCCCGTTGTTGGTCGCCGTCACCGTGAACGTCACCTGGCTGCCGAGGTTGGGCGTGGGGTTCGACACCGTCTTGGTGATCGCGATGTCGGCGGACTGTCCTGTCACCGTCACCGACGCTGTGTTGTTGGCCGCGACCGGGTCTGTCTCCGTCTCCGCAGTCTTGGTGGCGGTGTTCGTGACCGCGGTGGTCCCGGTCACCGTGGCCACGATGGAGAGAGTCGCGTTGGCGCCGTTTGCGATTGCGCCGATGTTCCACAGTCCCGTCCCAGACGTGTAGGTGCCGGCGCTCGGCGCCGCGGACACGAAGGTCAGGCCGGCCGGCAGCAGATCGGTCACCTGCACGCCCGTTGCGTCGCTCGGCCCGTTGTTCGTGGCGGTGACCGTGAAGGTGACGTTGGTGTTCTGGTTTGGCGTCGCATTGCTGACGGTCTTGGTGACCGCAATGTCCGCTTGCGAAACGATGTTGGTCAGGTTGCTGGCGGTGTCGTTTGTGGTGTTCGTCTGGCTGCCACCGCTGACAGTTGCCAGGTTGGTCACAGAGTTCGCGGCACTTTGCAGGACGGTCACGGTGGCTGTGATCGCGGGGTAAGAAGATCCGCCCGCCAGCGCATCGGCTCGCGTGCAGGTCACGCTTTGCCCGACCGGCGCCGGGCAGGTCCAACCTGGACCGGCTGCTCCAGTCGGCGTTAGGCCCGCGGGCAGGGTGTCGGTAACCGTGACGGTGCCGCTCGTCGTGACGTTGCCAGAGTTGGTGGCGGTCAGCGTGTACGTGGCAGTTGTCCCGCGCACGAAGGGATCGACGTGGCTCTTGGCGATGGTCATGTCCGGCGCATGCACCGTCACCCGTTCCGCTCCCCCACCCGCGTAACTCGCTGAGGTCGTCCCGCCGACTCCAGTCCGGGTCGGGTCGAGGTACGTGGCGGTTGCCGGGTTGTTGTAGGTGCCTGGAGCGACGCTGGCCGCGATGTTCACCGTGAACGTGATCACCACCGACCCGGCGCCGGGGATCGTGAACGTTCCGAATATGGGATTGGTGTCACCGACGACGGGATTGACGGTCGCGGGCCGTGTTGCGCCTCCGTTCAGCGTGACACTTCCAGTTGACGCGTAGGTGAATCCCGCGGGTAGGGCGTCTGAGATGGAAACGCCGGTGGCCGCGGCGGTGTTGATGGCGTTGCTGACAGTGATCGAGTACGTCGCAGTGGCGCCGCCCGCGGTGTTGGTGACGTTGGGAGTGCTTGTGATCTTGGTGACCGTGAGCGCCGGCAGGCATTCGGCTCCCGACGACGATCCGGGGATCGCCGCCGCGGTCGTCGTCAGAACCAGCCCAGGGTCTCCGCTGACCGACCCATACGTCGCCGCGTCAACGGTGGTCGTGCCGTGTATGCCGCCCAACACGCTGGCCTGGGCGGGGGGAATGGCTGGCGAGGTGATGATCACGCCACCGCCGCCTCCGCCACCGGGCCCGTGGTAGTTCCCCGCCCCAGTCGGACCCGTCGGCCACGCGTTCGTTCCGTTGGCGCCGTTCGCGCGAAGAGTCAGCGCGTTGACGTTCCCGGTGTTGGTGGTGACGACGACGCTGCCCCCTGCCCCACCGCCGCCGCCACCATCGTTGACCGGTGTGACGCCGACGCCACCGTCGGCGCTGATCGTGCCGGTCCCGGTGAGCGAGCCGGTGCGGACCATGACGATGCCGCCGCCGGTGCCACCTGAGGAGGCGAACGCGCTCGAGTTGTTTCGGGTGCCTGCGCCGCCTCCGCCGCCCAGGACTACCCGGGTGGGCGCAGCTGGAAAGGCGGCCCCACCGCGACCGCCGACCGGCTGGTTGGTGTTCCAGCTGTTGCCGCCCAGACCGCCCTGTCCGGCGTTGGAACCGCCGCCTCCGCCGGTGTTCTGATCGTTGGCCGAAGGATGCGAGTCGGTGCCGCCACCGCCGGCGTTGCCAGGCGCTCCCCGGGCCGCGTCGCCACTCGGGTAACCGTCCGCTGCACCCGTGACCTGGGCGTTGGCAACTGCGTCGTAGAGGAAGTGCGGCGTGCCGGCGATACCCTCGCCCTTGTAGCCGTGATTGCCTCGCTGGCTGGCGACAACCCAGTCGACACCCGTATCCGCTCCGCCTGCCTGCGCGACGCCGAGAGCGCCTTTGAACCCGAGCTGGTCGACGCTGACGGTCTGGGCGTTGAGGTTCAGCGCCCCCGCGACGTCAACCGCAAGCACTCCTCCCGCATGAAGGGCGCCATTCCATGAAGCTGCGGTGAGACCCGCGCCCAGGGTCGCGCTCGAGTACTGCGGGACGCGGATGACCTGGAACGTCCGAAAGCCGTGCGTGGCGGTGAGCGTGGTGGAGAAGTCGTAGTTGTTGAGCAGGCCGTTGCCTGCACCAGATCCGGTCACGCTGACTACACCCGCGACCACCGCGCTCGTGGCCGCCACGTACTCGTAGAGCCCGGTTGAGTTGAGCGCGGTGGAGCCGTGACCGGTGGCGCCGTCGCCATAGGTGACGGCGTTAGTCCCGCTGATGTCCGCGTCCTGCATCTGGATGACGAGGAGCAGGTCTCCGGCTGCGATGGCCGGCGATGCGCCTGCGATCCGCGGGCCGACCGAGATACTGGTAGCGCCGGCTGCGGCGCTGGCTGTGGCGGGGTAGTAGGTGTTGACGACGCCGGTCAACGTCGGGTTGGGGCCGTCGTTACCGGGCGCGACGCAGCCCTGGGCGACAGCGGTCGCCAGCTGAGGCGCCTGAAAGACCAGGGCGGCGCACGCCACGAGCAGCGCGACGCCCGGCACTACAGACGAACGGAGAAGTCCCCCCTCCCCGCGTTTCACGGCCCGGCCCGCGCCAGTATTCCACCCCTCGCCCGCGCCAGCAGGGTGGGGTGGGATCGTCGCTCTCTGAGTTGTTTTCTGGATCGCATTTCTTGGATCAGTGGGTCCGACGCCCCCGCCAGCACTGGCGAGACGTGACTTCTGTCACTCGAGCGAGGGCTCACATTAGCCGGAATGCGCGCGTTTTGCACCAAATTCAAGTACGCGCGCGGCCCGATCTCAAGTTCTAAACAGCGTCTAAAGGTGTGCATTGATTGGTGTGTAAACGCAAGCCGGAGCGCTGCTGCTCGCGTCATCTAATGCGGGTGGCTGGCCCGTCGGCTCCCGGCCGGGCTGATTCTTCAGGTGGCGGAGTCCGCTTCTCTGACGCTTGACGTGCGGAATCCGAGACCCGAAGGAGAGCGGCTGACGCCAAACACGCCGAATCCTTGGTCTTAATGGGCTGGGTAGGCGAAACCCGACCGGGATGGCACGCTGGCCGGCGTGGCCAGGTCACCCTCCATACCCCCCGAGCTGACCAAGAGACCCTTCTCTCTTGATGAGGCTAGGAATGCCGGACTTACGCTGAGTGCCCTGCGGGGCAGATCCTGGCGACGCCTCGGCTCTGAGCTGTACTGCTGGACGGAGTTGCACGTAGACGCCTGGTTGTTGCTTTCGGCCTGGCGGCGCGTGCTGCCCTCTGAGGCAGTCTTTGCCGGCGCCACCGCGGCCTGGCTCCATGGGCTCGACGTCGAACCAACCCGTCCGGTCGAGATTCAGGTACCTCCACGTTCCGGCATTCGGTCCCGGGCTGGACTGGACGTCCGCCGGAGTGAGATCCAACTGGGCGACATCGTCACCGTCCGTGGACTTCGTGCAACCGCGCTACACCGCACGCTCATTGAGCTGTGCTCTCGGCGGCCCGCAGTGGAGGTTTTGGTTGTCATCGACATGGCGGTCAGGTCAGGCCTGACGAACGCGGCCGCGCTCGGCCTATACGCCGACGCGGCTGCGGGTCGCCCCGGCGCCGGCCGGCTTCGCTCGCTGGCCGAGCTGGCCGCCCCCGCCGAATCGCCGATGGAAACTCGGCTTAGATGGCTGCTCGTCCAGGCCGGACTGCCCCGTCCCGAGGTCCAGATCGATCTCCGTGATCGCGATGGCCGGTTCGTCGGTCGGGCCGATCTCTACTACCCCGCCCGGCGCCTCGTTCTCGAATACGACGGCGGCAATCACCGCGACCGTCTGGTTGAGGACGATCGCCGCCAGAACCTGCTGATCAACGCTGGATTTAGGCTTCTTCGTTTCACTGCGGCCGACCTCCACTCGCGCCCAGACGTCGTTGCCGAGCAGGTACGAGGTGCGCTGGCTAGGCCGCAGACGGCGCGTTTGGCGCCAACGACGCGCTATCAGAAGGCGGCAGGGGCGCGCTTGGCGCCAAGCGCGTGGAAAGGCGATCTTGCGGAGTGGCGGAGAGGGAGAGATTTGAACTCTCGATGGGCCAGTGACCCATAACGGTTTTCGAGACCGTCGCCTTCAACCGGACTCGGCCACCTCTCCAGAGCCCTCCGCGCACCATATCGATCGCCTGAAGGGGTTCCGATGGCGGTCCCGACCGGATTCGAACCGGCGTTCTCGGCCTTGACAGGGCCGCGTGTTTGGCCAGGCTACACCACGGGACCGACAGCGGCTAAGTCTACCAACCGCCTGTACCCGGCCTGGTTTAGTGGGGGCCCGGTAACCCCATACCTATAATTCCAGGGGCGTGAGCGACACCGAACGGCTTGGAGGGGGATCGCCGGACGAACTCCGGAAGCGCTTCCAGATCCTGGAGCGAGTCGCGATCTTCTTCACGCTGCCCGACAACATCCTCCACGCCCTGGCCCGACGCCTGGCTCCCGCCGCGGCGAGCAAAGGTTCGGTGATCGTCCACCAGGGCGATCCCGGCGACACCATGTTCGTGGTCGAATCGGGCCGCTGCGAGGTGTTCGTCGAGGAGTCCCCTGGCCACACGATCACGATCGCGCTGATGGGTCCCGATGACTTCTTCGGCGAGATGGCCCTGATCTCAGAGGAGACACGCACGGCGAGCGTCCGGGCCCTCGAGGACTGCAAGCTCCTGACCCTTGACCGCAAGACGCTTTACGAGACCCTGCCGGCCGACTCCGACGCGATCATCGAACTCACCAAGCTCGTCGAACAGCGCAAGGACACGCTGCCGAACCTGATTGCCCGGGCGCGCATGGTCGCCCCGGAGCAGGCGGCGACAACCGTCGCCATCTACTCACCGAAGGGAGGCTCCGGCCGGACGACAATGGCCGTCAACCTGGCGGCCGCGCTGGGCAAGCGGTTCCCGGGTGAGGTTCTCCTGGTCGACCTGGCGCTGCCGTACAACCACGCCGCCCTGATCTCCTATCTCACTCCGACCGGCTGCCTCGCCGCCGCCAGCCAGGTCCCGCCGGCGAACTTCGAGGAGGCCGTGCTCGGGGCGATCCTGCATCACCCGGGCGGCATGATGCTGCTGCCGGGCGTGCTGCGCGCCGAGCAGGCGGACCTCATCACGGTTGACCTGGTCAACCGGGCGATGGGCATCCTGGTCAACGCGTTCCGCTACATCGTCTTCGACCTCGGCGTGGCCTTCACGGACATCGTGATCAGCGTCCTCGACCACTCCCAGCGAGTGCTGGTGCTGGTCACGCCTGAGCTCTCGTCTCTGAAGGATGTGGGCGAGCTTTTGAACATCTTCACCAACGTGCTGAACATCGTCCCGGGGCGCGTCATCCTGGCGCTCAACAACAAGGTGCCGAAGTCGGTGGTTAGCAAAGAGGATGTCGTCCGCACGCTCAAGCAGGAGCTCGCCGTCGAGATCGACTTCGACGGGACCAAGCCGGACGAGGCCGCGGTAAAGGGCGAGATCCTCGTCCTGACCGATCCGAAGAGCGCAATCACCCGGGGCGCGGAGCAGCTGGCCACGCTGATCGCCGGGTCGACGGGGGTCGAGGCCAAGGCGGCCAAGAAGGGTTTCAAGCTGGGGCGGGGGTAACGTCTCCCTTCGGGGCCACCGGATCTGCTCTCGCGGCCCTCTCCCTAGCCCTCTCCCGCTAATCGCGGGCGAGGGGACTGGCGAATCCCTCCCCCACCAGGTACTGGTGGTAACATCCACGGCGTGATCGAACAAGAAGCTGTCGTCTCACTCACCCCCGATGCCCAGTCGCGTTTGAAGGAACTGCTCGCCAAGGAAGGCAACCCGCAGCTCGCGCTTCGCATCTTTGTGAGCGGCGGAGGCTGCTCCGGCATGCAGTACGGCATGGCCTTCGACGACAACCGCCGGCCCGATGACATCGTTATCGAGCACGAAGGTGTGCAGATGATCGTCGACGACTTCAGCGCCCCGTACATTCGCGGCTCGGAGATCGACTACGTCGACAGCCTGATGGGCGCCGGATTCACGGTGCACAACCCGAACGCCGTGCACTCATGCTCCTGCGGCACCTCGTTCGACACAGGCGAGGACGCCGGCGGTGCCAAGGCTTGCGGCTGCGGCCACTAACCGTCTAACAAAACTACCCAAGGCGCCGGTCCCCCGGCGCCTTATCTTTTTCTAAGGCAATGCTCAGGTCCAGGCGCATGCGCGAGGCCGTGCTGTTAACGCTCGGCGTGCTCACGCCCATCGGAATCCTTGCCGTCAACGGTTCTGCTTTCGTCATGGGTCACCTCACGCAGTTCCGTGTTGGCATCGCGGCCTGCGCCCTGGTGAGCGGACTGGTGCTCAACGGGCTGACCGCGTGGTGGCTGCTGCGGCTGGCCAGCCGGACGGCTCCGCCGCTCTATCGGGAGTACCGCTGGTGGGCGATCGGGGTCACTACCCTCATCGTGCTGCTCACTGCCCTCGGCGGTGGTTACCTCACCTACCTCGGGCTACGCGACCCTCGCCGCCTGCCTGACTCCCTGTCCGTTGTGGTCGCCACGTTCATGCTCGTGCTGCCATTCGCCGTGACGCTGGCTGGGCGTCGGATGGCGGGCCTCGGCGGGATCATCCCGGTGGATGAACCGGCTGGAAAAGAAAAGAGCCCCCCGCCGAAGCGAGGGGCTCGTGTGAGTCGAACCTAAGGGCTCGGCCCCCCTCCCTAGCCCTCCCCCTGCGGGGGGGGATTGGGGGGACTTTCTTCCTTTGCCTACTACATCATGTCCGGGGACATGCCGCCCATGCCACCGCCACCGCCCCGCTTGTCCTCGGGAACTTCGGTGACCATCGCCTCGGTCGTCAGCACCATCGCCGCGATCGACGCCGCATTCTGCAGCGCAGAACGGGTGACCTTGGCGGGGTCGACGATACCGGCTTCGAACATGTTCACGAACTTGTCGTTGAGGGCGTCATAGCCCATTCCGGGCTTGCCCTTGCGGATCTCCTCGATGATGACGGAGCCCTCTTTGCCGGCGTTCAGGCAGATCTGCCTGACCGGCTCCTCGAGTGACTTGCGCACGATGTTCACACCAGTCGCCTGGTCTTCCTTGAGGCCGAGCCCGCCGTCGAGCTTCTTCTGCGCGTTCAGCAGCACGGTGCCACCGCCCGCGACGATGCCCTCTTCCACCGCGGCCTTGGTCGCGCTCAGCGCGTCCTCGATGCGGTGCTTCTTCTCTTTCTGCTCCACCTCGGTGGGGGCTCCAACCTTGATCACGGCGACGCCGCCGGCGAGCTTCGCGAGCCGCTCCTGCAGCTTCTCCTTGTCGAAGTCGGAGGTGGTCTCCTCGACCTGGTTCTTGATTGCCTTGATGCGAGCCTGGATGGCCTCGGGCTTGCCCGCGCCTTCCACGATCGTGGTGTCGTCCTTGGTCACGGTCACGCGACGCGCGCGGCCGAGTTGCTCGACCTTCGTCTGGTCGAGCTTGAGACCGAGGTCTTCTGAGATGACCTGGCCGCCGGTGAGGATGGACATGTCCTCGAGCATCGCCTTGCGGCGGTCACCGAAGCCTGGCGCCTTGACGGCGACGGCGGTGAAGGTGCCGCGCAGCTTGTTGACGATTAGAGTGGCGAGCGCCTCGCCCTCAACGTCCTCGGCGACGATCAAAAGGGGCTTGCCGTGCTGGACCACGCGCTCCAAAACGGGGAGCAGGTCCTGGATGGCCGAGATCTTGCGGTCGGTGATGAGGATGTAGGGGTCCTCGAGGACGGCCTCCATCCGGTCGGGGTTGGTGACCATGTAGGCGGCGACGTAGCCGCGGTCGAACTGCATGCCCTCGACCACTTCGAGCTCGGTGGCCATGGCCTGGTTGTCCTCGACGGTGATGACACCGTCCTTGCCGACCTTGTCCATGGCGTCTGCGATGAGGACGCCGATCTGCGTGTCCTGGCTGGAGATCGCCGCGACGTGAGCGACGTCCTCGTGGCCCTTGACCGGTACGGACAGTCTCTTGATCTCTTCGACGATGGCCAACACGGCCTTCTCGATGCCGATCTTGAGCTGCATTGGGTTGGCGCCCGCGGCGACGTTGCGGAAGCCTTCGCTGATCATGGTCTGGGCCAGGATCGTCGCCGTGGTGGTGCCGTCACCGGCAACGTCGTTGGTCTTGGTCGCCACCTCGCGCAGCAGCTGCGCGCCGGTGTTCTCCATGGCGTCCTTGAGCTCGATCTCGCGCACGATCGTCACACCGTCGTTGGTGACGGTGGGGGCGCCGAACTTCTTCTCGAGGACAACGTTGCGACCCTTGGGGCCGAGCGTGATGCGTACGGATGAGGCGACGATGTCAATGCCCTTCTTGAGGGCCTGCCTCGCCTCTACGTCGAATGTGACTACCTTTGCCATATGAATCCCTCTTCTACTTTTTGCTGGTTACTTCTTGCCACTCTTGCCGTTCGATGAGACGACGGCGAGAACGTCCTTCTCTGAGACGATCAGGTACTCGATCTCGTCGTGCTTGAACTCGTTTCCGGCGTACTTGGCGTAAAGCACCTTGTCGCCGACCTTGAGCTCCATCGGCACCTTGGTGCCGTTGTCCAGGATCCTTCCGGTCCCCACTGCCTCGACGATGCCCTCCTGGGGCTTCTCCTTGGCGGTGTCCGGAAGCACGATCCCGCTCTTGGTCTTCTCTTCTTTTTCGACCGGCTTCAACACCACGCGGTCGCCTAACGGTTTCAGATTCATGTGCGCCCTCCTCAGCTTGATTCTTTGATTAGCACTCCCCACACCCGAGCGCTTAGCACTCAAGGGGGTCGACTGCTAATTCTACTACCCGCCGGGTGAGAGGTGTTAAACGTCGGGCTCGGCTGGCTCCTGGGCCTCGGCCTGCCGGATTAGCTCCAAGGCCGTCGCCGCCTGCCCGTCAGGGACCAGGACCCGCGCGTCGGTCAGGTTGATGCCCACCCCGTAGGCGTGGTCGCCGAAGACCTCCACATTAAGCCCTTCGGCCTGCAGGACCGCGGCCACCAGGTCGGCATGGATGCGCTCGCCCCGAAAGACCACGCTCCAGCCCTTGACTGCCATTGAGGTACCAGCTTAAGGCCCCTCAACCTAGCCCTCTCCCCAACGGGGAGAGGGGAAACTCTCACCAGCCTAGGGAAGGGTCCATCGTGGCTGCTTGGGGACCCAACACTTTGACCGAGTAGTACCCCGCCGCGGCGATCATGGCGGCGTTGTCGGTGCACAACTCCACGGGCGGCATGGTCAGCCTTGCCCGGTCGCCCACCACCTCCGCCGCCCGTTTGCGGAGCATCGTGTTCGCCGCCACGCCGCCGCACACGACGACCTCGGGGTATGGCGACTCAGTCAGGGCCGCGTCCAGCTTTTCGAGCAGCGACTCGACCACGGAGCGCTCAAACGAGGCGGCCAGGTCGGCCCGAGTGTCCGAGCTCACGCTCTCTCCCAGGTCGCGGAGCCGGTACAGAAGGGCCGTCTTCACGCCGCTGAAGCTGTACTCGAGGCCCTTGAGCGAAGGTTGCGGCAGGGGCTGGCGGCGCGCATCGCCGGTTCGAGCCAGCCGGTCCAGCGCCGGGCCGCCGGGATAGCCGAGACCCAGCATGCGAGCCGCCTTGTCGAACGCTTCGCCTGCGGCGTCATCACGCGTCCGGCCGATGACCTCGAAGCATCCATGCTCCGGCATGCGGACCAGGTCGGAATGGGCGCCGCTGACCACCAGGCCGAGCAGCGGCGGCTCGAGATCGGGCCGCGTCAGCATAGAGGCGTAGATGTGGCCCCAGAGGTGGTTGACGCCGGTCAGGGGTCGCGACCAGGCGGCCGCCAGGCCCTCCCCCACGCCCACTCCCACGAGGAGGCAGCCGGCCAGGCCGGGGCCGCGCGTCACCGCGATCAGGTCGACGTCCGACGGTTTCGCGCCGGCGCCTTCCAGGGCGAGGTCGAGGAGGTGTGGGAGACGTTCGAGATGGTCGCGGGCGGCCAGCTCCGGCACCACGCCACCGAACTCTCGGTGCAGCTCGACCTGCGAGTGGATGACGTTGGAGAGGACGCGGCGCCCGTCCTCGACCAGCGCGACGGAGGTTTCGTCACAGCTCGTCTCTATGCCTAGCGTCAAGCCGACAGATTTCATCCCCACCTCCCTCACCCTGACCCTGCGCGCATAGCGGCGTTAAGGATGGGACTTATTGATCGCTCCCGCTCACGCGGGAGAGGGGAGTTCTACTCCCCTTTCGTCAGGAGGTCGCGGCGGAGGCCTCTTACGTCGGCTTCGATTCGCTCCAGGTTTGATTCGTAGGCGCGGCGGAAGCGGGGGGAGTGGATGGAGTCTGACCACATCACGATCGCGTCCTCGCCGTTGTCCGTGTAGTAGCCCTTGCGCCGGCCGATGACCTTGAAGCTGAAGCCTTCGTACATGTGCATCGCGTTGTCGTTCGTCGCGCGCACCTCCAGCGTCACCCACTTCGCACCCATGTCGTACGCCGCTTGCACGAGGCCGGCGAAGATCACCCTGCCGTAGCCTCGGTGCTGCAGGTCGTGGCGTACGCCGATGGTCGTCACGTGGGCCTCGTCGTACATGCGCCACATGCCGCCGTACCCGATGATCGTCGGGTCAAGCTCGGGAGCCCTATAGGCGGCAGGGTTCTCGATCAGGCCCTCCTGCCGAAGCACGACATAGTGCGCGCTGGCGCGAGAGGCCAGCTCGCGGTAGTAGGCGTTCCGCGGCCACGGCGTCGCGAAGATCTCGCGCTCGATCTCCTGGACTGTCGCCACGTCCGCTTCGCGCATCAGTTCAATCGCCAGCTGCTGGCGGATCTGAACCATTTACTTTGCCGGCGCCACAAACGACTGCATGTACTCGAGTTTAAGACTGCTGTAGGGCACTTCGTGAGCTGTCTTCAGCAGCTCGGCGGCCGCCTCGGCAAAATGCCGCAGCTCGCTCTCGGGCTTGAAATGGTGTCCCGCCTTTTGGAGCGATGCCTCCGAGCTCGCTAGGACCCTGCCGACGAGCAGGTGGCTTGTCGGTATGTCAGCCGGTTCACCCAGGGCAAGCTCTCCGCCTGGCACGAGGTAGTAGAACCGCCCCCGCCCCGCCTCCGAGACGGCTGTGACCGGTTCGTCGCTGCGGGCCGCCTGCAATTCGAGGGTCGGCAGAGGAACGATGGGGATCCGCAACCCCATTGCCAGGCCCAGGCCGAAGGAGACCCCTACGCGTAAGCCGGTGAAGGATCCCGGGCCAGTGGCAACGGCCACCTTGGTGACCGTCTTCTCGCGGGCGATGCGGCGCAGCTCGACGATCAGCTCCGGGTCACGCGACGACAGGAACGTCTGCGACACGGCCTTCTCGCCGATCGTCGCGACTACGGCCATGCTCGACGACGTATCAATGACTAAGATCACGCTTCGTCCTGACCAGGCGGCGATCGTCGCCCAGGTGCTCGATTTCGATGAGTGCGGAGCCCGGCACCTGCAGGCGGTCGCCCCATTCGATGACGACTGCGCCCTGGTCGGCGAGCTCCTCCAGGCCCAGGTCGCCCAGCTCGGTGCTGTGTTCCACGCGGTACAGGTCCACGTGCGCGACCTGCAGGCGACCGGGGTAAACGCGCACCAGCTGGAAGGTCGGGCTGGCGACCGGCGCGGCCGACCCGGCGCCACGGGCCAGGCCACGGACGAACGTGGTCTTCCCGGCGCCCAGCTCGCCTGTCAGCAGGACCACGTCACCCGTCCGGAGGCGCTCACCCAGGCGCTCGCCGATGGCCTCAGTCTCGGCTGCGGAAGTCGTAAGCGTGTCAGGCAAAGTGGTCGTAGCCGGTGACTTCAAGCTGCAGGGGCAGGCCGTTGGCGCCGAGCACCTGCACGGACGAGTCGTCGGTGAGAAACCCGAAAGGCTGCAACCCGGCGGCGCGGATGAGCTCTTCCGGTCCGACACAGACCAGCTCTGCCTCCTCGCCGCTCGTGAGCGCCTCCTCCACAGTTGCGCCCTCCGCCACCGGAACCTCGGCTGCGCGGATGACGCAGCCCGCGCCTGAAAAGGCGACGAACTTGTCCATCTCCCGGAGCAGCCCGTCCGAGATGTCGCCGCAGCACAGCCCTCCCTCGTTCAATCGCCGGCCCTCGTCGAGCAGCGGCCAGAGACGCAGCGGACGCCGCTCGCGCAGCGCGACCGCCGAGGCTCCCAATGGCCCGGTCACCGCCACGGCCCACCCCGATTGGGCTTCGCTTCGAGCCAGCGGCCGCCTATCGGTACGCCCCACCACAGTGATGGAAAGCACCGCCGGACCGTCGATTGAGCTCATGTCGCCACCGGCAATCAGGACGTGCGTTTTCTGCGCCAACGAGGCCATCCCCTCGTAGAGACCGGTCAGACTCTCGACCGCCCACGCATTGGGGATCGCGATCGAGGTCAGCGCCCAGGAAGGCGTCGCGCCCTTGGCGGCGAGGTCGCCGAGGGAAAGCGCAAGCGAACGCCACCCTGCGTCCTGCGCGCTCATCCAGCCGAGGTCGAAGTGGACGCCCTCCACGAACATGTCGCAGCTGGCGACGGTGAACCCTCCGGCGCCGTCGTCCAGCACAGCCGCGTCGTCCTGCCCTGCCTGAGCGGCGAGGTACGGCTTGATCTTTTCAAGGAGGCCGAATTCGCCGAGGCCTTTGATCTTCATTCCGTGGTCAGCATCGTACGCAGGCGCCGCGCGGCCAATTCAGGATCGGGTGCGTCGGCAATCGCGCGTATGACGCATGCGCGGTGCAACCCTTCCGCGGTCAACTGCGCGACGTTCGATGCGTTGATGCCACCAATCGCAAACACAGGCACCGTCGGGCCGGCGGTTGCCGCGATGGCGGCTACACCCTTCGGTCCAATCACCTGCTTTTCGGTCTTGATCGGTGTGGCAAATGCCGGCCCGCTTCCCAGGTAGTCAGCCCCATCCGCGATCGCCGCCAGCGCAGCCTCCGGGCTGGACGCCGACGCCCCGATGAGCAGGCTGTCGCCGGCGATGCGCCGGGCCGCAGCGATAGACAGGTCTTCGGGGCCCAGGTGGACTCCGTCGGCGCCACTGAGCATCGCGATGTCGATGTGATCGTTGACGATGAAGAGGACGCCGGCTGGAGATGTGATCTCACGCATTCGGCGAGCGAGGGCAAGGAGCTCGCCGCGGGCAAGGCTCTTGTGGCGGAGCTGGATGACACCCGCCCCTCGCCACGCGGCCATTGCCAGCTCGATCAGCCGATCAGGCGCTGCGTCCGGGGTGATGAAGTACAAATGCGCGGCCAGCAGCCGCTCGACCAGACGCTGTCTCGTTGCTATCTAAGTTGCCGGTGCGGCGACGGGAACCGGCGAGGGTCCAGTCGGTCCGCCGGGCCTCAGCGCCGGATGCTGCCACCGCCAGAGCACGAACAGCCCCGCAATCCCAAAGGGAAGGCCGATGCCACTCATGATCCACAGCACGCAGGTCAGCACGGCCAGGATGGCGCCCCAATCGTGCTTCTGCATCAGGCCGATCACGGCAAGACCCTGCACGACCCAGATGGGCAGGCGAAGAACAGGGCGAAAGTGCCGATCCAGTACCAGCTGCCCGGGTCGATGGTCGGCGAGAGCTGGACCAACAAGCCCGGCAGATAGATGTACAGGAACCACAGCCACACGAGGATGGCGGCGGCGCCGATGAGTGTCAGCCCGACGACATAGCGCGGAGCAGTCGGGTGATCCCTGGTAAAGGTCGACTCGACGCCCGGCTGCCAGTGCCGGTGCAGGCCCCACCACACGAGCGCCGTGACGGGGATTCCGATCACCGTCAGGACCCAGAACCCGGAGGCGATCGTCGCCACCGCCCGCCCCCAGTGGCGCCTGCTGTAAAGACCGACCAGCGCAAGCGCCTGCAGGCCGAGCATCGCCAGCGCGGCCTCGTACACAAAAAGGTTGAGAGTCAGGTTCTCGAGCGGGTGCGAGGCGTAGTCCGCATAGATCACGGCAAGCGTCCATCCAGCCGCCCACAGCAGAGAGAGCATCGTGCTGACGACGAAGCACGCGAGCAACCACCACGGTGCTTTCGACGCCAGTGGTGGCTGAGCCGGTCTGGCTACCGCCACTAAGACAGGAGCTGGCGCAGTTTCTCGCGGAAAGCGGGCGGCGTGTCGCACTCGCAGGCGTGCTTCACGAGGCGCTTGAGATTGGCCTGGAACTCGTACTGGTCCTGGCAGGGCGGGCAACCTTCGAGATGGAGCTGGAGCTCCAGGACCTCCGTCGAGTTCAACTCGCGGTCGACGAAGCGATCGAGCTTCTCAGAACAGTCTTTACAGTTCATTGCTGCACCTGATGTTCGCCGTTGGCGCGCACGATACCTGATTCCAACGCATAGTCATAGAGGGATTTTTGGAGCTGCTGCCGGGCACGGTGCAGACGCGACATGACCGTCCCGATCGGCACGCCCAGGGTTTGTGCGGCGTCCTTGTAGGAGAACCCTTCGACGTCGACCAAAAGGACGACTTCACGGTGGAGCGGCGGGAGCTGTTCGACCGCCTTCACTACCTCGGATGCGGCGAGCTTGTCGAGCACGTCCGCCTCGGGCTTGGCGCCCTCGTCGCGCAGCTTGTCGTAGAGGACAAACTCGCCGACGTCGTCCAGGCTCACGTCCTCCTTCCGCGACCCCTTGAAGCGGTCCCAGAAGAGGTTGCGCATGATCGCGAACAGCCAGGCTTTCATGTTCGTGCCCGGCTGGTAGCTGTGCTGATAGCGAAGCGCGCGAAGGTAGGCCTCCTGGACCAGGTCCTGCGCCTGATCTGGATCACGGGTCAAGCGGAGCGCGCCCCGGTACAAAGTGTCGAGATGTGTCAATGCTTCTTCCGCAAAGGCAGTGCGAGCCGGGCTTTCCGCCATCAGAAGTGCCAGTTTACGTACACCTGCCTTGCACCATCTGCAATCGCGGCGAGGGGCCGGCTTATTCCGAGTAACGCCTCTCCACGCGCATGCCGAGGGAGGTAAGCACGTCCCAAGAGATGGTGCCCGACCATTCGGCCACCTGCTCGGCAGTGATGCGATCGTCTCCGTCGTCGCCGATGAGAGTCACGACGTCGCCCGTCTGCACTGCCGGAATGCTTGACACGTCGATGGTGATCGCATCCATGCTGACAACGCCGATCAGCGGTGCCCGCCCTCCACGCACCAGGACGTGGCCGTGATTGGAGCGACTCCGATGGACGCCGTCGGCATAACCCACGGCGACGACCGCCACGCGAGCGTTGGACGTAGCTCGCCACGTCGCCCCGTAGCCCACGGCGTCCCCCACTCTCAGTGTCTTGACGTGGGTCACGGCGGAGCGAAACGCGAGCGCCGGCCTGTGGCCTGGCCACTCGCAGCCGTACAGCGCGATGCCTGAACGGACGGCGTCCAACGCAAACTCCGGAAAGCGCCTTGCGCCGGCCGAGTTGCAGGCATGGCGCATGCCCGGGTCGACCTCGAACGCGCCCAACGCGTCCATGAATCGGTCGTATTGCTTACGCGTCATCGCCTCATCCGAGTCGGCGGATGCGAAATGCGTCATGGTGCCCGCCAGGCGGAGACCGGGCGCTTTGTCGATGAAGCTTGCAAGCGACGGCGCCTCTTCGGGAGCACAACCGAAGCGACCCATCCCCGTGTCGATCTTGAGGTGCACCGGAACCACGCTGCCCTGACCGTCCAGCGCCTGTGCGAACTCCAGGCTCGACACTGTGAAGGCAAAGCCGCTTGCCGCGGCCGTGGATGCCAGCTGTGGGGGGAGCGCGCCCATGACGAGGATCCGCTCCTCGCTCGCAAGGCCGCGGAGCTGCTGGGCCTCTTCAAGGGTGGCCACCGCGAGACCGGTGGCGCCGCCTTCCAGGGCCGCGCGCGCCACCTGCACAGCGCCGTGGCCGTACCCGTTCGCCTTGACGACGGCGAACAGACCGGCGTCGCCAGGCAGATGGGCGAGGATCGAAGCCGCGTTGGAGCTCACGGCGGAGAGGTCGATGTCGGCCCAGCGCAGGCCGGTCGTCAGAGCCCGCCCTGCCGCAGCACGTTCATGACCAGCGGTATCTCCAGGAGGAGGTCGCTGGCGAGCAGGCCGGAATCGCCGAGCCGCTGCGAGATGCGGCGCCCTGCCGCGGCGTGGATGTAAACGCCGGTGACGGCTGCCGCATAGGGTTCCGAGCCCTGGGCGATCAACCCCCCGATGATGCCGGACAGCACGTCACCGGTCCCGCCAGTCGCGAGCGCAGGCACCTCGTGCGGGTCCTCGCTGCATCGCCCGTCGGGGTGGGCCACCAGCGTTCTCGCACCCTTGAGGACCACGATGGCGCCCCACTCCTTGGCCGCCTTGCGGGCAGCGCCTGGGCGGTCGGCCGCGATGGCTTCGACGGTCTTCCCTGTCAACCGCGCCATCTCGCCGGGATGTGGCGTCAGGATTCGGTTCTTGCCCAGCTTGCCCTTCGATCGGGGAGCGTCGCCAAGAGCGTTGAGAGCATCCGCGTCGAGGACCAGCGGGCACGTGACGTGGTGGACAAGGTCGAGCACGAGGCGCCAGGTCGAGCCGTCACGCCCGAGCCCCGGCCCGATGATCCCCGCCTCGGCGGTGGCGAGCTGACGCATCACTAAGTCGTAAGCAGCATGGCCGACGGCACCCGGCGCGACCTCCTGGACAGGGGTCGCCATGACCTCTGTGCACTTGGCAGCGAGGATCGGGTAGATGGTGTCCGCGACGAGGAGCCTAACCAAACCGGCGCCGGTCCTGGCCGCCGCCGTCGAGGCCAGGTAGGCCGCCCCTGTGAAGCCCAGGCTGCCTGCCAGGACGACCACGGTGCCGAAGGTGCCCTTGTGGGCGTCGAGTGGACGGTCCGGCAGAACCACGGCCTCCGGGGCCGGCAGGAGGTTGGCGGCCACCTCGGGCATCTCCAGGTGGGCCGTGGCGACGGCGAGGGCGCTGTGGTGGGTGATGCTGACCTCGACCTGGGCGCCACGGTCGTTGCCGAGGAGGCGGACCCTTGGGGCGCCGCTCGGGCCGGGGAGGACCTCGATGCGGCGGCTGGGGAAGCAGATGCCGGTGCCGTCGAAGCATTTGATCACCGCCTCTTTGGCGGCCCAGCGGCCGGCCAGGCGTTCGGAGTTG
>DASYVJ010000060.1:0-4248 GCA_035937155.1 Candidatus Dormiibacterota bacterium | reverse complement strand
CGCATGGTCGAAATCCAGGTGCTCCCCTCGTCCCAGGTCGGAGCGATGTAGATCTCGCAGCCCTGGGCGAAGATCGCAAACCGGGCCAGCGGCATGTAGTTCTCCCAACAGATCAAGCCGCCAACCCGTCCCATCGGGGTCTCGCTCACGCGCAGCCCGCTCGCATCCCCTGTCCCCCACACCATCCGCTCCGGGTTGGTCGGCATCAGCTTGCGGTGGCGGTTGAGCACCGCGCCATCCGGTCCAATGAGCACGACGGTGTTGTAGAGGGTGCCGCGGCTGAATTCCCCGTCGCGCTCGTGGATGCCGATCGAAACGGTCACCTTGAGCCGACGCGCCGCCGCCTGGATCGGCTTGAGATCTCCCGCCTTCAAGTCGACTGCGTTCTCGATCAGCCGGCCGTGAATCTCGCTCGTCAGCTCGTAGTCAGCGCCCGGACGCAGCCGCCAAATCCACTCCGGGTACCCGGGCAGCCACGTTTCGGGAAATGAGACCAGCCGCGCCCCGCCCGCCGCCGCTTCCTCGAGCAATTTCACCCCGCGTTCGAGTGTCTTCTGACGGTGCAGCGTGACTGGCGGATGCTGGATAACCGCGACGCGGTGTGGGCTCGACGTCTTCTTCGGCATTGCGAACATGTTGCGCGATCGCGATCAGGCTTTGTACGGAAAGTCGCCGGCCCGCGCAACCATGCCCGGCAGCTCCTTCCCCAGCTGACCGCCAAGCCACTGCGAGGTCTCGATCAATCTCTCGAGGTCGACGCCGGTGTCGACGCCGAGACCACGTAATAGATAGACGAGATCTTCGGTCGCGATGTTGCCGGTGGCCTTCGGCGCAAACGGGCAGCCGCCCGCGCCGCCGACCGACGCGTCAAGTGAGACCACGCCCTCCTCGAGCGCGGCAACGGCGTTGGCGTAGCCGGTGTTGCGCGTGTTGTGGAAATGCGCGCCAATCGTCGCGCCCAGCCGGCGAGCGCCACCGACGAGCGCTTTGACCTGTGATGGCACGCCGACCCCGATCGTGTCGGCGAGGCAGATCTCGTCCGCGGGCACCGCCATCAAGTGCTCGACGATCTGGAGCACTCGCTGTGGCGGTACCGGGCCTTCGAACGGGCAGCCAAAGGCGACGCTCAGCGTGACTGTGATCGGCACCCGTTCGCTCCGCGCACGCGCGACCAATGCGAGGGCCGTCCTCAGGCCCTCCTCAACAGTAGCGTTCTGGTTTCGGCGCCCGAACTCGTCGGTGGCGGCAAAGGCGTAGTGGACCTCGTCAACACCAGCGGCCACGGCGCGCTCGTATCCCATCTCGTTGAGGACGAGGCCTGCGTAAGAGACGCCAGGCTTGCGATGGAGCGCCGCCATCACCTCCTCGGCCCCGGCCATCGGCGGCACCAGCTTCGGGTTGACGAAGCTCGCCGCCTCGATCCGTGTCAGACGCGCGGCCGCCAGTCGGTCACACAGCTCAGCGCGGACGGCAGGATCCAGCGTTCGGCTCTCGTTCTGAAGGCCGTCCCGAGGACCGACCTCTCCGATCACCACATCCACACGGATAAAGGTAGATCGGCGCTGATATCTGCAACCTCTTGATTATTGGAGAAACTCCAATTATCATGTGACTAGACTAAATGGTTGGAGGTGCATCATGGCGACAACTGAGATCAAGAGGCTTCGCGGACGGTGGTTCGGGCTGGCCGCGCTGACGGTCAGCGGCCTGGTGCTCGGCCTGGACATCACGATCCTGATCACGGCCCTGCCGACCCTGTCGGCAAAGCTCAGTGCAACCACCGATCAGCTTCAGTGGATGTCAGCCGCCTACACGCTGTCGCTAGCCGGCTTCATGCTGCCGGCGGGCGTGCTTGGTGACCGGTTTGGCCGGAAGCGGCTGCTGCTCATCGGCCTCATCACGTTCGGCATATCGTCAGTCGTCGCGAGCCAGATGACCTCGGCCAACGGGCTGATCCTGATGCGCGTGGTCATGGGCGCCAGCGGCGCCATCGTGCTGCCTCTGGTCACCTCGATTCTCCCGTCGATGTTCGCGGAGGACGAGCGCCAGCGCGCCATAGGACTGTCCGGCGCCGGCGCATTCATCGGCCTCCCGCTCGGACCGCTCGTCGCCGGCTGGCTGCTGACGCACTACGACTGGGGATCCATCTTCTTGATCAACGCTCCCGTGGTCGTGATCGCGGTCGTCGGCGCGTGGTTGTTCGTGCCCGAGAGTAAAGATCCCAACCCGAAGCGGCTGGACTGGGTCGGGGCTCTGCTCGAGATGGTCGGGGTGACCGGAATCGTCTACGGGATCATCGAGGAGCCCGTCCGCGGTTGGGCCGACATCCAGGTCGCGGGACCCCTCGTTGGCGGTGCGCTGTTGATCCTTGCCTTCGTGCTGTGGCAGTTCCGAGCTGCAGTGCCGCTCGTCGACCTGAACCTCTTCCGGAACCGACGATTCGCGCTCTCGACGGTGGCTTTCACCATCGTCGGCTTCGCGATGACCGGAGTCCTGTTCATCCTGTCCCCGTACCTGCAAGTAGTGCAGGGCAACGACGCTCAGGGCACCGGCATTCGATTGCTTCCGCTCATCGCGGCCATGATGGCCGGCGCCGTGAGCAGCGACTGGCTGGCCAAGCGCCTCGGCGCGAAGGTGATGGTTTCGGGCGGGATGCTCGGTATCGCGGCTGGGATGCTGATTCTTTCGCGAGTCGGAGTGGACACCGGTTTCGGGCTCGTTGCGGTCGCTCTCGCGGTGATCGGCATCAGCATCGCGTTCACCATGATCCCCGCCCTGGATGCGATCCTCGGCGCCCTGCCGGCTGGAGAAACCGGTGCGGGCAGCGCCCTCACCCGTGCCATTCAGAACGTGGGAGCGTCACTCGGAGTCGCGATTATGGGCAGCATCCTCAACAGTGCCTATCAGGCACACCTCAGCGGGCAGCTGGCCGGACTCCCCGCCGCCGCGCGTTCCGCGGCCCAGACCAGCGTCGCCGTCGCAGCCGCTGTCGCTCGGCACCTTCCGGGAACGTTGGGCGATCGGCTTCTTCGCTCGGCCGAGAGCGCTTACTCTCAGGGCATGAGCGACGTGCTGCTGGTGACTGCCGGCTTGTTGGTGGCGGGCGCGGTGCTGATGGCACTGTTCCTGCCGGCGCGGGCTCCTCGAGTCGAGCAACCGGCTGCGGCGATCGGCGCGGAGGTTGCTGCAGCCTGATGCCGAACACGATCACGCCCCTGGCGCAAGGATTGCGCGAGCGCAAGAAACAGAAGACCCGCGAATCGATCCAGCGCGAAGCGATGCGCTTGTTTGAGATGCAGGGCTACGAGGAAACGACCATCGAGCAGATCGCGGCCGCGGTCGAGATCTCGCCCAGCACGTTTTTCAACTACTTTCCCAGCAAGGAGGACGTCGTCCTGTACGACGCATACGACCCGGTCCTTGCATCACTTCTCATGGAGCGACCGGCCGATGAGCCGCTGAGCATCTCCTTCCGTCGCGTGTTGGAGGAGATGGGCGGAATCTTCGAACGCGATCGCGAGATCATCCTGGCCCGTGCCCGGCTCTGGTTCGGGGTGCCGGCGCTACGCGCGCGTCTATGGGAAGAAGTGGAGAAGGCTCAGGTCTTGATGAGCGGCCTGATCGCGCAGCGCTCGGGAAGGGATGCGGAGGATTTCGAGACTCGCGTAACCGTCATGGTCATGGTCTCGGCTGCCATGGAGGCGATGCACGAGTGGCTGCGCCGAGACGGACAGGGAAGCTTCGTCGACCTGGTCAACCAGGCTCTCGACATGGTCGAAGCCGGAGCCCGACTGGACGAGATCGCCTCGCCGAAGCACACCGGCTAGGGGATGCGTCGTTCCGACCGGGCGGAGAGCATGACCGCCACCAGCGCGGCGATGAAAGCCGCCCCGACCGGCAACTTGTAGGGCACGCCCGCCAGCGCGAGCCCGATCGCGCCCGCGCCCAGGACCAGGACGATGACGGCGGCGACCAGGGGCTGGCTGGTCTGCCGTCGCCGCCAGGAGCGAAGCAGGATGCCCGCCGCAAAGAGGCAGGCCACCGAGAGGGCGCCGAGCGCGAGCAGCTCGTTGTTGCTCACGCCGGCGCCCCTTCTAAATACAAAGCTCAGGCGGGTACCGGGCTCGTCTCGGCTCCAACGCCGGTCTGGGCCCGGACATCGATCTCGTGGAACTTCAGCTCGGCGAGCCGGTCCGCCTTGGCCAGGTCGCCGATGAACGTGCCGACAATTGCGAGGAGGAAGCCGAC
>DASYVJ010000059.1:0-52661 GCA_035937155.1 Candidatus Dormiibacterota bacterium | reverse complement strand
GAGCCGGCGGCCGCGGCGATCTCGGCCACCCCCTTGGGGCCGATGACTTGCTTTTTGGTCTTGATCGGGGTGACGAACGCCGGCCCGCTGCCGAGATAGTCGGCTCCGTCCGCGATCGCTGCTCGCGCACGCTCTGGAGTGGACGCGGACGCCCCGATGAGCAGCCGGTCGCCGGCGCCGCGCCGGGCGGAGGCGATGGTCAGGTCATCCGGTCCCAGATGCACTCCATCGGCATTGCTGAGCAGGGCGATGTCGACGTAGTCGTTAATGATGAACAGCACCCCCGACCCAGCAGTCACATCGCGCACTCGCCGCGCCAGTGCAAGGAGGTCGCCCCGGGCCAGGCTCTTGTGACGGAGCTGAAGGACGTCCGCTCCTCCACGCAAGGCCGCAGATGCCAGCTCGACGACGCGGTCGGGAGGCGCGTCAGGAGTGATGACGTACAGGTGAGCGGCATACAGCCGCCCGATCAGGACAGGATCTGGCGAAGCTTGTCCCGGAAGGCGACCGGGGCATCGCACTCGCACGAGTGCTTCACCAGCCGCTTGAGATGAGCCTGGAACTCGTAGTGGTCGGTGCAGTCCGGGCACGACTCCAGGTGGAGCTGCATCTCGAGGACCTCCGTCGAGTTCAACTCACGGTCAACAAAGCGATCCAGCTTCTCCGCGCAATCCTTACATTTCATGTCTGAACCTGATGACCGCCGTTGCCGCGGACAATACCGGATTCCACCGCGTAGTCATAGAGGGATTTTTGTAGCTGCTGGCGGGCCCGGTGGAGGCGGGACATGACAGTCCCGATCGGCACCCCGAGGGCCTGGGCGGCGTCCTTGTACGAAAACCCTTCGACGTCGACCAAAAGCACGACCTCTCGGTGCAGCGGGGGCAGCTTCTCGACGGCGGTCACGACCTCTGAGGCTGCGAGCTTGTCGAGGACGTCGGCCTCGGGCCTGGCACCCTCGTCGCGCAGCTTTTCGTAGAGCACGAACTCGCCCACGTCGTCGAGGCTCACGTCCTCTTTGCGGGAGCCCTTGAAGCGGTCCCAGAAGAGGTTGCGCATGATCGCGAAGAGCCAGGCCTTCATGTTCGTGCCCTGCTGGTAGCTGTGCTGGTAGCGAAGGGCGCGCAGGTAGGCCTCCTGAACGAGGTCTTGCGCCTGGTCCGGATCGCGGGTAAGCCGCAGGGCTCCCCGGTAGAGAGTGTCAAGGTGCGTCAATGCCTCTTCCGCGAAGGCAGTTCGTGCCGGACTTTCGGCCATCAGTAAAGCCAGTTTAGGGTCACCTGCCTCGCCTCATCTGGAATCGGAGGGGGGTGGCAGCTATTCCGAGTAGCGCCGCTCCACTCGGGGACCGATGCTGGTAAGGACTTCGTACGAGATGGTATTGGACCAATCCCCCACCTCTTCGGCGGTGATCCGCTCAGCCCCGTCGGCTCCGATCAGGGTCGCGACGTCGCCTGCCTGCACGCCCGATACGTCGGTGACGTCAAGCGTGATCGCGTCCATGCTGACCGCCCCGATGAGCGGCGCACGCCGGCCGCGAACGAGAACGTCGCCGCGGTTGGACCGGGCCCGGTGGACGCCGTCGGCGTAACCGATGGCCACTGTCGCGACGCGCCTTTTGTCAGGTGCTTTCCAGGTCGCGCCATAGCCGACGGTCGCGCCGGCGTCGACAGTCTTGACATGCGTCACGAGCGACCGCAGCGCGAGTGCGGGTTGCGTGCCCGGCCACTCGCAGCCGTAGATCGCAATGCCGCAGCGGACCGCGTCCAGGGCAAACTCGGGATGGCGCAGAGCACCTGCCGAGTTGCATGCGTGGCGCTGGCCGGGGTCGACGTCAAACGTGGCGAGGGCGTCGACAAAGCGGTTGAACTGGTCTCGGGTCATAGCGTCATCGGAGTCGGCGGAGGCGAAGTGCGTCCAGGTGCCTGCCAGGCGCAGTCCCGCCGAATCGTCGATGAAACGTGCCAGCTCCGGCGCGCCGGCCGGTGGACACCCGAAACGGCCCATCCCAGTGTCGATCTTCAGGTGCACCGGAACGACCTCATCGGTTTCTCCAAGCGCCGCCGCCACCTCGCGGCTCGAGACCCCGATGCCCCAGCCGCCGGCCGCCGCCGAGCGCGCTTGATCCAAAGTGAGGCCGCCCATGACCAGGACGTGCTCGGCGCGCACCAGGCCGCCCAGCTCGTGAGCTTCTTCGAGCGTGGCGACCGCCAGGCCGGTCGCCCCGCCGTCAACGGCCGCCCGCGCGACGGGAACCGCGCCGTGGCCGTAGCCGCCGGCCTTGACGACGCCCAGCAGGTGCGATCCGCGCGGCAGGTGCGCCATGATGCGGGCGCAGTTGGCGCGTACGGCGCCGAGGTCGATGTCCGCCCAGCGGAGTGCCGTCAAGTCCCCTAGAGGCCGCCCTGGCGGAGCACGTTCATCACCACAGGGATCTCCGGGAGCAGGTCGCTCGCCAAGAGGCCAGAGTCGCCCAGTCGCCCCGCGATCCGCCTGCCGGCTGCCGCGTGGATGTACACGCCGGTGACCGCGGCCGAGAACGGATCGGAGCCCTGCGCCATCAGGCCGCCGATGATGCCCGCGAGCACATCACCGGTGCCGCCGGTGGCGAGCGCTGGGACCTCGTGAGGATCCTCGCTGATACGGCCGTCGGGGTGGGCGACGACGGTGTGCGCTCCCTTGAGCACGACCACGGCGCCCCATTCCTTGGCCGCCTTGCGCGCCGAGGCGGTGCGATCGCTGCTGATCGCATCGACGGTCTTGCCGGTCAGACGCGCCAGCTCCCCCGGGTGAGGGGTCAGGACGCGGTTCTTGCCCAGCTTGCCCTTGGATCGCGGCGAGTCAGCCAGCGCGTTGAGGCCGTCCGCGTCGATCACCAGGGGACACTGCGCGTGCACGGCGAGGTCTAAGACCAGGCGCCAGGTCGAGCTGTCGCGACCGAGGCCAGGGCCGATGACTCCGACCTCGGCTGTCGCCAGCTGGCGCAGGATCGAGTCGTAAGCGGCATGCCCGACCGCCCCCGGGGCCACCTCCGGCACCGGCGTCGCCATGACCTCGGTGCATTTGGTGGCCAGGATCGGGTAGATCGTGTCGGCGACAAGCAGCCTGACGAGGCCCGCACCCGTTCGCGCCGTTGCGGTCGCGGCGAGGTAGGCCGCGCCGGTGAAGCCGAGGCTGCCGGCGAGAACGACTGCGGTGCCGAAGGTGCCCTTGTGGGCGTCGTGCGGCCGCTCGGGCAGGACCACCGCGTCGGGGGCGGGCAGAAGGGTGTCCACGACGTCGGGCATCTCGAGGTGCGCCGTGGCGACGGCGAGGCGGCTGTGGTGGGTGATGCTCACCTCGACGCGTGCCCCGCGATCGTCGCCCAGGAGCCGGGCGCGCGGTGCGCCTTGGGGACCAGGAAGCACTTCGATGCGCCGGCGCGGAAAGCAGATGCCGGTGCCGTCGAAGCATTTGATGATCGCCTCCTTGGCGGCCCACCTGCCGGCCAGACGTTCGACGTTGCCAGCGCAGTAGGCCTGCTCGGCGGGCGTGTAGACCTTCCGGAGGAAGCCGCGGCCGGAACGGCTGACGGCGAGCGCGATGCGATCAACCGAGACGGCGTCAACCCCGATGCGCTGCATCAGCTCATTGTGGGGGTAGGGGTCCAATCCCCTCGGCCCTCACCCTAGCCCTCTCCCGCTCACGCGGGAGAGGGGATTGGGGGTTTACTCCACTGTGACTGACTTCGCCAGGTTTCGGGGTTGGTCTACGTCTTGGCCTAGCTCTACTGCTACGTGGTAGGCAAACAGTTGCAGCATGACCGTGTTGAGGATTGCCGCCATGGCCTCTTCGGCCGGCGGCATCTCGAAGAGGTCGGCTGCGATGCCGTCCAGCGAGTGGTCTCCTTTCGTCACCAACGCGAGAACCGGCGCGTTGCGGGCCGCGATCTCGTGGACGTTGCTGACCATCTTGTCCTTGGTCGCGCTCGCCGTGCAGATGGCGATCACGGGGAAGTCCTTGTCGAGCAAAGCGATCGGACCGTGCTTGAGCTCGCCGCCGGTGGTGCCTTCCGCGTGGACGTACGAGATCTCCTTCAGCTTCAACGCACCCTCGAGGGCCACCGGGTAGCTCAGGCCGCGGCCGAAGTACATGAAGTTGCGGTACTGGCTGTAGCGATGCGCGATCTTCGCGATCTCTTCCTCTCGGTCAACCAGCTCGCGGATCTGTTCGGGCAGCGCCCTCAGGGCGGCCACCAGCTCGTGCCTCCGTTCGAGGGAGACGCGGCCATTGACGGTGGCAAGGCGAAGGCTGAGCAGCGTGAGGCTGACCATGTGGGCAGCGAGCGTCTTTGTCGATGCGACGCCGATCTCCGGACCTGAATGGAGGTAGATGGCGCCGTCCGCATCTCGCGCCGCCGAGCTCGCGAACACGTTGGTGACCGCGACCGTCAGGGCGCCGCGCTCCTTCGCCCGGTGGAGGCCGACCAGCGTGTCAGCCGTTTCTCCGGATTGCGTGAGCACGACAGCGAGGGTCTTGGGTCCGAACGTCGGGCGGCGGTAACGAAACTCTGAGGCGTCCTGAGAGCGTGCCGGAATCCCGGCCCAATCCTCGATGAGGTACTCGCCGACCATGGCCGCGTGCCGCGAGGTCCCCATACCCAGCAGGAGAACCTCGTCGTAGGCGCGCAGCTTCTCGTCATCGACATCGAACTCGCGGAAGGAAACGATGCCGTCGTCGGTGAGGCGCCCACGCACCGCGTTGGCGACCGCTTCGGGTGTCTCGTGGATCTCCTTGAGCATGAAGTGCTGGAACCCGCCCTTCTGCGCCTGGCTTACGTCCCAATCGACCTGGATCAGCTTCGGTTTGACAGTGATCCCGTCCACGGTCGAGACTTCCACGCCCAGCGGCGTGACGGCTGCCACCTCGCCTTCTCCGAGCACAAGCACGCGCTTCGTGTACGGGATGATCGCGGTGATATCGGAAGCGATGTAGTACTCCTCGTCGCCCAGCCCGACCACCAGCGGCGCGTTCAAGCGAGCGCCGATGAGCAGCTCGGGGTCGTCGGTGGAGAACATCGCGAGGGCATATGCGCCGTGGATGCGCTTGAGTGCCGCCCGCACAGCGGCGAGGAAGTCGCCTTTGTAGTTGGCCTCGATCAGGTGAGGCACGACCTCGGTATCGGTCTCCGACGTGAACTCGTGACCCTTCGCCTGCAGCTCGGCCCTGAGCTCGGCGAAGTTCTCGATGATTCCGTTGTGGACCACGAAGATCTTGCCGTGGCAGTCGGTGTGCGGGTGGGCGTTGATGTAGGTCGGCTTGCCGTGGGTGGCCCAGCGGGTGTGGCCGATCCCGAGGTGGCCGGTCGGCATGTCCGCCTGGAGCTTCTCGATCAGGGTGTCGACCTTTTTCTCTGACTTGGTCAGGCTCGTATGGGCGGCCTGGCCGGCCTTGGGGACCTCGAGGACCGCTACGCCGGCGGAGTCGTAGCCGCGGTATTCGAGCCGCTTGAGGCTCTCCATCAAGATCGGGGTGGCTTCGCGATCGCCCAGGTAGCCGATGATTCCGCACATTTCTTTACTAGAACTCCTGGCAGGGGGGATTCGACCGGTGCTTGATCGAACGGCTGGAACGGGCGTCAGGTTACACGCCCGGCCGGCAGTTTACCCCCCAGGCGGTGGCGAGGCGTTCGGGTCGCGGGTGATCGAGTACTTCACGGTGGCGGTGGCGACCGGGCCGCTCGTTCCGTCGGGATAGGGAATCTGGACCGTCTGGGTGTAGTCAGCGGTCTTGCCGCTCAGGTCGAGCGCCGGAAGCACGATGTTGCGGATACGGCCAAGCGTCGCAGCATCACCGCTGATCACTACCGTGTTCGGGGTGATGGTCACGTCAGTGATGTAGTAGCCGGAAGCCGGCTTATGAGTTGGTGGCGCAATGACGAGCGCAACCGTACTGCTCGTCGATCCGGGTGAGGCCTCGAGGTGTACGCCGACTGCAGTGACATCCAGGCTCGCACATGGCTGCGTGCGGCATGTGGTGAGGTCTAGAAATCCATTGCTGTTCTGGAGCTGAATCGGCCAGTTGGACGACTCGCTGTTGGTCGCGCTGAGCAAGCCCGGAATTGTCACGCTCGCCGTCAGGTTGGTTTCCCACGTCAACGGCCCCAGGAAATGGACGACGCACGGAGTAGGCTGCGCACCCGGACAGACGGCGTCGTGCTTTCCAAGGGACCAACCTGGCGCAGTTCGCGCGATTACCTGCACGGATAGATCCTTGGTTTGAAGAGTATCGACGTTGAAAACAATCGGTGCCGGGTTCTGCACTGTCACTCCGGAGATACTTGTGACCCGCACCGCCAGCCTCACAGCGCTGCCTAGGCTGGCGTGTGTGGCATCGACGGTGGCGAACGTATTTGATGTATTCACGTTCTTGATGGCGTCGGCCAGACCCGAATAGGTGATGTCGATCTTGGTAGGCCGATTGACCAGGATCAGATTCGGCGGCATCGTGTAGTTCAGCGGGATTACGAGATTGCCAATGGTCGGTGGGTTTTGCGAGAACGCGACCGCGGCCAGCATCAGCACGGCGAGCCCGACTGCGAGGAGCTTGAGGCGCCAGTCGTCGGTGATCAGGCTCACCTGCGGAACCTCAGGAAGCCGTTGCCGTTGGGCGTCGGCACCTTAACGCTGACCCTCCGGCGGAGCCCGTCAGCATCCAGATTGCGTGTGATCTTTCCTTCTTCTATCACTGAGATGTTCCCTGTCTCTTCTGAGACTACGAGGACCAGCGCGTCGGATGCCAGCGACAGGCCCAGCGCCGCACGGTGTCGCGTGCCAAGCCTTTCGCGGACGATGCCTTCCTCCGGAAGCGGAAGGAGACAGCCCGCGGCGACGATCTTGTTGCCGCGGACGATGACGGCGCCGTCATGCAGTGGCGAGTTGGGATAGAAGATGGACTGCAGCATCTCGGCGGAGATCTCACCGTTGATCCGGACGCCGGTCGCGGCGTAGTCCTCCAGCCCCACCTCGCGCTCGAACGCGATGAGAGCGCCGGTCTTCTTGGTGCTCAAGCGCTCCGTGGCACGGATCGCCTCCGAGATGGCCTGGGTGTAGAGCCGCTGGTTGTAGTTGGACAGCGGCCGGCCGATGTGTCCGATTCGGCCGAGCTGGTCCAGCACACGGCGCAGCTCCGGCTGGAACATGACGATGACGGCGATGATGATGAAGAAGCTGGCATTCCTGAAGAGCCACGAGAGAAGGACGAGGTTGAACTGTGTGGCGACGACGCCGATGACCGCCAGCAGGATCAGGCCGACCACGATCTGCGTGCCCTGAGTTCCGCGCAGCAGGCGCAGGAGCAGATACAGCACGACAGCTACGACCGCGACGTCGAACACCTCGATGATGCCGAGGTGGCGGATGACATCGCCAAGCTGCTGGAGGAACTGGATCAATCCTCAGCCCCCATCAGCTCGGCCATCACGGCCATCTGGGCGTAGAGCCGGTTGCCGGCCTGCTGGAACACGACCGAGCGTGGTCCGTCGATGACCTCGTCGGTCACCTCCTCCCCACGATGTGCCGGGAGACAGTGCATGAACACCGCTTCAGGGGCAGCGTCCATCACGGCCCGGTTCACCTGGTAAGGCGCAAAAGCCTTGCGCCTCTCATCTCTCTCGCCTTCTTGTCCCATCGATGCCCATACGTCTGTGTAGATCGCTGTTGTTTTACCCAGATTCGAGAGGTCGCTAGTCAGCATGACCTGAAACGTCCCTGAGGCGATGCCACGCGCGCGTTCGAGCACCGACTCGTTGGGGAGATAGCCGGGGGGTGAGATAACTGTGAGCGCAAAACCTGCCAGGGCCGAGGCTTCGATCAGTGAGGCCGCGACGTTGTTTCCGTCACCGAGGTAGACGACGTGATGCTTCGACAGCTCGCCCCGGACCTCTTCCAAGGTGACGAGGTCGGCGAGGATCTGACATGGGTGCGAGCGGTCCGTGAGCCCGTTGATCACCGGCTTGACGGAGGCCGCGGCCAGCTCGAGCAGGTCGGCGTGGCTGCGCAGGCGGGCGACGACGCCGTCCACGTACTGATCGAGCACGCGCGCGGCGTCGGCGACAGTCTCCCGGACGCCGAGCTGCACGTCCTGCTCGGACAGCGTCGTGGTGGTTCCCCCGAGCCTGGCGATGCCCACCTCAAAGGAGACGCGAGTGCGATGGGAGGGCTTCTGAAACAGCATGGCGATGTGCTTGCCTACCAACGGGCGGCCTGACCAGCGGCCTGCCTTGATCGCGTGGGCGAGGTCGATCACCTGGCGCAGCTCGGCGGCGTCGAGGTCGGCGATGTCGATGAGGTCACGGCCCTGGAGATTCACCGACGCGATCATGATCGCTCGGACGGCACCGGCGAGGCTAAAGTCGAGGTTCGATCAGCTCGCCGGCGACGATCGGCGTGACGGCCAGGTCGCGCACGGAGTCGAACTCTGGCAGGCGGGCCCGGAGCCGGGGATCGTCGCGCAACCGGATGATGAGATCCCGGCAGGCGGACGGGTTCAGTCCGAACTGCGCGGGTTTGAACGCGAGCGGCCCTTCGTTCTTGAAACTGATCGTGAGGCGGTCCGTCAGGCGGACATGCGGCCAGGCACCGGGCTCGGAGAGGGTCACCGTCTCCATCGACGACCAGAGCGCGCGCATCTCATGGTTCCTCTGGATGACCACCAGGCGGTCGCGGAAGAACGCCAGCTTGCCTAACGGCCACCTCTTCAGGCCCCAGCCGGCCCACCCGGCGACCGCCGCGCCGCCCAGCGAGCCGACGGCCAGGGCAAGACCCGCGACCCAGCCCGCGGGCAGGTCCGCAGCGATCGCCGCCAGGACGCCAAACGCAAGCGCGAACGCAAGCCCGGCAGCCCCCAGCGTCACGATCGACCGGCGCGATCTTACGTAGATCAAGCGCGCCCCACCAGCGAGTAGTGTATTCCCGTCTATGGACGTGCTCGCCGAACGCGCAGAAATCGACCGGGTGGTGTCAGGAAAGACGGTTTGCACCCTGTTCGCGGACGCGGTCGCGAAGTGGGGCGACCGGTCGGCGCTGCGGTGGAAAGAGGATGGCGAATGGCGATCCCTCACCTGGAACGGCTACCGGGATGAGGTCGCGGCCGTCACGCTGGCACTGCGCTCGCTGGGCTTCGGCCCTGGCCAGTTTGGATTGATCATGGCGCGCAACGTGCCGGAGCACGTGATCGCCGACCTGGGCATCGTGCATGCGGGTGGCGCGGCGATCAGTGTCTACAACACGCTGGCCCCCGAGCAAGTCGAGTACGTGGCCAACCACTCGGAGGCGACGGTGGCATTCGTTGAGGATGAGGGGTTCCTCGAGAAGTTCATCGCCATCAAGGCGTCGACTCCGAACCTGAAGCACATCGTGCTGGTCAGAGGTGCGGCGCCCGAAGGTGTGATGTCGTGGGATTCGCTGTTGGCCAAGGGCAGAGACCTTTACGCGCACTCGCCGGCGGAGTTCGATCGTTCATGGAAGGCCGTGGGTCCCGAGGACACGATCAGCCTGATCTACACGTCGGGAACGACCGGCCCGCCGAAGGGCGTCGTGTACTCGCACAACAACGTGGCGTGGACTCTCGAATCGCTGCGCAGGTTCCTGGAGCTTGGCAACCAGACGCTCGTCAGCTACCTGCCGCTCGCACATGTAGCCGAGAGGTTCACCTCTCAATGGGGCGGCATTTTCTACGGACACGATGTCTGGCTTTGCCCCGACGTCAACCTGCTTCTGCCATACCTCCTGGAGGCTCGACCGACAGAATTCGTCGGCGTGCCCCGGGTGTGGGAAAAGTTGATGGCCGGGCTGCAGGCAGGGCTCGCCGCGGAGCCGGACGAGGCAAAGCGCCAGATGGCGCAGGGCGCTTTGTCTGCTGCGATCTCCGCGTATCGGCTGCGACGGGACGGCCAGCCGGTTCCGGCAGAGCTTGCCTCAGTGGTCGAGCGCGCACAGCCCCTGTTCATGCTGCTTCGCTCGAAAATCGGCCTGGAGCGCTGCACGGTGCCGATCACATCAACAGCTCCGTGCAGGCCCGAGGTCCACGAGTTCTGGGCTGCGATCGGCATGCCGCTCTTCGAGGTCTGGGGCATGAGCGAGCTGACAGGGCCTGCGACGGCTGTGCCTCTTGGGGACCACAAAGCACCGTCGATCGGCAACGCCATCGCGGGTGTGGAGGTCCGGCTGGCGGAGGACGGGGAGATCCTGGTGCGCGGTGGCAACGTGATGGTCGGTTACTACAGAGACCCCGAGAAGACGGCGGAGATGATCGATGCCGACGGCTGGGTGCACAGCGGCGACATCGGCCAGCTCGGCACCGACGGGCAGTTCCGGATCGTCGACCGCAAGAAGGAGCTGATCATCAATTCCGCGGGCAAGAACATCTCGCCCGCCAACCTCGAGGCACTCGCCAAGTCGAGCCCGATCATCGGCCAGGCGGTGGCGATCGGCGACGGCCTCAAGTTCATTTCGGTGCTCGTCGTGCTGGATCCGCAGGTGGCGCCACTTTGGGCCAAGGCGCACGGGATCCCCGCCGCGCCGATGCCTGAGCTGGTGGAGCATCCGCTTGTGCTTGATGAGGTGCGGCGCGCGCTGACGATGGCGAACACCCACCTGTCGCGCGTTGAGCAGTTCAAGCGGTTCACCATCCTTCCGACAGAGTGGTCGCCGGAGTCCGAGGAGCTGACCCCGACCATGAAGCTCAAGCGCCGGGTGATCCACAGCAAGTACCAAGCTCAGATCGAGGCGATGTACGCCGAGCCGCCGGGCGGCCACTCCGTGGACCCGGACCGTGAGGCGGCCGAGATGGCGGCGCGCTAGGTCTTCGCCAGAACTGCTCTCGCGACCCTCACCCTGGCCCTCTCGCGCTGGCGCGGGAGAGGGGAACGGGTCGGTTTGAAACCCAGCACCGCTTCTGTGAACAGGCGCGTCGCGAGACGCGTCTTCGGCTCTCCCGTTCGTGACGCAAGCTTCGCGAGCTGATCCACGACTCGCGGCTCAACGTTGAGCCTGTACATCTGCTTGACCACCGGCGCTTCCTTCTTCATCGATAGATCCTCCACGTTGATGTTTGGTGACGGTATGAGTTTCAGGTGCCTGGGCGCTGGCGCCAACCCAGCCTGTTAAGGACAATTTCGCCCATGGAAGGGGACGTTCGGTGGCATCACGGCCAGACCCTGGCCGCGGGACAGGTGGCGGAGTTCAAGGTTTGGGCGGAGCTGGTTCGCCAGTCGATGGGCGGCCTGCACGTGTTCCTCCCACTCAGGGATATGGGCATCGACGCGGTGGTGCATCGGCTCGTTGACGGCGCATACGTGGCCGTGCAGGTCAAGGCCAGGACTTCGCTCACGCCGGCCGGCCAGGTGCACATCACGGTGACCGCGAGCAGCCTGGTGGACGACGAGGCGCTCATGGTGGCCACCCTGGTGGACGGCGAGCAGCTGGGTTCTTTTCTTCTGGTTGTCGACGAAGCCAGGTTCCGGTCGCTGGCCGTGCATGACGTGGTGAACGGGCGCGAATACCTGACCGCGGCCTTCGGTCTGCACGATGGAGGCGGATCGAGGTGGGCGCCTTACCTGGTGGCTCGCGAGCGGCTGGCGGAACGGTTCGGGGCGGTGCGACTCGCCGAGACGGCGCCGGCTGATGAGGAGCTCAGGCCTGGTGTGGACCGTGGACGCGAGGGATTCCTGGGCGAGACGGAGGTGATCCGGCGATTGGCCGAAGCGAAGGCGCTCAATCTCTTCCGGCCCTTTCCCGACCTGGAGACGGTGGAGGTGCTGGCTCGCCACGTTTCGACGCATCGATTCCTTGGGGTGCAGGTGAAGACCGTTGGCTGGGACAAGGAGCACCTCGAGAATCGGGTTTACGTGAGACGGTCGAGCTTCCGCTCCTCACCGTCGACCTTTATCTGCGTGCTGGGCTGGAATCGCGACTCGAACCTGTTCGAAAATGACTGCCTCTTCATTCCGAGCGTGGAGCTGGCCACGCTCGCCAGAGTCGAAGGCGAGTGGATGATGCTCGAGCTGGTGCCGGGCGCGATGCGGCATCGCAGGACGGATCGGTATCGCGTTTCGTTGGACACGCTCGGGCAGACGATGGAGTCTTTGCTAGCCTGAGCAGCGGGCCGCGGTCTCCCGGAGTGGCCTACCCTGAACGCGTGAACGGGGGCCACGACCTCGGCGGCCAGCACGGCCACGGTCCGGTGGTCGCGGAGAAGAGCGAACCTGTCTTTCACGAGGGCTGGGAAGGCCGCGTCTACGCGATGATGCGCCTCGCCAGACTTGCCGGCCTCTTCAACCTTGACGAGATGCGCTGGACGATCGAGCAGATCCCGCCGGCCGATTACCTCCGCGCGAGCTATTACGAGCGATGGCTGGGGGCGCTCGAGCGTCTGATCGCCGAGAAAAGCGTCGAACCTGCCAAGGCTCTCCCGAACAGCACGGCTCCGCCCCGGCTCAACCCACGTTTCGAGGTCGGGGACGAAGTCCGAACCAGGAGCTTCCACCCCCACCACCACACGCGACTGGCTCGCTACGCGCGAGGCAAGAGCGGCATCGTCGAGCTCATCCACGGCCCTTATCCACTTCCCGACCTCCGTGCCGATGGGATGGCGCTGGTTTGGCAGCCGGTTTACACGGTGCGCTTCAACGGCCGGGAGCTGTGGGGCAACGACGGTCTTTCCAATGATTCGGTTTCGATGGACTTATGGGAGGAGTACCTGGAATGAGTCACGAGCATCCGCATCAGCACGGCCACGCGGAACTGTCTGACCTCGAGGCGCGCGCCCTGGCGGTCGAGTCTCTGCTGGTCGAGAAAGGTCTTATCACAAGCGACGCAGTTGACCGGGTCGTGTACCGCTTTGAGCACGACATCGGCCCGATGGTCGGCGCCAAAGTCGTCGCGCGAGCCTGGACCGACACGGCGTTCAAGGCCCGACTCCTCGCCGACGGTACGGCAGCCATCGCAGAGCTCGGGATCGATAGCCAGGACCTTCACCTGGAGGTCGTGGAGAACCGGCCCGGCATCCACAACCTGGTGGTATGCACGCTTTGCTCCTGCTATCCCTGGTTCCTGCTCGGCCTACCGCCGGTGTGGTACAAGTCGGCTCCGTATCGCTCGAGGGCGGTGATCGAACCGCGCGCTGTACTTCACGAGTTCGGTGTCGACCAGCCGGATGAGACCCAGATCAAGGTCTGGGACTCCAGCGCGGACCTCCGCTACATGGTCCTTCCCGAGCGGCCGGCTGGAACCGAGGGCTGGCCCGAGGAGCGACTGGCTGCGCTGGTGAGCCGAGACGCGATGATCGGCACCGCGGTCGTCGCCATTTCCGAGGCGGTCACGCCATGAGCGACGTCGACCGCGAGGTCGCCGACTTGAAGGGCCCGGCCGCCATTCCGCGCCGCAATGGCGAGCTGGTCTTCCAGCGACCCTGGGAGGGCCGGGCGTTCGGCATGGCCATCGCTTTGCGCGATTCGCACCGGTTTGGATGGGGGGCTTTTCGCGACCGGCTCGAGGGCGAGATCGGGGCGGCCGGGCCTCAGGACGACGGAACCCGCTATTACGAACGATGGCTGGCGGCCTTCGAGCACTTATTGATAGACGAGGGCCTCATCAGCCTCGAGGAGCTCGAGCATAGGGCCGACGAGTACAGGCAGGGCGTGCGAGAGGAAGTCTTCTAGCAGCCTGCCAGGGTCAGGCCAGCTTCGAGGTGAGGCGATCGAGGTTGGCCGGCGAGACGGCGGCCGCTTCGAGGTAGGCCTCGACACCTCCCCACCTCTGAACCACGTACTCGAGCGTGTCCAGCATCCACTCCGGAGGGCAGCGCAGCTCGCCGCGCATTGCATCGAGCCTTTCGGGTGCGGCCTTCGCGAGCCATTCCGCATAGCGAGTGGCAAGCTGGGTATCGGTCTCGGCGTAGTCGGCCCCGATCGCCTCAGGGTCGACGCCGGCGAGCGACAGCAGCATCGCGGCCACCAGGCCCGTCCGGTCCTTGCCTGCGAAACAGTGAAACAAGACCGGGCCGTCGGCTTCGGCGACCGCGTTGAAAATCGCGCCGATGGCGGCCGGCCGCCGATCGAGCATCAGGCGGTACCGATCCGGCATGTTGGGCGCCGCGTTGAGGACGGACGCGGTCTCGTCATCGACGAGCGGCAGGTGCAGGACCGAGATGCTGGTCGCCGCGTCCGGTGTGGCGACGGGACTGCTGCTCTGGAAGTCGGAGAAAGGCGGACCGGGGGAGCCCTTGAGCTCCGACGCCGCGCGTAGGTCGATCACGGTGGTGACGCCGTAGTCGATCATCGCCTGCCGCCCCGCGGGGGTCAGGCTCGCGACGTTGTCGGAGCGGATGACCACACCACTACGGGTGATGCCGCGGCGTGCGGGAAGACCACCGAGGTCGCGCGTGTTGCGGCAGTCGGGCCAACTCAGGCGGCGGGTCGCTAGTGCCAACTCCACCCCCCCACCGGCGCTGCGCGCCACCTCCCCGGCGAGCGGGGAGGTAACTCCTCTATCGCTTGGTGTACTGCGGTGCCTTCCGGGCGCGCTTCAGTCCGTACTTCTTGCGCTCTTTCATCCGCGGGTCTCGGGTCAGCAGACCGGCCTTCTTCAGCACGGGACGGAGGTCCGGGTCGAACTTGAGGAGCGCGCGCGCGATGCCGTGCGAGATGGCCCCAGCCTGGCCGCTCGTACCGCCACCGATCACCTTCACACTGATGTCGAACTTGCGCTGCAGGCTCGTGATGCGCAGTGGCGCCAGGGCTGCCATCTCCAGGACGCGGCGACCGAGATAGGCGAGCGGGTCCTTGTCGTTGACCGTGATCCTTCCCTCGCCTGGCTGCAGGCGCACACGCGCAACGGCGTTCTTGCGCCGCCCGGTCCCTCTATTGAACGTTTCAGCCAATCTTGATGTCTCCCTTGGCGTCGAAGGTCATGACCTTCGGCTTCTGGGCCTGATGCCCATGCTCGGCACCGGCGTAGACGCGAAGTCGGGTGAGCATATCCGCGCCGAGCGTGTTGTGCTGCAGCATCCCCTTGACCGCGTTGGTCAACGGGAAGGTTGGGTCGAGCTCCTGCGCCCTCTGCAGATTGCGCTTGCGAAGGCCGCCCGGGTAGCCCGTGTACCGCGTGTAGATCTTGTCGCCGAGCTTGGCGCCCGTGAACTTGATCTTGGAGGCGTTGATGACCACCACGTGGTCGCCGGTGTTCAGGTGCGGCGTGAAGGTCGGCTTGTGCTTGCCGCGCAGGACCTTGGCCACGCCTGAGGCCAGGCGGCCGAGAACCTGATCCGTGGCGTCGACCACAAACCAATCACTCTTCAAATCCGCGGCTTTCGCCGTCCACGTCTTCTGTTTGCTCATCTTTTTCTCTTGTGCGCCCTGCGCGCGCCCGGCACCCTTAACAAAGCTTCCCTAGTAAATCACTTCCATCAATGTCAGGCCCCCCGCCGGGGCCGTACGCGGCGCCTGCCGTCGATCGCGTGCCCTGAGGACCTCGCCCACCCACTCTGGCGGCCGGCGGCCCCGACCGACCTCGCCCAGAGCGCCTGCGATGCTCCTCGCCAGTCCGCGCAGGAAGCCCTCGGCGACCAGCTCCAGCTCGACGATGTCCCCACGACGCACGATGCGCGCGGAGCGCATCTCGCGCACCCGCCCTTCGGGCGGCTCTGAGGCCGAGCAGTAGCTGGTCCAGTCGTGCTTGCCGACAAGCGCCTTCGCCGCCACCGACATCGCGTCCGCATTCAGCGGCCCGCGAAGCTGCCAGCAGCGTCCTCGCTCCAGCGCAGGCCGCGAAGGCCGGTCCAGGTAGCGATAGCGGTAGCGGCGCCACCGAGCGGAGTAGCGAGCATGGAACGCGTCCGGCACCTCTTCCGCCGAAAGCACCGCCACGTCGGCGGGGAGCCTTGCGTTGAGCGCCGCCACCAAGCGGTGCGGCGAGATCCGCCCATCCGTTTGCAAGCTCACGACCTGGCCTTCGGCGTGTGCGCCCGCGTCCGTTCGCCCGGCGGCGTACACCTTGAGGTCCTGGCCCGTGATCTCCCGAAGCGCTCGCTTCAGCTCGGCCTCGACGGTCCGGCCGTGGGCCTGCTGCTGCCAGCCGGCGAAATCACTGCCGTCGTACTCCAGCACGACTTTGATATTCACTTTTTAACTTCTTTCGTTTGCGGGCTCCGTCGCCCTCACCCTAGCCCTCTCCCGCTGGCGCGGGCGAGGGGATTTAGTCAACCAGTTCGATGATTACCATCGGTGCGGCGTCGCCTAGGCGCGGGCCTTTGTGGATGATTCGCGTGTATCCGCCCGGCCGTTCGGCCAGGCGCGGGATCAGGTTCGAGAACAGCCTCTCCACCACCTCGGGCTTGGAGATCTCCTGGCTGACGGCCCGGCGGGCGTTGAGATCCTGGCCTTTGGCCGTGGTGATCAGCCGCGCCACCCATCGCGTCAGCTCCTTGGCCTTCGGCTCGGTGGTGGTGATGCGGCCGCTTTCGAGCAACGACGTGCAGAGGTTGCGCATAAGCGCCTTGCGCGCGTTGGTGTCTCGGTTGAAGCGGCGGCCGCTCTTCTGGTGTCGCATTCAGGGCTAGCCGCGCAGGACCGTGCCCATCTCTTCGGGCTTGATGAAGCCCTTCTCGACAAGCTTCTCCTTGATCTCGTCGAGGGACTTGCGCCCGAAGTTGCGCAGCGCGAGCAGCTCCTCTTCCCTCTTCTGAAGAAGCTGGCCGACGGTCTGGATCTCGTTCGCCTTGAGGCAGTTGAACGCCCGGACGGAAAGGTCCAGCTCCTCGATCGGCGTGTCCATCAATCGGTTCTGGCTGCCCTTCTCGCCGCGCATCTCGGCCTCGTGCTTCTCGATCGAGTCGCGGAAGCGGACGAACAGGTTCAGGTGCTGCGTGAAGAGCTCGGCCGCGTGGCTGACGGCTTCCTCGGGCGACATCGTGCCGTCGGTCCAGACCTCGATCAGGAGGCGGTCGAAGTCGGTCGACTGCCCAACGCGCGTCTTCTCCACGGTGAAGTTCGCCTTCTCGACGGGCGAGAAGATCGCGTCGATCGGGATGACCCCGATGGGCTGCCCTTCGCGCTTGTTGCGGTCAGCCGGCACGTAGCCCTTGCCGCGCTCGACGTTGAGCTCCATCCGCAGGTGGCCCTTGGCGGCCAGCGTGCAGATGTAGAGGTCAGGGTTGACGATCTCGACATCGGATGAGGCCTGGATGTTCGAGGCTCGCACCTCGGCAGGTCCCTTGACGTCGAGGATCAGGGTCACCGGGTCCTCGGTGAAGCTCTTCAGGCAGAGCCGCTTCAGGTTGAGGATGACCTCGGTCACGTCCTCCTTCACGTGCGGGATCGCCGTGAACTCGTGCGCAACACCATCGATCTGGATCGAGGTCACCGCCGCGCCCCATAGCGACGAGAGCAGCACGCGGCGAAGCGTATTGCCGAGCGTCGTGCCAAATCCGGGGTCAAGCGGCTCGATGTCGAACTTGCCGTAGTTCGCGCTCGTCTCGAGCTTGCGAACCTGGGGGGTAACAGTCATCTGCGTGTCAATTGCCAATTGGGAACTCCCTTTACCGTGAATAGAACTCGACGATCAACTGTTCCTCGACGCCGGTCTCCATCTCGTGACGCTCCGGCCGGGCGAGGATTTTGGCGGACTTGTCGTCCGCGCTGAATGAAAGCCATGACGGCACCGGCCGTACCCGCGATGCCTCGAGCGCGACATCGGTCACGCCGTTGGAGGGCTTGACCTTCAGCACGTCACCGACCTTGACCTGGAATGACGGCACGTTGACCGTCCTCCCGTTGACTTCAAAGTGGCGGTGCGAAACGAGCTGCCGCGCCTGCTTGCGCGACGTGCCCAGGCCGAGCCGGTAAACCACGTTGTCGAGGCGAAGCTCGAGGTGGCGGAGCAGGTTCACGCCGGTGACGCCCGGCTCGTTCGCCGCCGCTTTGAAATAGTTGCGGAACTGCTTCTCGAGCAGGCCGTAGATACGTCGCGCCTTCTGCTTGGCGCGCAGCTGCAGGCCGTAGTCCGACGTCTTGCGCTTGCGTGCCTGTCCGTGCATGCCGGGCGCGAACGCGCGGCGCTCGATGGCGCACTTCGGGGTGTAGCAGCGCTCGCCCTTCAAGTAGAGCTTCGCGCCTTCACGGCGGCAGAAACGGCAGACCGGGCCGCTGTAGTTGGCCACTAGACGCGCCTCCGCTTGGGAGGACGGCAGCCGTTGTGCGGGATCGGTGTTACGTCGGTGATTGCGCTGACCTCCAAACCTGTTGCCTGCAGTGAGCGGATCGCGGCCTCGCGGCCCGCGCCCGGCCCGCGAACGAACACCTCGATCGAGCGCATGCCGTGCTCGAGCGCCCGCTTGGCGGTCGCCTCGGCCGTCACCTGCGCGGCATACGGCGTCGACTTGCGGCTTCCCTTGAAGCCCTGCGCGCCGGCCGAGCCCCAGGAGATGACGTTGCCGTCGACGTCGCTGATCGAGATGATCGTGTTGTTGAACGTGCTCTGGATATGCGCCTGACCGGCCACCACGTTCTTGCGTTCGCGGCGGCGGGTGCGGACAACCTTCTTCTTTGCCATTACTTGCCCGCTTTCACCTTCTTCTTGCCGGCGACTGCGCGCTTCGGACCGCGGCGGCTGCGGGCGTTGGTGCGGGTGCGCTGGCCGCGAACAGGAAGGCCGCGGCGGTGGCGCGAACCGCGGTAGGAGCCGATCTCGGTCATGCGCTTGATGTTCTGCGCGACCTCCCGGCGGAGGTCGCCTTCGATCAGCAGCTCCTTGGCGCTGGCCATTCGATCGATGATCTGGCGCAGGCGGCCCACCTCCTCCTCGGAGAGGTCCTTGACCCGCGTCTCGGGGTTGATCCCCGCGGTCTTGACCAGCTTCCGGGCGGTGGTGTTGCCGATTCCGTGGATGTACGTCAAGGAGATGACCGTCCGCTTCTGCGGGGGGATGTCTACGCCGGCGATTCTTGCCATTTAGTCCTTTAGCCCTGTCGCTGTTTGTGTTTGGGCGTCTTGGAGCAGATCACGCGGACCACCCCGTTGCGCTTGATCACCTTGCAGCTCGGACACATCTTCTTGACGGACGGACGTACTTTCATCTCCAAATCTCTCGAATTCGCCCTCGCGATCGATCGCTGGTCGCGAGCTCGACGCCCACCTTGTCTCCAGCGAGGAGCCGCGTGAAGTGGGTGCCTGCACGATCGGCGACGTGAGCCAGGACTTTCGCCCCGTTCTCGAGCTCAACCCGGTAGACACCGTTGGGAAGAGGCTCCACCACGACTCCCTTCACGAGTGGGAGGCGTTGGGGCACGAACGGCGATTGTACCAAACTACGGGAGAAGGGGTTTTGAGGAGGGGGTCAGCAGCCGGAGCTACCTGCCCCTTGCCCCTCACCCTAGCCCTCTCCCCTGCGGGGAGAGGGGGGATTGGCTGTCAGTACTAGGGGCCCTCTTTCGGTAATGGCCACGGTGTGTTCGAAGTAGGCGGACAGGGAGCCGTCCGTGGTGCAGATGGTCCAGCCGTCCTGCTTCATGTACACCTCGTGGGAGCCGGCGTTGACCATCGGCTCGATCGCCAGGGTCATCCCGGCCTTGAGCCTGGGCGGGGTGCCAGGGGTGCCAAAGTTGGGCACCTGGGGGTCCTCGTGCATCTGCCGGCCGATGCCGTGGCCGACGAACTGGCGGATGACCGAGAAGCCGGCCGCCTCGACGTGGTTCTGGATCGCGGACGAGATATCGCCCAGGTAGCCGCCCGGATGGGCCTTGTCGATGCCGACGTACAGGGCCTGCTCGGTCACCTGGAGCAGGCGTTCGGCCTCCTTGGTGATCTTGCCGGCGCCGACTGTGATGCCGACGTCCGCCCAGAACCCTTCCAGGACCAGGCCCAGGTCGAGGCTGACCAGGTCTCCCGCCGCCACCTTGCGGTTGCCGGGGATACCGTGCACCGCCTCGTCGTTGATCGAGACGCAGATCGAGCGCGGGAAGCCGTTGTAACCGAGGAAGCCGGGGGTCGCGCCCCCCTCGCGGATCAGGCGCTCGGCGATCCGGTCGAGCTCGATCGTCTTGATCCCGGGCTCGCATGCCTCTTTCAGAGGCGGGAGCACAGACGCGAGCAAGCTGCCCGCACGGGCCATGAGGTCGATTTCGTGGGCGGTTTTGAGGTTGATCATGCGGTTTTGCTCTTGACGGCGGAAGTGGTCACAGCGGCCAGGACCTGCCGGCTGATGTCATCGATTGTGCCCATGCCATCGATCTCAGAAACCAGGTTTTCGCCCCGGTAGTGGTCGAGCACCGGGATCGTCTTCTGCAGGTAGATCTCGATCCGGGGCTTCACCGCCTCCGCCTTGTCGTCCTCCCGCTGCACCAGGGCGCTGGCGTCCGCCTCACACGCCGCTGTGCCTGGCGGGTAGGTGCGCTGGCACTGGGGGCAGACGAGCCGGCCGGAAAGGCGCCGGAGCAGCTCCTCGGTGTCCACCTGGAGGTACAGGACCCGGTCGAACCGCCGGTCGAGCTCGCCCATCAGGGTGTCCAGTGCCACGGCCTGTGGGATGGTCCGCGGAAAGCCATCGATGATGAAGCCCAGCCTGCAGTCCGGCTGCTGCAGCCGGTTGCGGATCATCGCGATCATGATGTCGTCCGACACGTACTTGCCCGCCGCGAGGATGGGCTGCGCCTGCTGGCCGAGCGGGGTGCCGGCGTGGATCTCGGCCCGGAGCATGTCGCCGGTGGCGATGTGGGGGATGCCGAAGTGCGTGCGCAGCATGTTGGCCTGGGTGCCCTTGCCGCTGCCGGGGGCGCCGTACAGCAATAAGTTCATCCGCGGCCCCCCACCCTAGCCCTCCCCCTGCGGGGGAGGGGATTGGTTTGTCATCGTATGAAACCTCTGTATTGCCGCATCACCAGCTGCGTCTGCAGCTGTTTCATGGTGTCGAGCGCCACGCCCACGACGATGAGGATGGCTGTGCCTCCGAGGTACATCTGTTGATGCGGGATGCCCGAGATCTTCGCGGTCGCGATGGGCAAGATGACGGTAATGAACCCCAGGAACGTCGCGCCCGCAAAGGTGACGCGGTTCATCACCGCGGCGAGATAGTCCGCGGTCGGGCGGCCCGGACGGATGCCTGGGATAAAGCTGGAATAGCGTTTAAGGTTGTCCGCCACCTCATTCACGTCGAACGTGATCGCCGTATAGAAGTAGGTGAAGCCGAACGTGAACGCGAAGTAGAGGGCGTTGTACGTGATCGCCATCGGCAAGTTGGAAGTGTCCGGCGCGAAGTTGCCTCTCACCCACGCCGCTGCCTTGTAGTACCAGGTGTCAGGCGGCGCCCCCGTGAAGTAGTTGGCGACGATCGTGGGCAGGAACATGACCGAGATCGCAAAGATGATCGGGATCACACCGGCGTGGTTGACGCGCAGGGGCAGGAAGCTGGCGCGACTCTGCACCTGCTTCAGTCCGACCGTGCGCTGGGCCGATTGGATGGGAATCTTCCTCACCGCCTGCTGGACCTCGATGATCACCGCGGTCATGCCCAGGGCGATCAGGCCGAAGATGATAAAGGGCACGTAGTCGGCGAGCCCGCCGCCCGTGGAGTGCGCGCTGAAGACCGACGCGACTCCCTGGGGTCCGCGGCCGATGATGCCGGCGAAGATGATCAGCGAGACACCGTTGCCGATGCCGTACTCGGTGATGAGCTCACCGAACCACATCAGCATCACCGTGCCGGCGGTCAGGACCAGGACGATCTGCAGGCGCTGGAACCAGTCAAGCGGGCCGAGGATGGAAGGTGTCGTGTTCTGGAACAGGACGGTGAACCCGTAGGCCTGCCCGGCGCCGAGAGCCACAGTGAGGTAGCGGCTCCACCGGGTGATCCGGCGGCGGCCCGCCTCGCCCTCTTTGGAGATCTCCTTGATCCTCTCGGAGATCACCGTCATCAGCTGCATGATGATCGTGGCGTTGATGTATGGGTTCATGCCCATGGCCACGACGCTGAAGCGGGAGAGGCCACCTCCGGAGAAGAGGTCGAGCAGGCCGAGCAGGGCTTGTGAGTTGAAGAGCTGGGCCAGCGCGGCCTGGCTTGCGCCCGGCACCGCGACGTTGGCGAAGAGCCGGAAGATGACCAGGATCCCGCCCGTGAACAGGATCTTGTTGCGGAGCTCCGGCAGCCGGATCGCGTTGATCAGCGCTTCGAGGAGATTCATCCGCTATGCCTCGTCGGGAGGGGTGGCCTCCTCGACTGTTGCTGCCGGCGCGGCGCCTTTTTTCTCGCGAGCCGGCTTAGCTGGCGCTTCGGCGGCCTCGGGCGCCGCCGCCCTGGGGCCTTCCGGCGCCGGCAGTGGTTTCGGTGCCTTGGCCGCCGTCCGCCGGGGCCCGATGACGCGGGGTTCCCCGAGGATTTTGACGGTGCCACCGCTCTTCTCGATCGCCTCGCGCGCGCTCATGCTGAACCAGTGCGCCTCGACGGTCAGCTTGCGCTTGATGCCGCCGGTGCCGAGGATCTTGATCTCCTTGCCCGGGTGGACGAGGCCCGACTGGACCAGCGTCTCCACGTCGACCTTGGCGCCATCTTCGAAACGGCTCAGCTTCGAAAGGTTGACGACCGAATAGACCTTCTTGAACGGGTTCTTGAAGCCGGGCAGCTTGGGCAGGCGCTGAGCGAGTGGCATCTGGCCGCCCTCAAATCCAACGCGGAAGCCTTCACTGCGCGCGTTCTGTCCTTTCTGGCCGCGGCCTGAGGTCTTGCCCCGGCCGGACCCGGTGCCGCGACCGACGCGCTCCGGCCGGCGGTGGGCGCCTTTCGAGGGTTTGAGGTCGTGCAGCTGCACCCCTACTTACCCCTCTGGTGCTTCTTGTTCGAGCGGGAGCGCCAAATCTTGTATTTGCTGCGCTTCGGGCGCACGTACGGCGTGCCCTCGACGGCGACAAGGAAGTTGACCGCCTTGAGCATCCCACGCACTGCAGGGTTGTCCGGCAGATCGCGGGTCTGGTTCATGCGGCGAAATCCGAGCGACTCCACCGTCGCTTTGATCTGCGGCAGGGCGCCGATGGTGCTCTTCATCAGAGTCGCCCGGATCGGCCGGTCGTCCTTCTTGGGTGCGCCCTGCGCGCGCCCGGCGGCGGCAGCCTTCTTCTTGGCCGGCGTCTTCTCAGCTGGTGTCACTTCGTCTCCACCGGGGTGGGCTCGGCACCATTGGCAGCAGGACCTTTCCCTCCGCTTTCCTGGCGCCGGTAGGCAGCAGCGAGACGCTTGCCGACGATCTGCTCGACCTCTTTGCCGCGCAGCTCGGCGATCTGCTGCGCGGTGCGCAGCTGCTGCAGCGCCGCGAGGGTCGCGCGGACCGTGTTAATGGGGTTGTTGGTGCCGTGGGACTTGGTGAGAATGTCCTTGATGCCAGCAGTCTCGATCACCGCGCGCATGGCTCCTCCGGAGATCACGCCCGTGCCCGGCGCGGCCGGCTTCAGCATGATGCGGGCGGCGCCCCACTTGAGACGCACCTCGTGAGGGATGGTCGTGCCGACCATCGGGACGGTGATCATGTTGCGCTTGGCGACGTCCATGCCCTTGCGGATCGCCTCGGTCACCTCGCGCGCCTTGCCGATGCCCGCGCCAACGCGACCGTTCATGTCGCCGACCACGATCAGCGCGCTGAACGAGAACTTGCGCCCGCCCTTGACCACCTTGGACACGCGGTTGACGCGCACGACGCGATCGGAAAGATCAGATCGCTCGCCGCTCGAGTGAGGGTATCGGCTGCCCATTTGGTTCTAAAACTCCAGTCCGGCTTCGCGGGCGGCGTCCGCCAAAGCCTTGATTCTGCCGTGATAGAGGAAGCCGCCACGGTCGAACACCACCGAGCTCACGCCGACGGCCTTCGCTTTCGCGGCGATCTCCTTGCCGACCTGCGCAGCCTCGGCCATGCCGTTTCCCTTCGCCTTCAGCGCAACCGTCGACGCGGCAGCCAGCGTGCGGCTCTCGCCGTCGTCGATGAGTTGGGCGTAGACGTGGTTGAGGCTGCGGAAGACGGCCAGACGAGGACGCTCCGGCGTGCCGGCCACGTGCACGCGAACGCGCCTGTGGCGCTTCGAGCGACTGAGCTTGCGGTCTGTTCTTTTGATCATGCCGCGGTCTTGGCCCCCTTGCCGGCCTTACCGGCCTTGCGGCGGATCTTCTCGCCACGGTACATGACGCCCTTGCCCTTGTACGGCTCGGGTGGGCGCATCCGGCGCAAGTTGGCGGCGACCTGGCCGACGTCTTCGTTTGAGATGCCGGAGACGGAGAACTTCGTCGGGTCCTGCACCTCGATCGTGACGCCCTGCGGCGGTTTGAACCTGATCGGGTGGGAGAAGCCGAGGCTCAGCACCAGCTCATCGCCCTGCTTGGCGACGCGGTAGCCGACGCCGACAAGCTCGAGGTGCTTGGTGAAGCCGACGTTCACCCCGGTCACCATGTTGTCGACCAGGCTGCGCACGAGGCCGTGCAGCGCGCGATGGCGGTAGCCGTCCGAGGGTCGCTCGAAAATGAGCTGACCGTCGACCTGCTTGACCGTGATGTCCTCCGGCAGGGTGCGCTCGAGCTGGCCTTTCGGCCCCTCGACCTTCACGTGGCCGGGCTGGAGGGTGACCTTCACCGCGCCCGGCAACTGAATCGGCAGCTTTCCTATCCGCGACAACTCTTCGGTTAACTCCTACCAGACGAAGGCCAGCACTTCGCCACCAAGGCCCTGGCGGGTCGCCTGGCGACCGCTCATGACTCCTTCGGCTGTGCTGAGGATGGCAATTCCGAGCCCACCCAGGACTCGAGGGATCTCCGTCTTGCGCGCGTAGACGCGCAGGCCGGGGCGGCTGATCCTCTTCACGCCCGAGATCACCCTAGTGCGATCGGGGCGGGCCTTGAAGATGATACGCATCGTCTGAGTGGTTCCGTCGGCCTCGACCTCGAAGCCGGCGATGTATCCCTCGTCCTTCAGGACGCGGGCGATCTCGAGCTTCAACTTGGATGCCGGAACCTTGACCTCGGGATGACGCGCGGCGTTTGCGTTGCGGATCCGCGTGAGCATGTCGGCGATGGGATCGCTGACCACGCCCGAGGAAGCGCGCTTCGCCGGCTTCGCATTGGAGCTCTTCGCGACTACTGTGGCCATCACCAGCTCGACTTCGTCACGCCGGGGATGCGTCCCTCGGCGGCAAGGTTGCGGAAGCAGATGCGGCACATGCCGAATTTCCGGTAGTAAGCGCGTGGCCGGCCGCAGATGCGGCACCGGTTGTGGAACCGGACCTTGAACTTCGGGTGAACAAGATCCCTTTTCCAGCGCTCGAGTTGTGATTTCTTAGCCAAACCTTTCCTTACCTCTTCTTGAATGGCATGCCAAGGCGCGTCAAAAGACTGCGCGCCTCGTCGTCAGTGCGGGCGGTGGTCACGATTGAAACTTCCAGCCCGCGAAGCTTGTCGATCTTGTCGTAATCGATCTCCGGAAAGATGACCTGCTCGCGCAGGCCGAGCGAGTAATTGCCGCGGCCGTCGAAACCCTCGGGGTTGACGCCGCGGAAGTCGCGGATTCGAGGGAGCGCGACACTCAGGAGCTTGTCGAGGAAGAACCACATGCGCCGGCCGCGCAGGGTGGTCTTGATGCCAACCGTCTGGCCTTGCCTCAGCTTGAACGCCGCGACTGACTTGCGCGCCTTGATCAAGGCCGGCTTCTGGCCGGTGATCGTGACGACATCGCCCACGGCAGCGTCGAGCGCCTTGTCGTTGTCCTTCGCCTCGCCGATGCCGATGTTGACCACGACCTTGGCGATGCGAGGAACCTCCATGGCGTTGCCGTAGTCGAACTCCTTCGTCAGCTGGGGCACGATCGTTTCCCGGTATAGCGTCAGCATGCGCGGCGGGTCCTCGGTTCGAGTACCCGGCGCTTTGGGCGCTTCGGTCTTCTTCTGGGCGGCTTTCGCTTTGGTCATCGGGCCTACTGGGCCTCCGTCTTGCGCACGCGCTCGTACGGCTCGCCGCAGTGGCGGCAGACAAGCGCTCGCGCGCCGGATTCGAGGACGGTGTGCTTCGCCCGAGTCGGGCGCGAGCACGACGGGCAGACGAGCATCACGTTCGAGTAGTCGAGCGGGGCTTCAAAGTCGACCACGCCACCCTGGGTAACAGTCGAGCCGCCCGCCCGCGCCCCCGCCTTGGTGTGACGCTTCAGGATGTTGATGCCCTTGATGACGATCTTGTGTTTGTCGGGGATTGTGCGCAGCACCTCGCCCTGCTTACCCTTGTCTTTGCCGGTGACGACGATAACGGGATCGCCGGGGGCGAGGTCGAGCCAGCGGCGCTTGGGCTGAGCCTTGTTCTTTAGCATTTCGGTTACAGGACCTCCGGGGCCAGGCTGATGATCTTCATGAAGTTGCGCTCGCGCAGCTCGCGGGCCACCGGGCCGAAGATGCGCGTGCCGCGCGGGTTGTTCGCGGTTGCGAGCAGCACCGCGGCGTTATCGTCGAAGCGGATGAGCGAGCCATCCGGCCGCTTGTATTCCTTGGTCACGCGCACAACGACAGCCTTCACGACCTCGCCCTTCTTGACCTGGCCGCCGGGCTGAGCCGATTTGACCGTCGCGGTGATGGTGTCGCCCACGGAGGCGTACTTGCGGTAATGCCCGCCGGCCACGCGGATGCACAGGATCTCTTTCGCTCCTGAGTTGTCCGCGACCTTGAGGCGAGTCTCTTGTTGGATCACTTGGCTTTCTCGACTATCTCCAGCAGACGCCAGCGCTTTTCCTTAGATATGGGGCGCGTTTCAGTGATCCGGACGAGGTCGCCCACGCCGCACTCGTTCTTCTCGTCGTGGACCTTGAACTTGGTGCGCTGTTGGACGGTCTTGCGGTACAGGCGGTGCGCTTTGGACGTGCCGACCTGGACGATGATCGTCTTGTTCATTTTTTCGGCGACCACGGTGCCAAGGCGGACCTTGCGCTGGCCGCGAGAGGTGGCCTGCGTGTCCGTCGTCTTGGTCGTTGTCTTGGTTGCGGTTGCGGTGTCGGTCATGACTTTTCCTCGGTCTTCTTGCGAACGCGCTTGGGCTTGGCTTCTTTTGGCTCTTCCATTACAGGCTTGGACACGGCGAGCGGTGCCAGCTCCTCGGGCGCAGGCGCGGAGGCGAGGATGCCGAAGTCTCGCTCGCGGAGGACCGTCATGATCCGCGCGATGTCGTGGCGGACCTTGGAGATCTGGCTCGAGTTCTCGAGCTGGCCGACGGCGTGCTTGAAGCGGAGCTCGTAAAGCTCCCTCCGCGCGGCGCGAAGCCGGCCGCCGAGCTCATCCACCTCGAGCACTCTCAACTCTTCGACCTGCATCACGAGCCACCCGCGGCTGATGCCGCCGACTCGGACACGACGAAGCGGGTCTTGATGGGCAGCTTCGACGCCGCCAGCTTCATGGCCTCTTTCGCGACCTGCGGTGTGACGCCGCCCATCTCGAAGAGCACGCGACCGGGCTTGATCACGGCGACCCAGCCTTCGGGGTTGCCCTTGCCCGAGCCCATGCGCGTCTCGGCCGGCTTCTTGGTGATCGACTTGTCAGGAAAGACGCGAATCCAGATCTGGCCGCCGCGCTTTACGTGGCGAGTCATCGCCCGGCGGGCTGCCTCGATCTGGCGGTTGCTCATCCAGCAGGCTTCCATCGCCTGCAGGCCGAAGTCGCCGAACGCGACGGTGGCGCCACGCGTGGCGATGCCGGTGCGCCGGCCGCGGTGCATCTTGCGGTACTTGACGCGCTTGGGGATCAGCATCAGCTCTTGGCCTTCTTGACGGTGGCCTTCTTGGCCGGGGCCTTGGTCTCAGCCTTGGCTTCGGCTTTTGCCTTGGGCGCGGCCTTGGCCTTGGGCTCCGCCTTGACCTGGGCCTTGGCTTTGGGTGCCGCCTTGGGCCTGGCGACGGTGGCCGGCTTGGGCGGGGCGGTTTCGACCTCGGTTTCGGGCTCGGCAGTCGTAGTCGTCGTTGTCGTCGTTGGCGTCGCGCGGGCGCGGCGGGGCGCCGCGACGGGTGCCGTGGCCTCGACCGTCGCCTCGGGCACCGTAGCCTGGACGGCAACCTGCGGTTCGGTCACCGCCTCCACGATCTCGGGCTGGGGAGCCATGACCTCGGCGAGCGGCGTCGCATCTGGCGCCGCGGGGAGCGGACGCTTGGGAGCGACCTGGTCCTTGTAGATCCAGCACTTGACGCCGATGGCGCCGAAGGTGGTGCTCGCGGTGGCACGGCCGAAGTCGATGTTGGCGCGCAGCGTGTGCAGGGGCACGCGACCTTCGCGGTCCCACTCACGACGCGCCATCTCGGCTCCGCGTAGGCGGCCGCCACAGTAGATCCGGACGCCCTTGGCGCCCGAGCGCATCGTGCGCAGGATCGCCTGCTTCATCGCACGCTTGTAGCTGATGCGGCGCTCGATCTGCGACGCGATGTTCTCGGCGACGAGCTGCGCGTCGAGCTCCGGCTGCTTGATCTCCTGGATCGAGATTCGCACGCGGTTGCCAAAGCGCTTCTCGAGGTCTTCACGCAGCTGGTCGACCGAGGCACCACCTTTGCCGATCACGATTCCTGGCTTGGCCGTGTGGATGGTCACGGTGAGCTGGGCGTTCGAAGAGCGCTCGGTCTCGATCTTGGCGATGCCTGCATTGCGCAGGCGGGCGAGGATGACGCGGCGCATCTCGAGGTCTTCGTGCAGCATCTTCGTGTAGTCCTTGGGGTTGGCAAACCAGTTCGCCTCCCAGGGACGGAACACGCCTAAGCGGAATGCGTTCGGATGGACTTTATGACCCAACTACTTTCTTACCTCTGGGCGGTCTTCGACGACCGCGGTGATGTGGCAGGTGCGGTGGAAGAACTCGTGCGCCATGCTGCGGCTGACGGGCCGGCGGCGGCGGAACGTTGGACCTTCGTCGATGAGCAGCTGCTTGATCACGAGGTCTTCTCGGGTCAGGTTGAAGTTGTGCTCGGCGTTGGCGGCCGCGGAGCGGATCGCCTTGGCGACGTCGCGCGCGGCGTGCTTCGGCGAGAACTCCAGGAAAGCCAGAGCCTCGGTCACCTTCATACCTTTGACAGAGTCGGCCACCAGCCTCGCCTTGCGCGGCGTGCGGCGGACAAACCTCTGCACTGCGGAAACTTCCATCGTTGCCACCGCTCTACTTCAGCGCCGTCGATTTTTCGGTGTGGGTGCCATGGCCGCGGAAATGGCGGGTGGGCGCGAACTCACCCAGCCTGTGGCCGACCATGTTCTCGCTGATGAAGACGGGCACGTGCTTGCGGCCATCGTGGACCGCGATGGTGTGCCCGACCATGTCGGGATAGATGGTCGACGCGCGAGCCCAGGTGCGAATCACCTTCTTGTCGCGGGTCAGATTCATCTTGTCGATCTTTTCTTTCAAGGGGGCGCTTATGAACGGCCCCTTCTTCAGTGAGCGTGACATTTACTTCTTGCGTCCTTTCTTCTCGCGGCGGCGAATGATCAGTTTGTCTGAGGCCTTCTTCGGCTTGCGCGTGCGGTAGCCGAGGGCGGGCTTGCCCCACGGGGTCTTCGGGTTGCCACCGGGCCCGGTCTTGCCCTCGCCGCCACCGTGTGGATGGTCGCGCGGGTTCATCGTCGACCCACGCACGGTGGGCCGCACGCCGAGCCAGCGGCTGCGTCCGGCTTTGCCGCCCGACTCGTTCTCGTGTTCGATATTACCGACCTGGCCGATCGTGGCCTGGCAGCGGACGTGGATCCGGCGCAGCTCGCCAGAAGGCATGCGCACGACGGCGTAGTCGCCTTCCTTCGCCAGCAGCTGCGCGGATGCGCCCGCCGAACGGACGAGCTGGCCGCCGCGGCCGAGCGTGAGCTCGATGTTGTGGATCGTCGAACCGACCGGGATGTTCAACAGCGGGAGGGCGTTGCCGATGCGCACCGGCGCTTCCTCCCCACTCTCGATCGGGTCGCCGACCTTCAATCCGAGCGGGGCGAGGATGTAGCGCTTCTCGCCGTCCTTGTAGTGGATGAGCGCGATGCGAGCGCTGCGGTTGGGGTCGTACTCGATGGTGGCGACCTTGCCGGCTACACCGAACTTGTCGCGCTTGAAATCGATCTTCCGATACATCTTGCGGTAGCCGCCGCCCTGGTGACGCGTGGTGATACGCCCCTGGTTATTGCGGCCGGCGTGCGTGGGCAGCGACTCGAGCAGGGTCTTCTCCGGCTCGTCGGTCGTGACCTCGTCGAAGCCTGACACCGACATGAATCGGCGTCCGGGGCTGGTTGGCTTGTACTTTCTGATTGGCATTTTTCTCTTAGACGCTCCCGAACAGGCCTTCGATCTTTTGACCGGCGCCGAGTGTCACGATCGCTTTCTTCCAGTCGGCGGTGTGGCCGATCGATCCCTGCCTGCGCATGCTGCGGCGCTTCTTGCCGCGCATCGTCACGGTGTTCACGTCGCGCACCCTGATGCCCTGCGCCTCGTACTGCTCTTCGAGCGCCTTCTTGATCTCCGTTTTGGAGGCGCGCGGCGAGACGCGGAACGTATACCGCCCCTGCGTGTAGAGCTGGTAGGTGCGCTCGGTGATGACCGGGCCGATCACGATCTCAGAGGCGGCGCGCGTTGTCACTTTGCGTTTCGCTCCCGTGGTCCGAAGTTCTCTTCCAGCAGCTCGAGGCAATCCTTCGAAAGAAGCAGGTAGTTGTGCGTGAAGAGGTCGCGGATATTGAGGTTGCGAGCGAGGATGGTCTTGGTGCCGGAAAGATTCTCGAACGAGCGGCTCACGACACCGTTGGGCGCGGGCAGGACGATGAGCGCCGACTTGTCGAAACCGATAGCGTCCATCAGCTCGACGGCCTGCTTGGTCTTGGGCTCGTCGAAAACGAAGCTCTCGATGATGCGCACCTGACCGTCGAGCGCCTTCTGGCTGAGCGCTGAGCGCAAGGCGAGTCGGCGCATCTGCTTCGGCATTCGCTGCTCGTAGCTGCGCGGGTGCGGTCCGAATACGACGCCACCGCCCTTCATGGACGGTTCGCGGATCGAGCCGTGTCGCGCGCGCCCGGTGCCTTTCTGGCGGTAGGGTTTGGCGCCGCCGCCCGAGACGTCGCCGCGGGTTTTGGTTGATGCCGTGCCCCGCCGCGCGTTGGCCATCTGGCGTAGGAATGCCTGGTGCATGACGGGCATGTTCGGCTTCTCGTCGAATATCGCCTTGGGCAGGTCGATCTCGCCGTTACGCTCGCCAAGCGCGTCGAAGAAAGGCGCCCGCAGGGCGTTGATTGCCGTCTCGGCGGCAGTCTTCTTCGCTGCCGGTTTTGTCTTGGTGGCTGCCTTGGTTTTGGTGGTTGTTTTGGCCGCGGGCATCAGACCTTCCTTCCGGTCGGCTTGCCGGCTGGGCCCTTGACCTTCACTGGCTTAGTCGACTGGCGCACGAGCACGAGCGCTCCCTTTCCGCCGGGCACGCCGCCCTTGAGCAGCAGGAGGTTGCGCTCGGGGTCTACGCGCACGACCTTGTAGGCGCGGGCCGTGGTCCTTACGTTGCCCATCTGGCCGGACATCTTCAGACCCTTGAAAACGCGCGCCGAGTCGGTCGATCCGATCGCGCCCGGTTGGCGGACGTTCATCGAGCCGTGCGACTCGGGTCCGCGGCTGAACTTGTGTCGCTTGATGAGGCCCTGGAAACCCTTGCCTTTCGAGTGTGCGGTGACGTCCACGATCTCGCCGGCGGCGAAGATTTCGGCCTTCAACTCCTGACCGGCCTCGAGGCCTTCGTAGCCGCGAATTTCGACCACGTGACGGTGTGGCTCGAGGTTCGCCTTCTTGAACACGCCCAGCTCGCCTTTGCTGAGCTTGCGCTCGGCCACGACGTCAAATGCGATTCGGGCGGCGGAGTAGCCGTCCTTCTCGGCGGTGCGCAGGCCGAGCACGCGGCACGGGCCGGCTTCGAGCACGGTCACCGCGGTGGTCGTGCCGTCGGCGTTGAACAGCTGGGTCATGCCCAGCTTCTTCGCGAGCAGTCCTTTCAACTCTTTATCTCGATGCTGACGCCGGCGGGAAGGCTGAGACGCATGAGCGCATCCACGACGCGCGGGTTCGGATCGAGGATGTCGACGATCCGCTTGTGAGTGCGCATCTCGAACTGTTCACGTGAGTCCTTGTCGATGAAGGGCGATCGGATGACGGTCACTTTCGAAATCTCTGTGGGAAGGGGGATCGGGCCGGCAGTGCGCGCGTTCGTACGGCGGGCGGTGTCGACGATCTTGTCCGCCGCTTGATCCAAGACCCGATGGTCGTAGGCCTTGAGCCGTATCCGAATTTTTTGCGCCACTTGCCAGCCTTTTCCTCTTCCTTACCTATATGCCTACTTGACAACCTCGGTCGCCACGCCGGCGCCGACGGTCTTGCCACCCTCGCGGATGGCGAAGCGAAGCCCGGGCTCGATGGCGATCGGCTCACCGAGTGTGATGTCCATGACGATGTTGTCGCCCGGCATCACCATCTCGACGCCGTCGGGGAGCTTGACCTCGCCCGTTACGTCGGTAGTGCGCATGTAGAACTGCGGCCGGTAGCCCGTGAGGAATGGCGTGTGACGGCCGCCCTCTTCCTTCGTCAGCACGTACACCTGGGCCTTGAACTCCGTGTGCGGCTTGATCGTGCCCGGCTTGGCCAGCACCTGGCCACGTACGACGTCTTCGCGCTTGACACCGCGCAGGAGCGCGCCAATGTTGTCGCCGGCCTGGCACTCGTCCATGTCCTTGTGGAACATCTCGATGCCCGTGACGACGGTCTTCGTGCTGTTCGGGTGGATGCCGACGATCTCGATTTCCTCGTTCCTCTTGAGCTTGCCGCGCTCGACACGACCCGTGGTCACAGTGCCGCGACCTTCGATCGTGAACACGTCCTCGATCGGCATCAGGAACGGCTTGTCGACCGGACGCTCCGGCTCGGGGATGTAGGTGTCGACCGCGTTCATGAGCTCCATGATCTTGGGCGACCACTCGGGGTCACCTTCGAGCGCCTTGAGCGCCGAGATGCGGACGATGGGAATGTCGTCACCGGGGTACTCGTACCGGCTCAGGAGCTCGCGAAGGTCGAGCTCGACCAGCTCGATGAACTCCTTGTCATCGACCATGTCGCACTTGTTGAGCGCGACGACGAGGAATGGCACGTTGACCTGGCGAGCCAGGATGATGTGCTCGCGGGTCTGCGGCATGGCGCCATCGTTGGCGGCCACGACGAGGATCGCGCCGTCCATCTGGGCGGCGCCGGTGATCATATTTTTTATGTAATCCTGATGCCCAGGGCAGTCCACATGCGCGTAGTGGCGCTTCTCGGTCTCGTACTCCACATGGGTGATCGAGATCGTGATTCCACGAGCCTTCTCTTCCGGTGCCTTGTCGATCTGATCGAAGGGCTTGAACTCGGCCAACCCCTTCTCAGAAAGGACCTTTGTGATGGCAGCCGTCAGCGTCGTTTTGCCGTGGTCGATATGACCGATCGTCCCGACGTTGAGGTGCGGCTTTGTCCGCTCGAACTTCTTCTTCGCCACTGTTTCCTCCTAGCTAACTCCGCGACGTGGTACGGCGGCCCACAGCCTCCGCCAGGTTCCCGGGCATTTCCGCGTAATGACTGAACTCCATCGAATACGTAGCGCGCCCCGAGGTCATCGACCGAAGCTCGGTAGCGTAACCGAACATCTCGGCCAGAGGCACGCTGGCCTTTACGTTTTGCGATGTGCCTCGTCCTTCCATACCGAGGATGTGCCCGCGACGTGACGACAGGTCGCCCATCACGTCACCGAGATATTCCTCTGGCATGACAACATCGACCTTCATGATCGGCTCGAGCAGGTAAGGCTGAGCCTTGTGCATGGCATCCTTGATCGCCATCGAGCCGGCCACCTGGAACGCCATGTCGTTCGAGTCGACCGCGTGGAACGAGCCGTCCACCAGCGCGGCCACAATATCGACCACGGGATAGCCGGCGACAACCCCACTCTGGAGCGCCTCCCTGATTCCCTTCTCGACCGAAGGGATGAACTCCCTGGGGATGCGACCTTGCGTGACCTTGTCCTCGAAGATGAACCCGCTACCCTGCTCGCCAGGACGGACGTCCAGCTCGGCGTGGCCGAACTGACCCTTACCACCGGACTGCCGGATGAAGCGCCCCACGCCATGCGCGGGCCTCTTGATCGCTTCCTTGTAGGCGACCTGCGGCTTGCCCTGATTGGCGTCCACCTTGAACTCGCGCATCAGGCGGTCGATGATGATCTCCAGGTGCAGCTCGCCCATGCCGGCGATGATGGTCTGGCCCGTCTCGTCGTCGGTATGGACCTTAAACGTCGGGTCCTCCTCCGTGAGGCGCTGCAGACCAATGCCGAGCTTGTCCTGGTCGGCCTTCGTCTTCGGCTCGATCGCAACCGAGATCACCGGTTCTGGGAACACAATCGACTCCAGCAGGATGGGGTGAGCCTCATCCGCCAGGGTGTCGCCGGTCGTCGTGTACTTCAGTCCGACCGCGGCAGCGATGTCGCCCGTGAACACCTCGTCCACGTCCTCACGCCGGATCGCGTGCATGCGAAGGATTCGCCCGATGCGCTCCTTGCGACCGTTGGATGCGTTGAGCACCCCGGAACCGGCCTTCAGCTTGCCCGAGTAGACCCGGAAGAAGGTCAGCTTGCCGACCCCCTGCGGGTCCATCTGAATCTTGAACGCAAGCGCGGAGAAGGGCTCGTTGTCCTCGTGCTCGCGGACGATGAGAGCGCCCGTCTTCGGGTCAGTGCCCTCCACGGCCGGAACGTCTGCTGGTGACGGAAGGTAGTCCACGACCGCGTCCAGGATCGGCTGCACGCCGCGGTTGCGGAGAGCCGCGCCACACAGGACTGGCACCAGGATGCCCGCGACCGTGCCCTTGCGGAGCGCGGCGTTGATCTGGGCCTCGCTCGGCTCCTTCTCGTCCAGGTACAGATGCATGATCTCGTCGTCGAAATCGGCGACCGCCTCGATCAGGTCGTGGCGGTGCTGTGTGATCAGCTCCGCCATCCCGGCCGGGATGTCAAGCGACTCGGTGTTGGTCGTCCCCAGGTCGTCCGTGTAGACGATCGCCTGCTTGGTGACCAGGTCGACGTAACCCGTGAACGAGTCCTCCGAGCCGATGGGCAGCTGGATGGGTACGGCCCGGGCGCCCAGACGGGTACGGATCGAGTTCAGCGACCCGTAGAAGTCGGCGCCGATGCGGTCCATCTTGTTGATGAAGGCGATCCGGGGCACGCCGTAACGGTCGGCCTGGCGCCAGACCGTCTCCGACTGCGGTTCGACGCCGGCCACTGCGTCGAAAACGGCGACCGCGCCGTCGAGCACCCGAAGGCTCCGCTCGACCTCAACCGTGAAGTCCACGTGCCCGGGTGTGTCTATGATGTTGATCGCGTGGTCGCGCCACACGGCGGTTGTGGCCGCCGAGGTGATCGTGATCCCGCGCTCCTTCTCCTGGACCATCCAGTCCATGGTCGAAGCCCCTTCGTGAACCTCGCCCATCTTGTGGATTCGCCCTGCATAGAAAAGGATCCGCTCGGTCGTCGTCGTTTTGCCCGCGTCGATATGCGCCATGATCCCGATGTTTCGGACCTTGTCGATCGCGACCGGACGCTCCTGCATCTTAAGTGCCACGCTCATCTCTCTATCTAGTACCGGAAGTGGGAGAAAGCCTTGTTGCTTTCTGCCATCCGGTGGGTTTCCTCTTTGCGCTTGACCGCCCCACCAGTGTTCTGGGAGGCGTCAAGGAGCTCGAACGCGAGCTTCTCAGACATGCTTTTCCCGCCACGCTGGCGAGCGAAACGGACGATCCAGCGGCGGGCCAGCGCCAGGCGGCGCTCCGGCCGGATCTCGACCGGCACCTGGTACGTCGCGCCACCAACTCGCCGAGGCTTGACCTCGAGCAGCGGAGTGGCGTTGCGAAGGGCCAGGTCGAACACCTCGAGCGGCTCCTTCTTGGCCTGCTTGCTGGCGCGGGTGAGCGCGTCATAGACGACTTTCTCCGCGGTCGAACGCTTGCCTCGGCTCATGACCACGTTCACGAACTTGGCGATCGCCTCCGACTGGTAGACGGGGTCGGGCGCGATGACACGCTTGACTGGACGGCTGCGACGAGGCATCTAGGCCGCCTTGGCCTTTTCCCGCTTGGCGCCGTACTTCGAGCGCGCCTTCTTGCGGTTCTTGGTGCCTGCTGTGTCCAGGGTGCCGCGGATGATGTGGTAGCGAACGCCCGGAAGGTCTTTGACCTTGCCTCCGCGGATGAGGACCACCGAGTGCTCCTGAAGGTTGTGTCCGATCCCGGGGATGTAAGCAGTCACCTCGATGCCCGTGGTCAGCCGGACGCGAGCCACCTTGCGGAGGGCCGAGTTCGGCTTCTTCGGCGTCTGGGTATAGACGCGCACGCAGACTCCCCGCCGCTGCGGTGAGCCTTTGAGGGCCGGCGCCTTAGACTTCGCTCTGGACGCCCTACGCGGAGTGCGGACCAGTTGCTGGATTGTGGGCAAACGTTTCTCCGAATGACGGCTCAAATCCCACGCGGCATTAGCCGATTGGGCGACAAACGATGAGTATACCCAAAAAGCGGCGCCCCCAATTGACTGCGCCGGAGTCTCATTACTTCGACCCGGCGCCTGCCGTGGAGTCAAAACCGCGCAAGGTCCACCTCCATGTTGGTGAGCTCGCGCTCGAGCTGCAGGCGGACCGGGGCGTGTTCGGCTCCAGGGGCATCGACCTCGGGACCCTGGTGTTGCTTCGGGAGGCGCCCACACCCCCTGCGCGGGGCGAGATCCTGGATCTCGGCAGCGGTTATGGGCCGATCGCGATCGCCCTCGCCCGCCAGGCGCCTGGTGCCCGGGTGTGGGCCGTCGACGTCAACCAGCGGGCCCTCGAGCTGACCCGGACGAACGCGGCCGGAGCTGCCGTTCCCAACGTCACCGCCGCGGCTCCTGACCAGGTCCCGGACGACGTCCGGTTCGATGCCATCTACTCGAATCCGCCTGTCCGGGTCGGCAAAGCCGCCCTGCACGAGCTCCTGCTCACGTGGCTGCGACGATTGCGGCCTGAGGGCCGAGCGTACCTCGTGGTTCAGCGCAACCTGGGGGCGGACTCGCTGGCCACCTGGCTGAAGGAAGAAGGCTATGCGGTCCAGCGGCTGAAGTCGAAGAAGGGCTATCGGATCCTGGAGGTCGCCGGCCCGCCCTCTTAATAGGCTGGGTTGACACCGAATTTTTCGCCCACTAAGTTGGCGCGAGGAGTGCCGGCGGGGGAGGACCGGCCAAGACAGAGGGAGGGCCCGCCCGGTTGCCCGCCCGGCCTACCCCTCTCCCGCGAAGTGGCAGGCGGCCATCTAGTCCGGCTGCCCTTGCGGCTCGTGCGGCGGCTCCTGCTCCGAACAGATTCCCGCTGCCCGGCGGCTCGAGCGGCGGCTCCTGCTCCGAACAAATTCCCGGCGCCCGCGCGGTCGCACATCGCGTGGTCGAACCGACTCCTAGTGAGCTGTGATGTATGCGGTTTGGAAGTTCAGGTTTCCAGGCATGTTCTGATCGTCGAACGGATTGGGCGTGATGTTGACGTACGGCGCGATGAGGACGAACTCGTACTCCTGGTAGATAAATCCAACCGCTGCCTGGTCGATCAGCATCTTCTGAGCGGTCAGGTAATCCTTGTTGCGCTGGTTCTGGTCAAGCTCGGTGTTGGCTTTCTTAACCAGATCGTCATATCCCGCCAGGGTCGGGCAGCCGAAGTTGAGGTTGTGGCAAGACCCGCTCGTGAACACGTCGAACCAGTCCTGCTGGTCCGGATAAGTGACGCCCCAGCCGTCCGGGCCGTAGATGTCGAAAATACCCTTGCGGATGCGGCTCGTGACGGCCGTGCCGTCGATGACGTCAAGCTGGATGCTCAGCCCGAGGTTGGTGTTCCACTGGTCGACGATGAACTGGTTGATGGCCTTGCTACCCGTCGTGTCTCGGGTGAGCACCTTGAATGTGTTCAGCGTGGAAGCGCTGACGCTGGCGTCAGAGAGCAGCTTCCTAGCCGCTGCCGGGTCAAAACTCTGCGCGTTGTCAGTGGTGTCGTAACCGGCCATACCCTTGGGAATGAAGCTCTGGATCGGCTTGTCGGTGTCGTGACGAACGTCCTGTGTGAGCTTGTCGCGGTCGATCGCCTTGGCGAACGCCATGCGGACCTTCGCGTTGTCGAACGGGGGTTTCTTAGTGTTGAAGCTCATCCAGAACGTCGTGAGTCGCGGAAACAAATGCGCCTGTCTGCTCAGGGTGGCGTCGCTGCGCACCACGGTCACATCGGCCGCCGGGACCGCAATCATGTCGAGGGCGCCCGTCCGGTATTTGGAGAAGGCGATGTTTCCGTCGGCGATGAAGTAGTAGATGATCTGCTGGAGCTTCGGTGCGGGACCCCAGTACCCGGGGTTGGGCACCATGGTCACGTGGTCCTTGGAAGCGATCTCCGCGATTTTGAATGGACCATTGCCGATGATCGTGTTCGCGTTGTTGGCCCAAGCCAGAGGCTTGGTCGTGTCGTTCGAGGCGAACGCCCCGCCCGCCGCACTCTGAACGACGTCCTTGCTGATCGGCACCGCAACCCACAGCGTCACCACCCACTTGAAGTAGGCGGCAGGGTTCTGGAGCTTGATCACGAACGTGTTGGCCTCCGGCGCGGAAAGTCCGAGCCCTGACAGGAAGCTGTCGATCGCACTCGCGCTCGACACGTCAACGCTGCCGTAGTTCTGCGCGCCGGCGATCGTGCCGACGAAGAACGGGTCGACGAAACCGGCGGCCAGCGCCGGGTTGAGCAGGTGCTGGTATCCATAGACCCAGTCACCGGCCGTGACCGGCTTGCCGTCACTCCACTTGGCATTTGTTTGCAGGTGGAAGGTATACGTCAGGCCGTCTGACGACACGTCGTAGCTCTTCGCTGCGGCGGGCTGCACATCGCTGAGGTCAGCTTTCGGCTTCAGCAGAGATTCGAATACGTTGCGGCCGACTGCCGCCTCGACGTATGTCTGCTGCGTCGGGTCATAACTGTTCGGCTCGACGCGATTGTTGGCGCGCAGAATCTGGTTGCCGGACGGCGACAGGTTCGTGCTGGTGCCTCCGCCACCGCCGCTACAGGCGGCGACGACAAACATACCCGCGCTCGCGAGCGCGACCGCCCGGCTGCGGGTACCTGATTGCATGCGCGTATTAAACCTCTGCCCGGAACCAACGCCCCGCGCCGAGCTAGGCTTCGCCCGCGAAGTGACAGGCCGCCACCTGGTCCCGGTGCCCATGCGGCTCAAGCGGCGGTTCCTGCTCGGAGCAGATGCCGGGCGCTCGAGCGATCGAGCAGCGCGTGTGAAACCGGCAGCCCGACGGCGGATTCACCGGCGACGGGATCTCGCCCTTCAGGAGGATCGGCTCCCGATCGCGCTCGACGGACGGGTCGGGAACAGGGATCGAGGTGAGCAGCGCCTTCGTGTACGGGTGCTGCGAGTGCTCGTAGATGTCAACCCGGTCGGCGACCTCCACGACCTTGCCGAGGTACATGACCGCGATTCTGTCTGAAAGGTGTCGGACGACGGCCAGGTCGTGCGCGATGAACAGGTATGTCAGCTTGAACTCCCGCTGCAGGTCCTGCAGCAGGTTGATGATCTGCGCCTGGATGGAGACGTCAAGAGCCGAAACCGGCTCGTCGCACACAATGAACGAGGGGCTGACCGAGAGCGCTCGGGCGATGCCGATGCGCTGCCGCTGGCCGCCCGAAAACTCATGCGGGTACCGGTTGGTGAAGTTGGGGTTTAGCCCGACCAGCCGCAGCAGCTCCTGCACCCGCGTGCGCCGTTCCTTGCCCTTGGCCAGGCGAAAGTTGTCGATCGGCTCGGCGATGATGTCGCCGATCGTCATCCGGGGGTCGAGTGAGGCAAACGGGTCCTGGAAGATGATCTGCATCTCCCGCCGGACTTGCCGTAGGCGCCCACCGTGCAACTTGTTCAGGTCCTGCCCGTTGAAGAGGATCCGCCCCTTCGTCACGGGCTGAAGGGCGGTGATCAGCCGAGCCAGGGTCGACTTACCGCAGCCCGACTCGCCGACCAACCCGAGCGTCTCGCCACGCCTGATCTGCAGGTCGACACCGGCCACCGCCTGCACCACCTGACCGCCGCCTGCGGGGTAGTACTTGTAGACGTCCTCGACCTTGACGATCTCGCGATCAACCGCAGCCAGGTTCGCGGCCGGCTGCCCCGCCACCATCACGGACGCGCGTCGGAGCGCATGCGCTTCTTGATGTCCGCCGCCACGTCGAAGGACATCTCGCTGGTTTGCGCATCCTCCCGGGTTTCCTCGGATACGGTGTGCATCATCACCCAGCATCGCGCGCGCTGGCCCGGGCCAACGTCCTCGAGTTCTGGCTCGTCACGCGAGCAGCGGTCCACCTTGAACATGCACCGCGGGTGGAACTTGCATCCGGGAGGCATCCGCACCAGGTCGGGCGGCATCCCGCGAATGGAGACCAGGCGACCCTTACGCGCCTCGTCTACCCTCGGGACCGATCGCAGAAGCGACCAGGTGTAGGGGTGCTCGGGGTTGGAGAAGATCCGATCGACGGGGCCCTCCTCAACCACCCGGCCGGCGTACATGACGACCACGCGCTCGCACATGCTGGCGACGAGCGCAGTGTTGTGGGTGATCAGGATGATGGCCGTCCCCAGCTCTCGGTTGAGCTGCTTCAACAGCTGGATCACCTGGGCTTGCACAGTCACATCAAGGGCGGTGGTGGGCTCGTCGGCGATCAGCAGCGATGGCTCGTTGGACAGCCCCATGGCGATCATGGCGCGCTGGCGCATGCCACCCGAGAACTGGTGGGGATAGTCCTTGACGCGCGTCTGGGCGGCCGGTACTCGGACCCTCTGTAGCAGCGGCACTACCCGCTCGCTGGCCTGGGTGGGTGTGAACCGGTCATGGGCGGTCATGGCCTCCCTGATCTGTGCACCCACCTTGGTCACGGGGTTCAAGGAGGTCATGGGGTCCTGGAAGATCATCGCGACGTCGTTGCCCCTGTAGCTGCGGACTTCATCGCCGTCCATGTCGACGACATTGCGACCGTTGAAAAGGATCCTCCCGCTCACGATCCTTCCGGGCTCCGGAACCAGGCGCAGGATCGAAAGCGCGGTGATTGTCTTTCCGCAGCCCGACTCGCCTACGACCGCGAGCGTCTCGCCAGGGTTGACGTTGAAGCTGACACCGTCGACGGCGCGCACCACTCCCCGTGAGGTAAAAAACTGGGTCCTCAGGTCTTCGACCTTGAGGATCGGTTCAGTCAAGTACTCGGGTTGCCCTTAGCGGCGCATGCGGGGATCGAGCGCATCACGGAGCCCGTCACCGACGAAGTTGAAGGCCAGCATAGTCATCGATAGAGCGACGCAAGGAATGATAACTAGGTAGGCGTAAGCGTCGACGGCTGCGTAGCCTTCGAAGACCATGACCCCCCAGCTCGGCTGTGGCGGCCGCAGGCCGACCCCCAGGAAGTCGAGCACGGCTTCGGTGAAGATGGCGGCGGGAATGCCAAAGGTGAGGGTGACGATCACCGGACCCAACGCATTCGGAAGCAGGTGCTTGATGATGATCTTGAACGGGGTCGTGCCGGCCGCGTGGGCGGCCTCGACGTACTCCTTTTCCTTGATCGAGAGCACCTGACCCCGCACGAGACGCGCAAGCCCCACCCAGGCCACAAACCCGATCGCGAACAAGATGTTGAAGTAGGTCGGCCCGAGGGCGGCGACGATGATGAGAACGAACAGAAGGTCGGGGAACGCATACATGATGTCGGTGAACCGCATCAAGACGTTGTCGATCCATCCCCCAAAATAGCCGGCCACCAGGCCGATCCCGCCGCCAAGGAACAGGACCATCACCTGCACCAGGATGCCGATGGAAAGGGAAACCTGAGCTCCGAACAAGACCTTGGACAGCACGTCTCGGCCGAGGTCGTCGGTGCCGAGCAAATGGTGACCGAAGGCCGGGCTTTGATAACTGTTGACCACGTCCTGGACGGTCGGGTCGGCGATCACACCGAGGCGCTGGAGAATCGGCGCGATGGCGGCCAGGACGATCATCAGGACTACAACCGCCAGACTGGCGACCGCGAGCCGGTTGCGCCGGAAGCGCCTCCACGCGTCGGTCCACAGGCCGATCTGCTCCTGGGCTTCCCAATCCGCGGGTTGAGCCACCATGGCCTGGGCCATCAGTCCAGCCTCACGCGGGGATCGATGAACACATACGCCACGTCGACCACAAGGTTGAGCAGCGCTACCAGCCCCGCATACAGCACCGTCGTGCCGAGAATCATCGGATAGTCGCGGGCCTCGATCGAGGTCACATACGCGCGTCCGATGCCGGGCACCTGAAAAATCGTCTCGACGATCACAGAGCCGGTGATGAGCCCTGCGAACAGCGGTCCGGCGGTGGTCACGACCGGGATCAGCGAGTTCTTCAGCACGTGGCGGGTCACGACGAAGCGCTCCTTGAGTCCCTTCGCCCATGCGGTTCGGACGAAGTCCTGGCGCAGGGAGTCAAGGGTGCTGGATCGCGTGAGGCGGGCCAGGTAGGCGATCGGAAGAAAGCTGAGGGTTGCGACCGGCATGATCATGTGCACGAAGTCCTGCGGATACCCACCGGTGGGTAAGAAGAACGTCTCGTTGGTGGCCTTGTAGAGGAAGTTCGACAGGATGATGATCAAGACGATCCCGACGACGAAGTTGGGCACCGAGGCTCCCACCGTGGCCAGTCCCACCGCCGCATAGTCGATGATGCTGTTCTGCCGCAGGGCGGCGACCACTCCGAGAGACACCCCGAACACCAGGATTACCACGAAGGCGATCGCACCAAGCTTGAACGTGTAAGGCCAGCTGTCCAGGATCAGGCTGTTGACCGACTGCCCGGTGTGCTGGTACGAGTCCCCGAAGTCGAAGTGGATCACGTTCCAGAGGTAGATGCCAAACTGGGTCCAGATGGGTCTGTCGAGCCCGTACTTGAGGTTGAGGTTGTTGATGACCGCCGGCGACAGCTGCCGGCCTTCCCGATCCCACGGGCTCCCCGGCGCAACGTGCGCGAGGAAGAACGTGATGAAGATGACGAATAGCAGCACCGGCACCATCCACAGCAAGCGGCGGGCAATGTAGATGCCGAGGGTCCAACCTCGACCTGACCTCTTGCGAAGCGGGATGAGGGCGCCCCGCATCGGGGCGCCCTTTACCACTGCCAAAAATGTCTCCTAGTTAGTGCTGAGCGATCTGAATGCTAGACGGGTAGAAGTCGCCGAGGAAGTAGTCGATCGGCGTGATCGTGAATCCCTTGACGTACGGCTTCACCTGCCACCAGCTCGTCCGCTGGTACAGGAAGATCAGGGGGGCGTCGGCGACGAGGGTCTTTTCTGCGGTCTCGTACAAAGAGTCGCGCTTGGTGTTGTCTGACTCCGCGTCACCTTTCGTCGTCGAAGTGTCGTAAGTGGTGCTGGCGTAGGCGCTGAAGTTGTTGCCTGCGCCCGTCATCATGACGTCGAACCAGTCCTGCGAGTCAGGGTAGTCGGCGCCCCAACCGGAGGGACCTCCGAACTGATATTGCTGGTGGCGAAGACGCGTGGAGAGGGTCTTGCTGTCGACCCCATCGAGAACGACATCGACGCCCAGGTTGGTCTTGATCTGGGCCTGGACGAATTCAGCCATCGTCTTGTTGAGTGGGCTGTTGGCGTTGTAGACGTACTTGACGCCGTTGAGCGATGAGGCGCTCACACCCGCCCCGGAAAGCAGTGTCTTTCCGGCCGTCGCGTCGAACTTCTGGCCCAGGTCGGGCCGGTAGTTGCGCATGCCCTTGGGGATCAATGTGCCTGCGGACAGGCCACGACCCTTCAAGACGTTCTGGACGAACGAGTCGCGGTCTATCGCTGCGGCGAACGCCTGGCGCACCTTGACGTTGTCGAAGGGCTTGGCGGTCACGTTGATGTCAATCCAGAAGACGGTCAGCTCCGGGTTCTTGACCAGTTCTGCAGAGCTCTTGACTGCTTCGGTTTCGGCGACCGGAACCTTGACGAAGTCGAGCTCCCCACTCTTGTACTTGGCGTAAGCGACGGTCTCGTCCGCGATTTCGAACATGGTCATCTTGGTGATGGTCGGCTTGGGCGAGCTGCCCGCGTAGTTGGGGTTCAGAACGAGCGTGATGTGGTCGTTCTTGACGACCTCAGAAACCTTGTACTGCCCGTTCCCAACGAGGGAGTCGGCGGCAGCCTGAGAGACGATGCCCCACTTGTCAACGCCGGTGGAGTCCTTTCCGTACTTGGCGACAATGTCCTTGCGCACGGGAGTACCCGTCCACAGGGAGGCCACCCACTTGAAGTAGCCCGCGGGCGACTCAAGCGTGATCTGGAAGGTAGTGTCGTCGACCGCCTTCACCCCGAGGGTCTGGACGGCTGCATCGACAGTTGGGTCCGTCGGAGACATCCCGTTGATCTTGGCCGCATTCTTGATGACGTAGTAGTAGGAGGCGTATGAGGCCGCCACACGCGGGTCCAACAGGCGCTGATAGCCGTAAACGAAGTCGCCGGCCTTGACGGGCACGCCGTCGCTCCACTTGGCGCCTGGGTGCAGCTTGAAGGTGTAAACGGTGCCAGTGCTGTCGATCGAGTAGCTGTCCGCGGCAAAGCCTGTGACGTCCTTCAAGTCCTTGGTGGGCTTGAGTAGGGCCTCGAAGGTCCTGATGCCAACCACACCCTCATAGTTCCACTGCTGCAGCCCCGGGTCGAGCGTGCCGGGCTCCTGTTCAATGTTCAATCGGAGTTCCTGGGTGCTGGCCAAGGTGGTGCCACCACCGCTCGAGCCGCCGCACGCGGCGACAACGAAAAACGCTACGGCCGCGAGCGCGATCGCTCGGAAGCGGTTACCTGAACGCATACGCGTCTTACCTCTCATTGGATCCTGCAGCCTTCTTCCCGGCAACGTCCGGGGCGAGAGTGCGCCGGCAGCAGGTCTTACTCACACACAGCCCTCTTCGGCTAAGACGAATTTTCTTGCGCTTCCGCGCGCAGTGTCAAACAGCATAGCCGGGGAGGGCCCCGAACGCCCGTTCTAGTGTGGAGCGATCGAGATCCGGGATGGATCCAGCGCGCCTGGCCACTCCTCCACGGACGAGGTCGAGATCCCCCGCACATACGGTCGCACCAGGTGCCAGCTGACAGACTGCGCAAGAAAGGCCACGGGAGCGTCGCCGACCAGCATCTGTTGAGCTTGCAGGTACTCCTGGTCGCGCCGGTCAGGTTGCGCGTCGGTCCGCGCGACGCGGACAAAGTTGTCGTACTGCTGGTTTTGATAGAAGGCGACATTGTTCGAGTTCGTCGTCAGGAAGATGTCGTACCAGTCCGCCGGGTCCGGATAATCCGCGCTCCAGCCCATCGGGCCGGCGAGCTGGAAGTCGCCGGTGGCGAGATGCGAAGCCAATGTGTTCGTGTCGAGTCCCTGCAGCGTGATGTCGAAGCCGAGGTTGGTTTTGAGCTGGTCGTGGATGAACTTCGCCGTCTCCTTGCCGAAGTCCGAGGACTGGTCGTAGGAGAACTTCAACGCCGCCAGCTGCGCGGCGGAGACACCGGACGCTGCAAGCGAGGCTCGCGCCTGGGCGAGGTCGAACTTCTGAGCAGAGGGAGTTGATGCATATCCGTGCATGCCTTTCGGGATGAAGGACTCTGCCGGCATCCCCTGGCCCTGGAAAATCTGGGCCACGAACGCGTCGCGGTCGATGGCCTGGGAGATCGCCAGCCGGAGCTTGGCGTTGTTGGTCGGTGATGCGTTCATGCGAAACGCGATCCAGAACACGGTGAGGTCCGGTGTCTTGACCAGGTTCTGCTTGAGGCTCGAGTCGCCGGCCACTCTCCCCGCCTGCGCGGGCTGCACGGAGATCTCGTCCAGCTGTCCGCCTTTGTACTTCGCCAAAGCCGCCGCCCCGTCGTTCACCACCTGGAAGTTGATCGTGGTGAGGGTGGGCTTGGCGCCCCAGTAGTGCGGGTTCGGCACGACCGTGATGTGGTCGTTGTGAACCATCTCGGTGACCTTGAAGGGTCCGTTCGTGATCAGCGTGTCGGCGCTGGACGACCACTTGTCGCCACTCTTCTTGACGAGGTCCTCCCTGACCGGCGCGGCCGCGGGCATTGCCGCCAGCCAGATGAAGGCGGGATCCGGCTGCGCAAGCGTCACCTGGAACGTGTAGGCGTCGAGCGCTTTCAACCCGAGGGTGGCCAGCGCGGCATCAAGATTGGCCGCGTCGCGCTGCGGATCCATGACCGAAACCTTGTCTCCGTTGAGGATGGTGCCGGCGAAGAACGTGCCTTCAGGCGAAGCCAGGCGCGGATCGATGAGGCGCTGCCAGGCATAGACGAAGTCCTGCGCCTTGACTGGGGTGCCGTCGGAATACTGGGCGCTGGTCCGGAGGTGAAAGACGAAGACGGTGCCCCCGTTCGCCACTTCGTAGCTTTGCGCGGCAGCAGGCACCACGCCACTCAAGTCCGCCGACGGCTTTACCAGCGACTCGGAGATGACGCGCAGGACGGCGGTCTCGTATGCGTACTGAGTCTGGCCCGGGTCCAACGAGCCCGGCTGATCCTCGAGCAGCAGCCGCAGCGTCTGGTCCTTCGCGAGCTTGGGCCCCTGCGTCAGCGCGCCGGAATCGCACGCGGAAAGCAGCGCCAGGCCGAGCAGAATCATCGCGAGGGCGCGAAGCAGCCTGGAGCCTGGGATCACTTTTCCAATCATAAGTTCCCGCAGAAAACGAGAAGGGAGCAACCCTGGCGGGCGGCCCCCTTGTGCACGTACCGATGAATGTAACCGAAAACCGGGCCGAGATGGCCCGGTTTTAACAGGTCTAAACGGACAGGGTCTCCAGGTCGATCGGCTCCTCCTCGAGGACCTTGGCGGCCTGCTCCCGCTGCTTCTTGTAGTAGTCCAGCCCAGTCCCGGCGGGGATGAGCTTGCCGATGATCACGTTCTCCTTCAGGCCGCGCAGCCGGTCCACCTTGCCGGAGATGGCGGCCTCGGTCAGGACGCGCGTGGTCTCCTGGAAGGACGCTGCCGACAGCCACGAGGTGGTGTTGAGCGCCGCCTTGATCAGGCCGAGCAGCACGGTCTGCGCGGTGGCGGGCTCTCCGCCCTCTGCCAGCGCCTTCGCGTTGCCCTCTTCGTACTCCCACTGCGAGACGATCTCGCCGGGAAGCAGCCCGGTGTCGCCGGCCGAGTCGACACGGACCTTCCGCATCATCTGCCGGACGATGACTTCGATGTGCTTGTCGTTGATGTCCACGCCCTGGCTGCGGTACACCTTCTGGACCTCGTCGACCAGGAAGGTCTGGACCGCCTCCTTGCCGAGGATGTGGAGCAGCTCCTGCGGTGAGATCGACCCTTCGGTGATCTGCTGTCCCGCCTTGATGAGCACCTTCTGCCCGTCCCGCCGGTCGAGCTCGGGCCTGATGCGCACCTGGTGCGGGATCGGGTACTCGCGAACCTCCTCGTCGATGGTCCGCACCGTGATGTCCTTGGTGGTCACTGTGACCTTGCCGGCGTGCCGGGTCCGGATCACGTTGCCCTTGGCGTCCCGGGCCACCTCCTGGCCCTCCATCACGTCGTCCTTGCTCTTGACGAGCACCTGCATCTTGGGGTCGACCGGGTAGGAGACCTCGAACTCCTCCCTGGATGTCACGCGCACCTTGCGCGAGCCCTCCTGGCGGATGATCTCGAGCTCCCCATCGATCTCGGAGATGATGGCCTTGCCCTTGGGGATGCGAGCTTCGAACAGCTCCTCCACGCGAGGCAGACCCTGGGTGATGTCCACGCCGGCGACACCGCCTGTGTGGAACGTGCGCATGGTCAGCTGGGTGCCCGGTTCGCCGATGGACTGCGCTGCGATGACACCCACCGCTTCGCCGATCTCCACCACCTTGCCCGTGGCGAGGTTGCGGCCGTAGCACGTGCGGCAGACGCCTTCGCGCGCCTCGCACACGAGAACCGAACGCATCTTGACCGGCACGCCGGCCGCGATGATCTTGCGTGCGTTGTCGTCGCTGATCGACGAGCCCGTTGGCACGAGGACCTTGCCGTCAACCGTGATGTCCTCGGCCGTGACGCGGCCCGCGATCTTCTCGAAGATCGGGTCGTTCTTCGCCCGCTCGGGGGTGATGTCACGAACCCAGATACCGTTCGTCGTGCCGCAGTCCTCTTCCCGGACGATCACGTCCTGCGCGACGTCAACCAGACGGCGCGTCAGGTAGCCCGAGTCGGCGGTGCGGAGCGCCGTGTCGGCGAGTCCCTTGCGGGTGCCGTGTGTAGAGATGAAGTACTCGAGGACCGTCAGGCCCTCGGTGAAGTTGGCCATGATCGGCAGGTCGATAATCCGGCCCGTGGGGTCGGCCATCAGGCCTCGCATGCCGGCCAGCTGCCGGATCTGCTGGATGTTTCCGCGGGCGCCCGAGCCCATCATCATCCAGATCGGGCTGAACTTGTCGAAGGCGTGCTCGGTGGCGTTGCCAACCTCTTCGTAGGTCTTCTGCCACAACTCGATCACCTTGCGGTAGCGCTCGTCGTCGGTCATGACACCGCGGCGGTACATCTTCTCGACGTCGGCGACTTCCTTTTCGGTCTCGCGGATGATTCGCCACTTCGACTCGGGGTGCGGGATGTCCATGGCCGAGACGGTGATTCCGGCCTGGGTCGCGTAACGGAAGCCGAGCCGCTTGATGTCGTTGACCACGATGGCGGTGATGTCGCTGCCGTACAGGCGGTACAGGTCAGCCACCAGCGTGCGCAGCAGCTTGCGGTCGTAGTGAGCGTTCTGGAAGGGCAGCGGCGACATCGACGCGACTTCGTCGGGTGACGCGCCCCCGGTGCCCTGCGGCGCCTTGCCGACGGGCAGCGACTGGTTGAAGACGACACGCCCAGGGGTTGTGACGATGAGCATGTCTCCGATCCTCACGCGGATCCATTCCTGCAGCTTCACCACCTTGCTTTCCAGCGCGAGCACGACCTCGTTCTCCGAGGTGAACGCGCGCAGCTTCGCAAGCTGGGCTTCCTTCGGCATGTCACCGCGTGCTGCGGTGAGCCAGTAGCAGCCGAGGACCACGTCCTGCGTCGGGGCGACCACCGGGTGGCCGTCCGCGGCGGACAGGATGTTCTGCGACGACATCATCAGGTTCTTCGCCTCGGCGATGGCGCCACTGAAGAGAGGCACGTGCACGGCCATCTGGTCGCCGTCGAAGTCGGCGTTGAAGGCGGCACACACGAGTGGGTGGATCTGGATGGCCGACCCTTCGACGAGCACAGGCATGAACGCCTGGATGCCCAGGCGGTGCAGGGTCGGGGCGCGGTTGAGCAGCACCGGGTGATCCCGGATGACCTCGTCGAGGACGTCCCAGACTTCGGTCCGGCTCCGCTCGACCATTCGCTTGGCCGACTTGATGTTGGTCGTGTAACCCTTGTTGACGAGCTCTCGCATGACGAACGGCTTGAAGAGCTCCAGCGCCATCTTCTTGGGCAGGCCGCACTCGTGAAGCTTCAGCTCGGGACCGACCACGATCACGGACCGGCCTGAGTAGTCCACGCGCTTGCCTAGCAGGTTCTGGCGGAACCGGCCCTGCTTTCCCTTCAACATGTCGGAAAGCGACTTGAGCTTGCGGTTGCCGGTGCCGGTGATGGCACGACCGCGGCGCCCGTTGTCGATCAGCGCGTCGACCGCTTCCTGGAGCATCCGCTTCTCGTTGCGCACGATGATCTCGGGCGCGCCGAGCTCGAGCAGCCTCTTCAAGCGGTTGTTGCGGTTGATCACGCGGCGGTACAGGTCGTTCAGGTCGGAGGTGGCGAACCGGCCGCCGTCCAGCTGGACCATGGGCCGCAGCTCGGGTGGGATGACGGGCAGCACTTCGAGCACCATCCAAGTCGGACTGGCGTTCGACTTGCGGAAGTCCTCGACGACCTTCAGGCGCTTGATCGCCTTCTGCTTGCGCTGGCCGCTCGATGACTTCGACTCCTCCCGAAGGCGATACATCTCAGACTGCAGCTCGATGCGCGAGAGCAGCTCGCGAACCGCCTCGGCACCGATGCCGGCGCGGAAGGCGCGCCCGAAGCGCTCCGAGTAGTCCCGGAACTGCGTGTCGGTGAGGATCTGCTTGGGGTGCAGCGCCTCGAGATCGGTGCGCGTTGCCTCGATCTCCTGCTGCAGGGTCTCCAGCTCGCCCTGGATGGCCTCGCGCTGCGTCTTGGTGGCGACTTCGATCGACGCTTCCAGCGACTTGCGGTCAGCGTCGAGCCTCTCCTTGGCACGCTTCTGCGCGGCCTTGGTGTTGGCCTCGAGCTGCTCGATCTTCTCCTGGACTTTGCCGAGCACGGCACGCGACATCTCTTTCGACATAAGCTCGCCCTTCTCGATGACGACCTCTTCGTCACCGTTCAGGCCAACAGAAAGTGTCCGGCGGGACTTCGTGCCGACGCCGGCCTTGATCGCCTCCGTCGCCTTCTTGCCCTGGGTCGTCAGCTCGTCGACCGACGCCTGCAGGTCTTCCTCGAGCTTCGACACCTCTGCGTCGACCTCGCCCTTGAGCTTCTTCGACTTGCCCTCATTCTCGGCGCGCAGCTCTTTCGACTTCGCGTCGATGTCGCCGCGGAGCCGGATCGCGCGCTCGTCCTTATCCATGTTGAGGACGGCGAGCATGTCCTTCCGGACCTCTTCATGGACGTCTGTGACGATGTAGTTGGCAAAGTAGAGGATCTTCTCGAGGTTGCGCGGGGACATGTCGAGGAGCAATCCCATGCGGCTCGGGATGCCCTTGAAATACCAGACGTGGCTCACCGGCGAGGCGAGCTTGATGTGGCCCATGCGCTCACGGCGCACCTTGGAGCGGGTCACCTCGACGCCGCACTTGTCGCAGATGATGCCCTTGTAGCGATATCGCTTGTACTTTCCGCAGTGGCATTCCCAGTCGCGCGTCGGACCAAAGATGCGCTCGCAGAAAAGACCGTCACGCTCCGGGCGGAGCGTGCGGTAGTTGATGGTTTCAGGCTTGGTGACCTCGCCGTGCGACCACGACATGATCGTTTCCGGCGACGCCAACGAAAGCTTCAGCGCGTCAAAGTTCTCTAGCTTCAGCAAGTTCTCTTTCTTCTCTCCTACTCGCCCGAGTCTTCCCCGAGCTCTTCGCGCTCGAGGCTGATACCGAGGTCCAGCGGGATCTCGGGGATGTCCTCTTCTGACAAAACAATCTGGCGCTCGTCCTCGCTCAGGATCTCTACTCCGAGCGCGAGCCCTTCCAGCTCCTTGACCAGCACGCGGAACGACTCCGGGATGCCGGCCTCGAGCGTGTTGTCGCCCTTGACGATCGCCTCGTAGGCCTTGACGCGGCCGACGATGTCGTCGGACTTGACGGTCAGGATCTCCTGCAGGACGTGCGCGGCGCCGTAAGCCTCGAGCGCCCACACCTCCATCTCGCCGAAGCGCTGACCGCCGAACTGCGCCTTGCCGCCCAGCGGCTGCTGGGTGACCAGGCTGTAGGGACCCGTCGACCGGGCGTGGATCTTGTCTTCGACCAGGTGGGCCAACTTGAGCATGTAGATCATGCCCACGGTCACCGGCTCGTCGAACTCCTCACCGGAGCGGCCGTCGCGCAGTCGGACCTTGCCGTCTTCCGGCAGGCCCGCTCGCTTGAGCTCGGCCACGATGGTCTCCATCGGGGCGCCGTCGAAAACCGGCGTCGCGATCTTGATGCCCAGCGTCGCCGCGACCCACCCGAGGTGGGTTTCCAGGACCTGGCCCAGGTTCATGCGGCTCGGTACGCCGAGCGGATTGAGCACGATGTCCACCGGTGTGCCATCGGGCAGGTAGGGCATGTCTTCGGCGGGCATGATCCGGCTGACCACACCCTTGTTGCCGTGGCGGCCGGCCATCTTGTCGCCGGCCGAGATCTTTCGCTTCTGTGCGATGTAGACCCGGACCATCTCGTTGATGCCTGGACCAAGCTCGTCCTTGTTCTCGCGGGAGAAAACCTTGACGTCGACCACGATGCCGCGCTCGCCGTGGGGCACGCGCAGGCTCGAGTCACGGACCTCGCGCGCCTTCTCACCGAAGATGGCGCGGAGCAACCGCTCCTCGGCCGAGAGCTCGGTCTCGCCCTTGGGCGTGATCTTGCCCACCAGGATGTCGCCCTGCTGGACCTCGGCGCCGATGTACACGATGCCGCGCTCGTCGAGGTTGCGCAGCGCGTCGTCGGCGACGTTGGGGATGTCGCGGGTGATCTCTTCGGGACCGAGCTTAGTATCGCGGGCCTCTGACTCGTACTCCTCGATATGGATCGAGGTGTACATGTCCTCCTTGACCACGCGCTCCGAAAGCAGGATCGCGTCCTCGAAGTTGTAGCCCTCCCACGGCATGAACGCGACCAGCATGTTCTTGCCGAGCGCCAGCTCGCCCTGGTGCGTCGACGAGCCGTCGGCGAGCACGTCGTCGGCCTTGACCTTGTCGCCCAGCTTCACGATCGGACGCTGGTGGATGAGGGTGCCCTGGTTCGAGCGCATGAACTTGATCAGCTCGTACGAGTCGCGGTCGCCCTCGCGGCCCTCGATCACGATCCGCTCCGCGTCGACGTC
>DASYVJ010000058.1:0-66167 GCA_035937155.1 Candidatus Dormiibacterota bacterium | reverse complement strand
CGGCGAGGATCTCGACGGTGTCCTCCAGGCTTGCGCCATAGCCCTCGATCGACGTTGATCCAACCGTTGCCTCGGCTGCGGCAAGCCGGCGCAGCGCGCCGGTCCACGGCTGTGCGGTGTCGCCCAGATGCTGCGCCAGATCGCGGCGCAGCTCATCGAGCTGCTCCAACCGCCGCAGGATCGCGGCCGATTTGGGTGGCGTCGCATAGATCCCCACGTCAGTAGTATAGGCGAATAAACGATTATTCACTCATATGCTCCACCGGTGTGTTGCTGTGGTTATTACGCCCCTACGAGCACGATGCAATAAACCCTGAGAAAGGTTGGCTCGCAGGCCCGCCAAATTGAGGGGGATAAGTAAGTTCTCTTCGTCGAACGTTCCCAAATTAATCCATTTTTTGAGCGTTCACGACGCGTGGACATGCCGGGTTACCGGCAAAAAGGAGAAATCGTGCTACCCGGCAAGTCCAAGTTACTGCTACTCGGAGCCACTCTAGTTTCCACCGTCGTCCTCGTTGCCGTAGCTTCGCTGAACGTTCTCGCGGGAGAAGGCAACGCGAACTACTTGGGAGTCCTTTCTTCAACTGCACCAAGTGGGTACACGCCGTCTCCGACTGCGTACACCACAGGCGCCACGGTCAGCTTCCAGTTCAACGTGACGAACCTGACAGCTGAGCAGCAGTCGATGAACTTGGAGCTGACTTTCAATCACATCATCACGTACAAGGGCATGAACGTGAGCGATGGACAGCCCGGAGTCCCAAACGGAGCTGTCGTCGACGGCGGCGGTGATGCCGTATCGACCCAGGTCGCGGACCCCAGTCCGACCTTTACAGCGTTCACAATCGCTCCGAACGCAACGCAGACCCTTCAAATGTCGCGCGTTATGCCGGCCGGGCAGTGCGGCTACTACCAGGTCGACGTGGCGAAGGCGGGGCTGACGTCCCAGAAGGGACTCATCGGCCTTGAGATCCGTGTGCTCGGATGTGTCACGCCGACCGGTGGTGGCACCGCGTCGCCGACTCCTGAGGTCAGCCCCACCGCTACGCCCGGTGGCGGGACCGGTGGTGGCACCGCTTCGCCGACTCCTGCGGTCAGTCCCACCGCAACACCGACCGGCGGGACCGGCGGAGTTGTCAGTGGTACAGGCAGTCCGTCACCGAGCGGCGGTGTTCTCGGCTCCACGGCGACTACTCCTCCGCAAGGCGCTGTGCTCGCCGCAACCGGCATGACTTCGCCGGTAGAGGTAATCGCGTTGGTCCTGCTTGGATTCGCAGCGCTTGTCTTGATCACCGGGTTGACCTGGAGGCGTCGCGAGACCTAGAACTTGCTCCGTCTGCGCACCGCGGGCCGGGTTGATCCCGGGCCCCGCGGTTCGCGAGGGCTTGCGTCAGGAATCTAGGTCCGGCGCGATCTTTTTTTCGAACCAATGGTGTGCGTAGGGTTCGTTGTTGAAAGGCGCGACCTCGACGTAGCCGGCGGATCGGTACAGGCTGATTGCTTCGATGAGCGTCTTGTTAGTTTCGAGTCGAACAGCCTGGGCGCCGTGGTTGGCGGCGTGGTCCTCGAGCTCAGTCAGGAGTCGCCGGCCCAGGCCGAGGCCACGCGCAGACTCGGCAACCCACATGAGCTTGATTTCGGTTGGCTCGTCGTCGTGGAACTTGAGCGCCCCGCAGCCGATTGGTTCCGCTCGAAGCATCGCCACCAAGAACAGGCCGGCCGGAGGCCGCAGCTCGGCCTCGTCAGCCGGGATGCTCAACGCGGGATCGAAGCCCATCTCGAATCGGCGGTCGAGCTCTGAGAAGTACTTGTGCAGGCAAAACTGCGCGTGCGGTTGGTCCGGATCGATCTGGGCGACCTCGACCATCGTCGCAGTCATGAGCCGCTCGACGTCGGCCATCGCCGTCACCAGCCGAGTGCGCTGCGTCGAGCTCAGCGGCTCGAGGAATGAAGCGGCCAGCTCGTCGCTGCGTTGGTCGAGCACAGCTCGCTCGGCCAACCCCCTTCGCGTCAGTCGCGCGATCCGAAGCCGCCTGTCGGAATCCTTCGGGCCGACCCTGATAAGTCCGGACGCTTCCAGCGAACGCAGCAGGCGACTCAGGTAGCCCGAGTCCAGCTCAAGCGCCGTTCGCAAGGCACGGATGTCGCGGCCCTTGGCGCCTATCTCCCACAGCACCCGCGCTTCGCCGAGAGAGCGATCCCGGGCGAGAAACCGATCATTCAGCGCCCCGACGCGCTGAGTGACGATGCGGAAGCGACGTACCTGCGCGATCATGGCCGCGTCCATTCTCTGACTATAGTCAGAGACCTCGCTGAAAGTCAGTCACCCTAGGCTGAAAAGGAAGAGGGGCCGCGCAGCGCGCAGCCCCTCCGCATCGCTTCTGTAGGTTTCGCCTCAGCAGGTAACGGGCGAGGTCTTATGGACGTCGTTGAAACGGTAGGTCAGCGCGCCACCGCCGCCGAACGCAAGGTAAGCCAGCTTCCACAGGGAAGTTCCGAACTGGACGCCGGCGCCGCCCGTGGACGCGGTGTAGTTGCCTTCCTGCCACATACAACCGCTGCCCTCAGTCGTCTTGTGGCCGAACGTCGGATAGAAAGCCGGTGAGCCGGTGTCATTGATCGGCGGCACCGCGCAGGGCACGCCGGTGTCCGTCCATATCCCGGTGACGGAATTCTTGGTCATCCGGGTACCGGTGTTGCGGCTGCAGTCGCCGTCGGTCACGTTGAGCGCCGTGATCCGCGGGATGTCGGCCTCGAAGGCCGTGCTCTGGTATGGCGTGTTGCTTTCCGGTCCGGTCAACGGACTGGAGAAGGTGATCGGCGTCGGCGCGTTGGCTGCCGGAGCCCAGCGACCGGCTTGATAGGACCCCCCATCAAATCCGTCGTTCTGGCTAATGCAGCCTGGGATCGCCACTCCCGGACCATCCGAACCGGCGACCGCGCCGCCGTACTTGGCGAAGCTGGCGCCTTCCTCGCCGGTGAAGCACCCGGAGGTGCTGTCGGCGTCGTTGTGTTTAGTGAGACCGGGCCCCTCGAGCCCCTGCACGGCGCAGTGGCCAGAGCCAAAACCGGCTCCCGGCGCCAGCGACGAGCCGGCACCAGGCTCAGCGATGTTGTTGCACCAGTCCCAGTGACCGATCTCGTCGGAGTACGAGACGTTGTACGAGTGGGCGGCCCACTGAACGCGCGTCCCGCCCTGGTCTGTGCACACCTCAGCCTTCGAGTTGCCGCCTGCCGCATTGTTGGGGTAGACCCCGGCGGGACAGGTCATGTTCTTTGGGGGCTGGGATGTGGAGTACTCGGGATGAAAGTCGTACGGGTTCAGATTGCAGGCGCTTCCGGTCGGCTGGTAGTCGACCGTGCCGAAGCCGTTCTTGGCGCTGGCCGTCATCGATCCCACCGTGTTGGTCGTGACGTCCTCAACTACTGTCTGTAGGCCGTTCGCGGAGTCGTGAATCGCGACCTTCAGCTGGTCACCCTGGTTCATGAGCAGCCAGTCGTTGGTTGGGGTGAAGCTGTTCCCGTTGAGGTCGATCGGGTTGGGCGGCCCGGTCGGGGTGCCGCTCTTGGTCAGGTAGGCGAGGTTCGGGTACTCGAGCCCGCCGATCTGAGACGTGCAAGTGGGGTTCAGTGCAGTGCCATTGATGGGATCCTGCGCGAGGCTCCAGATCACCATCGCGACGCACCATCTCTTCGCCGTGCAGCTGGTCGGGAAGTAGCCCGGCGGATAGAACTGGAGCTCCAGGAAGGCCTGGCCCGGAGACTGAGCGAGCGGTTTGATGTTCTGGTCACTGCCGGCAAGGCAGGTCTTCGTGACGTTCGGGTAGGAGTCCGGGTTGCACAGGATCATGCCGAACCAGAACGCCGGGTGCAGCTGAAAGTCCCATGTCGTGGATGTGGCCCCGGCAGCGTCCGGCTGCGCCGCGGGATTGGTCGGTAGGGTCAGCTTGTAAGTCGAGTTGTTCCCGGAGCCGGGCTGGTTCGAGTAGAAGAGCGCGCTTGGCTCGTCATGGCCAACGTAATACTCAAAGCCGGCGGACTGCCAGTCGTGAACTTCCAGGCAGCGGACGTCGGTCTGACAGTTGATGGTTCGGTGCGGCACGGTCGCGGAGGCTTGCATCAATGGCATCCCCGCGAACACCGTGCTCGCGATCAGCGGCGGTAGAGAAGCTAAAAGCAGACGAGGTCGCCATTTAGGCATAGACACCCCTCCCCGTACACACAAAGCTGCGGAGAGATGCCCGCCACCGAGACCACCCCCCCGGGCGACGAAAAAAACCGTATCACCGGCAAGGGGCTTGTGCAAATAGGAATTCTGTCCTGTCCGAGGCGTGACAGCCGCGGGAGGCGTTTCCCCCAGATGGAGTGGTCCAGCTGGCGCGGGAGAAGGGATTGGCTAGTGCGGCCAGGCGTCGTAGACGCCGGACAGGCGTGACACGACTTCCACAGCACCGGCGATGCTGTAGATGTACGTCACGCCTGTCGGCACCGGCTGACCGCCGAGGCACGTAGAACAGGCTCGTTCCGCGACGTACCAGACGAGGTCGTTCGTGAGAAACCTGGCGCCTGAGCGCCCCGCCGAAGTCGTCATTGACACGCTGTTTGCCTGCACGCTGTAGAAGCCAACGGCACCCAGCCCGCTCGTGGTCCTGATCGTATAGGCGATCCAGCGGCCGTCGGGAGAAGATTTGGGGCGGATCCAGCGCAGTGGAAGCATCGACGACTGCCCGCTGCTCGGGTCCCAACGGTGCATCGCTCCACTGGAATCCCTGAAGAACAAGCGGCTCGGGACGGAGGCCCAGACGCCCATCGTCATGCCGGTTGTGGAGTAAACAAGCGAGCCGTCGCTCGCCTTCCGCACCTGGTCCGGGGCGGTCGCGCCGGTGCCACCACCCCGAAAGGTCTGCACGAGCGCGAAGTACTGACCGTCAGGCGAGAAGCCTAGAAAGTTGTCGTCCTCGTCAGGGTTCACGCCACGTCCGGGCACGGGGGCGAGCGTCGTGAGGACTTTGTTACCCCCGGACGGCGTGACCAGGTGCCACGCATTGCCGTCGATGTACGTGATCGAACGGCCGTCCGGGCTCACCGAATAAAGTCCCGAGCCGAATCCCGCGCCGAAAGTCGCGAGCACCGTGGTGGTGCCGCCGGCAAGGTCCGCTTTGACGATCTGATTGCTCGCCGTCGTGTAACTCACCTGCGTGGCGCTGACGAACTGCGGGCTCGATGCGCCTGCATCGAACTTGCACAACGTCTTTGCGTTGGCAGGGTCCTGGATGTCGCGGATCACGATCGTGGGATCGCCGGTGATCGTTCCGATCACCAGGTTGTCGCCCGCTGGCACTGCACTGTCGCAGTGGACCAACGACGCGCCGCCCGGCGTTCCGGTGGGGTTGGACGACGGACTGGAGGTCGCGGTCGCGGTGGCGGTGGCTGTCGCTTGTTCAGTTGGGCTTGGTGACGTTCGGCTGGTCGAGGGTGAGCCGCCGCATCCCGTCAGCGTCATGGCCGTCACCACCACAATCGCCGCCCGGCTTAGAGGCACGGCGTAACGGTAGCCGTTTAATAGATCAGTTGAGCAAGCAAGCGGCGTGTCGCGGGCGGCAGCTTGTCCCGTAGGCGGTAGTAGATCCAGATGCCACGCTTTTCTGAATCGACGAGCCCGGCTTCCTTGAGCTTCGCCATGTGGTGCGAGATGGTCGGCTGGGTTAGCTCCAGACCGCCGGTGAAGTCACAGATGCAGATCGGGCCATCGGCTTTCCAGAGCGACGCGAGCATCGTCAGCCGTGTGGGATCCGCCAGCGCCTTCATAAGCTCTGACGTGTTGTTGGCCCAGCTCTCGTTTACATTCGGGAGCTCGCAGCACGCGCCACGCTGTCGCAGGACTGGGAGCTCTTTCGTCACCACGCATCGATCATACAATATCCATCGACACTCTTCGATGGGTGTGCTAGGATTCCACCCATCGACGTTCATCGATGAAAGGAGCCTGTTGAATGAGTGACGTTAAAGAGGCCGTCAGATCCAGGTACGCGGGCGTCGCCAAGCAGCTTGCCGTCCTCCAGCCCGACCCAGGCGCGGGATGTTGCCAGGCAGACGGTCCCGATTGCGGTTGCTCGGGCTCCTATTCGGCGGACGAGCTGTCGGAGATCGGGCTGACCGAGTCGGTCAGTCTTGGCTGCGGCAACCCGACGATACTTGCCCAGCTCGAACCAGGCCAGGTCGTCCTGGATCTCGGTTCCGGAGCGGGCCTTGACGTCCTGCTCTCGGCAAGACGAGTTGCGCCGAGCGGCCATGCGTATGGGGTGGACATGACTGACGAGATGCTGCAGCTCGCGAACAGCCACAAGGAGAACGCTGGCGTCGCCAACGCAACGTTTCTGAAAGGTTCGATCGAAAGCGTCCCGCTGCCCGATTCGTCGGTCGACGTCGTGATCTCCAACTGTGTCATCAACCTCGCGGAAGACAAAGGCGCCGTGATCAAAGAAGCGTTCAGGGTGCTCCGGCCCGGCGGATTGTTCGCGGTGGCCGACATGGTCGAGCTCGAAACCCTCGATTCGGACTTGAAGAAGCGACTCGATGCATGGGCCGGCTGTATCTCCGGCACGATCCCGATTGAGGAATATCGCGCAGCGCTGGTCGATGCGGGTTTTATGGACGCCGATTTTCAGGTGCACGCGACTGAGACGATGCCGGGCGTCGACGGAAAGGTCGGAAGCGCCTACATACGGGCTCGAAAACCCGTCGCTTAGGCAGCGCGCGTACGGGTTGCGACCTTGGGCCGCGCCCGGCCGGTGTCGCCGACCGGGTGCTCGACCACCGCCAGCACGCGCGGTGCGATGAACCTCACCGTGCGGACCACGCCGCCGGTGCGCGTCATCTCGCGAACCTCGACCGTGGTGCGCGAGCTGCGGACCTCTACAGTCCGACCCGCCTTGGTCGCCTCGACGATGTACTCGCGCGCGGCACCCGCTCCAGCGTCCACCAGGACCTCAACAAAATCGCCTTTTGCCATGTGTCTTTTATGCCCAAATTGGCGCGTTTTGAAGCGTCATCGAGGCGTTAGGTTGGCAGTTTCAACGTTGCGGTCACTCGGGGCTGAAGGGCAGAATGCGCCGGGTGGATCAAGTCGGGGAGTCGGAGTCTGGGGCGCTGCTGCCGCTCACGCTGCAGAACCAATACCGGGAGCAGTACCGGGCAATGCGGCCGGGATGGCAGTCGAGCGGGGACCAGCTCGAAGCCCTGGTTCGCAGCTACCTGACACCGGCCAGCACCGTGCTCGACCTTGGATGCGGCCGCGGCGGCGTGGTGGAGCTTTTCTGGCAAGACGTGAAGCTGGCCGCAGGCCTCGACCCGGACTCACCGTCGCTCACCGAGCACCGCGCGCCCGGCATGCCGATCCTCCGTGGGGTCGGTGAGCACCTTCCGTTCGCCGGCGAGGCGTTCGACCTGATCGTTTGCCTCTGGGTGCTCGAGCATGTGAGTGAGCCGCTGAAAGTGCTAAGCGAGGTGCGCCGCGTGCTGAGGCCGGGAGGCCATTTCGTCTTTCTCACCCCGAACCTGCGCAATCCGCTCCTCCTCCTCAACCGGGTCGGAAAAGCGCTTCCGCTCCTGCAGCGACGGCTTGTGCCGCGCCTTTACGGGCGCCACGAGGCTGACACCTTTCCGGTGCAGTACCGGGCCAACACGGTGAGCACTTTGCGGCGGCTGGCGACCGCCGCCGAGCTGGATGTGGAGCAGCTACGCGTCGTGTCCGACCCAACGTACCTCGCCTTGAACGGATTCATGTTCAGGACCTCGGTGCTCGCAGAGCGGCTCATGCCGAGCGGCTGGGGCGTGCACCTGCTGGGTGATTTCACGAGGCGCTGATCTGGTGCGGCGGCCCCCCAACCCTAGCCCTCCCCCTAGCGGGGGAGGGGATAGGAATTAATGGCCCAGTAGATAACCCATTCGGCGGGGCATTCGGGCTAGTTGGGAGACCAGTAGGTTCGGCTGCCGGCCCTGCTCCTCCGCCGTCTCCTTGGCGATCATCGCGCGCCTCACCAGCGCGGCACCCCATGAGCGGAACGGCTGAGGCGGAAACAACCGCGGCGACGGATTGACTATGGGCAGCCTGACCGCGTCGGTATCCCTACCGGTCACAAGGTCTGCCAGGACCTGGCCGGCGAGGTGCGTGGGTGCCACGCCGTTACCCGTGTAGCCCAGCGCAAAGAACAGGTTGCCGGGCTCGAGGGTCCCAAAGGCGGGCAGGTGGGTCGGCGACACGTCGATTGGGCCGCCCCAAGCGTCTTCCAGCGGGATGTCGGCGAAGCTCGGAAACATCAATCGGAAGCCTTGCGCAGCCTCCCTGACCGCTCGCCGGTCGTGCGTGAAAGCGTCGTCGATCGACGGCCGTGCGCGTCCCCCGCCGCCGCCGAATGCGATCCGGCCGTCGCGCGTGGTCCTGAAATAGCGCAGCGAGGTTCGGAAGTCGGAGATCAGCTCCCCACCGGTCCAGCCGATCGCCGCAAGCCGATCGGGCGCCGGTCCGGTGAGCACGATGTATGAGCTCCAGGCCACGAGCCTCCGCTGGAGCTGCGGCCAGCCGGTCGCCCATGCATTCAGCGCCAGCACGGCATGCTTTGCCCGGACCGTGCCGCTCGCTGTTGTCACGACCGCGGGTGGTCCTGCTTCGACGCCTGTCACGGGGGTGCCTTCGTGGATCGACACGCCGCGCTCGAGGACCACCCGTCGCAGGCCTCGCACCAGCAATCCGGGCTGCACTGAGGCGCCGTCGAGCATGAACGCACCACCGCGGAACGCCGGTGAAGCGCAGCGAGCCCGGACCTCCTCGCGGGTCAGCTCGCGCAGCTCATCCGGGGCTCCCACCTCGCGGGCCAGCGCGACCATCTCTTCGCACAGCCTCTCGTGGGCGTCAGCAGTGATCGCATACATGTAACCCGCCCGCTTGAACCAGGCGTCGATCCCATGTTCCTCGCAGAACTGACCGATCCCGGCAATGCTCGCTGAAATGGCACGGCATGCCCTCACCGCGGCCTCCGCCCCGTAGAGCTCCACCAGGCCGTCCAGCTCATCCCACCAGCCGCTGGCAAAACCGCCGTTGCGCCCGCTTGGCCCGCCGCCGCAGATGTCCTGCTCGAGCACGACGATGCCGAGGTCGGGGTCGGCCTGGCTGAGGAAGTAAGCGGTCCAGAGCCCGGTGAACCCGCCGCCGACGATCACCACGTCGGCGTTGACGTCCTTCATCAGTGGCGGGCTGGCCGAGCCGTTTTCAAGAGCCAGCGCCTCCCGCAGCCACCAGCTGCGCTGGGCACCGGGCGTGAGGGCGCCGGCGGTGAGGTTCAGATCCGCAGCAGGGTCTTTCATGGCGATAATGCGCCTATGAGCTTAAGCACGCTACTGCTGATCGTCGCGTTGATCCTATTCGTGGTTGCCGCTATCGGCTGGACCTACAAGAAAACGGACTTGATCGCAGCCGGATTGGCAGTATGGGTCCTGGCGGACCTGATCGGCCGGGGGCTCTCGAACTTGAGCCTGAGCACCATCCTTCTGATCCTCGCCTTCATAGCCTTTGTGCTGGGGGCCATCGGCTGGGGCTACAAGAAGGTCGGGTTGATCGCCGTCGGGCTTGCGCTCTGGGTGGCTTCGATCGTCCTTCCCACTTTCATCCATTAGCCGCTTAGGAGAAAGACATGGCTTATTCGGCCAGCTATGCAGTCGACGTCAAAGCGCCTCAAGCCAAGGTCTTCGACTACGTCGCCGACGTGTCCCGCCACGGAGAGTGGGGGAGCGCTGACGACCACATGAAGGCAGCGGCCGAGAAGCCCGGGCCACCGACGATGGGTTCGCGCTACAGCGCGGACGGGTTGCTGAACGGAAAGCCCAACCATTCGGTGGTCACCATCACAGCCATCGACGCCCCGAAGCGTTTGGCTTTTGACGCCGAAGACTCGAATTCGGTGTTTCATCACGAGTTCACGTTCAGCCCATCCAACGGCGGCACCCACGTCGAGCGACACGTGACCATGACCAAGGGCCCGTTCTACTTTCCGCTGGTCCTCTCCATCTTCAAAAGCACGGTTCAGAAGAACTACAACGGCGCGATGACAAACCTGAAGACAAAGGTTGAGAGCGGCGCGTAGCCGGCTGGGCCGCGCTAGCTTCCCGCGCCCTGGCCCATCGAAACACAACATCAACATTGACCTGGAACACAGTTATGGGGGACATGCACGCTTGTGAGTGGCACGGGTCGTTCGCCCACCCGAGTCTTGCCTTGCCTGGGGCCAACGCCTGAAACGTGAAGAATCGCTGGCTGCTGTCCTGGCCGGCGGGAGCAAGAACCTTCGGGTTGTCGGTTGCAGGTGCGCCATCCGACAGAGTACTCACGACGACTCGATCTCCAGGGATGAGTTTGTAGTCGGCCTGCCGACTCCACTCTCCCGCCGCCAACTCGAATGTGGGTCGGCGACCCGAGACAACATCAACGGTGACTTCGAAAGTACGTTGCACGACCGAGCAGACGGCTATTTGACCATTAGTAGGCGATGCTTGTAGACACTCTTTGTTTGTGGACGCAATCAGCCGAACCGTTCCAGGCCAAAGGGCGGCGAACGCCATGCTTGTCGTTCCTGGGCCGCTTTGCGGGCGGGCGTGTAGCGGAGCCGCGACTGTGCCATCACTGCTGACCGGCGCTGAGAATTGGTCCCATCCTTCCTCCTTCGGAAGGTCAATGCCAAAAATGTCGCCTTGCACAACCCTGATCGTCTTACCACCATCGGCGGTAGTCAAAGTCAACGCCGGAGACGTCTTCAGTACCGGATAGGTCTTGCCGGTGTCGCCGGCAGCGGTGCAACCGCTCAGCAGACAGGCGATAGCGAGCCCTGCCACTGCAAGCGCCCTGGGCGGCGTTCCAATCATTGCTCCCACGCGCTCATGTTCACGGTAACGTTGCCGCCGAGGGACTACTGCGCCAACTCGCGACGGGTGCTGCTCTGGCGGCCCTCACCCTAGCCCTGCGCGCAAAGTGGCGATAAGGATGGGACTTACTGATCGCTCCCGCTGGCGCGGGAGAGGGGATTGGCTAGCGTGCTGCAGGTACTCTTGAGGTTCCTCCGCCGCCTGTCAGCCGGGCAGCGATCAACACCGGGATGATCGTGACAAGGATCACAAAGGACACGACGACGTTGACCTCGGGTAGCAGGATCCCGTGACGGATCTGGCCGAAGATCCAGATCGGTAAGGTGCTCTGGGCGCCTGCGGTGAACGTGGTGACAATTACCTCGTCGAACGAGAGCGCGAAGGCCAGCATCGCCCCGGCCACCACGGCGGTGGAGATCAGCGGCAGCGTCACGTCGCGAAACACTTGAAATCCATTTGCGCCGAGGTCCATGGCCGCTTCGATCAGTGAGCCCTGTGTGCGACGGAGTCGCGCGAGCACGTTGTTGTAAACGACCACCATGCAGAAGGTTGCGTGGCCGATCACGACGGTCCAGATCGAAAGCGAGATGCCGTTGAAGCTGAAGAACGAGTTGAGCGCGATCCCAGTGATGATCCCGGGAAGGGCGAGGGGCAGGATAAAGAGGAGGCTGATCGCATCACGTCCGAAGAACGCTGAGCGGTGGATCGCAAAAGCGGCGCACGAGCCCAGCACCAACGCGACAGTTGTGGCCGCAAGCCCTGCCTGCACTGAAAGCAGCAGCGCGGACCGCACATCAGGGTCGTCCCACGTCGCCGTGAACCATTTTGTCGTGAGGCCGGGGATCGGCCAGCTCTCGATGTTCGATGTATTGAACGCGTACAGAAAGATCAGCAGGATCGGGATGAACAGGAACAGGAGTATGAGTGCGGCCCACGCCCGGAGCGCCATCCGGGTCCAGAACCCTTCCACCGGCTACAGGGCCTCGAACGCACCGAGGCGCTTCGCCATCAACAGATAGGCGGCCATGATCACGACTGGAACGGTCGCCAGCGCGGCTGCGAACGGAACGTTGTTCGCGATGCCGATATTGGCGTACACGACATTGCCGATGAAGCTGGAGCCGGCGCCGCCGACAAGGATTGGGGTGATGTAGTCACCGAGTGTAAGTGAGAACGTGAAGATCGAGCCCGCTATCACACCCGGGATGGCCAAGGGCAGCACGACATCAAGCACCGCGCGCCAGCGGCGCGCGCCGAGGTCCGCGGCGGCTTCGAGCAGCGAGTCCGGCACCCTCTCGAGCGCGGCGTACGTTGGGATGATCATGAACGGCAGCCAGATATAAGAGAAGACGACCCACATCGCGGTGTTCGTATAACCGATGTTGGCAGCGGGTAGGCCGATTGATTGCAGGCTCCAGTTGAGGACGCCGCTGTGGTTGAGGATGAGGATCCAGGCGTAGACGCGAGCCAGGTAGCTGGCCCACAGCGGAAGCAGCACCGCGGCGAACAGCACGGTCTGCGTGCGTCGCGACGCGACCTTTGCCATGTAGTAGGCGAATGGAAACGCGAGGATCGCGTCGGTGACGGTGACGAGCGCGGCGATACCGACCGTCCGCCCGATGATGGCCCGGTAGGTCGGCTCGGTGAGGATGATCCGGAAGTTATTGGTGTTCCAGACCTGGACGATCTGCGTCGTGAATGGATCGATCGACCAGAAGGCGGTGATGAGCAGGAGCACGAGCGACGCGAGGTAGACCAGGACGAACCAGGCCATGGGTGGCGTCAGCAACAGGAGTGGGCGGAGCCAAGGCAGGCGCCAGAAGAGACCTCTGAAGGGGACAGCCCCGCCCCCCTTGGGACGAGGCCGTCCGACCGCTTCAGCCATTTAGTGGATCAGCCCTTGATCGTGGTCCAGGCGGCGACCCACTGGTCGTACGGAATGCAGTTATTGCTGCCGTCCGGACACTGCGCGATGGGCGTCTTCCAGAACTTGACCGTGTCGAAATACGATCCCGGCGCGTCGGCGTGGTACTGCGAGCACGAGCCGGCCTGGAGAGCCTCCATCTCGGCGCACGCCTTCGTGTTGACGGGTGTCTCGCCGAAGGACAACGCCTGCATCGCCTGCACCTTCGCGGTGCTCACCCACTTGGTCCACAGGTACGCGCAGTTGGGGTGCGTGGCCTTGGTCGCCAGCATCCAGGTGTCCGCCCATCCCGTGGCACCTTCGGTCGGGATGGTGTCGGCGACCGGAGCCCCAGCGGCCTTGAGCTGGATGGTCTGATATGGCCATGCGGCGCCCACGGTTACGTCGTTGTTCTGGAACAGCGTTATCTCGTCTGTCGCCAGAGCCCAGTACTTCTTGATCAGCGGCCGCTGGTTCTTGAGCAGGGTGACCGCCGCGTCGAATTGCTTCTGGGTGAGTTCGTAAGGGTCCTTGATGCCGAGCGACGCCTGGGTCTTGCTCAGGTAAAGGGCCGCGTCCGCAATCTGGATAGGGTTGTCGGGCACGGTCACGAGACCTTTGTTGGCGCTGTCATAGATAACGTTCCAGCTCGTCGGCGGGTTCACGAACTTCTTGGTGTTGTACAGGAGCGTGTTCGGGCCCCACTGCAGCGAGATACCGTAGTGGACCCCGCTGATGGTGTTGTACGGGGGTGACTGGAAGAAGGTCTGGAAGTTGGTGAAATCGGGGATCAGTGCGGTGTTCATTGGCTTCACGTCGCCGCTATAGATGAGGCGGAGATCCGCGTCACCCGAAGCCGACACCATGTCGTACTGGCCACCGCCACCGTCCTTCATGAGGCTCACCATCTCGTCCGACGAGCCGGCAGGCTTCTGGTTGACCTTGCAGCCTGAAGCTGCTGTGAACGGGTCGACCCACGATTTGTCCGCGTAGCCGTCCCACAGGACCAGGTTCAGCTGGCCTTCTCCGGCGCCGATCGAAGCCTGGGGTGTCATCTTTGCCGTCGGCGGCTGCGTAAGGGTCGAACCGGGCGTCGTGGTGCTGGATCCGCACGCGACCGCCGCAAGCACGGCGACTGCGGCGAAACATCCAAGCCGCAGCCAACCGGCCGGACCGCGATCTCCTGAACTCATTTTCCTTACCTCTCCTTCGTCTCGAGAACGTACGTGTGGTCTGCCGTCCAGGCCAGCCTCACCGGCCGGCCCTGGAGCTCCTGGGCGTCGCCCGCCGCGTCCATATTCTGGCGCACCGCGACCAGGTGCTCGCCACGGTCGAGTCGCACGAGGTACCGCGTGGACATGCCCACGTACACAACCTCTTCTACCGTGCCGGGTTCCACCTGCATCCCGGGCTCCGGCTGCTCGCTCGCGGCGAGCATGCGGATCTTCTCTGGACGCACCACGAACCGGACTCCATCTCTCAGCAACACGTTCGAGATGCCGATGAACCCGGCGACGAACTCGGTGGCGGGCCGCTCGTAGACGTCGACGGGCGACCCGATCTGCTCGATCGATCCGTTGGACATGACTGCGATCCGGTCGCTCATCGTGAGGGCCTCCTCCTGGTCGTGGGTCACGTAGATGAACGTGATGCCGACCTCCTTCTGAATCTGCTTGAGCTCGATCTGCATCTCCTGGCGCAGCTTCAAGTCGAGGGCGCCCAGAGGTTCGTCCAGCAAGAGGACCTCGGGCTCGTTGATAACCGCACGGGCAAGCGCGACCCGTTGCCGCTGGCCGCCGGACAGCTGGTTGGGGCGCCGCTGGCCGAGTCCTGTGAGGCGCACCATCTGGAGGGCGCGATCAACGCGCCGCAGGCGGTCCGCCTTCGCGGTGCCTTTGATGCGCAGGCCGTAGCCGATGTTCTGGGCGACGGTCATGTGCGGAAAAAGCGCGTAGTCCTGGAACACGGTGTTCGTATCGCGCAGGTGAGGCGGCAGCGACGTGATGTCGCGGCCGCCCAGCTCGATGCGACCCGAGTCGGGACGCTCGAAGCCGGCGATCATCCGCAGCAGTGTCGTCTTGCCGGAGCCTGAAGGGCCCAGCAGCGTAAAGAACTCGCCCTCGTCGATGACGAGGTCGACGCCGGCGACTGCGACCACCTGGCCATAGTTCTTTCGGATTCCTTGCAGCCGCAGCGCCGGGGCTTTTTGCGCCGGCGCTTTGTTTATGTCGCTCAGTCGAGGGACGCCATCACGTGCTTGATCTGCGTGTATTCCTCGAGCGAGTAGATCGACATGTCCTTGCCATAACCGCTCTGCTTGTAACCGCCGTGAGGCATCTCGTTGACCAGCGGGATGTGCGTGTTGATCCACACGGTGCCGAACTGGAGACGCCGAGCCATGCGGAGGGCGCGGCCGACGTCGCGGGTCCACACGGAGGCGGCGAGGCCGTAGTCGACAGAATTCGCCCACTCCAGGGCCTGGTCCTCGTCGCTGAACCGCTGGATCGTGACCACGGGACCGAATACCTCGCGGTTCACGATCTCCGCATCGGGGCCCGGCGGCAGGACGATGGTCGGCTCGTACCACCAGCCGGGGCGCTTGATCCGCGCGCCACCGGTCGCGATCTCGGAGCCGGCCATACGAGCGCGCTCGACGAAGCCGGAGACGCGCTCGAGCTGCTCCTCCGAAACGAGCGGTCCCATGTCGGTGTCAGCTGCGGCTGGGTCGCCGACCTTCAGTGACTCGATTGCGGGCACCAGGTCCTTGACCAGCTTGTCGTGGATGCGCGGCCCCGCGATGATCCGGGTAGCGGCCGTGCAGTCCTGCCCCGCGTTGAAGAAACCGCCGATCTTGATCCCCTCGACGACCGCATTTAGGTCAGCGTCGTCGAACACGATCACGGGTGCTTTGCCGCCAAGCTCGAGGTGCACGCGCTTGAGCGTCGAGGCAGCGTCACGGGCAATTATCTTGCCGGTGTTGACGTCGCCGGTAAGTGAGACCATCGCGACGCCTGGGTGTCGAACGATGCCGGCGCCGACCGGTTCGCCGTCACCCGTGATGACGTTGAGCACGCCAGGCGGAAAGATGCCCTCGGCCAACTCGGCCAGGCGTAGCGCTGTCAGTGGCGTCCATTCGGATGGCTTCAAGACGACCGTGTTCCCGGCCGCCAGCGCCGGGCCCAACTTCCAGGCCGCCATCATCAACGGATAGTTCCACGGCGCGATCGAGCCCACGACTCCAAGCGGCTCCCGTCGCAGCATGCTCGTGAAGCCCTTCATGTACTCGCCCGTGGCCCGGCCTTCGAGCAGCCGCGCCGCGCCGGCGAAAAACCGAAAGCAGTCGGCGATGGGCGGGAGCTCCTCCGAGAGGGTCGCTGCCAGCGGCTTGCCGACGTTCTCGGATTCGATGCGTGCAAGCTCCTCCGCGTGAAGCATCACGACATCCGCGAGCTGGAGCAGCATCTCGCTGCGGTCGCGAGGCGTGGTGTCAAACCAAACATCCTCGAAGGCGTTGCGGGCCGCCCTGACGGCAAGGTTGACGTCTTCCGCGGTCCCCTTCGGCACCTCGGCGATCACCTCGCCGGTAGCTGGGTTGATCACTTCCTGGTAGTCATGCCCGGTCCCGGTAACCCACTTGCCTCCGATGAACATCTCGCGGCGCTTCAGGGTGGTGCTCATGTCTCCCTCCTTCCGGGAACTTCCGCGACCTCGGCCAGGGCCGAGCCCAGCATGTCCAGCCCTTCGTGGAGCTGCTCGTCGGGAATGGTCAACGGCATCAGCGTCCGGATCACGTTGTGGTGCGTGCCGGCCCGCAGCACGATCAAGCCCTTCTCGCGTGCGACCGCGAGAACCTTCGCCGTCTCCTTGTCTGCCGGCTCTTTCGTGGCGCGGTCGCGCACCAGCTCCATACCTGCCATCGCGCCCACGACTCGAACGTCGCCAACGATGTCGTGCTCGGCGGCCCAGCTCTGCATGCGCTCCTCGATGATGGAGCCGATCCGGGCTGCGCGTTCGGGCAGCTTCTCATCGCGCATCACGTCCATCACGCCTAGGCCGGCCGCGCACGCGATGGGGTTGCCGCCATACGTGCCGCCCAGACCGCCCGGCTCGGGTGCGTCCATCACGTCGGCTCGACCGACGACGCCGGATAGTGGAAATCCAGCCGCCAGGCTCTTGGCGACTGTGACGAGGTCGGGCTGGACCCCGGAGTGCTCGATGGCAAAGAACTTGCCGGTGCGTCCGAACCCGCTCTGTATCTCGTCGGCGATCAAGAGGATGTCGTGGCGTTTGGTCAGCTCACGCAGGCGGCGCAGGAAGTCGGTGGGAGCCGGCACGAACCCGCCTTCGCCGAGGACTGGCTCGATGATCACGGCTGCGACGCGCTTCGGCGACACCTCGGACTCGAACAGGTTCTCCAGCGAGGCGAGCGCCCGCTCGGTGTCCCAGCCGCGGTACTCGTAGGGGAACGGTGACTGGTAGATCTCGGTCGCGTAGGGGCCGAAGTTCTGCTTGTAAGGGCTCACCGACCCGGTGAGGCTGAGCGTGAGTAGCGTCCGCCCGTGGAAGCTGCCCTGGAAGCTGATCACCGCCGGCCGACCGGTGTAGGCGCGGGCGATCTTGACCGCGTTTTCAACAGCCTCCGCCCCGGTGCTGAAAAAGATCGCTTTCTTCGGTCCCTCGAGCGGCGCGACCTCGCAAAGACGCTCGGCTAGGCGCAGGTACGACTCGTACATCACCACCTGGAAAGAGGTGTGGGTGGCACGTTCGAGCTGGGCCCGGACTGCGTCCATGACGCGCGGGTGACCGTGGCCGACGTTCATCACGCCGATCCCGCCGGCGAAGTCGACGTAGCGGCGCCCGTTGACGTCCCAGAGTTCGGAGCCTTTGGCTCGGTCGGCGACCAGCGGGTGAGCGGAGGTGATGCCCCGAGGGACGTACTTGGAGCGAAGCTCGGTCAGCTCTGCGTCAAGCGCCGGCTTCTCGACCTTCACGGGGCCATTCAAGCAGATACGATCCGGCACTGTGGAAGGCGCGGCGGCTGCTGTCGATCGGCTCTGGCCGGGACGCCGCTCGCGCGTGGTGCCACTGGACGGCGGCATCACCAATCGCAACTTCAAAGTTGAGGTGGACGGGGCCGCCTACGTCCTCAGGATGGGCGGCAAGAAGACCGACCTGCTGGGCATCGACCGGGCCGTCGAGCACGCGGCGAGCCTGAGGGCGGAGGAGATCGGCGTCGGGCCCGGGGTGGTGGATTTCGTCGAGTCGGAGGGCTGGCTGGTCACGCGCTTCATTGACGGCCGGCCGATTGGTCTTGAAGAGATGCGGAGCGCATCGGTGCTGCCGCGCGTGGCGGAGGCGCTGCGCAAGATCCACTCTGCGGCCGCCATTCCGGGTCGATTTGATGCCTACACGGTGGTTGACGAGTATCGGGGTGAGGCTGAAGCGCATGGCGTCGAGCTCCCGAAGGAGTTCATCGCCGCGCGTGAGGTGTCAGAGCGGATCCGCGCAGCTCGCGGCCCGCAGCCCCTCGTGCCTTGTCACAACGACCTGCTGAACGCAAACTTTCTGGACGACGGGGCGATCCGCATCGTTGATTGGGAGTACGCGGGGATGGGCGATCGGTTCTTCGACCTGGCCAACTTCTCGGTGAACCACGAGTTCGAGGTCGACGACGACCGGCGATTGCTAGCCGCTTACTTCGGTGTCGAGCGCGACTCGGACCTGGCCGCCCTGCGGTTGATGCGCTTCATGTCCGACTTTCGCGAGGCGATGTGGGGGGTGCTGCAGAGCGGGATCTCGGAGCTGGACTTCGATTTCAAGGGTTACGCGTCAAAGCACTTCGCGCGCATGGAGCAGACATCATCGGACCGTCAGTTCGTCGACTATCTAAGGACAGCTCGGTGACCAGAGAGCTTGCCGTGTTAGGAGTCCCAAGCAGTGCAGGCGCGTATGCGCCAGGTCAGGAGCTTGCGCCCGAGGCGCTGAGGAAGCATGGGCTCCTGTCGACTTTGGGATCAGCGGGCTGGGAGGTCCATGACCTCGGCGATTTGCCTGTCTGGCGTTGGCGTCCGGATCGCGGTCATCGCTTCGCCCAGAACCTCGATACCGTCGTCGGCTACGTACGGAACACAGCCCAAAGCATAGGCCCGGAAGTCCGTACTCAAAAGGCTGTTCTTGTGCTCGGAGGCGACTGCACGGTGGGCCTCGGCACGCTGGCTGCGTACGCCGTCGACGAGGACGTGTTACTCGTCTACTTCGACATGCACGCGGATCTCAACGTCCCCGAGAGCACGATCGATGGCGCGCTCGACTGGATGGGAGTGGCACATGCGCTTGGCGACCCCAAGGCGTTGCCCGAGCTGTGCAACGTGGGTACCAGACATCCATTGATAAGGCCGGATCAGTTGGTCTTCCTTGGATACGAGGCGAGTCAAAGCACCGATTGGGAGCGCCGGTGCATCGACCGTTACGGCATCACGACCATAAGCGCGGCAGAGGTCATCTCTGATCCAACAGCCGCGGCCGTATCGGCGCTGCCATTTCAGAGGTCTGAACAAACAAGGCTCTTGATCCACTTTGACGTGGACGTCATCGACTTCATCGATGCCCCGCTCTCGGAAAACACGGGACGAAACGTCGGCATCTCTCTAGACAACGCCGAGCAGGTTCTCACGACTCTCGTCAAGGATCCGCGCTTCCGGGCGCTCACCATCACCGAGCTCAATCCGCTGCATGGTGCTGAGGATGGAACCACGCTGTCGCGCTTCATAGAGATGCTGGGGCGGGCCCTTCGTCCGAGAGCCTGAGGGCGCGCTTTAGCACGGGATTCCGCCGCGTCGAATCACGGCGTGGTCGTTCGAATCACCTCCAGCACCTCTTCGCCGTACTTACGTAGCTTCGAATCGCCCACGCCAGGCACGCGCAGCAGGTCGGCCAGATTCGTGGGTCGTGCCACGGCGATTGCGGCAAGTGTCGAGTCGTGGAACACAACGTACGCAGGAACGCTTGCGGCGCGGGCGGTTTCCAGGCGCCACTGCCGCAGGCGGTCCATCATCTCGACCGGCACATCGGCGCCGTTCGCTGCACGGCTCCTCAGACTTGCTGCCTCGGCCGGCAGCGTGAGCGGTGGCGGCGTCCCGCGCGTCACGGCTTCGCGGCCCTCTGGCGTGAGCTCGACCACGGGGTACTCCCCCGAGCTCTGGCGGGCGAAGCCGGCACCCACCAGCTCGGCGAGGAGCTGCCTGACACGCGCATCGCTCCATTTGCTCAGCGCTCCGTGGAACGCAAGCTCTTGCACCCATGCTTGGGCGGCGGACCATTTTGTCCGCCGGCCGCCGAGCACCGCGGCCACGTTGGCAAGTCCGACCCGTCCGCTGAATCGTGCCATTGCCGCGAGCCCGGCGCGCACCGCGTCGACCGGCACCGGCTCCTCCGGCGGCCGCGCGGCGAGGCAGTTGTCGCAGGCGCCGCAGTGCCGGGGCACATCCTTCTCGCCGAAGTAATCCGCGATCCGCGCGTGCCGGCAATCGCGCATCTCGGCGTAGGCCATCATCTGGGCGAGCCGCGCGTACGCGTGGTCCTTCAGCGGCGAGCCGTCCTCGAGGCCTGACTGCTCGATGAAGAAGGCCTGCAGGTCGCGGTCCGCCGGGCTGTAGAGAAGCGTGCATTCTGCCGCCTGTCCGTCGCGTCCTGCGCGGCCGGCTTCCTGGTAGTACGCCTCCACGCTGCCCGGTAGGTCGTAGTGGATCACGCGCCTGATGCCGGCTATGTCCACGCCCATGCCGAATGCCGAGGTGGCGACCACAATCTTGGTCCGTCCTTCTGTGAAGTCCTCCTGAATGCGGCGGCGCTGCGAGGCCTCTTGACGTCCGTGGTAGCAAGCGACGCCTAGGTCGGCGGCCACCTCTTCGGCTGCCCTGACCGTGCCCACATAGATGAGCGCCTGCTGGGTCGGGCCTGGGAGCAGATGGCGCAGCTCCTCGCGCTTGGCGCGCTCGCCCCGGCATCGAACCACCGAGAGTGTCAACGTCGGCCGGTGGAATCCGGTGACCGAGATGAAAGGATCTTTGAGGTCAAGCGAGCTTGCGATGTCTGCTCGAACCTGCGGCGTCGCTGTCGCTGTGAACCCCGCCACCGGTGGCCGTCCGCAGGCCGCGATCGCCGCAGCCAGAAGACGGTAATCGGGCCGGAAGTCATGTCCCCAGGTGGAGATGCAGTGCGCCTCGTCGACGACCACCCGGCGAACGCGCAGCTCCGCCAGCCGGTCCATGAACCCTGGACGCCCAAGTCGCTCGGGCGCCAGGAACAGCAGCCGGTATTCGCCGGCGATTGCTCTGCGGAGCCGATCGACTTGTTCTGAGCGCTCCACCGACGAGTTGATGAACGTTGCGGCGACACCTCGCTCGGTGAGGCGGTCGACCTGGTCCTTCATGAGCGCGATGAGCGGCGAGACCACCATCGTCAGACCGCCTTCGACGACAGCCGGCACCCAGTAGCTGATGCTCTTTCCGGATCCCGTGGGCGCGACCGAAAGCACGTCGCGTCCTGCGAGCATTGCCGCGACGACTTCTGCTTGGCCAGGGCGGAATTCGTCGAGGCCGAAGACTTCGCGAAGCGCGCGCTCTGCGCTGGAGATCACCCCCGGGATTCTGACTGAACGGCGAACTCTTGCCAGCGCTCTTCACATGCGGTCGCATGGTTGGACTAGACCGGGTGCGACTCCACGATCTTGAATGGAGTGGGGGTCGGGAAGATCCTCTCGAGCCTGAAGCCGGCGCGCTCCAGAAGGCCGGTGTATTCGGATTCGGTGCGCTCCTGTCCGCCGGGATTCGCCAGCATGTCGAGGTCAGCGAGGAGGTCGTCCATATCTTCGGGACCGATTCTCTCTGGCAGCACACGCTCGATCAACAGAAGGGGAGCGCCCGAGTCACCCACCGCTGCCCTGCAGCGCTCGAGGATCGTGCCGACCGCAGGCTCTTCCCAGTCGTGAATGATCGTTTTCATCATGTAGAGGCTTGCGCCTGCAGGAATCTTCTCGAGGAAGCTGCCGCAGACAAGCTCGCACCGATCCATGACATTAGAGGCGGCCAGTTTCTTCCTCGCACGCTCGACGACATTTGGAAGGTCGAAGAGCAACCCTCTCACTGATGGATACCGATGCAGGATCTCGGTCAGCAGCGTGCCGTCGCCACCGCCGAGGTCTGCGATCAACGGAAACTGCGAGAAGTCATATGCCGCCGCGACGGCCTTTGATACAGGGCCGGTGATCGACGACATCGCGCCATCGAAAATGGCCGCCTCCGTAGGATGCTTCGCGTAGTAATCCCAGTTCCGCATTCCGTAGACGTGGTCGAAGGCGCGCTCCCCGGTCCTGATCGAGTGGTCGAGGTGCATCCAGGATTGCAAGTGATGTTCTGCGTTGAAGAACCGCGCGGTTGGACCCAACCGGTCTTGCCTCATCTCTTCGCCCAGCGGAGTTACCGAGTAACGACCCGATCCGTCCTCGGCAACAACCCCCATCGCCACAAGCGTGCGCAGGAGACGTCGCAACGATGGCGTATGGGCACCCGCTTCGGCGGCCAATTCGGCGGCGCTCCGCGGGCCCGCGGCGAGTCGCTCAGCGAGCCCAAGCTCAACCGCAACCGCCACGCAACTGGACTGCCTGTATGCGCGAATAATGCGACTCATCGCCCTACGGTGGTCGATTTGGGGCTTCGTGTTCTGCGACAACTTGTTCGACAGCTTAACTTCAGCTCCTAGCGCCTGATCTTTTCTCCGGCGGGATCATAGAGCGGGTCTTTCGCAATCTCGCCGGGCACCCATGTTCCGAAGATCTCGACTTCGACCGGCGTGCCGACCGCTGCGCCTGCCGGCACATATGCGTACGCGATGGATTTCTCGACCTTGTAGACATAGCCCCCGCTTGTCACGCGCCCTGCCACCTCGCCACCAATCCGCACTGGCTCCGATCCCAGCGCGACCGACCGCGGGTCGTCGAGCACGAGACACGCGAGCCTCGTCTTCTCCGGCGCTTCCTTTTTCTTCAGCAGCGCCGCGCGACCGATGAACTCGCCCTTGTCGAGCTTGACGCAGAAACCCAGACCGCTCTGATACGGGTCGGATTCCGGGCCGATGTCAGATCCCCAGACGCGATAGCCCTTTTCCAAGCGCAGCGAGTCGACCGCTTTGTAGCCCCCGGCGACGAGTCCCTTGGACTGCCCGGCCTCCCAGAGCGTGTCCCACAACCGCAGGCCGAAGTCCGACGGGCAGTAGAGCTCCCATCCCAGCTCGCCCACGTACGTGACGCGCAGCGCGACGCAAGGCACCGAGCCGACGGCAAGCTGCTGCGCGGTCATGAACGGAAAGGCTTCATTGCCGATCGGAGTCAGAGTCAGTGGCTGGAGGATGTCGCGGGCGGCGGGTCCCCACAAACCGACGCAGGCATAAGCCGACGTGACGTCCTCAACCTGGACCGATCCATCGTCTGGTGCGTGGTCCCTGATCCAGAAGAGATCGTGCTGGCCGAAGGCGGTGCCTGTGATGACGCGAAAGCGGTCCTCGGCTAGCCGCGTCACAGTGAAGTCGCATTCGATGCCGCCGCCCTCGTTTAGCATCTGTGTGTACGTGAGCGCGCCGACGGCGCGGGCGACGCGATTGTCGGTGAGGCTCTCGAGAAACGATGCGGCGCCGCGGCCTCGAATGTCGATCTTTGCGAACGACGTGAAGTCGAACATCGCGGCCGACTCGCGGCATGCGCTGTGCTCAACTCCGATTGCGGGCGACCACAAGCGACCGGCCCACCCGCGAGGCCGCAGAGACTCATCGCCGCGAGCCCCGTTCGGCTCAAACCAGTTGGCTCGTTCCCAACCCGACTTCTCACCGAAGGCCACACCCAGTTCGGAGAGCCGCGAGTAAATCGGCGAGACGCGAAGCGGGCGCCCGGCACTTCGCTCGTGCCCCGGGTACTTGACGTCGTAGTAGGTCGAATACACCTCGCGCGTGCGGGCCAGCGTGTACTCGCGGCTGATGTAGTGCCGGCCGAAACGCCGCGAATCCATCTCCCAAGCATCCAGTCCGGGGCGCCCCTCGACGATCCACTCCGCGACCAGCCGGCCCATTCCACCCGCGCCGGCCAGGCCGTGCGCGCAGAAGCCAGCGGCGACCCAGAAGCCGCGCACCTCTGAGGGTCCGAGGATGAACTCGTTGTCGGGGGTGAACGCCTCCGGTCCGTTGACCAGGCGGACAACCTGCGCGTCCTTGATGGAAGGCGTGCGAACGATCGCGTTGGTCATCAGCGGCTCGAAGCGGTCCCAGTCCGGCTCCAGGAGCCTGCCGTTGAAGTCGGGCGGGATGCCGTCGAGACCCCACGGCGCCGGGTCCCGCTCGTAGCCGCCCATGATCAGCCCGCCCGACTCGGGCCGGTAGTAGACGAGCAATGAGGGATCGCGCATCGTCGGCATGTCGAGCGGCAGGCCCGACGGCTTGGTGATCAGGTACTCATGCGCCATCGGGATCAGCGGGACGGTGACGCCGACCATGTGGCCGATTTCCGGAGCGAACATTCCGCCGGCGTTGACCACTAGCTCCGTATCGATGTCGCCGCGGTCGGTTATCACGCGACGCACGCGCCCCTCGCGAACCTCGATCCCGGTGACTCGGGTGTCTTCGCAGATCTCCGCGCCGCGCCGTCGCGCGCCTTCGACCAGAGCGAACGTGAGCTGGCTCGGGTCGATATATCCGTCGGTCGGCAGGAACGCCCCGCCGAGGACGCCGTCTGTCGACATGGGTGGGAACATGCGCTGCGCTTCTTCGGCCGAAACGAGCTCGAGGGGCAGGCCGAACGTCTTCGCCCAGCCCGCCTGGCGCGCCAGCTCCTCCATCCGCTCCTCGCTCGACGCGAGGCGCAGCGAGCCAACTTCATGCCAGCCAGTCTCGAGCCCGACCTCTTTGCCGAGGGCTCGATAGAGGTCGACCGAGTTCATCATCATCTGGGTCAGGCTGAGCGAGCCGCGAAGCTGGCCGACGAGCCCCGCCGAATGAAACGTGGATCCGCTGGTGACGCGCGAGCGCTCGACGAGAACCGTGTCGGTCCAGCCGAGGCGCGTCAGCCAGTAGAGGATGGCGGCGCCGCCGACTCCACCGCCGATGACGACGGCGCGCGCCTTTTCTCTCACCGCCCCCACCCTACCCTCCCCCGCTGACGCGGGGGAGGGGACTTATCTGCTACGCGGCAGATTGAGAGGCTTGGATCGCCGGTGTCTCAGGCGCGTTGCGCTGGGCGACCACGTAGTAAATCAAGCCCACGAGCAGGATCACCCCAAGGGTGAACTCGAAGACTGGAATATCGCCGATGGGGCTGCCGATGGTTACGTTCGGCAGCGCGCTGAGGGGTGGGTTCTGACCGCCGACGCTGGCATTGCGCGGCCACAGGAAGTTGATCTCCATAGCGATGCCCCACACGAGGGCGAGCACGTTGACGATGGTGCCCCAGCTGCCGAGCTTGAAGGGCGTCGACTCCTTCGGCCAGCCGCGGAATCGAGCGAAGAGGATCGCGATGTTGCCCAGGATGTACGAGAGATAGATCATCCCGGTCGCGCCGATCGCGATGGTGCCGGCGCCTGCGTAGTAGATAAGCGGAAGACCGGCCAGGACGCCGATCACGATGCAGGTGCCGATCGGCGTGTGGAGGCTCGGGCTGACGTTGTTGTAGTACTTCGCCAGAGGTAGCTTGCCGTCGCGCGCCATGCCGAAGGCGAGCCGGATCGTCGAGGTCTGGATCGCAAGACAGCAGACGTAGATGGCGGCAAAGACGACGAACAGGTACAGGTTAGCGGCCCAACCCGGGAAGTTCGATTCGATGATGGTGACGAGCGGGAACGGAATCTTGCCGGCGCCGATGTCAGAGATGAACTTGCCCATGTCCCCCGGCACGGCGATCACGGTGGCGAACAGGAAGATCGCGCCGATGATGGCGGCGCCAATGATCGATGCGATGACAGCGCGCGGCGCCTCGCGTCGTGGGTTCTTGGTCTCCTCCGCGAGCGTGCTCGCGGTGTCAAAGCCATAGACCACGAAAAGTGACATGAACATGGCCGCAAGGAAGACGCCTGGAGCGTTGGTGGAGCCGAGGTAACTCGTGTCGAAGAACACCGAAACCGACTGGTGGTGATAGAAGAGCAAGAGGACCAGCGCGAACACGACCATGCCCAGAATCTCGAAAACGACTCCGGTGTTGTTGACGAAGGCGACGATCCTCACACCGAAGATGCTCAGTAGCGTGGTGCTCAACAGCACGATCGCGGCCGTGTTGCGCTGGGCATCCGGGTCGCTGGGAATGTTCAGGCCCAGGTTGTTCAGCAGAGGGATGAGGACGAGCGGAACAGTTGCCACCACCGCGGCGATCGTGAGCACGCCGGCAAACAGGTAGATCCAGCCGGTGAACCACGCATAGGTCCGGTTGGAGAGGTATTTGGTCCACTGGTAGACGGAGCCGGCGACCGGAAAATGCGAGCTCACCTCGGCGAAGTTGAGCCCGACGAGCAGCTGCCCGACTACAACGATGGGCCAGCTCCAGAAAAAGGCTGGCCCAGCCAGCCCGATGCCCAGGATGAAGAGGGTGAAGATGCCGGTCGACGGGGAGATATAAGAGAACGCGACGGCAAAGCTGGAGTAGACCCCCAGCACGCGCTTCAGCTCCTGCTGGTAGCCGAACCTTGCGAGATCCTGAACGTCGGCATGGTCGGCCGGATTTGGCACGCTCAACTGCAACCCCCTCCTCGGCTTGCGCCGCCCGAAACGTTTGTTACAGAAGTCGCGCCGAACCTATCACCTGTCGCTCCCTGCGTCAACGCAGGGGTTTGCGGGCCGGCGACGGATTGCCGCCGGCCCGACAGGCTACATCGAGAAGATCGGGCGGACCTCCACGGCTCCGCCGCTGGCCGCCGGACACTTGGCTGCGTAAGCGACCGCGTCGTCAATGTCTTTGGCCTCGACCACGTAGAAGCCCACCAGCTGGTCGCCGCTCTTGTTGAAGGGTCCCGAGGTCGCCTCGGTCGAGTGGTTGCGGACGCGAACGGTCTTGGAGGTGTTCGACCCCTGCACCGGATCGCCCGCCTTGAACATGCCCTTGCCGTCGATCTCGGCGAAGTAGTTGTTGAAGGCATCGTTCTGCGCGTTGAAAGCCGGGGTGCCTGGAGCGGGCATCTTCGACTCGTCGGCATAGAGAAGGTAGAGGTATTTCACGTGGACTCCTTTTGTTCGCCGCCGGAGGCGGCGTGTTAGACGGGTTTGGCTTGGGCCAGGACCTGCTCTCGGGTGACGCCCTGCATGTGGTGAACCTCGCTGGCATGGTCCTGCACGCCTTTCACGAGCTTCTCCTCGTCGTCAGTCTCGAGCACCCAACCGCATTCACATTCGACTCGCTTCTTCATCTGTCTCCTTTTGGCTTGCCGGCCCGGCGTTAGCATCTTGGCCGGCGGGGTTTGGGGAATGTTTGGGAAGCGTCTAGCTTGAGGATCTACCTTACCGGGGAGGTCCAGGTCGAGAACGGCGGGCGCCTGCTGCGCGAGTCGCAGCTGGGCGGGCCCCAAGGCCGGTTCGTGCTTGCCTACCTGGTCACCGAGCGCAAGCGCGCGGTCACGCAGGCCGAGATCGCCGAGGCGTTGTGGTCAGAATCGCTGCCCGCCTCCTGGACCCTGGCGCTGAGCGCGATCGTCAGCAGGCTGCGGTCGCGTCTTGCCGGGGTGGGCATGCCGCGGTCTCACATCATCGGCAACGCCTTCGGCTGCTACCAATTCACTCCGCCCGGAGAGACGTGGGTCGACGTCGAGGCCGCGCTCGCCGGGGTCGATGTCGCGGAGGGCGCACTCGTCGCCGGCAATGCCCAGGCGGCCTACGGCCCGTCGCTCATCGCGACCACCATCCTGCGCCGGCCGTTCCTGCCTGGAGACGACGGGGCGTGGGCGGAGGGGCGTCGCTTTTCGCTCGCCTCAGCTCTCGTCAGGGCCCTCGACTGCAGGGTGGAGGCGCTCGCGGCGAACAACGAGCTCCAGCTAGCCCTCGATCATGCGCGCGAGGTGGTTCGGCTGGAGCCGTACCGCGAGTCGGGGTACCGACGGCTGATGCGCATGCTGGATCGCAAGGGCGACCGGGCGGAGGCTATTCGCGTCTATCTCGAGTGCAGCCGGTTGTTGAAACTCGAGCTGGGCGTCTCGCCATCGGATGAGACGGAAGCGCTTTACCGCGAAATCGCCGGCTGAAGGAGCGTCCGGCCGGCGGAGCCAAGCCATGCGCCGCACAGCCCGAGGAGCAGCCCAACCACGCAGGTGAGGATTACGGGAATTACCCCCTGGTGCCCGAACCCCATGATGGCGGCGAGGCTTTGGGCCGCGGGTGCGAGCCCGACCTTGAAATGGATCACCGCCAGCGGGTACCCCCACATGAGGAGTCCGATTCCCGCCCCGGTCGGTATCGCGACACGTGCCCGAGGATCTGTGATCCCGATGACAGCGCCCGCGATGAAGGGAGCCCACCAGATGCCGAAGTCCACGCCCAGCGCGGCGAGCACGACCACCGCCACCACGACGAACTTCATGGCTTCAAGCTCCACGCCTTCGCACCGCTGGACGAAGCGGCGGCGTCGGCGCTCAGCATCGCGGCGTACTTGCCGCTCCACCACGTGTCGACGCGGTTCTCGTACCACTGCGAAGCCGGGTTCTCGCTCTGGCCGCCGGGATAGATGCCCTGGAACGTGCCGGCGCCCCAGTCGACGACCATCCGCCAGCTCGGTCCATGCGTTGAGGGGAAGTCCGGCGCCGCAAGGGGCGTGTAGGCGTCGCCACGGTCCGGCCGCGGGCCGTAGTTGAGCCCGCTGATCTGCGCCAGGTTCTCCAGCTCACGCGGGTGGACCTTGCCCCAGGTCCACGTGTTGGGGTCGGGGCCCAGCCGCTTGGTCAAAGTTGAGACCGCCGATGTGAACGCAATTCGCATCACGTCGACAGCCGTGTGCGATGTGCCGCCATAAGTAAACGCCGGGTTCGTCTGATCCCCGAGTGTCCACGCCTCGAGATCCTGCCCTAGCGCGTCTTTGACCTCGTAGCGGTTGACGGGCACGTTCCGCGATTTCCAGTACGGGTCGAACGTTTCGCTCAGATACGACTGCCAGAACGTCCACCAGATGGTCGCGGCGGCCGAGTCCGTCTCCATCCGGTAGTCCCACTTCGCCATGAGAAGCGAGGCCTGCTGCGCCGCTCCGCTAGATCCAGCGTTCGAGAGGGCGTCGAGCAGCACAGGCGTGATCTCCGAAGCGAGGTAGTCGCGCGTATCGGTTTGCAGCGCCATCATGTCGGCCGCGCTGAGCTTTCCGCTCTGACTCAGCACGCGATAGATCTCGTTCGAGCGATATGGGGGCTCGAAGAAGTTCGAAGCTGTGCCGATGTAGTACGGGTAGTCGGCTGTGACCTGGCGCTGGTTGGCGGACCAGATGATGTTGTCGGGCGGGTTGTACGCCTGCGGGATGTCGTCGAACGGGATGGTGCCGGTCACGTCGTACTCACCCGTTCCCGGCATGGGCAACCACGGCTGGCCTGCCGCGACCTGCGGGTAGTAGCCGGCTGAGATCATCCCGATATTCCCGCGGTCGTCCGAGTAGACGAAGTTGTGCGTCGGAGAATGCCAACCTCGCAGCGCGTCGCGGAAGGACTGGTAGTCGTTCGCCTGGTTGATGCCGAGCAACACATCAAAGTCCTGCGAGGGAATGTTGCCCGCCCACCACACCGACGTGGTCTGGCCGCGTTCGGTGATGACTGGCCCGTGCACGCTCAGCTTGACCGCGAGGTGCTCCGTCGGGCCCCCGAGCACCGGGATGTCGTAGCTGACCGTCTTGTACTGCTGCCAGCCGCCCTTCCAGAGGTAAGCGCCCGGGTGGGCTGAGTCCTCATGCTCCAGGTAGAAGAAGGTCTGCTGGTTCTGTGCGTCCGTCAGGCTCCACGCGATGTGCTGGTTGTGGCCAATCAGCACTCCTGGCGTTCCCGGAATGCTGACCCCGCTCGAGTGGAAGCCCGGCGAATCCTGGGTCAGCTGGTACCAGATCGCGGGCAGCGTCAGGTGAAGGTGGGGGTCGCCGGCCATCAGGGCCCCGCCGCTCGCGCTCTTCGCAGCGCCGACGGCCCAGTTGTTGCTCGCTCCGCCCGTGGCGACGAGACCTGCCGGCAGTGAGGCGAGCCGCTGATAGGCATCCGCAGCTGCCACGGCCGCCGCGTCGGTGACCTGCGCCATCGCGGCGATGGGCGCAACGGTCGGGTGAGCCGGATACGGGCCGGGATCGTATGGAGACTGATGGTTTGACGCCAGGATCGGAAACCAGCTCGCGGTCAGGTCGGCGCCGAGGGATTTTTCCAGCAATGCCATCACCAGCGGTGTGTCGGTGAAGTTGAGCGTCTGCGTCATGTCGCCTTTGACAATGAGCGTGTCGATGGGCGTCCACGGCTTCGGGTGATAGCCGAGCAGCGTGAACATGGCCGGGAGCTGGCGCTGGGCCTCGGCCTCGGTGATCCGGTCGTTCACACCTTGCGCGTATGCGGTTATGGCCAGGCGCGATGGGTTGTCCGCCGCGAGTGCGTTCCATTCGGCTTGGGCCGTGCGCAGCAGACCGAGCTGCAGCTCGAAGCGGTCGCTGTCGAGGGCGGCTTTGCCGACAACCTCGGACAGGCGTCCTTCTCCCTGCCTGCGCAAGAGGTCCATCTGGAACAGCCGGAAGCGAGCGTGAACATAGCCGGTCGCAACGAAGAGGTCGTGGTCGGTCTGGGCCACGATGTGACTCGTGCCATCGCTCTCGAGAGTGACTTTGACCGGCTGCTGAAGCCCGGCCAGGCGTAGCGTCTGGCTGTTGATGGTTGCCTCGGCGGCCATTGTCCACGCCCCGGTGGCCGGGTTGAAGGCGGGGCCCAGCGCGGGTAGAGGTCCGGCGCCGAAGAAAGCGGCGTAGAGCAACGCGGCGGAGACGATGACGGCCGCGATCGCGTTGAGAGCGGTCCGCAGCCGCCTCGGCGGCTTTGGCATCCGCCCTGTAGCGACCCGAGGGCCCGGGACGCGCGTTGGCTTCTTCGTAGGGGCTTGGACCGCGGGGTCAAGCGTCACTGCGGAAAGTCTGAGGTACGGGCAAGCGCGCCGATAGCGCAAAACCACGTCCGACTCGCATTTTGCGGGCCCGAAAAGGGGTCCCACCTGGCCATGAGGCGGCTACTCTTTGCAGCCGGGCCAGGGGAAAGGTCTTCATTTCGGCCCGAAAGGAAGGGGCGGTGCAGCCAGGCATCGTTGGGCTGCGGGGCGCGATCACCGCAGCCTGGGAGGACGACCTGCGCGTCGTGCGGCAGGATCGTTACGACACGGCTGAGGGCAAGGAAGCGCTGGCGTTCATCCAGCGCTGCTACTCGCTTGTGTCCGACCTGCGCGCGCCCATTCAGAAAGCGTGGGGCGTCGGCGGCCACGTCCACGTGGCGGACAGCGCGAACGTCTTTGGACCGGGCCCGCGGGTTTCGCAGACTCGCCTCAGACTGCGCAATCACGGCGACCTGGTCGCGGTCGAGGCCTTCACGTACGCGGACGGCACATCCAAGCACAACTCTTCACTCGGGCTGGACCGTGAAATCAAGGTTGTCGGTGTAAGCGCTCTGAGCTTTGTGCAGGAGCTCTACCGCACAACGGTTGACTTCCTGCAGGTGGCCCTGAGCCTCGACCTTGCGCTTGGCGGATCCGCGTGGTTGTTCGAGCAGATGGTGGCCTACAACTTTGTGGCCACCGGCCAATGGCCAACTCTCGGCGACGTGTATCAGCGGATGACGCGAGAGCTCGCCATCGAGGACAGCTTCGAGCGCGTCGCCGCTATGTTCGCGGCGACTCCGGTGAGCAACGGCTGGAACGGCGCCAACGGCGCCGTCGGCGCCATTAGCGCCGACTCGGAGGTGACGCTGACGCTCGAGCAGCTACACCGATGCCGCAATGCACAGCGCGACCTCGACAACTTCGTCCAGGCCGTGCGCCTGGCCGTCGCGGCAGACCAGGAAAACCACCGGTTGACGAGCGAAGAGGTGGGGCGGGAGCTGAATCTGGATGAGCTCGCGACAGTCAAGCTCGGCCGGCTGCTTGCGCTATCGCCGGAGGTCTGTCGTGACTCCGAGATGGACCCCGACTATTCGACCTGGAGCTTCCTGCCGTCATACAACGTCCACTTCTTCCGGCGCGCCAATTCCATCGACGAGTACCTGGCGGTGGCGACGACGATCGCCAAACCCGGTGTGGAGGCTGCGCGCGGCACGCGCCCTCCAGCTTCCATCGCGGCCGAGACGGCGAACTCGCTGCCGGATGGGATCGTCACGTTCCTGATGACCGATGTCGTCGAGTCCACCGTGCTGTGGATTCACAGCCGCGCTGAGATGTACGCAGCGATGCGGCGGCACGATCAGCTGCTCAGCGCTGCGATCGAAGCCAACGGCGGAGTCGTCATCAAGGAGCGAGGTGAAGGCGACATCTTTTTCGCCGTGTTCCTGCGCGCGACAGACGCTGTGGCCGCTGCTCTTGACGCGCAGGAGGCGATCCTGTCCGAGCCCTGGAGGGACAGAATCCAGATCAGCGTGCGGATGGCCATACTCACCGGCGAGGCCGACGCGCAGGACCGCGACTATCGATCGCCCGCCGTCAACCGCTGCGCCAAGCTGCGGCGTCGCGCGATCGGCAACCAGGTCCTGGTCTCGGAGACGACGTACTCGATCGTGGCCGACATCCTGCGGGACGACATCCAGCTGGTCAGCGTCGGCAAGAGGCGGCTGGAAGGCCACGACCGACCAGAGGAGATCTATGTGTTGCGGCACCCGGAAGTAGCTCTGGAGGGGGCTGTCGCTGAAGACGAAGTCCTGGCGTAGGGGAAGTTTCTGCTAAAACTTGGCGTTCAAGTGAATTCAGTGACACAAGAGAACGCGACAGCCAGCCGTGCCGGCATCGACCGGTACTCGGTGATCCTGGTGGCAGTAGCCGCCACTCTGTGGGTCTCCGACGCTTACTTCCGCAACCAGCTGATCAAGCACCTGAGCCCGACGCAGATCGTGGTCGCCGAAGACGCCCTGATCGCTTTGTTCTTGCTGCCCGTGCTGTTCCGGAGCTGGCATGAGGTCCGGCGGCTCGGCGTCCGAGGATGGATCGCCGTTGGGCTGATCGCGGTGGGCGCTCAGTCGCTGGCCACCATTCTGTTCACCGCATCGTTTTCGTACCAGATCTATGCGGAGACGCTTGTTCTCCAGCAGACGCAGCCCCTGCTTGCAATCGGTTTGGCCTGGATCGTGCTCGGCGAGCGGCGCCGACCGTGGTTCTGGCCGGCTGCGGCGGTCGCTCTCGTCGCTGTCTACCTGGTTGTCTTCGCCCAGGATCCGCTGGCTCCCGTATCCGCGCTGCAAAAGGGCAGGCTCGAGGCCGGTCTGCTCGCGCTGGGTGCCGCGGCCTTCTGGGCCAGCGGCACCGTCCTCGGCCGCTACGCGCTGGGATCAATCAGCTTCTGGAGCATGACCTCACTGCGGTTCACGCTGGCACTGCCGGTTCTGATCGTGATCGTGCTCTTTCAGTACGGGCCGTCTGGATTCGGTCACTACCAGCTGAGCGACTTCTGGCCCAACCTGCTCGCCATCGCGATCGTGCCGGGCCTGCTCGCCCTGCTGCTGTACTACCGTGCGCTCTCGAAGACCCCGGCCTCGCTCGCCACTATCGCCGAGATGGCGTATCCGGTGGCCGCGACGCTGATCTTTTGGGCGCCGCCGCCGTGGGGCTTCAACCAGCCCGTCTACCCGGCGCAGGTGATCGGCACCGCGCTGCTGCTCGCGGTGATCCTGGTCCTCAACTGGTCGAAGGAGAACGCGCCACCGGTCGTGCAGGCGGCGTCACTCAAGCCCGCAGAGGTCTAACCTTGGCGCGTGGCTGAGTACGGAACGTCGGTCGAGTCGACCGCTTCCCCGGAGCGGGTCTGGAAGGTCTGGTCGGACATGTCGACCTGGGGCGACTGGAACCCAAACGTGTCGACCATGGACTGGCAAGGCGGTTTTGACCAGGGCACGCAGGGCGTGATGAACACGAGAGCCGGGCAGCACCACAAGATGACGCTCGCCGAGGTTCAGCCCGGGCGCTTTTTTGCTCTCGAGACCGGCGTCGTTCCTGGGACCAGGTTTCGCTTCAACTGCCGTGTCGAGCCGTCTGGTGGCAAGACGAAGATCAGCCAGATGATCGAGGTCAAGGGCCCGCTGGGGCCGATTCTGCAGGGCATGCTCGGTCCGCAGGTCTCGAAGGAGTTCGGCACCCTGCTGGCCAACCTGGCCAAGAGGGCGGAAGCGGGCTAACTGGGCTGAAGTCGCCTAACTGAGCTCACGCCCCTCACCCTTCTCCCATTAGGGGACCATGGGCTACCCCAACCTCGAGAGTGCTGCGTTGACAGCCTCGGCTTCGCCGGGCTGGAAACGGCTGTCCAGGTTGCGATGGAGGCTGCGCAGGAAGACCGCATGCGCCTTGGTGTAGGCCATCTTGCCCTTGTCGGTCAGGTGGGCGTACACGCCCCTGCCATCGGTTGGGCATGTGTGCCGGTCGACCAGGCCCGCTTTGATCATCTGATTCAGACGGCGTGAAACACCGCTGTCTGTCAGGCCGGCAACCCGGGCTAGATCCTGGAAACGCAGCATCCCGTTAGGCGCGCGGTTGAGATGAGCCAGGACCTCGTACCAGCTGAGCGCAATGCCGGTCTCGGGCAGCATCTCTTTCTCGATCGCGGCTGTCATCGAGTTGTGAGAGCGCGAGATGGCTTCCCACAGCTGGACCGCCTTGGTGCTGGCTAGCCTGGCCACGGGGGTAATCCTATTCATTGGTCCACGCATATAGAAGGACGGAGGGGGACTCATTTCGAGTCCCCCTCGTAGGTACCTCTAGGAAGTCTTCGCGGCCTCCTCGACCTTGACGACGATCTCGGCGTCGACCTCGAGGTTGATGGTGTGGCTGGCGAACGGCACGGCGCCCGCGACTCCATCCCAGTTGAGGCCCCAGTCCATGCGGTTGATCTTTGCGCTCGCGCTGATGCCGACGCGCTCCTTGGCGCCGAACGGGTCGGCCAGACGGCCCTCAATGGTGGCGTCGAGCGTGATGGGCTTGGTGATGTTTTTGACAGTCAGGTCGCCGAGTACCTTGAAGTTCTCGTCATCGATGACCTGTAGCCCGGTAAGCTTGAATGTCATGTAGGGGTACTTCTCGATGTCGAAGAAGTCGGCTGACCGAAGGTGCGTGTCGCGCTGGTCGCTCCGCGACTCGAGACTCGCCACTTCGATCTTGACCTCGCCTCGCGCATTGGTCGGATCGTCATCCGGTCCTTCGAAAAACCCCTCGAACCTGTTAAAACGCCCGCGCACCTTCGAAACCGCCAGATGCTTGGCGGTAAATCCAATATGCGTGTGGGCCTGATCGATCTCGTACTTGACCATTTTGTTTTCCTCCTGGAAGAGTTGAATTCCTATCCATAACTACTTGCTTGCGCAAGCAACTATTCCCCCAGGAAGGACAGCTACCGGCGTGAGAGGCAGAACCAGCTGGCGCCGGCGCGGTCCATGGCGGATGTACCGCCAGACCGGTCGGTATGCGACCACATGAGCTTCCAGGAATCCCCGAACCGCTCGAGTAGCTCGGCTTCACTGACTCCACTGGGCACCGGAGGAAGAGCTCGGGTAAAGGCCATCATCAAGAGCTGAGCGCCTGGCGCCGCAAGCAGAGTGACACCTTGGGCATAGGCATCGCGCTCGGCCGCCTTCAGGCCGTGAAAGCATCCGAAGTCGAACACGAGGTTGTAGCCGGGCTCGAGGGCTAGCGCCGGCAGCCGCGTCACGTCGCCAAGCCGAAAGTCGACCGTGGCGTGTGCCGCCTCGGCCCGCCGGCGAGCCTGAGCCACCGCGCGTGGGACGTTTTCGACCGCCGACACCTTCCACCCGTGGGTCGCCATGTAGATCGCCTTAGCGCCTTTGCCCGAACCGACGTCGAGTGCCCGGCCCGGCGGCAGCGCACCGGGGCCTTCGATGGCCTCGCGAAGCTCAGGCGGAGAAACTCCGTCCCAGGGTGTGAACCCCACCAGGTACATCAGCCGGTAGAGTGTGCTCATGCCGCGGAGCGACGTCGGGCTTGAAAAGCGTGTCGCGATTTGCGCCAGCTGATCGCGATGCCCGCCAGCATGGCGATCAGATAGACAGCGAGCGCTGCCGCGAAGAGGATGGGTTCGAGCTTGCCCGAGCCCACGGCTGCGGCGAGGGGCGCCCAATCGACGGTCGCCGCCGCGTTGAGCCAGGCGATGAGTCCGGCGCCGAACGCTACCAGCGCCAGGGTCCATCGCTTCTCCGAGCGGGACATCTGCGCGATGTCTAGGCGGCGCTGGCGGGGCGCGACCGGGATGCGGCCGAGGCGAGTCAGCAAGACCAGCCAGACGATAAACATCACGATGCCGATGGACAGGGCCACCCATGGGTAGGCCGTTTTGTCGATGGGCGAGAGGTCGGACGATCCTGCCCAGGCGGCCATCGGCAGGGCCCAGATGAGGCTTGTCAAGGCGGCAGTGCCCGTGCGGCCGAAGCGATCAACGAGGCGGTTCAATACGAGTACTTCTCGGCCAGATACTGCTCGAACGTGATCTTGCCGTCCTTGTGGTCCGGGCAAAGCACGCGGCCTTCTGCGAACTGGCGGCTGAACTTGAACGGGAGCGGCATGTTCACCAGCCGCTTCTTGCTGTTCCGAGCCTTGAGCCATGACTCGGCGATGCTCTTGAACGTTCTCACCTCGGGGCCGCCGAAGTCGGGCAGCACGCCGGCCGGTTCGTGAGTCACGACCTCGACAAGGCGCGTTGCCACCTCGCCTGGGTCGACCGGCTGGAACTGCCACTTGAGAGGGACCGCCGCGACAAAAGGCGGTCTGGAGAACGCTCCGAGGAACGTCTCCATCAGCGTGTGGAACTGGGTCGCCCGCAGGATCGACCAGGGCACGATGTTCTCTTTGATCACGGCCTCGGCTGCGAGCTTGGTCCTGTAGTAGGGAAACGCGACCCCTTCCATGCCAACGATGGATACATAGGCGACATGTCGCACGCCCTCCTCGCGTGCCATCGCGAGCAGCCGGCGCGTGCCGCGCACATCGGTCGCTCGCAACTTGGTGGGCTGAGCGGCAGCGGATGCGGCGTGGATGATCGCGTCCATGCCGGTGACCGCTCTCAGGAGGCCGGCGCCCGTGACCAGATCGCCCTGGACCGCGTCGAGGTGCCCCTGCGGGTTGCGGCTGAAGATGCGAGCGCGGTGCCCGGCGTTCCGCAATTGCGTTACGACGTGGCGCCCGAGCGCGCCCGTCGCACCGGTGACGAGGACGTTCATTTGAGCTCGCCCATCGTGAGTGAAACGCGTCAAGCGTGTCGAACCGGTAGACTAGTCGCCACGGTCGGCTCTGCCGGCCCGCTCCGCTCGGGTCCTCTCTCGCCGTCACGGTAACGGTGTCCTGATCGTCGCGAACCAAATACGAACTTGGAGAGGATCAGGAGAACTACGTTGCCAGCAATTGCTGAAGCGGGTGTAAGCCCGCGCATGTTCGGCTCGTTTGCCGATGCGGGCGTCAGCCCGCGCCTACTCGCCGCCCTGTCCAAGCAGGGCATCACGGAACCGGTCCAGGTCCAGGCGGAAGCCATCCCCGCGCTGCTCGCGGGTAATGACGTCGTCATGGAAGCCCAGACCGGGTCCGGCAAGACTCTTGCCTATCTCATCCCGCTGGTCGACCAGCTGCCGCGCGGCGGTGCCGGGCCTCGGGCGCTGATCGTCACGCCAACCCGGGAGCTTGCGCTCCAGGTCGAGAAGGTGCTGCGCACCCTCGCACCGGAGCTTCGCTCGACCGTCCTCTACGGCGGTGTCGGCTACGCGACGCAGAGGCTCGCTCTGAAGCACGGCGTCGACGTGGTGGTCGGCACTCCCGGCCGGATCATCGACATGCTGGGCCAGGGCAAGCTCTCGCTGTCGCGCATCGAGTACCTGGTGCTCGACGAGGCTGACGAGATGCTCGATGCCGGCTTTGCGCCGTCGGTCGAAAAGATCCTGGGTCTCACGTATGAGCCGCAGACGGTGCTCGCCTCGGCGACGATGCCGAGCTGGGTGACGAGGATGGTCGAAAAGCACACCAACAACCCGGTGCAAGTACGCCTCGAGTCGAACCATGCCGACCTGCTCGAGCATGGGTTGCTGCGTGTCGATCGCGACAACAAGCTCCAGACGCTGAGCCGCCTGCTCCGCCGGCACTCGGGTAGCGCGATCATCTTCGGCCGCACCAAGCACGGTGTGAAGAAGCTGAACAAGCACTTGCGAGACATGGGTCACAACTCGGTCGAGCTGCAAGGAGATCTTTCGCAGCTGGTCCGCGACCGCGCGATGGAGTCGTTTCGCACGGGTCGCAGTCAAATCCTCGTCGCGACCAACGTGGCCGCGCGTGGCATCGATGTCGTCAACGTCGGTCTGGTGGTGAACTTCGAGCTGCCTGATTCGCCGCAATGGCTGACCCATCGGGTCGGCCGGACGGCGAGGATGGGTGAGGCCGGGCGTGCGCTCACGTTCGTCACTCCCGAGGACGAGTCCGCGTGGGTCAAGCTCAGCCGCCTGGGTGCACCCGACATTAGAGAGCTCGACACGAAGAGACTGCTCGACGAGGGCAGCTGGCACTACCGCGAAGGCCGGCCCATGCAAGCGCATCCGACCAGCGCCGCTCCGCGATTCAACCGGAACCGCGGTCGCAGCAGCAGGTGGCGCCGCTAGCCGGTTAGTCGGTTAGTCGGTTGGTTTCGGCGGTCTCAGGGCCGCCGATCTGCTCGCCGAAGAACGTCAAGACGCGAGTCCAGGAGTCCTCGGCGGCCGCTTTGTCGTACGAATCGCGGCGGTCATTGAAGAATGAGTGCTTGGCTCCTGGATAGATCTTGATGTCGTGCGTGATGTTGTACTCGTCGAGTGCCGTGTCGAGGGCGCGTCCCGCGCTCGCGGTGAAGTCCTTCGCGGGATAGGAGCCGACCACCGGGCAAATGCGATTGACCACTTCGAGCGGGCGCGGATTGGCGGCATAGAAGGGCGCGATGGCCTTGAGCCGCGAATCGGTGCAGGCCCAGGCGATGGCGAATCCGCCGCCCATGCAAAACCCGATGGCGCCCAAACGCTGGGCGTCTACGGTGCGATCGTTCGCAAGGTAGGTGAGCCCGGCCTTGAGGTCGTCGATGCCGTAGCGATTGACCGAGCCGATAAGCATTCCGCCCATGTAGCGGGCCATGCAGACGGCGCGGTTGCGATCGGTGAAGAGGTCCACCGCCAGTGCGACATAGCCGGCTTCGGCAAATCGGTGTGTGACGTCTTTGATGTGGTCGTTCAGCCCGTAAGCCTCATGGATCACGACCACCCCGGGATGAGGGCCGGAACCATCGGGCGTCGCAATATAGCCGCCGCCCTTCAGCTCGCTGCGATCGATCTCACGCGTCTGCACCGGCAACTGGAGATCGTAGAGGAGGGCGGAAGGTGGGCGGTATCATCAACTACTCGGCTGGGCGGTCGTGGGCCCGTGGCGCAGTTGGGAGCGCGTCTGACTGGCAGTCAGAAGGTCAGGGGTTCGAATCCCCTCGGGTCCACCAATTGCCCTCTTTTGCGTAATGCTGATTCGCATAACGCAGATTGGCATTACGCAGGCTTGCGCAACCGCTACGCGGACGTGGCAACTGTCAGACGTGCGCGCTTCGTGCCGTGACCACAACTCTCAGCCGGAGTCGCCATGACGCCTTGACCCCTCCTGGCCTCAAACCTCAGCCCGGAACCACAGAGAATCAAATCTTCTTCCGGGGCGAGTACTATCCAGCACCCCACGTTGCCTTGATCGAGGACGAAGTCCTGGACAAGGCGCATAAGCTGTCGGCGCTGCGCGGGCAATGTCACTCAAGTCTGAACGCGTAGTCTAAGAGCCGCTTTTCGCCCTCCCCCGTCACCGGGGAGATGACGGTCCCGAGCGACCCGAGCGCCTACCGCGGCGTCGCCGCCTGAGCGACATAACACCGGCCACACCGTCGGAGGTTGCCGAGTTCACGCCACAGCGCGCACGCCGGTCTACCGCGGAGGTGCGTTGTTCGAGTCCACGGCGGCCCCCGCGCAGCCGCCGGCACAGGCCGCCCGTCGCGTGTAGGAGCGGTTAGACGGAGTTTTACGCCGGCGGCATCCCCGGCTGTGCGCCGGTCGAGGCCCGGGTGCTCACGTACCGCACACGAACGCCCAAGGTGTATGCCCCGATGAAGCAGGCCATGGCGGCAAGAGCCGCGACCGTGGTGACAAGAAACACGGTGTCCTTCGGGAACGCCACCGAGGCGGACGGAGCATAGCCCGACCAGCCGCCGAGGGCGAGCCTATCCACAACATTGATGGTCAGGAGCGACGCCATCAGCATCACCGCCGCCCCGTTAAGCGTCAGGCTCATGCCTCGGAGGCGAAAATCCTCCGCCGACGCCGGCACCCGTCGCAGCAGGCTCCGAATGCGCTTGGGCAAGGGATCTTTGCCCGTCAGAGTGGAAAACAGCCCCAGCGTCACGCTCACAAGGCCGAGCACTGCCGCCACGGAAATGAGCGATAAGGTGATCACCTGTATCCCGGGCTCGTCAAACGGCACGGCCACAGCTTACCCCCGAGGCTACGAGGCCGTCTGACGAGGTCTGAGGGGTACTCCGCCTTCGACAAGTCACGCCAATCTGGTCATGCCCGGGCGATTCCAACTTCGGTTGATGCACACGACGGCCAGGGTGCCCCGTGTTTGCTAAAAGTGCATCAACCTGAACTCGAGGTGGACGCGGCCTCTACGACCTAGGTCGAGCCCGCGAGAAAGCCAGTGCGCCAGGTCGGGTGAAGTGGTGACCAGCCCAATTCGCGCTTCGCCTTCGCGTTCGTGGCTCCTCGGCCGTTCTGCAGAGTCTCGGAGGCGAAGCGTCCGGCCGCGATGGTGACGAGCCATCCGGGGACGCGCCGGGGTGACGGCGCCCCGAGCTGAGCACAGAAGGCGGGAATCCACTCACGACAGGAAACCGGCTCGTCATCGACGATGTTGTAAACGCCCGCGCCGCGTTCAAGCGCGCAGAGCGCCGCCGACGCCGCATCGTCGACGTGGAGAAAGGAGAACACACCCCCTCCGCGACCGACTATGGGCAGCATCCGCTGCTTTGCCTGGCGAGCGAAGTCGCCGCTGCCGCTGAAATAAGTGCCGGGCCCGTAGAGCTGCCCGTAGCGCAGAACGACACCGGTCACACCATCCGAGCTCAGCGCGAGCCGCTCCCCCTCTATCGTCGCCCGAAACATGGAGCTGAATGGCTCCGGGGCGTCGAGCGCGATCGGAGCCTCCTCGTCCACCACGGGTGGGCCGACCGCTGCGTACATGAAGGCGATCGACTGGTAGATGAACCGGTTAGCGCCTGTCTCTCGAGCAGCCCCGAGCAAGAGCTGGGTCCCGGTTGTTCGCAGCCGGGATGTGCGGTCATACCACGGCTGCAGCTTCCGAGGGTTATATCTCTGCGGTAGCTGGGTGAGTTGGTTCATGACTGCATCAGGCGCGAAGTCACGAACGGCCCGGGTAACAGCGTCCTCGTCGAGTGCGTCGAGCACCAGCGGGCGGGCACCCAATGAGCGCAGCAGGCTCGCCTTCTCGTCGAACCGCGTAGTGGCTGCCACCTCGTGGCCGGCTGCCACCAGCTGCGGGATCAGCCGGCGCCCGATCACGCCCCCGCCACCGGCCAGGAAGACCTTCATCTGTCGACCCCCTTGCCACGTGAGCTCCTGGGCAAGCGAGTGTCGACGACCAGCGCTGCGGCGAGAACTAGGCAGAGCACGCCCAACACGCTGAGATCTGTTGCGGGATGGCCGCCGAGGCGCAGGTCCTCGACGTGCGCGCCGAAATGGAGCAGTGACGCCGCCAGGACTGCCAGGAGAGCGGGCCGCAGCCCGCGCCCAAGGATTGCCGGCAGCACCAGGGCGAGCCCGAGGCCGACCTGAAAGGCCCCCGCGTCATGGAGGAAGTGCTCGTTGTACGGCTGGAAGGTCGCCACCCGGCCATAGAAGCCGGAGGGATCCAGAAAAGCCCAGAGCCCCACCAGCAGGTAGAAGACCCCGACGGCCACCGCGATTATGCGGGCCGGGGTCGGCCAATAAATGAAGCCGCGTGGACCCTGCTGGGTCATCGAGTCGCCTCCGAGAGCGCGCCGCGCGAGATCAGGCTGGCGACCTGCTCCTTCCTGGCCCCGAGGAACTTGGCGGAGCCCGGAGCGAGGCCCAGGTCTTCAACGAGGGACGCGGCGATCATGGGGAACCAGCAAAGCGAGATGGCGCTGAGGATTAGGTGTGCCGGGTCCACATATCCCCTCAAGCGACCGCGATCGCGTTCACCGACGAGCGCACCCATCGCCGCGGTGATGGAGGCGACGTGCTCTGGCAGGCCTTGTAGAAAGCGACCACCTTCCAGACACTCGCGCACAACGAGACGAACGAAGTTCGGCCGGGCGGCTAAGAAGTCCAGGTAGGCGCTGATCCCTGCTTCCAGGGTCCCCTGAAGATCGCCGTCGACCAGCGGAAAGGAGATGACGAGCTTCGCGGTCTCGTCGAAGGCTCGGCCGAGCGCGGCGCGGTAGAGCTCCTCTTTGGAGCTGAAGAAGTAAGCCGGAGCGCCGCGCGAGAGACCTGCTCCGGCAGCCACATCCGCCATGGTGGTTGCTCCGTAGCCCCGTTCGGCGAAGAGACCTTCGGCTGAGTCGAGAATGGCTTGGCGGGAGCGAGCGGCGTCCCGAATCCTGGTTCCCGGCATGAAAGCGGCGGACATAACTTGCTGATTGACCAGTAAGGTATCAGCCCGGATACCACCAGTCAATGGCGATCATCCGCGCTATCTCCGCTTGTCAGTCCGGCTCGAACCAACTGGCTGCAGGGTGCCCCGTATTCGCTAAAAGTGCATCAGCTTGAACTCACGTCGGTCGCTATCGAGCCCAGGTCGTGGGGTCCTGCAGGCCGCCTCGACTTCCCAGTTGAACCACGACAGACCGGGGCGTGCGCGTGGTCGAAATCACTCCTCCCGATACCGGCCTCGGGTTACCTTCAAGAATTCACACGGTGGCCTAAGGTTGCGGCGATGAATACGCCACGATTCCTCTTCCGGCTGGCGTACCTGTACGGGTTCAAACCCTGGGACTCGGGTGTAACCCCGCCTGAGCTGGTTGAGTGGGTCGAGGGACCCAGAGCGCTGGCGCCGGGGCGTGCGCTCGACATCGGGTGCGGGACCGGGACGAATTGCAAATACCTGCTGGACCACAGGTGGCAGGTCACCGGAGTCGACTTCGTTCCGCGTGCGTTGCGGGCGGCAAAGCGCAAGGCGCCCGGCGCGAGTCTTCTCGTTGGCGACGTCACCAAGCTCGCAGAGCTGGGCGTGTCCGGTCCATTCGACCTCATGTTGGATATCGGTTGCTTTCATTCGATTCCCGACCGACGCCGCGACGCCTATGTCCATGAATCCGCCCGGGCGTCAGCGCCCGGCGCGACGTTTCTACTCTTCGCCTTCAGCGAGAAGGGGCCCCGTGGCATCCTGGCGACAGAGGCCGAGATCCGCAGGCGCTTCGGTGGCGATTTCGACATTGCCGAGGTCAGGGCTGGCGCGATGTGGCTAAAACAAACCGGGTACCGCATGATCCGGAAGTCCGCGTGAGAAGGAGGAACCCCTGTGGGATCTCGAACCAAAGGCTTCCTGCATGCCCGGTGTTGCTTCAAGGTGTACAGGCCGACCACCTTCCGCAGAGCGACAATATCGGCTCGATGGGCCTCCTGCGTTGGATCTACCGAGCTGAGAAACGGCGACTCGCGGCTAACCGGCGAGCCGAGCTGGCGAAGCAGCGGGCAGCGGTCAAGAGCGAGCAGATATTCGCCGCTGGTCTGAGGCGGACTGAACGCAACGACCGCAAGCTACAGCTAGACATGGAAAAGCTCGTCCGAACGCGCCTGCGCAACCAGCGGATTCTGGATCAGCGAGCCGGCTTGCCGATCGATCCCGCGCGGTACCAGCGAACGTCCGACGAGGTAACGGCCGAGGCGAAGGCGATCATCAGGCAGGCCCAGAGGCAGCTCATAGCGCAGGGCATGTACGGCAGCGAGCGTCGAGAGGGTGAGTCTGCCGCAGACTGGCTGGCCCGTAGCCTCAAGGACTAGCCCCGGCCAGCTCTTCCGAGAGAGTATCAAGCGCCCAAAACTGCCGGATACTTAGGATGCTCCGTATTTGCCAAGAGTGCATTAACCCGAACTCTTTGTCTCGCCGCCTCAGGCCCGCTTGACCTCACCCCTCTAGCACCGTTGGTAAGTCCGCCAACGTAGTCATAGCCTCAGATGAAGGGCCTTGAGCGACAGCCAATCCGACCGTGACCTCGTGCGACGACGGAGACTTGCCGAGCATGCGGGCAAGCCGAAGAGGTGCGGCCAACAACGCATAACTGATGAAACATCGGAACCTCTAGGTTGGCTGCGGGACGTTCGCTTCGGTCCAGTGGAGGCCGCCATCGTTGGTGACAGCCAATCCATAGCCGCCCATGACGAAGAGAGAGGACCAAGCGTGCATCGAATCTAGAATGCCAGGCACAGTGAACTGCCGACCCGGCGGTAGCGTGGCTACCTGTCTCCACGACTGCCCCGCGTCACTCGACTTGAACAGTGCGTTTGCGCTCATCGCCCACCAATGAACTGAGTCCTGATACGCGAGGACTCCCGGCGGGGACGGGAAGGGGCGCCAAGTAATGCCGCCAGCAGAGGACGTGAGGTAAAAGGGGCCGGGCGCAAGGCAGCCGTTCTGCGCACATTCGCCAAAGGCCGACGCGACTACTCCGGCGCCCGGCAAGAGATCGACGAAGGCTTGGTAGGCCAAGGTGGGGTCCCACGATCCGCCTGGGGGCGCGGGAAGATCGTGTCGTTGCCAACTCTGGCCTGCGTCGCTCGAGGCATAGACGTGCGGCGGCCCAGGTCCGAAGCCGCCCATCCATCCTTCGGTCGGCCGCCGGATGCTCAGGCCGGCCGCGTCTGCCGGTGGATCTGGGAGCCGCTGCCACGTTTGGCCCGCATCAGATGTCGCGTAAAGATTGCCAAGCAGTCCGGGGAGCCCAAAGCTTGCATAGCCAAGCATCCAGCCGTGCGTTGTGTCGCTAAAAGTAATCGCATCGACGCGAGGAAGAGGGAGCGCGATTGGGTTCCAGTGCGCGCCACCGTCATCGGTCCTGTAGAGCTGCTCGACTGGCCCTCCAACGGCCAGGAAGCCGCGTGTTTTGCCGAAGAATTGAACTGTTATCGGGCTGAAGCCGGGGAAGCTGCTTGGCCCTACAAGCTGTTGCTGCCAGTGCTTTGCGCCATCGATGGTTCTGAAGACCCGGAATTCTCCGGCTCCAGACGATGGTCCCGCCACGATTAACGACGCCCATCCCATCGATGGCGTGACGAAGTCGTAGTCGACTGCATTGCTCGTGACCTGCAGTGGACTGATCGTTAGCGCTGATGCTGGTGTCGGTGGTTGTGACGTCCTTGTCGAGCGCAGGTAAGCGGCGCTTGCCGAGGCGATCACGAGCACCGCGAGGGCGATCAGTGCGGCCGCTCGCCGGTGCCGCTGTAGAGTCCATTCCGAGCCCACCGTTCTATCCACATGTATTACACCGCTCGCAGAGCAGTCGCTCCGATTGAAGCCTGCGCCGATAGCCGTTGGCGTTTGCCGTCAGGCGTTGGAGTCAGACTGGCGGAAGTCCGTTGCTCGGATTAACGCCCTCCGCGGTCGGCGGGCTTGACGGCGCGGGTATTGCCGGTGGTGAGCTGATGTCAGAGGTTCAGAGTCATGGCTGTCTACCAGTTCGAGTGCAAGTCGTGCGGCAAGCAATTTGAGGTTACCGTCCCGATCACCGAGCACGACCGGCTGAAGAAACGGCCGCCAAAGTGCCCCAAGTGCGGCAAGTCCCGGGTGCAGCAGTTGGTCTCGAACTTCAGCACCAAGGCGCCAAGCAAGTACTGAGTCGGACCGTCCGCGAGCGCGGTTCACCCGGCAGGATCCGCCGCCATGCTCGCGAATCTCGCTTATGCCGTGTTCCGGCTTCTGCGTGGCGCCACGCCCTCACCTTGCGGTCACACTTCAGTCTGTCAGCAGGCCCAGGTCAGTCCGGGCCGGTGCCCCGTGTTCGCCAAAAGTGCATCAACTTGAACTCAAGCGGGGGCCGGACTAGGGCTAGTGGTCGACGAGGCGCCGGACGTTGGCGCTCAGCATCAGAAGCGCGGTCAGCGGATCCAGACCCATGCGAGGCCGAATGGATTCGTCCGCCCCAAATGATCGTTTTTTGGAGGGATCATTTCCGATCATTCCGGCGAGCGGAACGAAGTCGGAACTCGAAACATCCGCTGGTTGGAATGCGGCCAAAAAGCGGGGCCACGCGGAGCGCCGGCACGCCAAGTCGTAGTGTCTGGCTGTAAATTGGGACTGACACATACCTTCCGGGAGGGCAGCTGGCGGTTGTTCATCACCGCGGCGTGTAGGTTGAGACCGCAACTGGCTAGGTCACTAACAGCGCGCCTGATCATGCTGACCTCTCAATCCACCGCGGGCTGGAGACGAGGGCAACTCCGAGTTGCTCTTCCACCTGGCAGTACTCCTGGCATCTCCGCCATTCCTGCGGCATGGGCCGAGGTTGACCCGGTTCTCCGCGTTCGCCGGCTCGGCCTTCGGCTGCAACTCGACCTCCGTGACAACCTCCAGAGGACGCTCTTTTACACCGGAACGTATGAGCCCGACCTGATCAGGTTCATCAGGCACGAGTTGCGCCAAGGTGATGTATTCCTGGGACAGCCAGAAGGATCTGCAGAACAGTGCGGCGACAGCCACCGGCCTCCGCGACGAGGCGATCAAGAAATTCGGTCTCAAGGGGGCCAAGGTCGAGAACTTCGAGGTCTTATTCACCGAGATTCTGGCGCCGGCGGCGACCAGCCGCTAGCGAAGCTTAGCGAGGGCGGCCTCTGACCTTCGACGTGAAGGTTTGGCGGTCGCCCTCTCCGGCGAGTGAGCCCGGCAGGCTGTCACCGAATCCGCGGCTGAGCCTTCCTTCACACGTTCTATTGCTACAGCATGGTCAGCTCGGTCGGTTGCGCTTGATCGTCGTGTCGCCGGGATCATGGATGGCGGAAGCACGTGCTCATTTCTGGCCGACGATCATCAACGTATATGCGGCCGTGCGACCGAACAAAAGCATCCCCAAAGGATTAGTTAAAGCTTCAGCAGGTCACGTGCAGGACGGCGTTGGTGTACTTACCGCTCTCATTCAGGATGGCGACGGCATCTTTGGTCGTCAGGCTCAGGAGCTCCACCTTGCGAAGCTGGGCCTCCTTTCGCACCTCGTCCATCACCGGCAACCTGCCCTCGGCTCCGGTTCCTACCACTAGCCGGCGGCACTGCCAGGGGATGTCTTCTTTGGCCGAGAGCGGAGTATGGCCGTAGCCGTCCCGATACCGTTTGGAGGCCTTCTTTTTTCGCTTCCGAACCTCGCCCCGGTCGATGACCACGTCGTGCTCATAGGTCACGCCGTCGATCCGGATGGAGCCGAAGGAGAAATTCTCGAAGCGCACTGGCACCTCCCTACCTGAGGTTACTCCCGACGCACGTGAGGCGTCGGGGAGTCAGCCTTGCAAGAGTCCGCTGCGTGCCCTGAATTTCCTAAAGGTGTACGAACCATGCGGAATGCCAGGCGCGGGGAAGTCGACGGTCTGACGGCGGAGACTCTGGCACCGTTGTGCCGAGGGCGGCGGCACCATCACTCGCCGTGGCCGCTTTGGAGGTTTACTCCACGAGCAACGCCTTGGCGGCCTGATCGAGTTGACGCCAGGCGTTTGCGCCCGCCCCTTTCCCTACGCACTCGGCCGGGGCCCGCTGAGGTGTTCGGGCGGGTCAGCTCGCGGACGGCCTTCTAGATCGTCGGCCGCGACATGCCCGAGGCCTCGGCGACTCGAGTGCCACCGCTGATCAGCTAGACGCGGTCATCGCCTTCGATCTGCTCGGCCTTCGCGAATGGCAATTACGCCTCGACGAGGATCACCAAGCTCTCGGGCACCACACCGTCATATTCCATCGCCTCGGCCATCCGGGGAGTCTCCATCGCCGCCATGAGCGCGTCCATGTCTGCAACATCCATGAGCACCCCTACTCGCGTCGGGTTCTGCGGGTCGATAAACGTCCTAATATTGGTGACGCCGAGGGGGCCAAACACCTCTTCGCGCTTCGGCGAGGCAAGCCAATGCTTCTGGTCCTTCACGTCGTGGTAGCCCATTATGGTTGGCACGCTGTTTCCTCCATCGGTGTCCCAAGCGGTAGAGCTGGACGGTGCGCAGATCCTACGCCCGCCGACCACTTGCCTGCTTAAGACGCCTCAGGCCGCGCACGGGGCGACTAACTCCGGGTGCCCGGTGTTCATCGCGTCGCGTGCCCCAGGCGGTGCCCCACCACAAAGGCGTGGAGGTTACCCGTGTTGGGATCGGCGGAGGTTGATCGGGGTACCTGTCAGCGTGATGGCTTGGTTCGCGTTACGGTAGGTACGGCCCACTATCGATCCGCGGCACGCCGAGCCGGCTTGAACCCGGGGCGGGCGACGGCAGGCAAGGCCCGGTGAGTTCAAGTTGATGCAGGGACCGTTAAGGCGTCACGTTGCGGTTTCGTTTGCGACCACGCGCTCCACGGTAAGGAACAGGGCGGTGCGCGTGGAGTCGATGAATCTAGTCGGCTGTCGACGCCCGCATTCAGGGGAGCGGCGCGCTGTTTGCAACGCCTCGACGTCGTCGAACCCGAGCGCTGCCATCCCATCAAAGTCGGACGCGATGCCCCTCGGCCCCTGAACAGCATGACTCTGCACGAGCCGTCGCAGGCCGGGAATCCGGCGCCCGATTGGACAGTGGACGTGTTCACAAATAGCTGGCGAACTCGGCCTCACTGAGGTCGGGCTTGCGCGTTACGCAATAGACAAGCTTGATATCGGCCGACATCCGTTCTTGCCTAGAATGACGGACATGGGGCGTCGTTTAGTGGGCGCTGTCGCCTGGCTGTGCTTGACGATTGCTGGCATCACCATTGCCATGTTCCTGTTGTCGTTCCTTTTGCGACCCGTGCCGGCGCCGGCATTCACGGACGTCGCGGCCCTCGGACTGGTTGCAGCCGTGCTCGCCCTGATTGGATTCGCTTTGCTTCGGCGGGTCCAGGTTGGCAGAACTGAATCACCCAGGTTGCGCTTGTCAGCGACGCAATGGCTGCCACTAGCGTTGCTTATGGGCTTCATGTTTGGGGCCCTTACAGTCGCCTATTCCCTTCAAGTTCACGTCCCCGTTACGCAAGCCTTCGGCGGCGGATTGCTGTCCGCAATCGTCGTGTTTGCAGCCACCAGCCTGGGCTTCTCGCGGCCAAAAAATGCCTTTTTCTAAAAGCTGTTCGGTGAGACCCCGGCCTATCTTGCCGGGCTAGGTTGTCGGGATGCTTCTATCGGCGGTTTCCTAAACCGCTGGCGGCGGTTCTAGTCCTCCCAGGGCACACCTCAGCCTGAGCCGAGTTCAAGTTGATGCACATAAAGCGGCAGGCTGTCCATTTCTGCACTCGTCGCATTCAGCAGCGCAGGGACTGTTGAAGAAGGCAGAATGACAAGAGTTGATGGCGCAGTTGGATGCTCAGCGGGCGGTCATTGATGGGTTGTCGCGCCCCGCTGGGCGAGTCCTAACGCAAAGAAGCTCGCCAGGTGGTTGGACCGCCGAGCTGCGAAAGGCCGGCGGAGCTGACGCTGATGCAAGCACTGTTCGCTTCCTCAAGGAGCGGCGAATAGGGGCCAAACAGCTACACGCAGTCGCGTTCCGAACCGTCGACGGGCAGAGCCGCTCATTTGTGATCGGCACCGAACAGGACAAAACCGGAGCCTGGCACATTTCCGGCATGGCAGGTGGCGGTGGCAACGACCCGCATCGAGAGCGCCCATGGGTCAACCTCGCCGGCTGGGGTTGGCCGGCTAGCTTCTACGGAGGCGGGAAGGTCATCGGTAACGGTCGTGAGGCGGCGCACCGCGTTCGCCTCAGGTTCAAAAACGGAGTCGAGTTGGAGGACACTGTCGATGACAGCTTCGTCCTCTTTATCGCCGATTGCGCGGTCAACGCTCCAGCTTCAGTAGACATCCTGGACAGCGCCGGGCTCGTGATGGAGAGTCACAGGGCATACTGATTACGGTTTCGTGAACCGTTACCACTGTTTGGAGACCTTCTTTTCCACTTCCGAATCTCGCCTCCGGTCGATGACCAAGTCGTGCTTATAGCGTCCGGCCGTTGGTGCGTTCCTAAGCGGATGGCCAGATTAGATGAGGCCGGCCTGGTCCTGAGGGTTATCACCTCGAAAGCGCTCCGGGTGAATTTTCAGTTGATGCACTGTTGCAAACTGATGAAAGCCAGGTTGCGCTTCCGCTCAACGGATCCACCCCCTGGGCTTCCGCGTTTCCCGACTCTACTCGTCAGTCTGCTGCTCGCGTGCGCCCCGCCCGCGGCTCAGCCAAACCCGCCATCCGGTAGCCCGCCATCCGGTTGCACAGGTGCCCTGGCGGTCGCCAAGCTTCAAGCGTTCTTTGATGCCCTCAACCAGGGCGACGCTGGCGCTGTCGTGGCTATGTTTCCGGAGTCCGGCTCGGTCGCCTTCGTTATCCAGCCCGAGCTCGAGTTCGCCGACACCCCGCCCTTCCCGCCGGGCGATGTGCACAAAGCGAGCAATTCAGATGAGCTACGTTCCCTCGCCCGGGCCGCGGCCGGATACCACTTCCAGTTCACCGAGGGACCTCACGGCTGGGCCAAGCAGCTCGACTATGTCCTCGGCGGCAAAAGGATCTGGGTCTGGACAGCCGGGGTGGACGGGACTCAATGGCGGGCGGTGGGTCCGGGTGGCGCATTTGGTGATGGAAGCAAAGTCGCATTCAACTGCGAAAGCGGGAAGTTTCTGCGAGTGCTTCTATGATCCGACGGGAGTTGCAAGTCGACATCAGCCGGCACGAACGTTCCGCCCAAGTGAAGCGCTGGCTGGAAATTTGAGCGACACCCGGCATTACCGAGAGCAGTGCAAGAAGCCCCACCCGCGGCTCTCGATAGGCGTGGGCGAGAACGCCTTCGTCTGGTTGGCGCGATTCTCGGATCGCGCCGCCGGCGTACATCACAGCTGAGCGCCAACAACTACCGCGGCTACCGATCCGCGAGGGCTACGGCATGGACCACCAGCTCCCTGAACCGCTGCTCGCGTTCGTCGACGTCGGAGGTTGCATCGGCCATCGCCTGCTTACGATAGAGGCCCCTGATCGCGCGGCTGGTCACAAGCGCCGAGGGGCCAGCTGATGCTGCGGGACTTGAGGCGGCGACTGGCCAGGACCTCGATGGCCTTCTCCATCGGGCCGGAGCTGGTCAGCGGCACCATCCGGTCGTTCTTGATGCCGACCCGATTGGCGCGCACGTAGTCGAGCGAATCGAGACCCCGATACTCAAATCAGCGCAGCGTCCGCAAGCGCGCCCGGAAGCTGCCGAACTTCCTCCGGATCGTCTTTTCGGACGGCCTCATTCCAGCCGCAGTCCATGACGCCGAAGTGGGTAAGACACCTCGTTCCTCGACGAAGCGCCTGACCGCTGCGAGGGCCTCGTTCAGTTCGTAGCCAGTCCCACCCGAACTCAGCCCGAGCGGGCGTCCGCGGAACTGTAGGGTGTTCGAGTTGTGTATGGCTGGGTCCACCAAATTTTGAGATCAGAATGGCCCTCGGGCGTCTACCTTCGGCCGACCTCAGGCTGGTTTGACATCAGTTTTGACACCTGACTTACCCCGGCGTCGGACCTGGCACCTATCACGTCTTGATCGGGGATCCAACTACCGGTGTCTACGACTCGACGATCGTTGTCCCCACGAGCTGATCACGAGAGGTTGGAACGCTACGCTCGCGTTAGCTGTGGTTGGTCGTGATGAGCCACCGCTTTGGGATCTCCATGCTGGTTTGTCTGATCGCCGCCTGTTTGATCGGTCCGACTTTAGCTACGCGCCCGTCGCCATCCACCACTACATCGCCAGCCTCGACAGCTTGGCTTCCCTGTCAGGAAACATCTTGTCGGAAGCGGAGCCTCCTGCCTATCAATTCGTAGTGCTCAACCAGGTTGCGCTGCGCCGCATAGCATTGCAGGCCAACCCGTCTGGCGAACTCGACCCGAGCGTCCGCTTGTTTGCGAAGGCTGGACTGGATGTCGCCTCCGGCGCCTCTTTCGAATTGATCGTCCCCTCCGAATGGGGGAGTCGGTTTCTCCCAGACCATCTCTGCATGCGGGGTTGGCTTCAAGCTGCTGGTCAATCCGAAGCGGCCAGTCGACGGAGGCACGTTCAAGACGCTTACAGTGAAGGCCCCGGAGGGTTCGATTTTTCACGCTCATGAGCCGGCGGCGTGCCAGTGGTACTTCACACCGCTGGGCCTTCTGATCGATCTGATTCCAAAGGCGCTCGCTGAAGCGCTACCCGACGCTGTCGCAGGTGCCATTACGGAGATTCAATGGTCATCTATGTGGCGGGGCAGGATCCCAGGCGCGGCAATGCTCCCTTTCTATCCGTGGAACCGACGCCGGGAGGATGGGGCGCTTTCGCGACAGGCGATGGACAGGACGGATTGATCAACAACGTGAACGGGGCTTTCAAAGACCTCCCTGTCGAGGTCTACGAGAATCGTTACCCCGTGATGATTCGTGACTATGGGTTCCGGCCTGATACCGGCGGCCCGGGACGCTTCAGGGGTGGCTGCGGCGTATACCGCGACTATCACCTGGAAGCACCATCCAGCCTCTACCTCTGGTTCGAGCGCTCAGTTACGCCGGCCTGGGGTCTTGATGGCGGCCGTGACGCGGTTGGACCGGACTGCGTAGTCAACCCAGGTAAAGACTCCGAACGGCACCTACTCAAGGTCAACGCTCTGCCCTTAGAGGCCGGCTCGGTGGTGCGATTGCAAACTGGTGGTGGGGGCGGATTCGGTTACCCGTTCGACCGGGACCCGGAAAGGGTCCGGGACGACGTGCTCGATGGCTACGTGACGGTAGAAGGTGCGAAACGGGACTACGGCGTGGTGTTGAATGCGAATCGGTCGTTAGACGAAGATGCGACCCGGCGCACACGCGCTTCGTACAGTAAGGCCGTCGACAAACGGTGACAAGCGTTGGTGCTCAGTGGCACTCAGACGGTGCACATCTCATCAACGCGCCCGCCACTCGCGATCCGGAAAGTGCCGCTGCGATCGTTGGCGTATCGGGTATTGGTACCTAATCTCGAGGGCAGCGTCCTTCCTCTGGCTCGCTCAAGCGACCTGCGGCCGCTCCGGCTTAGGCCGCGTTTCAGCACCGTTCTCGCTCCTAGGGCAGCGGAATCGATCGGCGATAGCGAAAAGTTCGTCCACTGACACATTTATTACCCGCGCCGCAGCCAGAATCGCAACCGCTGGCACCCGGGTCCGACCGGCCTCCCAGTCGTAGACGGCTTGCCTTGACAGCGATCCCCAGCCAAGTTCCTGTCGCAGCCGAGCCGCGAATATCGCTGCCGAGGGGGCGCGGAAACGCGAGACGCGGATCATGGCCGCAGCCTGCTCCGAGTAAATGCTTTTCGCGAACTTGAGGTTGCCCGCCACAGGCCCTCACTCCCTAACTAACCCGGTCCATCCCCTGCGAAGCGGTGACTAGATTCTGCGCGCCACCAGATTTCCGTCAAGTACTTGCATTTACAGAAGTGTTAATTGTGTGGAGCGTGATAAAACGCAGTTGGCCTTGGGATTTCGTGAGTGACTAGGGCGTCGGTCCCAGTTTGGACATAAGGCGGATCTCGGCTTCACGACAATCGCTTGACAAGCTTGACTTTACAACCTTGGCGGAGCCGCTCCAGACAGAACAGGTGGCTCACATAATGGCCATCAGGCAGCTCGCTCGCCGCCATGAGGCAGTTCGACGTCGTCGATGCCAGCCACTGTTGTGCCGGGAGCGGGCGTCGCGCTAACTACAGCAGGGCCGCGAACGGGGTTCGACGTGATTGGCAAAGAAGGGAAGCCTGTGTCGCTAGCGCTGGGACGGCTACGAGCAGTTCTACCGGCTGGGAGCTGGGCGTATGACCGAGGGTGATCTCGCCCAACTAGTCGGCGACCTTGAGCCAACGGCCCCCGCGCAGGCCGCCGCACTTGACGAGGCGCGGCGGGTCGTCGCCGATGCGCTCGCCTCCGGCGACGGTCCCCTTGTGCATCTGCGGTCACTGCCGGTCTTCACTACCCGCTCCGCAGCATCGCTGCCTTCGTGGGCGGCTGGTTTGCGGATTGACCGCAGTCTGGGGCCGTTCCTGGATAGCGCCGGAAGGCATACGTGGATCGACATCTTCCAGCCCATTCGCCATGTGCGCCTGGTTCGCAGCGCGGGAGCTGCCCCCTTCCTGACACTGCCGATTGCGGCGAGGCGCGTAGGTGCCCGCCGGCGACCGCCAGCAACCTCGTTCCAGGTTCCAGCCGGCAGCATCTGGTTCGCCAGCCAGCTCTTGGCGGTCACGGCGCCGGCCGGCTCATCTACCGGACTGCGCGTGACCGGCGGCACAATCCGCTTCAGCCAGCCAGTGCCGATTGTCGCCGACGAGATCGTGATTCCTGGAACAGTAACCGTCGACCTGGACATCGAGCTTGAACAGCAGGTGGCGGGCGGCGGGACCGGTCCCGGTGGCGATGCTCGAGCGGCAAATGTTGCTGTACCGCGCCGAGTACATCTCGCAATCACAGCCGGCGGGGCGACGCTCGCGACCAACGACACCGCGCGCCTATTGGCATATGGCTTCGATACCGAGCTCGCGTTCAGCTCGGCCCCGGTGCGCTATCTCCCGGAAATGCATCGTCTGGCGGTGCCGTTTGCCGCACGATCAAGCCCCTTCGCGATAAGCCACGTCATATCTCAGCTCTTTGTGCCGGCAGGTTCGGCCGCGGTTGGCGACGCAGCGTGGGGGCTGCCTGTGGCGGTCATCGACCCCGCCTCGCTTGGCGAGGCGAGCGGGGTTGGTGCGTTGCTGCTGTGGCTCGACGAGGGGCTTCGCGCGACATGGCTTGGTCAGACCGCTGCAGTCGAGCTTGGGCCGTCGCTGTTGGCAGTCGACAGCAGCCGCCTGTCGCTTGCTGCCACGCAGGCTCACGGCGAGCACGTCCAGCAGACACCGGTGCCGGCCAATGGCAGCAATGACCGGGTCGAGTTGCGCTGGAACCTTGCCTTCCCCGTGTCGTTCTTCTCCGAAGCGAGTGGGGCGGAGGCTGTGCTGACGAGCAGCGCCTTGTCGGCAACCCTCGACAAGCCAGTCGACGTGCGTGGGCAGCGGCTACCGGTGCACGCGGCATCGGTCCTGGTCGCGTTCATCGCCACCGCGTCGGGGGAGTTCCTGCTGGTGGAGGGCACGTTGGACCCGCCCGCAGGCGGACGCGGAGTCGCATTCGCGCTCGTCAACGCCGTGCTGCGCACTACCTACCCGAATGGTTTCTTGCTGTACGGCCCGTACGACGGGATCCGGCTAGCGTCTGGCCGCATCATCCTCACTTATGGCCTGCTAGGAGTATTGCCGACGCTACCGGACCCGTACGCCGCGAGTTACGGTTCGCTCGCGGCGCTGTTTGATCAACAGCGCGGGCGCCTGCTAAGCGTCTCGTCCTGGGAACCAACCCGGTCAGCCTTCGACTTCGTGCTCGCACCCGGCTTCGGCCAGACCACGTTCGAGGTCCGTGCTGCGCCCGTCGAGCCGGCGGCTGGCGCCGCCGACCCAGCCGCGTTGGTGGCGCGTGGCCAACAAGACCTGTGGCCGGATGCGCTCAAGGCGCTCGGTAGCGCGCTGGCGTTCGAACGCCAGCACGGTCTGATCCTGTTGGACGTGTCAACCAACGTTGATCAATTCGGCGTGGCATTCCAGGCCGGCGTTGAAGGCGGAACCACGGTCCGCATTGAGTCCTTGAGCCTGGAGCTCGACGGTCGCCATCTGGTGCTGCTGACGCTGCCCGCGGTTCAGTGGGAGGTCCTCGAAACGCAGGCAGACCCGGATCCCACCTTCCCTCCGCGACTGAGCTTCGCCAACAGTGGCGTACCGAGCCTCATCAGGGTACCGACGGTCGCCCTCGTGCCTGTGCATCCCGCTGCAGCTCTGCAGCGCATCGTCGACAACTTTGCGACGCAGGCTCCGAACCCGGCAAGCGCCCGATTCACGCTGCCGTTTGGCATAGTGGCACGGGCCGAGTTGCGCCAACCGACTCCCTTCGAGCCGCGCGGCGCGAGCGTATCGCTCAACCGTCCCCGCCAGGGCACCCTTGAAGGCGCTCACCAACTGCGCATCGATGCCTTGGATCCGAGCCTTGCGCCAGATGAGTCGCCGAGCCTGCCCGGCTACACAGCACAGTTGCCGGTGGGCCGGCCCGGCTCACGTAGCGCGCTCGGCGACAGCGTCACCGAAATATTCAACACGTACCTCGGCGCCGCTGGTGCGCGGCCGCTGGTCCCTGTGACGCGCCTGGACTTGTCCGGGTACGGGGAGAGCCTCTTCAGCGATTGGCACAACCCGTACCACGACCCAACGCGCGACGCGGTTGCGGTGGTTCAGGCACGCTTCGACGTCCTTATCGGTCGTTCCGCCTACGAGGTGGTCCAGGTTCGCAGCTACCTGTTCCCTTACGCGGTACAGGTGGTTCGCACGATCACAATCGAGCGCCGCAACAACGCCGTTGTGACTCGCCACGACAGTGGGTGGCGGGCGGTGAGTGACGGTATCTACGACTTCCCAAGCGTCACGCCAATCGTGACGCACCCCGGCGTGGTGCCGCGAATCACGAACGTCACGCACATAAGCGAGACAGGCCAGGTAGTGACGGTCGACGGGGTCGAGATGGCTGCTGTCTATTTCGATGGGGACTTCGAGCTTGACGGCGCGCCGGACCTCGTGATGGTCAAGGATCAGTTCGGCTTCGTGCAGATCACTGCCGGTGCGTTGATCGGTCCGACTACCTACGCCAGCCTCATCGCCACGGCCGGCGCCCTCGGGGGTCCAGTCGCCGCGAACATCCGCGTCGGTGGCGGGACCCAAGCGATGCAGGTCCAGCGTGTCGATGTGGGTATGACACCGGGACTGGCGGGACCCGAGTTCGCGATGGCTGCTTGGGGTGGTCCTGTCTTTCCGGGTGGCGGGCAGTGGTCGGTGTTGCGAGTCGACAGCCCGAACGCGGCGCCCCGGGCTGTAGCGAAGGATCGAGGCGTACCGTTGATTCGGGCTGGTGCGGCTGGCTCGGCACCACCGCTGTCTTCGCCGTATCGCTTCGCTGACCCTGGCGACCTGACGAGTCCGGCAAACCCTGCCGTTGACTACGGGATCCTGCACGCCACCGGGACGCAGCGAGTGTTCTTTCCACGCCCGAAGATCGAAGCGACTGACGCCAGCCGCATCACCAGCACGGAAATCCCGGCCTTGGCAGATCCATACAGCCTGGCCGGCTCGCTCGGCCTGTTTCCCGAGCTCGGAGTCACCCTCCCATTCGCGTCTGCCAACTGGGCTCTGCATGTGAGCGCTCAGGGCCACTACCGACTGGAGCTGCCGGCAAACACCTTTCCAGCAGGTGTGGGCCGGCGGACCATGCGCCAGGCCGGATCCGTCAAGTCCGACGTCGACTACGCAGGGGCGCAGGTCACCTACGAAGTGGATACCTCGCAGCCGGTGCCGTGGCGCTTCCGTCTCGATCGCGTCGCCAAGATCATGAACTCGGGTTCACTCGGCGACGTCATCCGCCTCGAAGCGAACATAGTCGCAGCGGCGGGCGGGCCGACGACTTTCGATGCGCCGAAAATTTTGATGGGCGGCTCGCTGAGCTTTGTCCAAGACCTGCTGACCATCCTGGCGGACCTGGGCATCAGCGGACTGATGCACGTGGACATGACCAACGATTGGTCACTGAAGGTCGCCGAAACGATTCCGTTCGTTGACGCAACGGGAAAGCCGTTCCAGATCCCACCGCTTGTGCCCGAGCCGGACATCAAGTTCGACGACACCGGCATCAAGGTCGAGGAAAAGGTTGCGCCGAGCAACGATGAAGCGACGTTCGAGATCGGCGGCCAGCCAATGTTCGCGATCAAGGCGATCCCAGGCCTGTATGTGGTCGCGATCATCAAGTTCTCCATCAAGATCGCGACGCAAGACGGCACGAGTTACACACTGCTTCTTGGTGTCGGGCTGGCTTTCGATCTCGACGCGGGCCCGTTCGGCTTCAAGGGCTTGCTGGCACTCACGTTTTTCGGCTTCATCGGCGACAACACACTGGGCGTGGGAGTTGGGTTCCTCTTGCAACTGTCTGCGTCGATCGATCCGATCATCAGCATCCAGATCTCGCTTGAAGGCAAGCTCGCCCTCATCTGGGCGTGCAAAGGACTGCCCGAGGAAACCGAGTTTTCGGCCGCCAAGCTGACGTTTGGAGTCGAGGTTTCGATCTGCTTGGTCTTCAGCATCAGCTTCGAAGTAGAAACGACATGCCATGAGGTCGTGCACGGGCCCGGCGAGCCGACCTGCGCGCTGCCGGATGTGATTTAGGAGGCTGGTTCATGCCGCTCAGCCGTCTCCAGTTGCTCCCGTACTTGCAGAAATGGGATGGCACGCGGTTACACCTGCGCCTGTTGGCGGCGCCCCAGGGCAGCCCGCTCGATCCGCTGCTTGCGGGGGCCCCTAACTTCGCAAGCGCCGCTTTCACGTTCGAAGTGCGACTTGTCGCCGGGTTAGGCGCGATTCCGACGCTGGGCACGGCCTTCCAAGCTTTCCCAGTGGCCTTGCCAACGCCACCCCAGGCCGTTGCGCTGTTCAACGGACTCGCGGCAACGCTTCCTGTGGACACGACCATCTCTCCAGTCGACCCCCGCAGAGCCGGGCTGCAATTTCTCAAGTACACGCCACCCGGGTACCGCGACGCGACGGGATACACCGATGGCCGCAACCCCTTCTTGGTCACCGACGACCGATATCACTGCGCGCTCAAGAGCGAAACGCCGGCGGGCACGGTGATCAAGTCGGAAGTACCCAAGCTGCCTTGGGGCAAGGTGCTAGCCCTCGCCCTGCGCCAGCCGCTGCTGGCCGAAGCACTCGGCCTGGTCCGGCCGCTGGAGGTTCAGCCAGACGCGGGATTCTTCGACTACGGCGGCTGGGTGTATGTGAGCTTGGCCGCGGGGAGCGACGCGTCCGGGTTGCTGGGCATCCCGGACGCTCTCAAGTCGTATGCCGCGCGGGTGCCGCGCTTGCCGGTAGCGCGCAGTCTGTTTACCTCGGTGTTATTCCCGGTTGCCAGCGTTCCCCCAGCCGCGTCCTACGATGCCCTGTTCCGCGAGGCGGTCGACTACGACGACGGGTTCGCCAAGGCGGTCTACGCCCGACAGGCGACTCAGCTCGACCCACTGGCCGAGCAGGACGACGGCTCCCGGCCGGCGAACGACCACGGTGTCCAGCTTGGGTGGGACGATGAGCAGGTTGCGACGTGGCTGAACCGCCAAACTGACCCCGCCGCGGCCATCCAGGATGCCCCGATGGGGGTACTGGGCTACCGGGTCGACGGGCGACTTGTGGGCGACGCGGCGTGGCATTCACTTGTGATGGGGTCGACGAGCGTGGTCGTCAAAGGCATCGACCTCGGATCACATACCGGCGAATTTCGGGTCGAGATCGCGCCCAACAAGCTGATGGGTGAGACCACCGACACCTTCTGGATCCCCATCTACTACACCGCCTGGACTGGACCTTCGCTTGTCGCGCGCGACCGCGTTGCTGCCAGGTTGCATGGCATCGACGCCCCTTCAGTTGTCGAGGGAGTCGACCCGACGGTCGTCCTCCGGTACGGCCAGAGCTACGAGTTCCGCGTGCGGTTAACCGACCACACGGGCGGTGGTCCGGCGCTGGGTGAGGCACCGGCGAATCCCGCACCGCAGCCGCTGGCGCCACTGCACTTCCGGCGATGGGTTCGCCCGAAGGCTGTGCGCATAGACACCAGCTTGCCGGTTGTTCCTGACCCTCTCAATCCACCTGTCAATGTGGTTTTGCGCCGGCCTCGGCTCGGCTATCCGGCGTACGTGATGGCAGGTGGTGCCGCGGCTGATTTGCTGGCCGATCTGCCGCAGGCTACAGCAGACAAGCGCGGCGTCGGACTGCCGGACCCGGATGTGACGGCCGTTGAGATCGTCGTGCAGGTCGCCAGCCCAGCCGCAACGGACGGCTTTGTCACGCTGTACCAGACTACCCGGCCGTTTCCGGCAGGCCCAGATGACCCGCTGACTTTGGCGCTCGACTGGCAGGATGTGCACGACGCCGCAACCTTGGTTGCGCCCCCCAATGGGCCGATTCCGCTACCAACGTCTCGTCTTGTGCGGATCAGCGTGAATGCATTGGCGGCCACCAAGCCTGACTACTTCGGGGATGACGACGTGCGCCATGGTCCGGCAACGCAGCTGGCAGCGCGCAAGGAGAGCGCCGATGAGCGAGGACTGCTGCTGGTTTCGTCCGCCGAGGCGGTCGAAGGCATATTCCTGCAGCCCGAAGCAGCCGTTGACAGTTGGGTGGCACTGGCTCAGAAGACTGCCGGCAAGGCGCTAGCCGCGCCTGACAATGCCTTAGGACGGCTCGCAGCCGTGCTTGATCTCGACGTGTACGGTGTCGTCGGCCTGCGGGCGCGGCCCGGCCACCGCATCTTGTTCGGATGCGCGCCAGGCCTGCGTCACACCCTCGGCCCCGACGGTGGCAGCGTGCAGTTCGGATCACTGGGCGATCTCACAGGTGCGTGGTTGGTCCCCGTGCGGCTCGAGTTGAGTCGCGACTGGAGTTGGGACGGACTCGACCACCTCAGCATCCAGCGTGATGGTGTCGAAGTCGGCCAGGTTGAGCCAAGACGTACGGTCGCTTACGAAGCGTCCGCGGGCGCGCCGCATGATCGCTGTGAGCTCCTGTTTATCGACTCCTTCGACCCACAGCCCCCGGCCGGGCAGTTTCCGTCCGAGCCCCTATTCCATTACAAAGTCGTGCCGGTCTTTCGGCACGTGCCCGCGCAGGTCGATGCAGCACACGAGTTAGACTTGCACCTGCCGATCACCACTCCGCCTTCGCAGGTGCCGCGACTGGTCTCAGCCGGGCTGGCGCTATCACCTTATCAACGCGATCCGGCTTACAGCCAGACCGGCGTGCGCCAGAAAATGATCTGGCTCGAGTTTGAAGCGCCACCCGACAGCCCTGCCGACAGCTACTTTGCGCGGGTGATGGCTCAGGCCCCCGACCCGGTATTGACCCGCGGGACGCCAGAAATCCCGGAATCCGCTGAGCCGCCCCTACCCATCGATCCGGAGCCGATCCGCACCATCGTGCCGGGCCAGTCGGACGATCAAGCCGGCCTCAGCGCCATGCAAGTAATGCTGCCCACTGACTCACCGCGCCATTTTCTGGTTCGTCTGCCAGGTGGGCTTACGCCTGAGTCGCCGGCAATTTTCGGCTTTTTCACCTACGAACTGCGCATCGGTCATGCCATTGGCTGGTCGACGGCTCAAGGTCGCTTCGGTCGACCGCTGCGCGTGACCGGCGTGCAGCACCCGATGCCCACCCTGCTGTGCGCAGTATTGCGCGACCGTCGCGGCATCGAGGTGAACGCGCCGTTTGCGGACCCGACGTTCGAAGGTCAATCACTCAGACCGTTCCCGCCGGTGACTCAATTGTGGGTACTGCTGTACGCCCAGGTTCACCAAGCCGACGGCGCGGACATGCGCAACGTCCTGCTCGGACATCGCCAAGCAGTGCCTCAACCACAGCGTTGGGAGCGCAAGTTTGATCGACTGAGGGTCGACGCGGGAACCGCCACCTGGTCAAACGCCGAAGTCGAACGGCTTCTGGAGTTGCTTGCCCTCGGTTCCGAAACGCCACTAAGCTGCCTGGCCGTCGAAACCCTGCCCGGCGATCAGCCGATCCGCGACCCGGTTGGGGAAGGTCTCGGCTACGAGCGCTTCCTGCGCACCTCGCCCCTGACACCGATTCCAGATGTGTGCCTGTGAGGACCATCGCGACGATCATCTAGATCCCCATGGAATGCGACGGCGCCTTCCTAACGTCTCGTACATCACGGCTTCAACCTTGCCGTACAGCAACGCCACTGACAATTCGCGGCACTCGGTGGCACCTGGTGACTTCGACGCGGCATTTCTGAACTGGCTGCAACGATCTGTTAATCGCAAGGTTCAGGGTTCGAATCCCTGTCACGGAGCCATTCTCATGTCTCACGACATCGTGGACTCTGTCTCACGAGATCGTAGGCCTGTTGACTTGTGCGACCTGTTGGTAATTGCGGGTTGGGTCAAGAAGGGCTCCATACCGTCTGAGTCTTCTGCATTTGCTTCCCCTCGACGTAGATGGCGTCGACGCGCTCGTTGAAAAATGCGAGCAATCCAGCGATGCGAGCTACCTCGGGCTTGGGTGCCTCGTAGCACCACGCGATGTCGCCGACCTTTCCGTCAGCAGTCGGTGCCTGCCAGTACCGACTGGTCGGGCCTTTGTAGGCGCAGGCCGTCTTCGTCCGCGACGGCTGGAGTAGATCGGTCCGAACGTCCTCTATGGGGATGTAATAGCGGACTGGCAAGCCGGTCTCAAAGAGGAAACGCGCACGCCGCGTGACCGCGACGGTTTGGCCGCCGACGACAACGCGCACCTCGCGCGAACTGTCGAGCACATCGATGCGGTGATACGGGTCTCGGGCATGGACGAAGACCTGGTCGTCCTCCTCGAACCAAGCGTCCATGAGACTCCAGTGGAAAGCGATCAAGTTCGCGATCTCAGGGCAGCCTGCCGGTGGATCGAGGTATCGCCAGGCTGCGTTCTCGACGGTCCTGCCATCAACGGTGATTGAGTAATAGGTGGCATCGCCCTTGGCGGGCGACCTCACGACCGTGGATGTGGCGACGAGCAGGTCCGGGCGCACGTCTTCAACCGGGAAGTAGTAAATGCCGAGGCGCGCCGTCTCGAACATCATCATCACTCGGCAGCTGTCGGCGATGGCGACCCCACCGACAAAGGCGCGCACCCGCTTGGCGATTGGCTCGATGCGGACCACGATCAATTTGGGCGTCGGGCCAACCAACTTGTTCTCCAGGACGGGTGGGCCGTCTATGGCGGCGCTCATCCCTGGCGTGCCTCGCTTCGGTGCGACTCCGTGAGTGGGACGGCGCCGATCCAGTGGGGGTTGTAAGCGCTCGACTGGACATAGGTCCCAGCGATGGCCTTGAGACACCGGAGGGTGAAACTGCCGCAGGTCCTGGCGACCGATCGGCGGCTGGCGGCTGTCTTCGCGAAGGTCAGACGGTTGCTTTCCATGCCAGCAGCGTATGTATCGCCCGAGGTCCCTAACATCGTGGAAAGTACCGAAAATCGGGGCGCTAGGCGTCCCCGTGCACGCCTCCCAGGTGCTCGGCGACCCAGCCGGCCACCTGCGCCCGCGAGCTGAAGCCCAGCTTGGTCAGGATGTGTTCGAGGTGGCTTTCAACCGTTCGTTCCGACAGGAAAAGACGCTCGGCGATGGCGCGGCTGGTCATCCCCGAGGCAACCAACCGGGCGACCTCGAGCTCGCGCTTGCTCAGTCCGCCGGCGCTCCTGGCCCCTTTGCCGCTGGCCCCGCCGGACGCTTCGCGGGCCAGCGCGAGCAGCTCGGCCGGCGACATCGCCCGTCCCGATTCCCACGCCTTGTCCGCGATTCTCTCGGGTAGAGCAGCGCGGGCCTCGGCCATCGCGGGCTCAAGCCAGATCGACCACGGCAGCTGCACGGGTGTTTCGACCTCCTCCCTGAGCTTTGACGCGGCGCCAAACAGCTTGACCGCTCGACGCGGGTCGGCAGCCATTCCAGCCACTGCAATGCCTTCGACCTGCTGGGCCACAGAGAGCGCATCGCTTTCCGTGACCAGATCCAGCGCCGCGATGAAACGTCGCTGCGCGGCCTCGATGTCGCCGGAAAGGAACTCCAACCAACCGAATGTGTACTGAGCGCCGACCGCGCCGTGGTCGTCCTCCGCCTCGATAGCCACATCGAGCGCTCGCTGCACCCAGGGGCGCGCCGCGTCGATGTTGCCCCGCTGGAGCTCGACGCCGCCAATTGACGCGAGGGCCATTGAGAGGTCCGGCAGGTTGCCGAACCTCGTAAACTCCGCCACCGCTTTCTCCATGTACTCGCGGGCGATGTCAAGGTCTCGGCGTATGCGCTCGGACGTATAAGCGATGCCGAGGTACCCCGCGGCGACCAGAGACTCTTCGCCGGCCTCGCGAGCCAGCTCGGTCAGTTGCTGAGGGGAGAGAAGTGACTTCTCTTGATGACCGCTTTGGCCGACCAGCGCCTGCAGGCTCCACAGCGCGCCAACGTACCGTCGTGTGGGTTTGAACGTCGTACCAGAGAGAGCGCCGAAGAGCCGACGAAGCCCCTCCTGAGGAGCGAAGATCCACCACAACTTTCTGAGGTTGCCGAGCAGCCCCACCTCGGTGTCGATGTCGCGCTTGGCCAAGTCCAGCGCGGCGCGCACATCGGCCATCTCATCCCAGAGGCGCTGGTGTTCGGCCATTGCGCCGCGGTGCATCCGCGCCTCGAACGCCTCTTCGGCCAGCCGGGTGTAAAACGCCAGGTGCAGCTCGCGAACGTCTGTCTCGTCGCCGGTCGCGGCCAACTTGCCGGCCGCGTAGTCGCGGATGGTTTCCAGGAGCCGGTATCGGGTGCCCCCAGCGATGCCCGGTTCGACTTGGAGCATCGACTTATCCGCCAGCTTTTGAAGGCCGTCGGTCACATCCGCCGGCGCTAGAGGCGCTTCGCCGCAAACCTGCGCGACAGCGTCGGCTCGGACAGGCCCGGCAAATATTGAAAGCCGCTGCAGCAGCGTTCGCTCGGACGGGTCGAGGAGCTGATAGCTCCAGTCGATAGTCGCGCGAAGGGTGCGGTGGCGCGCATCGGCGTCGCGGGGCCCGCCCGTCAAAAGGCGCAGACGGTCGTCGAGACGCGCCATGATCTCGGCCGGCGAAAGGGTGGACGCCCGCGCCGCAGCCAGTTCGATGGCCAGTGGCATCCCGTCGAGTCGGCGGCAGATCGCCACGATGGCGGGCAGGTTGTCGGGTCTGATATCAAAACCGGGACTTACATTGCGCGCGCGATCCACGAAGAGTCGCACGGCCTCGGTGGCGGATGCGGTGGCAAACGTGTCAGCTGTCTGTGGAAGCGCCAGCGGCGATAGGCGCCAAACGACCTCGCCGTCGAGGTTGAGCCGCTCGCGGCTAGTGGCCAGGACCACAAGGCGCGGACAAGCCGCCAGCAGTCGCGCCACGACTGTCGCCGCCGCCTCGGTCAGGTGCTCGCAGTTGTCTACCACAAGCAGCATCTCGCTGGAGATGAGGCGATGCACCAGAGTGCCAATGGTGTCTTCGGCCTGAAGTCGGATGCCGGCAGCACGCGCGAATGCATCGGGTACGAGCGATGGGTCGCGGACCTCGACGAGCTCGATCGTGATCTGGCCATCGGCGAACCGGCGGCCCTGCGCACGAGCAAACTCCGTGGCCAAGCGCGTCTTTCCGGCGCCTCCCGGCCCCAACATGGTCAGGAGACGGGTGTGAGACAGCATGCGGCGCAGCTCACCCATTTCCTTCTTGCGTCCGATGAAGCTGGAAAGGCGCAAGGGGACTCCAGCGGGAGCGCTCATGACCCCCAATTCTGGTTCAGAGGTCATGTTCTGGTGCGTACGGGACGGTGATCAGGACACTGTGGCCGGCCTGGCCCGCTAGCTCGCACGAAATCGAAAACGGTCGAAGGTCTCGACCATTTCAGGCGCCGGCCCAAGCAACCGAGTTCGAAGAGCGTCCACCAAGGGGAGGCAGTTAGCCACTTGCGAACCGAGGGAATCGAGACTCCATGGAACCAACCCAGCGACGTTAACTCTGAGCGACTTTTGACACCCTATCGCTCGGACTTCGGCGGACTCTGGTGGACGAATCGACCACTGGTAATGTTGGGATTGAACTCGAAAACGACCCTAGTGGACTCTGGTGAACCGCCCTGGGTTCGATGGAGACTCCATTTCTTGGGAGGATGGAGTCCATGGGAAAGCGAAGCGGCCAGACTCAGCGGCGTTACACGCCTGAGCTTCGTGAGCGAGCGGTGCGAATGGTTCGGGAAGCAATCGCCCAG
>DASYVJ010000057.1:0-106653 GCA_035937155.1 Candidatus Dormiibacterota bacterium | reverse complement strand
GGATCGACCACGTACCGCACTGACGGCGGCTACGCCGACTGGTACCTGGTCGAGAGCTCGGCGGCCCTTGATCCGCTGAACGAAGCCGCGGTGACTGCTGCGCGCGCGGCCAGCCACGACGCGGTGGCGCACATGTCCGCGGACGGCGCGGGCAAGCTGCTCGCTCTGGTTTCAGGCCGGCCGCGGACCGAACGCGGTTTCGAGATCCGGCTCTCCAAGCCGAAAGGCATGAGCTACGCCGACTTCTACCAGCGCCTCGAGCCCTGGACCACTCGTGACCAGGTCAGCCTGTGGCGGCGCATGATGGTTTTGGGGCCACCGCCTGAGTTCTGCCTGGTCGGTCCGTCACAGCTCGAGCTGCCTGCGGAGATGACTCCCGAAACCCTGTACCGAGAACCAATCTAGGAGGCCGGCCTAGGAGGCTGGCGAGAAACCTCGACGAGAGATTCGGTGATCCAGGTGGCCCAGATGCTAGGCGCGGCCGAGCATCGCAGCGCGCGCATCCGTTGATGCGTAAGCGAGAAGCACAGGTCGCAACGACGCAGATGGGCCGCATGGGCGCCGAAGATCCGTCGACGGCTTCTCGTCCGGCCTCCTAGCTTCGGAAGGGCAGCAGCTCCAGCTGCTCGAAACGATCCTGGACCGCGACCCGCAGCTCTTGCGAAAGCGCCTTCAGGCGCTCCTGGGAGCTCTCGTCGCTGTTCACGGCGCGCACCTTGCGCAGGATCGTCTGCAGCGCATAAAGGCCGGCTGCTTCGTTACTCGTGATCCGCCCCGCGGCTGCGCGGAGCTCGCGCGACAGCTCGTCCTGTTCGTGCGTACGCAACCAGTTGGAGAGGCGGGCAGCGGCCACGAGGACGCGCTGCGTCTTGGGGTTGAGGCCTGGGGGGACCGCCTCGCGCTGCCGGCTCTGAAAAACTGTTGGGACGGTGGCGGGACGGCGCATGGAGAGCACGCGGCGGATCATGACCTTCAGATTCGGGCCGATCATGACCAGGATGCCGCCCACCACGAGCAGAACGACAACAAACCCAACAAGGGCCTCCAGCATTTTCCCTAGGTTACGCTTTGACGGCAGCCGTGTCGCCATTGGGTTAGGGGGGTAAACGGGCGTGAGCAAGTACACCCCGGTCGCGGTCATCACAGGGGCGTCGTCAGGGATAGGCGCCGCAACCGCCGTGGCGCTTGGGCGCCGGGGCTTCCAGATCGTGGTCGGCGCGCGCCGGCTCGACCGCCTCAAGCGCGTCGCGGGCGAAGAAGGCGTCGCGATCGCCCTGGACGTCACCGACAAGAAGAGCGTCGATGCATTCGTGCGGGAGATCGCCAAGAAATTCGGCCGCATCGACGTGCTGGTCAACAACGCCGGCGGCGCCCTCGGCCTTGCCCCGATCGAAAAGGCGGTGGATGCGGACTGGATCGGAATGTGGCAGGTCAACGTCGTCGGCTTGATGTGGATGACGCGGGCATGCCTCCCCCTGCTGCGCAAGGCAAAACATGGGCACGTCGTGAACATCGGATCGGTCGCCGGCTTTGAGACGTATAAGGGTGGCGCCGGTTACGCGGCGGCCAAGCACGCGGTGCGCGCGATCACGCGCACGCTGCGCCTGGAGCTGAACGGTGAGCAGATCCGTGTCACCGAGATCGACCCGGGACTGGTCGAGACCGAATTCAGCGTCGTTCGGTTCCACGGCGACCGCAAGGCCGCCAGGGCTGTTTACGAGGGATTGAAGCCGCTGTCCGCCGAAGATGTCGCGGATTGCGTCGTCTTTGCCGTCACCCGGCCTCCACACGTGGATATCGACGAGATCGTGGTGCGTCCGGTAGCCCAGGCAACCACCTGGTTGGTCTCGCGCAAACCTAAGGCCTGAGTCGAAGGTCCCCTTTCACTCGTAGTAGTTCTGCCCGAGCATGATCCAGCCCGGATTGGGGCACCCGCTCGAAGTGTGCGCATGGGTGCAGTGCACGCCGATCCGAGGTCCGGGGTCGATGTAGAGCTGGCCGTGAATCACGAGCTGGTCTCCGGCGTGAGTGGGTACGTAGGCCGCGAGGGTGGTGTTGTGGTCGACCTCGAGCACCTCGCCGGTCGGGACCTTGACCTGGAACCGCTCATGGCCGCCCGACTCCGCTGGGTCGCTCAGCACAGTCGCGTCAAATGTCACCTCGGCGCCGTTGGAATCGCTGACGACGTCCTGGTGCAGCGCCTGGTCGTCCGGTACCTCGCGCCCGCCGCAGGCCAGTACGGCGAGCGCGATCGCCAGCGCGATGCAGAGCCGCTTCACGCCCCGAGCGCCTGCTCCAGCGTGATGCGGCCCTCGTAAAGAGCCTTGCCGAGGATGACCGCGTGCGCGCCGGCCGCGGCCACGCGTTGGATGTCGTCGACTGAGGAGATGCCGCCCGAGTACTGAATCGGCAGGCCGGTCATCCCGCGAACCCTGGCCAGAGTTTCGAGGTCGGGCCCCGCGAGCGTCCCGTCCCTGTCGATGCAGGTCAAGATCACCCCCCCCAGGGGCAGCCTGTCCCACCGAGCGAGGAGGGCTCCGATCATCACGGGCTCGGTCTCGGTCCAGCCGGTTACGGCCGGCCTGTCATCGCGCACATCAAGGGCGGCCAGGACCTGGCCAGGATGCTGTCGGGTGCAGCGTTCGAGGAGGCGGGGTTCCCGCACGGCGGCAGTCCCCATCACCACAGCGTGAGCGCCGGCATCGAGCCAGGCGTCGACCGCTTCCGAGCTCCGGATTCCACCGGCAACCTGGACCTTGAGATGGTGCCGGCGGACGATCGACTCGATCACGGATGAGTTGTTTGCCGTGCCGCGTGCGGCGTCCAGGTCGACCACGTGCAGGCGCTCGGCCCCGGCCTGCTCGAACTCGACCACCAGCTCGAGCGGATTCTCCGAGTAAACGGTCGGGTGCTCGTAGTTGCCCTTGACCAGGCGGACGCAGCGTCCGCCGAGTAGATCCATGGCAGGGATGACCACGGGGATGCTCAACCTGGGACTGGTTTCTGCGCTACCTGTAATTGGTGAACTGGAGCGGGACCGGGATGTCGTCTGCTTCCCGGAGCGCCTTGATCACCACCTGCAGCGTGTCCTTGTCTTTCCCGACGACACGTAGCTGGTCGCCCTGGATGCGCACCTGTACTTTGGGTGTGACGGTTTGGATCCGCTTACGCAGGTCGCGGGCGATGTCGTCGGTGATCCCCGCGTTGAGCAAGATCTCGATCTGGCCGCGACCTTTGCCGACCGTCTTCGGATCGCTCGCTTTGAAAAGCTTCGGTGAAAGCTGCCTCCTGGCGCCCTTCTCGCGCAGAACCTGCAGCGCCGCCTTCGCCCTTTCCTCGCTTGCCGACTCGATCAGGATTTTGTTCTCCTGGTGGTCGTAGACCGTCGCCGTGTCCTTGAAGTCGTAGCGAGTGCCGACCTCACGACGCGCCTGGTCCAGGGCGTTGGTGAGCTCGGCCGCGTCGAACTCCGAGACGACGTCGAAGGAGAACTCAGCCACTGCTTGCGCTGAGGATGGCCTGGATGCCGATCCAGCACGCGACGATCGCGAGCGCGATGCCCGCCACGGAAGTGATCGCCAGCAGTGCGCCGATGCCAAGGGTCCCCTCGTCAAGCGACTCCGTCGGTGGCTTGTCATAAGGGTCGGGACCGTAGTCGAGGTCGTACACGCCGTCCTCGCGGGCTCGCTCGATCAGCTGGTCTAGGACCGGCTTCCCCCCGGGCGGAAGGGGCTTGTCGCTCAGGTTGGCAACCGCTTCCTTCAAGTTGTCTCGCGTCCGGCCGAGCTCGGCCACGACCATGTCGAGCGTCCCGGTAGCCGCAAGGGTCGGGTGCTCTCGGCGCAGGTCCGCGATGATGCCGTACAGGCTCACAGTGGCGATTCTTTCAGATGCCGGGGCCTATCTGCAGGCGGCGCTTAAACTTAGCTCGAGATGAGTGTGGAGGCGAAGTCGAAAGCCGCCGCCAAGAAACCGGCTCCTCATCCCAACACGTGGGTCTTCCACGAAGGCGAGTTCGGGCGCTACAACGATGTGAGGCTTGGCTTGATGACGCACGCGCTCCACTATGGAACGGGCGTTTTCGAAGGCATCCGCGCTTACTGGAACTCAAAGCAGGAGCAGCTTTACCTGCTCGAGGCGGCGGCGCATTACGAGCGCATGCGCCGCTCGGCCAATATCATGCGCATGACCCTCCCTTACTCGACCGAAGAGCTGATCAACTTCACCATCGAGCTGCTTCGCCGCAACCAGTTCAAATCCGACGTCTACGTGCGGCCTCTTCTCTACACCTCAAGCGAAGAGATCGGCGTTCGCCTCCACAACCTCGAGCACAGCTTCTTCATCTATGCGATACCGTTCGGCAACTACGTCGAAATCGAGGCTGGCATCCGATGCATGGTCAGCACGTGGCGGCGGGTGCCGGATCAGTCGCTGCCCGCACGTGCGAAGGTGACGGGCTCATATGCGCAGTCCGCGCTCGCGAAATCTGAGGCAGTCGAAGCCGGATTTGACGAGGCGATCGTGCTCACTGTTGACGGGCACGTCTCGGAGGGATCCGCCGAGAACCTGTTCATGTTGAAGGACGGCACTTTTGTGACTCCTCCGGTCACCGACGACATCCTGGAGGGTGTGACCCGGACGCTGCTCATGCGCCTCATCACGGAGGAGCTAGGCAAGCCGGTCGTGGAGCGGAGCATCGACCGCACCGAGCTGTATACGTGCGACGAGCTGTTGCTGTGCGGCACCGGGGCGCAGATCTCGCCGGTGGTCGAGGTCGACCGCCGCCCAGTTGGGAACGGCAAGGTGGGGGAGTTCAGCCAGGAGCTGCAGAACATCTACTTCGCCGCCGTCCGCGGCGAGTCGCCCAAATACAAGAGTTGGACGATTCCCGTCTATTAAGCTCGGACCGCCGATGAAGGTGGTCGCCGCGCCCAACGCGTTCAAGGGTTCGCTCTCGGCCTCCGAGGCTGCCGCGGCGATCGCACGAGGCGTGCGCGAGGCATTTCCCGATGCCGAGGTCATCGAGGTTCCGGTCGCCGATGGCGGTGAGGGAACCGTCGAAGCGCTCGTCAGCGCCCATCGCGGCACGTATCGAACAGCGCAGGTGGAAGGGCCGTTGGGGGATTCGGTGCAAGCCACCTACGGATTGATCGACGGGGGCCATACCGGCGTCGTCGAGCTCGCCTCGGCGAGTGGGTTGACTCTGATCCCGCCCGAGCGTCGCGATCCGCGTATGGCCTCGACCTATGGGTTCGGCCAGCTGATGCAGGCCGTCCGGCAAGCGGGCGTGCAGAAGGTGATCGCGGGAATCGGTGGGTCCGCCACGAATGATGGGGGCGCGGGGATGGCCCAGGCGCTTGGCTACCGGCTGCTGGACGCGACTGGTGCCTACCTGCCGCGCGGTGGCGCTGCCCTGGCACGCCTCGCAAGAATCGATCCCGCGGGGTTCGACCTCGGCTGGCACTCAGTGAAGGTGATGGTGGCCTCCGACGTGACCAATCCGCTAACCGGTCCCCATGGGGCCAGTGCGGTTTACGGACCGCAGAAGGGCGCCGACGAAGAGGCCGTGCGCGAGCTCGATGCGGCCCTGGTGAAGCTCGCCGCCGTCATCGACAAAGACCTGGGAAAGCGCGTAGCCGACGTCCCAGGCGCGGGGGCGGCGGGTGGCGCCGGCGCAGGCCTGATCGCCTTCCTGGGTGCCAGGCTTGTGCCGGGGGCCGCTCTTGTCGTCGACGCGAGCGGCTTCGACGAAAAGCTAAAGGGCGCCGACCTCGTGATCACCGGCGAAGGCCGTGTGGACGCTCAAACCGCTTTCGGCAAAGCGCCTAGCGAGGTCGCAAAACGCGCCAAAGCGGCTAGAATCCCGGTTCTCTTGATGGCCGGGAGCAAGGGCCCCGGCTGGGAGGCGTTGGTCGAGCTGGGAGTCAGCTCGGTCGCGACGCTCGACGAGGAAGATGACAATCTGCAGCAACTCATGCAAGATGCCGGCCAAATGCTGACCCGTGCCGTGGCGCGGGCGTGTCAGGAACACGGTTGGAAATAGACGAGAAGGAGCAGCCGACCAAGGAGGGCATCGAGCCCACAGACGTCGAGCTGGTCAAGGCGTACCGGAACGGTGACATCCACGCGTTCGAGGAGTTGCACCGCCGCTACGTCGCGTCCATCTACCGGTTGGTGCGCCGCAAGCTCGGCGACGCCCTGCTGGCCGAGGACATCGCTCAAGAAACCTTTATGAAGGCGCTGCGGATGATGGATCGGGTTGACGACGCCTTCAACTTCGGCGGCTGGGTGCACACCGTAGCGCGCAACCTTTGCTTCGACGAGCTGCGGCGCCGCCAGAGGGACCTCAGGGCAGACAGCGGCACCGAGGAGGACGATGGCGAGCTGCTCGCCAACCTACCCTCGACCAGCAAGAGCTTTGACCCGGTCCTGGTCCAGGAGTCCAATGAGATGCGCCGCCAGGTCTGGTCAGTCGCGCAGCGCCTGCCGGAGAAATACCGGCTGGTCCTCACCCTTAGAGAGCTGCAGGACCTCAGCTACCGGCAGATCGCACGCACGCTCAAGATGTCAGAAAGCGCCGTCGAGACGCTGCTCTACCGTGCCCGCCTCCGGTTCAAGGAGGAGTACATCGCCGCGGAAGGCGAGGGCGAGCTTAGCCACGCCGAGGCCGTTCCCCTGCTGGCGCCATACCTGGCCGGCAAGCTTCGCCGCAATCAGGCTGAAGCCGTGCGCAAGCACATCGCGGTATGTATGAAGTGCGCCCGGCGAATCGGGCGGCGCCGAGCGCGCAGGAGTGTAGAGACATGAGGGTTACAGTAGGTGTGATATGGCCAAGGTAGTCGTTCGCTTCTTCGACGACGAGACTCTGGAAGGAGTTGCGCGTGATCTCGATTTCGACGAGCCCGACTTCCTGGTCGAGGTCGACGACGCCGGCGGCCTGGAGAACAACGAGACCGCCTGGATCCCGCTGACAGCGGTCAAATGGGTCGAGCTGCCGCGCGACCAGGAGCTCAACTCCGAGACGCCGACCCGTAAGGTCGCCATCCGGTTCCTCGACGGCGAGGTGCTCCGTGGCCACCTGGACGGCTCGCTGGAACGCCATCGCTACGGGGTGGTCCTGCACCTACACGCCGAGCAGGCTGACAGCCCGATCCGCAAGCTCGGGATACCGTTCTCGGCGGTCAAAGCGCTGTTCTTCATCCGTGAGTTCGACGCGCGCGGCGAAGAGGCCGGCAGCGCGTCTGATGCCTACCTGGCCCGCCGGACCATGGCTCCACTGCTGGACGTGCTCGAAGAGATGGACATGCTGACCCGCCTGCATCGGGACGGGCTGCTGTCCGACCACGAGTACGCCTCGAAGCGCACGTTGGTCCTGGAGCGCCTGTAGAGGCCCGGCCTCTGAGCGCGAGTTTGGCCTAATAGGCCGCGATAGCCCAGGCGTAGAATCTCGATCGTGGCCGAACGCAGCACTTCGCGTAATGGAAACGGCGCCGTGAACAAGGGCGTAAAGGGGTCGTTCAAAGTCAAGTCAGGGCTTGCCCAGATGCTCAAGGGCGGCGTGATCATGGACGTCGTCACGCCTGAGCACGCCCGCATCGCGCAGGAGGCAGGCGCGTGCGCTGTGATGGCACTGGAGCGCGTCCCCGCAGACATTCGCAAGGAAGGTGGCGTGGCCCGGATGTCCGACCCCGACCTGATCAGGTCGATCATGGCGGCGGTGACCATCCCGGTCATGGCCAAGTGCCGGATCGGGCATTTCGTCGAAGCGCAGATCCTGGAGGCGTTGGGCGTCGACTACATCGACGAGTCCGAGGTCCTGACGCCGGCCGACGAAGAGAACCACATCGACAAGCACCCGTTCACGGTGCCGTTCGTGTGCGGCTGCCGCGACCTCGGCGAGGCGACTCGCCGGATTGCCGAAGGCGCGGCCATGATCCGCACGAAAGGCGAGGCCGGCACCGGCAACGTCGTCGAGGCCGTTCGCCACGCCCGGGCCGTCAACGCCGGCATTCGCAAGCTGGCCGGCATGAACCATGCAGAGCTCGTCCGCGAGGCGAAGCAGATCGGCGCTCCGGTCGAGGTCCTCGCCGAGTGTCAGCGGCTCGGTCGCCTCCCCGTGGTCAACTTCGCCGCCGGTGGCATCGCGACGCCCGCCGATGCGGCGCTGATGATGCAGCTGGGAGTCGATGGAGTATTCGTCGGATCCGGCATCTTCAAGTCCGAGGACCCCTTGAAGCGTGCCAAGGCTATCGTCGCGGCCACCACCTACTACGACAAGCCAGAGCGCCTGGCCGAGGTGTCCGCTGGACTGGGGAAGGCGATGGACGGTCTCGAGATCCCTTCCATCCCCAAGGAAGAGCTGCTCGCTGCTCGAGGCTGGTAGCTCCGCTCCTAACGGGAGTACTACTTTGAAAGTGCGCCCTGCGCGCGCCCTGCGCCCACTCATCGGGGTCCTCGCGATGCAGGGTGCTTTTGCAGAGCATGTCCGTGCCCTGGAGAAGTCCGGCGCCCGCACTCGCCTGGTGCGCACGACTGAAGACCTGGAGGGGCTTGACGGCATCGTTCTCCCGGGCGGCGAGAGCACGACCATGACGATGTTGATGGAGCGCACCGGGCTCCTGGAGCCACTGCGCGATGCGATCGCTCATGGCCTCGCCACCCTCGCCACCTGTGCCGGGGTGATCGTGCTCGCGCGGGATGTCGTGGACGGAATGGCCGGCCAGAGAGGCCTCGGACTGCTGGACATTTCCGTACGGCGCAACGGCTACGGACGCCAAGTCGATAGCTTCGAAGCCGATCTGGACGTTACAGGTTTGGGTGGCAAGTCATTTCCAGGGGTCTTCATCCGATCTCCGCTCGTCGAATCGACGGGTTCCGCCGAGGTGATCGCCCGTCATGACGGGCACGCCGTCGCGATCCGCCAGGGGCGCATCGTCGCGCTGAGCTTCCATCCTGAGCTGACCCACGATCCGCGCCTGCATCGAGAGTTCGTGAAGCTGGCGGCATCATCATGAAGATCCGAACAGCGGGTTTGCTCGACCTCGCTCGCATCGAGGAGATGCATCGTTCGGCGGATATCCGGCTGAGCGATTCGGAACCTCCGGCGGCACGGCTGTGGTCGCTGCTGAGCTCGACGCTCTCCGCGCTCCTGCCCCTGTCCCAGGAGACGCTGATGTACGTCGCCGAGGAGAACGGCAAGGTAGTTGGCTTCATCCAGGCCTCCGGCCAGCCGCTGGGACTCGACCTGCGCCGCGCGACCGTGCTCCAGGTGCTGAACCTCCAGGTCGCGGAGGGGTCAGATGCCGACGAGGTGGCGCCGGCGCTGGTGGAGCATCTTTCGAACCAGGCGCTCGAACGGGGTGCGCTGCGGCTCTTTGTGCGCCTGCCCGAGCGCGACCCGCTTCTCCCGGCCTTTCGGCTGCGCGGTTTCCGCCAGTACGCTACGGAGGTAGTCGTGTATGCGGACAAGCCCGCGCCGCGCTCCGACCAGTTTCCCGAGGGAGTGCGGCCGGTGAAACGTGGCGACAACCGGATGCTGTATCAGCTTTACCGAAAGGTGACGCCTCAAGGCGTCTCCCAGCTCGAAGCCCCCACGTACCGGGAATGGAGGGCGCTGCACGGCGGAGAATGGACGGGCAGGCTCGCGGCGCGTGGGTCGGACAAGCAGGAATATGTCGTCGACCGTATCGAGGTCGTCGGGTGGGTCAAGGCCGAGCGCAGCACCGGGGCGCGGCCCGACACGCTCAACTTCATGGCGCTGCCCGAAGGCCCGCTGCCCGGGGAGCTCGCCGATTTCGGCCTTTCGCTGCTCAACGACTCAGAGGCGCCGGCCTGGTCCAGCCTGCGCCACTATGATTCCCATATGATCGACGCCCTGCGTGGGCGTGGGTTCAGCGTCCTGTTGACGCAGCTGCTGTTGGTCAAGGAGCTTGCCGTCCGCGTTCCGGTACGCGAGAAGGGACTGGTGCCCTCGTTCGGATGAGTTCAGAAGCTCGAATAGCGCGGCAGGTGGCGACTCGAACGCAGGACCCCAACTGGGACGAGGAGATCGAGCTTCTCGCTCGAGCGCTGCCCCCCGACCTTGCCCGCGCCCTGCATGAGCGCACAGATCCGACCGAGCTGCTGGAGATCGTGCTGGATCTCGGTCGCGAGCCCGAGGCCCGCGTGCCCGGCCGGGAGGTGCTGCTGGCCGACCACGTGGTATCAAACTCCGACCTCGAGCACGTCGCCAACAACGTCGGTCAGTTCGGCGACGACAACCGCGCCGGCATCGAGCGCACCCTGCACCGTGTCTCCGCCATGCGCAACCGATCGGGTCGCATCACGGGCCTCACGATGCGGGTTGGGCGCGCCGTCACAGGCACGGGCGAGATCATCCGCGACATCGTCGTCAGCGGCCAGAGCATCCTGCTGCTCGGCCGCCCAGGAATCGGCAAGACCACGATGCTGCGCGAGTGTGCGCGGCTGCTTGCGGACGAGCTGCGCAAGCGTGTGGTTATCGTCGACACCTCAAACGAGATCGGCGGCGACGGCGACATTCCGCACCCGGGCATCGGCCGCGCGCGGCGCATGCAGGTCAAAACGCCTCTTCTGCAGCACGCAGTGATGATCGAGGCAGTTGAAAACCACATGCCCGAGGTCATCGTCATCGACGAGATCGGGACCGAGCTCGAAGCCGCCGCGGCGCGCACGATCGCGGAGCGAGGCGTGCAGCTCATCGCCACCGCTCACGGTCAGACGCTCGAGAACCTGCTGGTCAACCCGACCCTCAATGACCTGCTCGGCGGCATCCAGAGCGTGACACTTTCAGACGAGGAGGCGCGGCGCAGGGGCACGCAGAAATCGGTGCTCGAGCGCAAGGCACCGCCGACATTCGACGTGCTGGTCGAGATCCAGGACCGCGACCGCGTCGCCATCCACATGCCGCTCGCCGAAATCGTCGACAACGCGCTGCGCGGACCGCTGCTCACGCCCAAGATTCGCCTGCGCACGCGAGAGGGACGGGTCATCTCCAATGTCGACGCGCCAGTCGTGCTGCCGCCGGAGCCGGTGCCCGCACCTCCGTCACCGACCAAGCCGCTTGGCATCTTTCCCTACGGCGTGAGCCGGCACCACGTCGAGCAGACGATCAAGGAGATGGAGCTGCCGGTACGGGTGCTGGGGAACCTCGACGGCGCGGGAGCGGTTCTGACGTTGAAGAACCACTACCGGAGGCGGCCCGACAGCCTCCGACAGGCGGAGAGCCGCGGCCTTCCGATACACATCCTCAAAAGCAACTCCGTGACCCAAGTGCGCGATGCCCTTTCTCGAATCTACGGCGTCGACCGGCAAGACGATGTCACGACACGCGCGCTGGCCGAGGCGGCCGCGGCTATCAAGACCGTGAAGACAACCCTGCGCCCGGTCGAGATCTCGCCGCAGAACGCCTATTTGCGACGGCTTCAGCATCAGCTCGTCGCCGAGAACGAGCTGTCGGCGCGAAGCACTGGCAAAGAGCCCCAGCGGCGCCTGCGCATCACGCCATCCCCTGAAGAACCCTCATAAAATTTCCGCCCACATGAGCGGCCTTTTCATCACCTTCGAGGGCACGGAGGGTTCCGGCAAAACAACCCAGGTCGAGATGCTCGGCGAGTGGCTCGCCTCACACGACCCGGTCGTCGTCCGAGAGCCGGGCGGCACCGAGCTGGGCGAGCGAATTCGTGAGGTCGTCCTCTATGCGGGGCTCGAGATCGACGCGGAGGCCGAGATGTATCTCTTCATGGCCGCGCGTCGCCAGCTCATCGGCGATGTGATCGTGCCAGCGCTCGCGTCAGGCCAGATCGTGATCGCTGATCGGTACCACGACTCAACTCTCGCTTACCAGGGCGGCGCTCGCGGTGTGCCGGCAATCTGGCCGAAGACGTTTCCCCGGCCGGACATCACGTTTCTCCTGGAAGGGCCGGTCGAAAATGGCCTGGAGCGCCATGTCGCGGCGGGCAAGGCACCAGACCGCATGGAACAGGAGTCGCTCGACTTTCACCGCAAGGTCGCCGCTGCTTACGCCTCGCTGGCTGCGGCAGAGCCGGCTCGATTCGTGCGCCTTGACGCGACGGGCTCGCGCGAGAAGGTCCATCTCGAGGTAAGAGATCGTTTGAGCCCGCTCGTGAAAGGTGCGTCTTGAAGCTGGTGATCGCGGTCGTGCAGGGCGAGGACGCGCAGCAAGCAACCGAGAAGCTCACCGAAGCCGGCATTGGTTCAACACGCATCGCGACAAGCGGAGGTTTTCTCCAGCAGGGCAACGTGACGTTGTTGATAGGGGTGGACGATGACCGTGTGCCGGCGGCTCTGATGATCATTCAGGAGAACTGCAAGGAGCGCACCCGGTACATGACGCCTGTGCCTCCCCTCGCCGAGCCGGGTGAGTTCGTCATGGCCTATCCAGTCGAGGTGCAGGTGGGGGGTGCGACGGTGTTCGTGGTGCCGGTGGATTCGTTCGAAAAAATCTAGCGTCGACGGCTCAGCGCGAGACTATAGTTGGGCCACCGGCACAGGCCCGTGAAGACCACGATCACCGCTCAAATCTCGATCGATAGCATCGCCCGGAGGCGAGTTAGAAAGCTTGCGGCGCAACAGGGCCGCTCGTTGCCTGAGGTCCTGGGTCAGCTGCTCGAGCAGGCCTCGGCAGAGCCTGCACCCCAGGTGTCCAAGGTCGAGGCTCCGTACCAGCCCCCTGCCCTGTTGAGGCTCTGGCTCCGCCGGCACGCGGATACCGTCGTCGAGCGCGACTGAGCAGAGCGAGGGCGTAAACTCCGCGCCTCAGTGATCCGGGTCGAGGGCCTGCGTAAGAGCTTCGCCGACGTACGTGCCGTCGACGGCGTCGACCTGCATGTCGAGCGGGGCGAGATCCTCGTTCTACTGGGCCAGAACGGTGCAGGAAAGTCGACCACCTTGCGCTGTCTCGGTGGCATTCTCCACCCCGACTCCGGCCTGATCGAGCTCGACGGGCTCAGGCTGCCCGACAGGCTCGACGAGGTCCGCGCGCGCCTGGGCGTGGTGCCGGACCAGGCGAGGTTGTACGGCCGCAACACCGCGCCCGAGTACCTGGACCACTTCGGCTATCTCTACGGAGTTTCGGAGACCGTTCGCCGGCAACGCATCGCGAACCTGCTCGAGCGCTTCGAGCTGGCTGATCGCGCCGACACCGTGCTTGCCGCCTACTCGCGCGGCATGGCGCAGAAAGTCGCGCTGATCAGGGCCACCCTGCACGATCCCGACTGGATCTTCTGCGACGAGCCGACGGCCGGGCTCGATCCGGTGGCGGCGGCCGACATGCGCCGCTACCTTGGCGAGCAGCGGGCGCGAGGCGCCGCGCTCATCGTGACGACCCACGTGCTTGGCGAGGGCGAGCTGATGGCTGATCGCATCGCCATCATGCGGCGCGGTGTCATCGTCACGACAGGCACGCTCGATGAGCTGCGCCGCGAGTCGACTGCCGGCCGGCGGTTTGCGGCGCAGCTTGCCGGACCGGCATCCGAAGTGGACTCCCTCGAGCGCTGGCTGAGCGAGCACACCCTCGAACACGGACTGGAAGGCGACCGGCTCACGTATGCCTTGCCCTGGGCAGCCTCCACCCGCGATCGCGCCGCGTTCGCCGCCCAGCTGCAGAGCCGTTTGAGCGAGCACGGCGCGCCGTTTCACGAGCTGCAGGAGGAGCAGACCACCCTGGAGTCGGTCTACATCAAGGCGATGTCAGAGCCAATCGCAGAGCGTGCAGAACCTCCACCAAAAAATGCACATGTCGTCTCAGGGATTCCCGCCCTGCGCATGTTCGGATCGCTGCGCTCGCAAGGCGGGCTGCTGCGCCACGCGCTTCCTTTCTATGTCAGCTCCTGGTGGCGCCGCGGAGACCTCAGCTGGGTCATGTACCTGAACGCGTTCGTGCTGCTGCTCGTTGCGGCCACTTCGCTGTTCGGACAGCTGCCGGGCGTGGCGGGTCAGGTCGCCCAGAGATTCGCCGGCAGCGCCGCGCTGCAGGCGGGCCTCCTGCTGCCCCTGTTCTTCATGTCATTCGCGCTCCTCGAGTCGATCAAGAGCTCGATCGGGATCTGGTGGGAGAAGGCGCAGGGCTCGCTCGAGGTGCTGCTCTACACGCCGGTAGACGATCCCTCGCTGATCTGGCTCGAAGTCCTGCCCGGCGCTGTGGTCAGCACAGTGTGGGTGACGTTCTGGATGGCGGCCGGCATGGCCCTCCTCAGCCTGTTCGGACAGACGGCGCCGTGGGACCTGATTCCGATCTTCGCCTTCGTCGCTGCCGTCACGGCGTATTGGGCGGCCATGGGCAGGATGCTCGGGTTCATGTTGTTTCCGCGTGAGGGAGCGGCGGGCGGCGCCTGGTCATTCCTGCTGTCGCCCGTTTCGGCCGCTGTGGCCGACCTGCCCCTGGCGCTGTTCGTCTTCCGCTCGCCGTTCGCCACGGCCTCGCTGCTCCTACCCATCACCGCGTGCTTTGCCTTGACTGTTCTCTGCGGGACGACGTTCGACCGCGAGCGCTTGATGGAGACGGGCCTCGGGCGGCCGCGCCGGCGCCGAAGCTGGATTCCGGTCGCGGTTATCCGCCGCAACGCCGCAGCCATCATGGCTGGCCTGCTCATCGCCGGGGCATCCGCGGGCGCCGCCGCCGCGATCACCGCGAGCGCGCATTGGCACTCATGGTCGGATGTTCAAGCCGCGGGCAGCGCTTCACCAACTGATCCGGCGCCGCCCACCTCGGCGCCGGCGCACACGGGCGCATCGTCCGCGAACGGCATAACCGTTGCGGCAGCGGCGCTGGCCGGCATCGTCGCCACCCTCGCCTTGATGCTCGCGATGGTGATCGTGAGCTTTGCCGCCTTCTTCTTGCTCGGCCTGCCGGCGCTGCTCGGCCTGATCGGAGCCGGCGCCTTGTGGGGGATGCAAGCTGGCTTCGGCGGCACGGCGCCACTGGAGTCGTGGCTGGCAGGCGCGGGTGGGATTGCGCTCCTCGCGCTGGCCCTCAACACCGGTGCGGCGCTCCCGATCTACTGGTCTCTGGTCTTCGGCTCGGGGCGGCGGCTGGACCGCCTGCGCGAGGCGTGGTCAGGCTACTGGTCGCTGTTTCGCGGCCTCGTCATCCCCGTGTGCGCGCTGTTCGGCCTGGTCGTTTTCCGTCTTCTGGCAGGCGGTTAGTGGCTGGGTGCGCCTGACAGGCTGACCAGCACGACGCCCGCGACGATCAGCACCATACCGATCATCGCCATCGGCGGGACCGGGTCGTTGAACATGAGCTTGCCGAGCACGGCGACGAGCGCGACGCCGACCGCAGCCCAGATCGCGTAGACGATTCCGACCGGAAGCGTCTTGAGCACGAGGGCCAGGAATCCGAAGCTGGCGAGGTAGCCGACGACGACGATGATCGATGGCACGAGCTTGGTGAGCCCGTCCGAGGCTCGGAGGGCCAGGGTGCCGGCGACTTCGGTGGCGATGGCTGCCCCCAGCAGCACCCATGGCACTAGAGGTCGAGTGACTGCGCGACGAGCTCCCGGTGGTAGGTCGCGTCGCCGAGCGTCACCTCGGAGGATTTCGCTCGCTTGAAGTAAAGGTGCATGTCGTGCTCCCATGTGAACCCAATTCCGCCGTGCACCTGGATCCCGTCGCCCGCCACCTTGCGATAGGCGTCTGACACATAGGCCTTTGCCATCGACGCCGCCAGCGAGCGGTCAGGGGCATCGGCATCCACCGCCCACGCGGCGTAGTACGTGGCCGACCGGCCGCTCTCCGACAGCACAAGCATGTCGGCCAGCTTGTGCGATACCGCCTGATAGATGCCGATAGGCTTGCCGAACTGATGGCGCGTCTTGGCGTATTCAGTCGATGTCTCGAGTACCTTCTGGGTGCCACCGACCATCTCGGCGCACAGGGCCGCGGTCGCCCAGTCCAGGCTTCGCTTCAGGGGGAGCCACGCGTTGTGTGCAGATCCCATCAAGGAAGCACCCTCCAGCTTCACGCCATCGAACCGCACCTCGCTCCAGCGCCGGGTCATGTCGAGAGTCTTGAGCGAGGTGACGGTCGTGCCCTCAGGTCGCCCTTTGACCAGGAAGAGGGAGATGCCGTCCTCGCCTTCGCCTCGAGTGCGGGCTGCCACGACCATGTAGTCGGCTACTTCCGCGTCGGGCACGAAGAGCTTGACGCCGTCCAGCTGCCAGCCGCCCGAGCTCGGTTTCGCGGTGAGTGTCACCGCTGAGGCATCCCACCGGCCCGACGGTTCGGTAAAGGCCAGCGTGGCTCGCGCGCTTCCCTGCGCGATGGCACCGAGGACCTCCTTCTTCTGGGCCTCGGTTCCGGCCTCGATAAGAGCGGGCACCGCCAGGCCCATGGTGGCGAAGAAGGGGCCAGGCAGCAGCGCACGGCCCGCCTCCTCGAGGACCACGACCAGGTCGAGGAAAGAGCCAACGCCACCGTACTGCTCGGGGATGCCTAGCGCGGTCCAGCCGAGGTCGGCCATCTTGCGCCACAGCCCCGGGTCAAACGCATCGGGGCCCTCAATGAGTTTGCGCACGACTTTCGAGCTGCACTCCTTGGCCAGGAAGTCACGCGCGGACTGCCGAAGCATCTCCTGTTCCTCGGAAAAGGCGAAATCCATCAGGAGAGGAGTCTAGAGACCGCCGTTTTGCTCAGTTGCCGATTCGGGTCGCACCTTCGGCGCGCGCCGCCGCCTGGGCTTGCGCTCGGGCGTTGGCGTCGCCACGGCGCTAGGGGTCTCAATCGTCTCTTCGGAGGTAGGCGCGGGGAGCTCGAGCTGTGGCTCGGGCGCGGCCAGCTCGAGCTGAGGCTCAGGCGCGGGCTCCGCTTCAGGTTTCGAAGTGGTTGGCCGCGCCTCCGAAGAGACCATCGCCGGCGCAGGTGTTGGCGGTGCGGTTTCTCTGGAGCTCGTGGCGACAGGCGCGATGCGGCGGACGGGTGGGGTGGAGGGGGAGGGTGCCAGTATCGGGCGGCGTCGATAGAGCGTGAAGAGGCCAAAGTAGCCGACCAACATGGCGACGACTCCAAACCCGATGACTACGCCCAACGCGGTCGACTCGCCGCCGGTCAGCGGCAGTTCCATCCCGGAGAGGCAGCTGGCCGGTTCTGGCGAGCACGTACCGATGACAGCCAGTCGCAGCGGTGTGGATAGCGCGGCGAGGATGCCATAAGCGATCGCCAGGCCCGCCAGCACGTAAAGGAGGGAGACGATGACTTTTCCGCGCGCATGCAGCAGGGCGCACGCGGCGAGCGCGACGGCGCCGACGGCGAAGGGGAAAACGACGGCGTTGATCCGGCTCGAACCTCCGCCCAACAGCAATGGCGCCACTCCTGCGACGACAGTGAGGCCGCAAGCGATCCAGAAAGCCCAAACGATGCGCTGGTCTTGAGAGGACGCCGAGTAGGTGGTGGCCACGGTCCGGCCTAGTTTAGGCCGCGCGCCTCAATTCTCAGATCTTGCCTGGGACCTTGCCCGGCCGGCAGCCACGTGCGCGGTCTGGCGCAAGGGCACCTCCCGGATCAGCAGCGTGGCGACGAACGCAACAGCGATAATCGGCAGCCCGGCGCAAACACTGGATGAAGCGCGTCGGCCAGACCGTGCCGGATGCCGGCGGCGATGGCCGGCGGCAGATGCGCCAGCTGCGCAGGGTCGAACACTGCACCGGCCGTCGAGTTGCCGGACTTCTGGAGCGCCTGCAAGGCACTTGCGGGCAGATACCTTGCCATCGAAGAAGCCATGCCCTGGGCCAGGATGGTGCCCAGGATCGCGAGGCCAACAGCGGCGCCAATCGACCGCGACAGCTGCGTGGCGGAAGTGGCGACCGCCATGTCCTCGCGGCTCGCCGAGTTCTGGACCACGAGCGTGTAAGTCTGCATGGTGACGCCGAGGCCGAGCCCGATCAGGATCATCGCTTCGATCGCGGTCTGGTTGGTCGTGTTCACGTCGAACGTCGACAGCATGTAGAACCCCGCACCCATGAAGACGAGCCCGACGAGCAGGGGAATTTTGTAGCGGCCAGTGCGCGAGATCAGCTGGCCGCTGCCGATGCTCGTCACGACCATCGCCACGAGCATGGGAACGAGGATCGCTCCAGAGTTTGTGACGCTGTTACCGATCACGCCCTGCACGAAAACTGGCAGGAAGAAGATCGCACCGAACATCGACATGGCGACTGCCATGCCCGCGATGTTGGAAAAGGTGAAGATGCTGCTCTTCCACAGCCGCAGCGGAAGCACCGGTTCGGCGGCTCGCGTCTCGACCCACGCGAATGCGCCGAGCAGGATCACGCTAGCCGAGTAGAGCCCTGTGATCTGCCACGAATCCCAGGGGTACTGCGCTCCACCCCAGACGGTCGCGAGCAGCGCGCACGTGACTCCGATGGACAGCGTGATACTGCCCCACACATCGATCGCATGCTTGCGGCGCTCGTTCGGGACGTGCATGAAGAGGGCAACCACGATCAGGGTGAGAATCGCGAAAGGCAGGTTGACGAAGAACAGCCATCGCCAGCTGAAATGGTCGGTGATGAATCCCCCGGCCGCCGGCCCGACGATCGACGCAACCCCGAAGGACGCGCCCATCACTCCCTGGTACTTGCCGCGCTCGCGCGGCGAGATGATGTCGCCGATGATCGCCTGCGACAGCGGCATGATGAAGCCCATGCCGGCGCCCTGGACGAAGCGCGCGAACACCAGGAACCAGAAGTTGGGAGCGATCCCGGACAGCGCCGAGCCGACGGCGAACACGACGATGCCGGTCATGTACAGCGGCTTGCGGCCGTAGATGTCGGAAAGCTTGCCGGCGATCGGCACCACGATCGTCGAGGCAAGCATCGCGGAGATCGGGATCCAGCTGTAGTCGGCGATGCCGCCAAGCTCGGCGACGATCGTCGGCAGAGCCGGCGCGACCAGGGTCAGGTTCAGCGAAGCGATCAGCGACCCGAGCATCAGCCCGGCGAAGACGGCCATGACGCCTCGGTCGATGCCCTTCTTCTCGGGAGTGGTCGTGGAGGCGCGACTCGCTACGGCCGTCATACGGTGCTTCTTTCGCGAATTTGGTTGGAGCTCGATGCCACATCGGCAAGCGCTCGCCAGCCGCGGCTGAGTGCTGCCAGGTCTTCATTTGAGAGAGAGGACATCCACCGACGCAGCACCGAATAGCTTCCTTCTCGAAGGTCGGTCACGAGCCGCTCCCCCGCCCGGCTGAGGCTCAAAAGAACGCGCCGGCGGTCAGCAGGATCGCCACGGCGCTCGACAAAACCCGACCGCACGAGGCGATCGGCGAGCAAGCTGGCGGCTGGCAGGCCGATTCCAAACAGTTCGGCGAGCCGTCCCACCGGAACCTCTTCCTCATCTCGAAGGAGGTACAGGGCACGCAGCTGCTGCATCGAGATGTCGAGGTCGTGCCAGCGACTCGCCTTTGACGTCAATAGGGCGCGTTGCACCCTTCTGTAGCCGGCTAGCGCGTCATCGACCAAAGGGCGAGACATACTTTCGCTACATTAAACTATTCAGCAAGACGAAAGCTTTTTCGAACGCGATTGCGTGAGGGGAACGCCCCCACCCTAGCCCTCCCCCTGCGGGGGAGGGGATTTGCCGCTACGATCCAGAGGCTATCGGCTGCGGGGGAGGGGATCTGCCATACCTCCCCTAAGTTATCGGCTGCGGGGTAGGCCCAGCACTCGTTCAGCAAGGATGTTGCGAAGCACCTCGGACGACCCAGCCTCAATGGTGTTCGCGCGCGAGCGCAGGAACTGGTACACCCAGCCGTCGCCGTCGCCGACTTGCCCCGCAGGTCCGGCCATGTCGACGGCCGTCTCGGTCATGCGCTGATTGAGCTCAGACCACATGAGCTTGAGGATCGAGCCCTCAGGTCCGGGGATTCCGCTGCGCTTCACCGCGGTCACGGCGCGGTAACCATTGAGCTGCAGAGCCCGCGCCTCGATCGTGTACTGCGCGATCTTCTGACGGACGAGCGGGTCGGAGCCCCGACCCAATCTGCGCGCGTGCTCGGCAAGCTCGGCCGCGGTGATCTGCGCACGCGTGGCGAGCGCCATGCCCAGGGTGCCGCGCTCGTGCAGCAGCGTGGTCATCGCGACGGCCCAGCCGTTCCCGGCCTCGCCGAGGATCTGCGTCTTCGGCACTTTGACATCTTTGAAAAAGATCTCGTTGAATTCTGCGTCGCCCGTGATCTGGACGAGAGGCCGCACCTCGATGCCGGGGCTTTCCATGTCCACGATCAGGTAGGTGAGGCCGTCCCGCGGGTTCGCCTCCTTGCGCTCGCGGGTCACCAACATGCACCACTTCGCGACGTGCGCAAGGGTGGTCCAGACCTTCTGGCCATTGACCATGTAGTGGTCGCCTTTGTCTTCGGCGCGCGTCTGCAAACCGGACAGGTCGCTACCGGCGTTCGGCTCGCTGAAACCCTGGCACCAGATCTCCTCTGCCGAGAGAAGCGGTGCGAGGTACCGCTTCTTCTGCTCCTCGGTGCCGTGCGAGATCACGACGGGGCCGCCCATGCCGAGCCCGATGACGTTGATAGGGTCCGGGGCCTGGGCCAGGATCATCTCGTCGTTGACGATGAGCTGCTCCATGAAACCGGCGCCGCGGCCACCGTACTCTTTGGGCCACGTGATGCCGACGTAGCCCGCCTCGTAGAGCTTTTTCTGCCAAGCACGTCGGCTTTCGATGAATCCCTTCTGGCCTTCCTCCGTGTTCGTGGCCGGCTTGTTCGCCTTCAGCCAGCCGCGAACCTCGTCGCGGAAGGCTTTCTCCGCCTCGCTGAGCTCGAAGTCCACGAAGCCTAAGTTAGACCACCTAAGGCTCAGGCGACAGCCGGAATCACCTCCGTGGCCAGCAGCTGCAGCGCGTCGGAGTCGTCGAGCAGCCAGTGCTGGAGCATGAACAGGTCGACACCAAGGCCTGCGAAATGGCGTATCTGTTCGGCGATCTCCTCTGGGCTACCTATGAACCACCACGTCCTTCGGTCTTCAATCACCTCGTCGGGACTCTTGCCTTTCAGGTCGCGGACTATCTCTGAGACCTGGGCGGCGCGCTCCCGAAGCTCGGATTTGTTGCGCCCGATGAGGTAGCCGGCCATGACCGAGTGCCGGATCGAGCTAGGGTCGCGGCCGATCTCGTGGCAGGACGCTTCGAGCATGGCGCGCCCTTCCGTGTACATGGCCTCATCCAGTCGCGAAAGGTTCCACTCCGCGGCCTCGCGCGCCACCATTGGAATGGTTCGCTTCGCGCCCTTTCCCCCCATCAGAAGCGGTATCGGGTTGCGAGCCGGCTTGGGATTGGACTTTTTCCAGGTCTCGCGAATCATCCTGATTCCTTCCTCGAGTCGATCGAATCGCTCCTTCTGGGTGAGGAAAGGGATGCCAAACTCCCGGTGCTCGTTCTCGTTCCAACCCGCGCCGACGCCGAGGATGACCCGGCCTCCCGACAGAACGTCCACCGACGCGGCCATGCGCGCCAGGATGGCGGGGTGCCGGAAGGTCATGGGGCTGACCATGGGTCCGAACTCGATTCGCTTCGTCCATTCCGCGGCGAGGGCCAGCGACGTCCAGCACTCGATGCAATCGCGCTCCGGCGCGCCCATCAACGAGATCAAGTGATCGCTGCGGCGCAGCGAGTCGAAGCCAAGAGTATCGGTGTCATGGCAGATCCGGCGCCACCTCTCCCAGGTAAGGCCTTCCTGACCTTCGATCATGATGCCGACCTTCGCCATGTTTCAGATCGTAAGCTGCGAGCCGATTCGCGCGATGTGGACTCGCCCCGACTGCGGGCGCAGTTTCGCGAATCGCAACCAGTCGCACTTCTGCAGCCAGGTGCGGCTCGACGAGCATTTCGAGGGTCGCGAGCCGAATGTCGTCGCCACCTTTGAGGGTCTGATTGCGGCTCCTCGGAAAAGTGGACCGGTCACTGTCCTGCCCGAGAAGACGCGCATCGCGTTCCAGGTGCGCATGAGCTTTGCCGCGTTCACGCTGCGCCGGTTGGAGCGCCCGCGGTTCCGCCGCATCGATTTCATCTCGCCCCGAAACCAGGTGCAGGTCTTCCGCCTGCACGAGCCAACCGACGTCGATGCCGAGGTCGAAGGGTGGCTTGCCGAAGCCTATTCAGTCGGCCGGCAGGAGCACTTCAGTGCAAAACGCCGGTGAGCTCGTCAAGGGGTAGGAAGTTGAGGATTCGGTTCTGTGGGATGCCGGCGCGGCGTGCCATCCACATTCCCATCGGCACGTAGGCGAACTCGGCCGGCGCGTGCGCGTCGGCGTCTACCGTGAAGGTGCACCCCAGCTCGAGCGCAAGTCGCGCCATCTCCGGGGACAGGTCCATGCGCGCAGGGTCGCAGTCGAGCTCGAGCGCCACGCGGTGTCGCGCGGCCTCCTTGAAGACAGCTTCGAAGTCGTAGTTCGCCCCTTCGCGAGACCCCGGCCGGCGGCCGGTCGGGTGGCCGATCACGTCGACATGTGGGTGTGAGACCGCGCGCAGCATGCGCTCGGTCATCGCCCCGGGTTCCTGGCGAAGCTTCACGTGCGGCGAGGCGATCACCACGTCGAGCAGCTCCAGCACCATGTCCGGGAGGTCGAGCGTGCCGTCCTCGAGGATGTCCACCTCGATGCCCTGTAAGAGAGCGACGCCGGGCACCTGTGCCTGCACCTCGGCCATCTCGCGCGACTGTGCCAGCAGGCGATTTGCGTCGAGGCCGTTGACGACCTTGATCCGAGGTGAGTGGTCGGTGACTCCGAGGTAGTGGTAGCCCATTGCCTCGGCGCCCCGGGCCATCTCGAGGATGGTTGCCCTGCCGTCGCTCCATTTCGAGTGGGAGTGGACGTCGCCCTGGTAGAGGGCGAAGTCGAGCACGGATTCGTCATCGCGGGCCGGCTGCTTCATCTGGTCGCGCAAGCGGTCCAGGTAGCGACTGTGGCCTGTCTCCACGAGCTCCGCGAGCACCTTGGCGATGCCGGGGCCCACGCCCTCGAGCGTCGTCAGCTCGTTGGCGGCGTGCAGCTTGGTGAGGTCGGGGCGCTGGATCGCCAGCGACCATGCTGCCGCCGAGAAGGCTTTGGCTCGGAACCTCTCTTCGGGGTCCTGGCGCAGCAGGTAACCGATCTCTGACAGGATCTGCACCGCCCCGATCGCATCCACCTGTCAATTGTGTGACCATGCGAATCCATGGCAAAGAGCAAGCCCCGTGCGGGCGACCAGATCCCTGGGCTGATCGAGTCGCTGCTGGCCGAGCTGGGTGAGGACCCGGAGCGCCAGGGGCTGAAGGCGACGCCCGAGCGGGTTTCCAGGGCCCTGCGCCAGCTGACCGACGGCTACGGCGTGGAGCCCGAGGACGTCATCTCCGATGCTGTTTTCGACCAGGACTACGACGAGATGGTCGTGGTCAAAGACATCCCGTTTTACAGCCTTTGCGAGCACCACATGCTGCCGTTCTTCGGCAGCTGTCACGTGGGGTATCTCCCGCGCGGCAAGGTGGTCGGGCTGAGCAAGATTCCCCGGCTGGTCGGCGTCTTCGCCCATCGGCTCCAGCTTCAGGAGCGCATGACCAAGGAGATCGCCGAGGCGCTCAACGGGTCGCTCTCACCGAAAGGCGTGGGTGTCGTAGTCGAAGCCCGCCATCTCTGTATGGAGATGCGCGGCGTCGAGAAACCCGGCGGGCAGCTGATCACGTCGTGCATGTTGGGCACCTTCCGGAAAGACCCGCGCACACGCGCGGAGTTTCTGGAACTGGTCCGCCGAGCCTAGATCAGGCTGGGCGGCAGCGCCCGCCACACATAACGCACCCTTTATGTATTAGACTCCGTATAAAGCAACCTTTATGTTTATCCAGAGTGAGCGACACGAGCTGCCGGACCACTTTTTGGGCTTTGCCAACCCGACCCGCCTGCGCATCCTGGAGCGTCTGGGCGAGGCGGGCGAAGAGAACGTCAACGACCTCGCCGCCCACCTCCACATGAGCCAGCCGCGGATCTCGTGGCACCTTAGGATGCTCAGGCTCGGCGGCGTGATCCGCACCCGCCGCGAAGGCAGGCAGGTCTATTGCTCACTTGACGTCGAGAACATCGCGCGCGAGCGTGCGCGCCTGGATCAGCTGCTTGGAATCAAAGATCAAGTGAAAGTTCGGGAGGAGGTTCGGACGTGAAAAACGGTCAAAAGAACGGCCATAAGAATGGCCACCGCAACGGCAAGGTGCGTGTCGCCATCGTGGGCGTCGGCAACTGCGCCTCCTCGTTGATTCAAGGCGTGCACTACTACCGCAACGCATCGGAGACGGAGGCCGTACCCGGCCTCATGCACGTCAACCTGGGCGGCTACCACATCAGCGACATCGAGTTCGTCGCCGCATTCGACATCGACAAAAAGAAAGTCGGCCTCGACCTCTCGAAAGCGATCTTCGCCGGTCCAAACAACACGGTGAAGTTCAGCGACGTCCCAGCACTGGGCGTCAAGGTCCAGCGCGGGATGACGCACGATGGCATCGGCAAGTACCTCGCGGACATCGTCCATAAGGCACCAGGCGAGACCGCCGACGTCGTCGGCATCCTCAAGAAGACGAAGGCTGACGTCGTGGTCAGCTACCTGCCAGTCGGCTCGGAAGAGGCGACCAAGTGGTACGTCGAGCAAGCCCTTGCCGCCGGCGTTGGTTTCGTGAACTGCATCCCGGTCTTCATCGCTCGCGAGCCTTACTGGCAGAAGCGCTTCGAGGAGAAGAAGCTCCCGATCATCGGCGACGACATCAAGTCGCAGGTCGGCGCCACGATCATCCATCGTGTTCTGACGCGCCTGTTCCGCGATCGCGGCGTGAAGCTCGAGCGCACATACCAGCTGAACTTCGGTGGCAACACCGACTTCCTGAACATGCTCGAGCGCGACCGACTGATGTCGAAGAAGATCTCGAAGACCCGCTCGGTCACCTCACAGCTCGACTACGACGTGGGCGCCGACAACGTGCACATCGGTCCCTCGGACTACGTGCCCTGGCTACACGACCGCAAGTGGGCGTACATCAGGCTCGAAGGCCGGTCCTTCGGCGATGTGCCGCTGAACGTCGAACTGAAGCTCGAGGTCCACGACTCGCCAAACTCGGCGGGCATCGTGATCGACGCCGTGCGCTGCGCCAAGCTGGCTCTCGACCGCGGCATCGGTGGTGCCCTCGAAGGCCCCAGCTCCTACTTCATGAAGTCGCCGCCTGTGCAGTACAGCGACAACGACGCCAGGCGCCTGGTGGAGGAGTTCATCGAGGGTGATAAGGCGGGAGCCAACGGCGGCGTTCGCCGCGCCGCTCGCACCAAGCCCGCGCCTGCCTCTGCTAGGCGCTAGACCCGGCCAGCGTGAGGACGCGAGCCCTGCGGCGGCATCGACGGCCGAAGCCAAGGAAGCGCCGAGCAGCGCAGCGAGCGCATCCGTAGATGCGTGAGCGAGCAGCGGAGGCGATGACGCCGGATAGGCGCCCAAAGGGCGCCGGTCGGCCGTCTAGGACGTCGCAGGGCCGCGGTCTCGCGCTGGCCGGGTCTGCCTACCGGGCTGGTGCGCGCGTACTGCGCGTATTGCCGCCGGGGCTGCGGCATGCCGCAGCGGCGCCAGGTGGGGCGGCTTGGTTCTGGCTCAGCGCGGGCCAGCGCCATGCGGCGCTGGACAACTACGCCGCGGCGCTGGGACGGGAGCGCTCAGACCCAGAGGTCGCGCGCGTCGCGCGTCGCGCCTTCCAGAACTACGGACGGATGCTCATGGACTTCTTGCTCCTGGGCGATCTCACGCGTGACGATCTCATGAAGCGCATGACGATTGGTGGTCGCGATCACCTGGACGCCGCGCTGGCCAGGGGTAACGGCGTGATCATGGCCGTCCCCCACATGGGCTCCTGGGATATGGCCGGCGCTTATGGTGGGGCACTTGGCTATTCGGTCTCTGCTGTTGCCGCGCGGTTCCCGGGATCGTTGAATGCCGCGGTGGTGCGTACGCGCCAGGGCTTTGGCGTCAACGTCATCACCCTCGGCCGGTCCGCGGTCCGAGCGATCACCCAGGCGCTCCAAGCCAACGGTGTCGTCGCCCTGCTGTGCGACCTCGAACAGGGTCCTGGCGTGACCGTGCGCTTCTTTGGCAGGCGGGCGGTTGTGCCGGGCGGGCCCGCCGCCATCGCGCTCAAGACGGGCGCGACGTTGCTCCCGGCGTGCCAGTACGCCACGTCGCCGGGCCGCTATCACGTTCACATGGATCCTCCTCTCACATGGTCTGACGGCGAATCCAAAGAGGGATTGATGCAGCGTGTCGTCACCCGTTTCGAGGATTTCATCAAGGAGCGACCCGACCAGTGGTACGCGTTCCGCCCGATGTTCGCGCGCGACGTGGGGTGAGTGTGGCGCTACCGCGCGTTCATAGCCGTTCAGTCGGTGGTGGAGCGGCTTCCACGCCGGTGGGCGTACGCGCTCGCGGTGCTGGCGGCCCGATTCGCCTGGATGTTTTCGCCGCTGGCGCGTCCACGGCTCGAGTACAACCTGAAGGTGGCCTGCCCGGAGTTGGAAACCGACACACGCGCTCTGCGTCGTCTGTCGTGGCTCAACTTTCGCAACCACGCCAAGGCATATGCGGACCTGATGCAGCTGCCGACCATGTCGGTGCAGACGATGCGACCTCTTTTGAAGGTGGAGGGTCTAGAGCATCTGGAGGAGGCGCGAGCGATCGGCAAGGGAGTGCTCGTGGTGTCCTGCCACATGGGCTCGTACGAGGTGGTGTCGGCGATCTGGTCCGCGACGCTGACACCGGTCAGCTTCTTTGCGGAGGAGCTGGAGCCTCGGGCGCTGTTCGAGTGGTATCGCGACACGCGCGCTCGGCTCGGCATCAGTGTGCTGACACTGGATCACGGCGGCATTCGCAAGGTTCTCCAGGCGCTGCACGACAAGGAGATGGTGATCACCGCGATCGACCGCGACATCACGGGTACCGGTCACCCGATGCCGTTCTTCGGCCGGCTCGCGCCGATTCCCCTGGGGCCGGCCGCGATCGCGCTGCGTCTTGGCACCCCACTATTCCCGGTGTGCGTCTATCGCCTGCCCGACGACACTTACAGGGCCGAGGGCGCGCCGCTGGTTTTCGCCAAAGACACCGGCAATCCCAAGGCGGACCAGGTCAGGGCGACGGAGCAGGTACTAAGCCAGATCGAAACCTTCATCCGGCGGCACCCCGATCAGTGGCACGTGCCACATCGCATCTGGGAGGGCTCGCCATGAGGTGGTCAGCTGGCCTCGGTCCCCCCACCCCAACCCTCCCCCCGATGGGGGGAGGGGGTGCTCGATGAAGATCGGCCTCGTTTCTCCTTACGACTTTGCTTCTCCCGGCGGCGTGACCGACCACGTTCAGCACCTTGCCCGGCAGCTGCGCCTGCTTGGACACGCGGTGCGCATCTTCGCGCCCTCGAGCCGTGCCGACATCGACTTCGACACGCGTGAGTTCTACCGGATCGGGAGCCCCATCGCGATCCCGGTCAACGATTCAGTGGCCCGCATCACGCTCAGCTTCCACCTCGCCAATCAAGTTGCGGCGATCATCGAGCAAGAGCGATTCGATGTGCTTCATTTCCACGAGCCGCTCATGCCCGCGCTGCCGCTCACAATGCTCCGCATGTCGCCCGCGGCGAACGTCGGTACATTCCATGCCTTCTCGCACTCGAACATCGGCTACTACTACGGCCGAGGCCTCCTGCAGCCGTACCTGGAACGAATTCATCGCGGCATCGCGGTCAGCGAGCCTGCGCGCAACTTCTTCAACCGGTACTTTCCCGAATTTCCGCTGCGTGTCATTCCGAACGGGATCGACGTCAACGTATTCCAGCCCGGCCTTTCGCCGATCCGCCATCTACGCGACGACAACGTGAATATTCTTTTTGTCGGGCGGCTGGAGAAACGAAAAGGACTCGGCGACCTGCTGCGCGGCTACGAGTTCATGCGGGCGCGCGTGCCGCAGAGCCGCCTCATCGTGGTCGGGGACGGACCACTTCGCGGCAAGGTTGAGTCGTACATCGCCCGTCATCGGCTGCCCAATGTGGTGCTGGCGGGCTACGTGCCTGACTCCGTGAAGCCGCGCTACTACAACAGCGCGGACATCTTTTGCGCGCCGGCCACCGGCGCGGAGAGCTTCGGGATCGTGCTCCTGGAAGCGATGGCTTCGGGAGTTCCGGTGGTCGCCACCGAGGTCCCGGGCTACATGTCGGTCCTCGAACCCGGGCGCGACAGCCTGACCGTCCGGCCCAAGGGGTGGGCGGAGCTGGGTGCCGCGTTGATCATCCTTGCCCGGGATGCCGATCTGCGGCGCCGCATGGGTGCATACGGGCATGAGAAGGCCCGGCGGTACGCATGGGAGGCGGTCGCCTCGCAGGTGATCGAGACTTACGAGGAAGCACGCGGGGCCGCCCGGAAAGAAACAAGGCAAGCCGAGGTGACCAATGTTCACAACGCGGTTTGAGGCCTGGGTCCGCCGCCAAGCCGAAGCGTTGATCGCGGCCGTCGGGCGCGTGCCGTTGACGCCCAACCAGGTCACCGTGGTCGGCCTCGTGTTGACGTTCGTCGCCGCAGCCCTGGTCGCATTCGGTCAGCTGCGGTGGGCCGGCGTGGTCCTAATCTTCGCCGGCACCTGCGACATCCTCGACGGGGCCATCGCGCGATCGACCCATGCCAGCTACTCCTACGGTGCGTTTCTCGACTCCACCCTCGACCGCTACTCAGAAGCAGCGATCTACATCGGGCTTGCCGCTTACTTCGTCGGTATGGGCGGGCCTTTGCAGCGATGGCTCGTGCTGGCGACACTCGCGGCTCTGGCCGGATCGATGCTTGTCAGCTACGTGCGCGCACGGGCGCAGAGCCTTGGGTTTGTCTGCGACTCCGGACTCTTCGCCCGGCCAGAGCGCGTCGTGGTGACGGTGCTCGGTTTGATCTTCGGCGGAGTCGTGCTCTATGCGGTCGTCTTCCTGCTCGCCATCCTGACCAACCTGACGGCACTGCAGCGGATCCGCGAGGTGTGGCTGCAAGGTCGCGCGCAGCGTCTGGCGATCGAGCGCGAGACCAAGGCCCGACGCGCGGCGCCACCGCAGACGCCGTGACCGATCCGGTCTTGACCAATCCTTTTTCGGAGGTCGCCGGCCACGCCCAGGCCCTGGAGCAGCTGCGTTCGCAGGTCCAAAGCGGCCGGCTGGCGCACGCGTACCTCTTCGTCGGTGAGTCGGGCCTCGGCAAGACCACCACCGCTCGTGTCCTGGCATCCTCGCTGCTGCCAGAGGCTCCCCTGGAGCGCCACCCCGACTACTGGGAAGACGACCGCATCAAGCCGCTCTCGATCAACGAGATTCGCTTGCTGCCCGACAAGCCACCCGAGTTCCACGAGCTGTCGCTGCAGGCGTTCTTGAATCTCAAGCCTGCCGTCGGTACGCGCCGTGTCGCTCTGATCGCGAATGCGGGCCGGGTGCGCGACCAGGACCAGAGTGTCCTGCTCAAGACGCTCGAAGAGCCGCACCCGCATCGGGTGATCATCCTCACGACGCCGAGCCTCAATCCGTTCGTGGTGCTGCCTACGGTCGTCTCCCGCTGCCAGCGCGTGTTCTTTCATCCCGTGCCTTCGCCCCAGATCGAGAAGCTTCTGTCAGCGCGGGGCGTCGATGCCGGGCGGGCGAAGCTAATTGCGGAGCTGGCTCGCGGCCGCCCCGGTTGGGCGCTGCGTGTGGCCGATGATCACGGCGTGATCGAGCTCCACCAGCAATGGACTCGCCGGCTCGAAGAGGTGTTCGGCGCCCCCGCCGATGTGCCTCTGCAAGTCGCGGCCGAGCTGGATGCGGGACAGATGGCGTGGCGGCGGACCGAGGGCGAGGCCGAGGATCCCGCGCTCTTTGCGATCGCGAGCTGGCAGCTAGAGCTACGGAAGAGGATGCTCGCGAGCCAGGGCGCCGAACAAGGGCGCTGGGCCCGCTTGCTCGAGCTCTCCTACGACACGCTCGGCTACCTCGAGCAGAACGTCAGCCCTCGCCTGGCCCTTGAAACCTTCCTACTCGAATGCCGAAAAGCTTCCTGAGAAAGAGCCTCGGAGGCTACCAGCCGTATGTCCCGGGCCAGCAGCCGCCCGACGATGAAGACTGGGTCAAGCTCAACACCAACGAGTCGCCCTTGCCGCCCTCGCCCAGGGTGATCGAGGCGATCAAGGCTGCGACCGATGAATCGCTGCGCCTCTACCCAAGCCCTACGTCGGCTCCCGCGCGGCAGGCCATCGCAAAGCACTTCGGCCTTGATCAGTCGCAGGTCACGATTGGCAACGGCGCGGATGAGCTGATCGAGATGTGTTTGCGCGCATTCGTCGGCGCGGGGGATCGCGTCGCCTATCCGACGCCGACCTATCCGCTGCTCGAGCCTCTGCTTGCGATCCACGAGGCGGTGCCCTCGCCCAACCCGACAGGAGAGATGTTCACGTGGTCCAGCGAGTTGATGGATGATCCAGCGCCGCTGAAGTTCCTGGTCAACCCGAACTCTCCGACCGGGACCTGGCACGGCGGCGCGTCGGTCGAGCGCACCCTGCTGCGATCGCAAGGCGTTGTCGTGCTGGATGAGGCGTACGTCGATTTCGCTCCAGAGTCCCAACTCGGGCTGCTGGCGAAATACGAGAACCTTCTCATCCTGCGCACGATGTCCAAGTCCTACGCGATGGCGGGCATGCGGATCGGCTTCGCGCTGGGCAGCCCGGAGCTCATAGCCGACCTCGACGCGGTGAAGGATTCGTACAACGTCGACCGGCTCGCCATCGTCGCGGCGCGCGCGGCGATCGAGGACGAGGAACACCACCGCAAGATCGTCGATCACGTCGTTGCCGAGCGCATGTGGCTGGAGGACCGGCTTTACGAGCTGGGCTTTGAGCACTCGCCGTCGGAGGCGAACTTCGTCTTCGTGAAGCCGCCGATAGGCAACTCCGCCGCGGCCGTCGCGGACGCCTTGCGCGAGCGACGGATCCTCGTCCGCCATTACGATCGTGAGCCGATCGCCGGCTGGTTTCGGATCACCGTCGGTACGCGCGCGCAGCACGAACGCCTCCTCGAAGCTTTGAAGGAGATACTCATCTGACACCGACCCGAGACGAGGCATGGGAGCTGGTCACCTCGATGACGAAGACCGACCAGCTGAGGCGCCACATGCGCAGCGTGGAGGCGGCGATGCGCGCTTACGCGCGGCGCTTCGGAGAGGATGAGGAGCAGTGGGCGGTGCTGGGCCTCATCCACGATTGGGACTACGAGTCAGGACCGACGCTCGACCTGCACCCGATGCGAGGGATTCAGATGCTGCGCGAGCGAGGCTGGCCTGAGGACATCCTGGACGACATTGCGTCGCACGCCGATTACCTGAACGTCCCTCGGGACACGAACATCCGGAAAGCGCTCAACGCCGTGGACGAGATGAGCGGATTCATCATCGCCTGCGCGCTGGTCAAGCCCGACAAGTCGCTGAGTGCGGTCGAGCCGAGCACCGTGCGCAAGAAGATGAAGGACAAGGCCTTCGCCCGAGGCGTACACCGCGAGGAGCTCGTCACGGGCGCCGAGCAGCTCGGTATACCCTTCGACGAGCACGTGGAGATCGTCCGCGATGCCTTGAAGCCGATTGCACAGGAGCTCGGATTGAATCCATGAGCGCGGGATCCGCTCGACCAAGGGTCCTTCTGATGCATCCAATCCTCGAGCCGGGCCCGACCATCCTCGCGGAAGGCGCCGAGGTCGTCGTGTACCCCGCCGGCGATCCGCTGGACGAACCGAGCATCCAGAAAGCGGCCGACGGCTGCATCGGCATCGTGAGCCAGCTGATGGACCCCATCCGCGAGACCGTCCTGTCGACGCCCGGACTGAAGATCGTCAGCAACGTCGCGGTCGGCTTCGACAACATCGACGTCGCAGCCGCCACCGCGCACAAGGTCATGGTGACCAACACACCCGGAGTGCTCGACGACGCGACTGCCGACTTCGCCTTCACTCTTCTGATGGCGACCGCGCGCCGGATCGTCGAGGCCGACAACTTCACCCGCCGGGGGAAGTTCAAGGGCTGGGCAATCGACATGATGCTCGGCGCGGACGTGTTCAACGCCACCCTCGGCCTCATCGGTGTCGGCAGGATCGGGCGTGGCGTCGCGCACCGCGCCAAGGGGTTCAACATGCGAGTGCTGTACTACGACCCGCATCCTCTTCCACCGGATGCGGAGCAGCAGCTTGGTGCGACGCGGGTCGACCTGGGGAGGCTGCTCGCGGAGTCCGACTTCATCTCCGTGCACGTTCCCTTGACCGACGAGACACACCACCTGCTCAGCACACCCCAGTTCGCGCAGATGAAACCGTCCGCAATCGTGATCAACACCTCACGTGGGCCGGTCGTCGACGAGGCCGCTCTCGTGGAGGCGCTGAAGGCCAAAGAGATCGCGGGCGCGGGTCTCGATGTTTACGAACGCGAGCCGGCGGTTCACCCGGGCTTGATATCAATGCCGAACGTCGTCCTTACCCCGCACATCGCGAGCGCCACGACCCGTACCCGGTCGGAGATGTCTGCGATGGCCGCGCGCAACATGGCGACGGCGATTCGAGGCGGCCGGCCGCCCAACCTCCTCAATCCAGAGGTCAAGAGATAGCTCAGGAGGCCCGGCGCGGACCCTTCGACGGATCTGCGGCGCCCAGGCGGCCCATCTGCGTCGTTGCGGCCTCCGCTCCTCGCTCACGCATCAACGGATGCGCTCGCTCCGGTGCTCGGCCGCGCCTAGCATCTGGACCACCTGGACACCGGATATCTCGCCGAAGGACCGCGCCGTGCCTCTAGCGCTCAAATACCGCCTGATGGCCCTCGACCTCGACGGCACGATCCTGGACCTGAAGTTGAACCTCGACCCCCGCGATGTCGAGGCGCTTGACCGCATCATCGGCGCGGGCGTGACCGTCGTGGCGTGCACCGGCCGGCCTTTTCCTGGAGCTTTGCCCTGGGTCAAACGGCTCGGCCTCGACGGTCCGATCATCTGCTACCAGGGCGCGCAGATCCGCATGCCCGACGGGTCAACCGTCCTCGACCGCGGCGTGACGCATGAGCTGGCGATGGAGGTGATTCGGTTCGCGCGCGAGCGAGACCTGCACGTCCAGGCTTACCGAGACGACAGGCTCATCGTGGAGCGCGACCGGCCAGAAGCGCATGAGTACGCGAACCACGCCGGCATGGAGGTCTACGTGGTCGGCGATCTGGATGCGGCCATGGGGCCCACCACGCCAAAGCTGGTGATCGTTGCAAGCGCGCAGAAGCTGGAGGAGCTGCTGCCGGAGGTGCGCAAGCGGTGGGCCGGCCGGCTGAACGCAGCCACGTCTGTTCCAACCTATCTCGAGTTCACCAGCATCGAGAGCGACAAGGCTTCCGCGCTTGCCTTCCTATGCGACCGGCTCGGCGTACCGCAAGATCAGTGTGTAGGGGTGGGCGACGGCCGTAACGACGCGTCGATGATCGCGTGGGCTGGACTCGGAGTTGCGGTCGAAGGCTCTCCGCCCGAGGTGATCGCCGCGGCCGACCGGACGATTCCGGGGCCGGGCCACGGCGGAATCAAACAGTTGGCCGACGTGTTGATCGGAGCGAGGCAATAAATGGGAACTCTGATGCTGGTTCACGCGCATCCCGACGACGAGGCGATCTCGACGGGCGGCGTCATGATGAAGGCGAAGGCACACGGCCATCGCGTCGTTCTCGTGACCGCCACCAGAGGCGAAGCGGGCGAGATCTACAACATGGACGAGGAGGCTTCGCGCCCGCGTCTCGGCGAGATCCGGACCGAAGAGCTCAAGGCCGCGAGCGAGATCCTCGGCGTCGATCGGCTCGAGTTTCTAGGCTATCGCGACTCTGGCATGGTCGACACGGCCGACAACAAAGATCCGCATTCGTTTCACCAGGCGCGCCTTGACGAGGCTGCCGCAAAGCTGGCTGCCTTAATGCGTGATGAGCGTCCCGACGTTGTCGTGACCTACGCTGAAGACGGGGTGTACGGACACCCGGATCACATCAAGGGGCATTACGTGACGAACGCGGCCCTGGACCTGCTCGAGCGCGAGGGTTGGTCGCCGAAGAAGCTCTACTACACAGCGATTCCTCGATCGATGATGGAAGCGTTCATGAAGCAGATGCCGGAAGAGGCGCAGCAGCAGCAGAACACGAACATGCGGATCGAGGGCACGCCCGACGAGCTGGTGACGACTCGCGTCGACGTCCATGACTACGTCGAGGAGAAGCGCAAGGCATTTGGCGCGCACGTGAGCCAGAACGATCCCAACTCCTGGTTCACTACGATGGCGAGCCAGATCTACGAGATGGCATTCGGTACGGAGTACTTTCAGCTGGCTCGTGGAAATCCGGGCTCCGCCTTGCCGGAAGAGGACCTTTTCGCTGGCATTCCTTAGGCGGCCTTGACCCTCTCGTAAACTCCTAGTCAGATGGAGGTCCTCAAGATCACGCCGCGGGGCTACTGCCATGGCGTGGTGGATGCCTTTCGGATCGCCAAACGGGTGCGCGAGGAGACCCAGGGGCCAGTGCACATGCTCGGCATGCTCGTGCACAACACCCACGCTACCGACGACCTCCAGCAGCAAGGCATTGCCCTGGTCGATCAGCCCGACAGGTTTGCCGGATTGAGCCAGATCAAGGAAGGGACGGTGATCTTCACGGCCCACGGCGTTTCGCCACAGGTCAAGCAGCGGGCCGTTGAGCTGGGCCTGAATCCGGTCGACGCCACCTGCTCAGACGTCGTTCGGACGCACGAGCTGGTCGCCGACCTGGCCAACCAGGGCTACGAGGTCGTCTATATCGGCCGCAAGGGACACCCGGAGCCGGAAGGCGTGATGGGCGAGGCTCCAGGCAAGGTTTACCTCGTCCAGGACCCCGAGGATATCGAAGCCCTGGATCTCACAAGCGACCGGATCGCCGTCACGTGCCAGACCACGCTTTCCGTCTGGGACACGGAGGACTTGATCGGCCGCGTCCAGGCGCGGTATCCCCAGGCCGAGGTGCACAACGAGATCTGCCGGGCGACGCAGGAGCGCCAGGAAGCGGCGGTCGAGGCCGCGCAGCACGTCGACCTCGTGATCGTGGTGGGCAGCCCTCGCTCGTCGAACTCGCTTCGCCTCGTCGAGGTGGTGAAGAAGCTGGGCAAGAAGCCGGCGTACCTCGTCGACCGGCTCGAAGACCTGGATCTCACCTGGTTCACCGGTGCCAAAAAGGTGGGGGTGACCAGCGGCGCTTCGACTCCGACGCAGCTGACTCGGCGCGTGATCGAGTACCTCGAGGCGCTCGAGCTCCCGGCTTAGCGCTGCTCCTAGGTCCGGCGCAAGCGCCGGATGACGCCGCTCAGACCGCCGCGCTCGGCCGTGGCTGGGGTTGGCGCACGGTCAGGAGGCGGCGCCGCCTCGGCGGGAGGGGCCATGGTCGCCACAGCATCCCCTTCCCGGGCGGCCGCTGCGCCGGAGGGGCGCCGCCGTCGCCTCCTGCGAGCCGGCCCCGCGGCCCGTTCGGGCTTGGCGACTGAGGCGGGCGGCGCGGCGATGGCGGGAGGCTCTGGCAAGAGCCCGTTGGCGGCGGCCGGTCCCGTGGTCGAGCCCGGGCGCCGCCTACCCCGACGCCGGCGTGGCGCGGCAGCCGCGGCTGTTTCCTGGGCGGGGTGGCGGTCTTGGGTCGCCACCTGGCGTCTCACCTTGGCGCCGACCTCGCCTTCGGCGCACAGCGCCCCGTCCGCCGTATGAAGGTCGACCCGCCACACCACGATCGAGGTCGCCGCCCCGCCAATCGGCGGGCGCTTCTGGGTCAGCGTCCAGCGGGCGTAGATCGTGTCGCCGGCGTGCACGGGCCGGGGAAACTTCCAGTTGAGCCATTCCCACTCCTCGACGGACGGAACTGGCATGTCGATCGTGCCGAGGCCGACGGCCACCGCCACCAGCAAGGCGGGGGGCGCCACGCGGGCCTTGCCTGGCCCGGCTTCGATCGAAAGCGGTGAGAAATCGCCGGACAGCCCGGCAAACAGCGCGATTTCTGATTCAGAAATAGTGCGGCGGCGGGTCGTCCACTCGCCGCCTAGCGGCAGGTCGTCAAAAGAGAGTGGCTCCAGATCGGCGCGAGTATAGCCCGAGCCGCGATTTCGTAGCCCGATCGAACTCGCGCCCCCGGGCGTTAACCTATGACAACTTCAGCGCTAGGAGGCTTTGGTTTTTGGATCTCGCAGGCGTCCTGCTCATCGTTTCGGTACTGCTCGTCTTCGCGTTCCTGCTCCTCACCGTGTCGCTGATGCGGCTGCGGGGAACGACGCGAGAGCTCCAGGCCGCCCTCGACGACGAGAGCGGAGCGCGGGATCGGGCAGCGCTCTTGCTCGCGATCGCGTCCGCCGTCAACTCGTCGCTGGCGCTCGAGGAGGTCCTGAACGTCGCGCTCACACATGCCGGCCGGATCATGGGCGCCGTCGCCGGGGCGATGTACCTGGTCCAGCAGGACAAGACCGAGATGAAACGCGAAGCGGAGTACAACCTCACCACCCGGGCCCGCGGGGCCGTCCGGAAGCTTGACGAGGAGCCGGTCCGCACCGCCATAGCCGCCATGCGCCCGCTCGTGGTGAAGCTCGATGAACGGGTGGCTCCCGGCATCGAGGGAGGCGGGCATCCCCAGCACGTGCTTGTCGTCCCGATCCAGCGTTCCGGCCTGCTGATGGGGGCGATGGAGCTGTACCTCAATGCGCCGCGCGAGCTCACTGAAGACCAGGCCGACCTACTCAACGGTGTCGCATCCGAGGCCGCGATCGCCATCGTGCACGCTCAGCTCTTCCACGCGCAGGAGGAGAACGCGCTCACCGACGAGCTGACGAAGCTGCCGAACCGCCGTGCGCTTGCGCAGAGCTTTCTGCAGGAGATGAACCGAGCGCGACGCCACCACAACGCGATCGGGTTCCTGATGATCGACCTCGACCACTTCAAGCAGGTGAACGACACGAACGGCCACTTGAGTGGAGACCAGGTGCTGGCCGAGCTGGCGAAAATCCTCGTCAGCGGCGCGCGCGAATCCGACGTGTGCGCCCGCTACGGCGGGGAGGAGTTCGGCATGATCCTGCACGAGACGACAGAGGCAGGAGCACGAACACTCGCCGAGCGAATCAGATCAAAGGTGGCAACTGCGGTTTTTCCCGGCGACCTGAAGCTCACCATCAGCATCGGCGTCGCTGCCACCGATGAACCGGCCCTGTTCACCACCTTGATGGAGCGGGCCGACCAGGCGCTCTATGCGGCCAAGCAGGGCGGCCGCAACCAGGTTCGCGTCGCAGACATGACAGCGCCGGCGAAACAGCAACAGCACGCATAGCCGGCCGGTAACCTTCGCCGGGTGGGCCACTTCTGCGTCAACTGCGGCTCCGCTTTGGTGCCGCGAGTCATCGAAGGCCGCGAGGTCGAGGCGTGCCCGAACGACAGCTTTGTCCTGTGGCATGACCCGAAGGTGTCTACCGCTGTGGTCGTGGAGGCCGATGGCGGGATCGTCTTGGGGCGGCGCGCGATCGAGCCGGGCTACGGCCTCTGGTGCCTGCCCGGCGGTTTCGTCAACGACGACGAGGACCCCGCGGCAGCCGCGGCACGCGAGTGCTTCGAGGAGATCAGCACACCGGTAGAGCTGACCGGTCTGATCGGCGTCTACCACATTCCAAAAACGGATGCGCCCAGCATGGTGGGGATCGCCTACAAGGCTCGCCTGGCCGGCGGGGCCAGGCCGTCAGCGGGCGCGGAGATGCTTGAGGTCGGCGTTTTTCAGCTCGACTCGCTTCCTTCGCTCGCTTTTCCTAGCCACAGGACCGTGCTGGCCGAGTACCTCAAGTCCCCGGGGCGGGCGGAGGCAGCGGCGCCTCAGATCGACCCCGCAGCGGCTCCGCGTGGAAGGCGGCCATCACGATCGCCAGCGCAGCAGCGACAGCAGCGCAGGCCGTGAATCCGGCTGCGTAGCCGAAGGACTGCACTATCGGCCCGAAGACCAGAGGGCCGGCGGAGAGCCCCAAGAACAGGATGGTCCCGTACATCCCCATCGTGATGCCGCGCGTCGACGTGACCGAGAGGTCCGCGAACACCACTCCGATGGCGACAAAAGCCGTGGCCATGAATGGCGTGCCGATCGCAAGCACGATGGCGGGTCCGACAAAACCCGTCAGGTGACCAAGCACAACGCATGTGGCCGCCCACGCAAGCACACCGACGAAAACGATCGGCCAGCGGTGGCGCGCGCGATCGACGATCCTACCGCCGGGAAGGCGTGAGATGCCGTTGACGACTGCTTGAAGGGCGAGCAGGTAGCCCACCTGAGAGTTTGGGAGGCCGAGCGCCTCCTTGCCGAAGACGGGCAGGAATGCACCGAGGGTGCCCCACACCAACGTGGCCGCGACCAGACCTATCGTCACCGGCACAAACGAGCGCTGCCGGACCAACGCCTTGAGAGGTGCACGCAGCGACAGGCCGCTCCCTGAATGCTGCCGAGTTCCGCTTGCTATGAGCGCGCCGGGGATGGCAAAGAGAATCAGCGCGGTGGTCATCGCGATGTCGGTCCTGACGTCGATCCACCGCAGCGCGATGCCGGCGATCGACGGACCGAGGAAGAACCCAACCTGCATCGAAAATGTGAGCCATCCCATGCTGCGTCCGAGGCGACCGCCTGGTGCCGATTCCGTGACGGCGCTGAACAGAGCCGCTTGCTGAGCGCCGCCCGCGAGGCCGCCGACAACCTGCCAGATGAAAAGGGGCGCGACTGTGGGTGTGGCAGCCGTGGCGAGCTGTGACCCGGCGGCGAGCAGGAAGGAGATGCCCAGCAGTGCTCGAGCGCCGAAACGATCGACAAGTGCGCCGGACGGAAGGGACAGCAGCGCCGCTGCGAGAGTGGACACGGAGAACAGGGCCCCGACCTCGAACCGGCTCGCGCCCAGGTCGTGGGCGTACAGCGGAACGGTGAGGCCACGAGCCGAAAGGGCCGCGAATGAAGCGCCGGCGGCAACGTACAGCACAACCGCCCGGCGCGAGTCCGGGACGGTCAAGCGCACACTCCTAACATACCGGCCGATGGTCTTTGATCTTCCCAGCGGCGATGCACCGTGACGGTCGTGAATGCGGCCGAGCTGCTTTCGACAGCGCGGCGCGGTCTTGCGCTGACCGGTGCCGGCGTCTCCGCTGAAAGCGGCATCCCGACGTTTCGCGGCGAGGGTGGTCTCTGGACGAAGTACGACCCGGTCAAGGTCGCCTCAATCGAATACTTCATGGCCGATCCGAGCGCTTACTGGAAGGTGTCGAAGGACCGAGGCCGCGTCGCGCTGGCCGCCCGCCCGAACCCCGGCCACCACGCGCTGGCCGCGCTCGAAACGGCGGGGCATCTGAGGGCGGTGGTGACGCAGAACACCGATGGTCTGCACCAGGAGTCCGGCAGCCGGCACGTGATCGAGGTGCACGGATCGGGCCGGACCGTCCAGTGCCTCGACTGCGGCAACCGGGAACCCCGCAGCGAAGTCCAGGCTCGGCTGGATGTTGAGATGCCGCCCCGATGCAAGGTCTGCGGCGGGGTGTTTCTAAAGCCGACCGTGGTGCTCTTCGGGGAGCCGATGCCACAGGCGGCGATCCAGGCAGCCTTCGCCCTGGCGCGGGAGGCCGACGTGATGCTGGTCGTCGGTTCGTCGCTTGTCGTCTATCCGGCCGCTGAAGTCCCGCTGGTCGCCGTCAGGTCCGGCGCGAAGATGATTGTGGTCAACGCGGAGCCGACGCCGTTCGACGAGCTCGCGGAAGTGGTAGTGCGTGGCAAGTCCGGGGAGGTGCTTCCGGAAATCGTCGGCCTCATAGGTGGGTGACGCTGCCAGAGACCACTGGCGCGCCGTCGACGATCAGCTCGCCCGCGGGACCGATGTCCTGAGCCGTGCCTTCGATGACTGTTCCCGGCAGCTCGACTCGCACCCGCCGGCCCAGCGTGTCGGAAAGCTCTCGCCAGCGTGCCAGCACGTCGCCCTGGCTGGCGGAGGCCCAACGCTCGAGCTCGATACGAAGCGCACTCAGGAGAGGGTCTCGCTCTCTGTTCAGCTTTGCCGCACCCTCGGGCGCCCAGCTCAGGTTGATGCCGATCCCGCAGATCGCTTTGGTCGGGCCTGCCTCGACGAGGATTCCGCCTACCTTGGCGCCGTGCAACAGCAGGTCGTTTGGCCACTTGAGGCGTACACCGCCCCCACAGGCTTCAGCGGCCGCGACCCCCGCCGCGAGGCTGAGCAAGGGGTTCGGGCGCAGGACGAACGAAACAAGCAGTGCGGCGCCAGGTGGCGATTCCCATCGATGGTGCAGGCGCCCGCGACCGGCGGTCTGGTGGTCCGCCACGACCACCGAGCCGATCTGCAGCAGGCGAGCGACGTCCTGTGTCGAGGTGACCGACTTGCGGCGCACGACCCTCGGGCTTGGCTTGGCCACGCGCCGGTAAGCTAACAGGACGATGAGGCTACACCGCGCCGCCACGCTGCTGGTGATGATGCTGCTGGGGATTGGCCTGCTCATCCTGATGACCGCCGGCGCGGTCGCTAGTTTCGACAATCACAGCCTCATCGCCCTTGGCGTCGTTGTCGTCGCCGCCGCGGTGGGCGGCGTCGCGTTCAGCTGGAAGCGTTACTACAAGCGCGTCCCCCGCACGGATCGCTAATCGTGCTGCGCCTCGGCTATAAGGCTTCGGCCGAACAATTCGGCCCGCGTGAGCTCCTCGATTTTGCCATCGCCGCCGAAGACAACGGCTTCGAAAGCGTCTTCGTGAGCGACCACTTCCAACCGTGGCGTCATTCGGACGGCCACGCGCCTTTCGCGATGGCGTGGCTTGCCGCCACCGGCGAGCGCACGAAACGAGTCGTGCTGGGCACGTCGGTCGCAACTCCAACTTTTCGATATCACCCGGCGATCGTCGCGCAGGCGTTCGGGACGCTCGGAGTGCTGCTTCCGGACCGCGTCATCCTCGGCGTCGGCACGGGCGAGCACTTGAATGAAGGGGCGCTCGGCATCCCGTGGCCAGACAACAAAGAACGTTTTGCTCGCCTGCGCGAAGCGGTCAAGCTGATCCGGCTGCTCTGGGCCGAACAATCGGTCACGTTCGACGGCGAGTACTACCACACGCGCAACGCGACCATTTACGACCGCCCTCACAAACCAGTGCCGATCTATGTGAGCGCCGGTGGTCCGCAGGTGGCGAAGTACGCCGGGCGCGCCGGGGACGGACTCATCTGCACGTCCGGCAAGGGAATGGAGCTTTATTCGGAGCAGTTGCTTCCGTCGTTCGCCGATGGAGCCAAAGAGTCCGGTCGCGAAGCGAGCGAGCTCGATCGCATGATCGAGATCAAGGTGTCGTACGACACGGACCGCTCGCGCGCGATGGAAGACACCAAGATCTGGGCCGCGCTAGCTCTGCCCGCGGAGGCGAAGGCCGGCGTGGATGACCCAAGGGAAATGGAACGGCTGGCGAAAGGCGTCGAGGACGTCGCCCATCGCCGGTGGCTGGTCTCGAATGATCCCGATGAGCACCTCGAGCAATTGCGCCCTTACCTGGACCTTGGGTTCGATCACCTCGTCTTCCACTCGCCTGGTGACGACCAGGCTCGCTTCCTGAAGCTGTACGGATCGCAGATCCTCCCGCGTTTGCGCAAGCAGTGGGGCTAGGCATGTCTACGTGGGTGATCGTCCTGATCAAGGATTTCGGCGACGCCAAGCAGCGCCTGAGGCCGGCCCTCGGACCTAAGGCGCGCCGAGGTCTCGCGCGGCGCAACGCGCGACTCGCCGTTCGAGCGGCGGCCGCCGGCGATCGCGTGCTGGTCGTCGCCGGCGGCGAGGGCGTCGCGGACCTCGCGGAAGCGTGGGGCGCCGATGTTCTGCTTGAGCCGAAGCAAGAGGGTCAGAACCCTGCGGCAGCGCGCGGCATTGCGCGAGCAATGGCGGAAGGGGCGGACGCCGTGCTGCTCCTGTCCAGCGATCTGCCGCTGGTCACGATCGACGCCGTGCGCGAGGTGCTCGACGCGGCTTCTCGACTCACAGCTCATGTGGCGATGGCCGTGCCCGCCGTCGGCCGCGGGGGAACCAACGCGCTCTACCTTCGTCCTCCGGACGCGATCGCGCTCCAGTTCGGCGCGGACTCGCTTGCCAAGTTCCGCCAGGAGGCGAAGAGCAGGGGAGTTGAATTCGTAGTGCATCATTCCGACGCAATGGCGCTCGACCTGGACGAGCCTGGGGACCTGGCGCGGTTGCGGCGTGCGGTGTGACGCGCGCCGAGCTGATCGGAGTGGAGGGCCTGCCTGAGGTCCGTCCAGGTGACGACCTCGGTGAGCTCATAAGCTCGAAGTCTCGGATCCAAAAGGGTGACGTCCTGGTCGTCGCCCAGAAGGTAGTGTCCAAGTCGGAGGGACAGCTCATCAACCTTCAGTCGGTGGTGGCAACTGACGAGGCGGTGCGGATCGCAGCCAACCTGGTCGCCGATCCCGACCCGCGAATGGTCCAGGTGATCCTCGACGAGAGTGTCCGCGTGCTGCGGTCCGAGCGTGTGTTGATCACCGAGACCCGCCACGGGTTTATCTGCGCGAACGGCGGCGTCGACCACTCCAACGTCCCGGGCACTGATGAGGTGACGCTGCTGCCCGAAGACCCCGATGCGAGCGCGAACCGGCTGCGCAACCGGCTGCTCGAGCTGGCGGGCGTCGACGTCGGCGTGATCGTTTCCGACACGTTCGGCCGCCCGTGGCGGCTTGGCATCCTCAACGTCGCGCTTGGGGTCGCCGGCCTGCCCGCGGCGATCGACCTGCGGGGCAGCGTTGACGACGAAGGCAAGCCGCTTCATGCGACCGTCATCGCGATCGCTGACGAGCTCGCGGCAGCCGCCGGCCTCGTCATGGGCAAGACCGCCCGGACCCCCGCCGTCATCATCCGGGGTCTTACCTTGCAGGGAAGCGGCCGCGGCCGCGACCTCATCCGGCCGGCTGAAGAGGATCTGTTCCGCTGAGAATTGTTCTCTTGGCCGGCGGCACCGGCGGCGCCAAGCTTGCGGCCGCTTTCCAGCCCCTGGTGCCGCCTGGTGACCTCACCGTGGTCGCTAACACCGCCGACGACGACGAGTTCTGGGGCCTGCTGGTCTCACCTGACGTCGATGCGGTGATCTACCGGCTGGCAGGCGTCTTCAATCACGAAGCCGGTTACGGAATCAACGGCGATTCCTTCCACGTTCTCGAAGCGCTTGCCCGGATGGGTCAGCCGGCCTGGTTTCGCATCGGCGACAAGGATTTCGCGACGCACCTTGTCCGCGCCGCGATGCTGCGCCGCGGATGCACGCTCACCGAGTGTGCGCTCGAGTTGTGCAGGCGATTCGGCGTCGACACACGTGTGTTGCCCATGACCAATGAGCGGGTGAGGACGCGGTTCGTCACCGCCAGCGGGGTGCTTTCGTTTCAGGAGTACTTCGTGCGCGAACGACTGGGACCTGCGCTCCGCGCGATTCAGTTCGACGGCATCGACTCTGCGCAGCCAACGCGCGAGGTGATGTCGGCGCTGAATGATGCGGAGCTCGTCATCATCGGGCCGTCCAACCCGCTGATCTCGATCGCACCGATCATCAAGGTCATCGGTTCTCACATCCCGCGTGACCGCACTGTGGCGATCACGCCGATCGTCGGCGGCGCTTCGCTGAAGGGCCCGACGGTGGAGATGATGCGAGCGGTCGGTCCGCCACCGACTCCGGTCGAGGTGGCGCGGATGTACCGCGATCTCGCCTCCGGTTTCGTGCTCGACACCCGCGACAAGGACCTCACCAGCGCGGTGGACGAACTGGGCTTTCGAACGCTCGTGCTCGATACGGTGATGAGCGACGGTGGCGGCGCGCTGGCCGCCAGGATCCTCGAAGCTTTTACTTGATCGGTACGCTCGCGACCATGATGAGCACGCCGATCAGGACCGCTACCAGGCCGACCACGAGCACCGCGTACTGGGCGATGGCGACCGTCTGGGCAGGCATCCTGGGTGCCTCATCGGCTTCATCGCCTGGCGCCTCGCCTGAGGCCAGCTGCCAGGCACCGGTGGATTCCCCTTTCTTGCCTTTCTTCTTCGGCTGATCCGAGGCTACTGAGGCTGACTCCTTCGCTTCGGACACCACCGCCCACGCGGCCGGGGCGGCCGCCGGACTCGCCGGTCTGACGGGCTCCACAGGCATCGCCGGCTCAGGTGGAGCCGCGGTCGGCGTCCAGGCAGCCTCGGTCGGGGCAGGTTCAAAAGTGGGTTCGGGCACCTGCGCCGGTTCCGGAACCGCGAACTGGCTCGGGGCTGGGGCAGTTGGGCCGACGTCCCAAGGCGAAGGGGCTTGTGCCTCCTGCATCCCCTTCCCCACAGCCGGGGGAGCCGCCGGTGGGGGCTCGTAGGCAGACGGTTCGTAGGTGGCTCCCGGCGCGGCCGGGGGAGTGTAGACCGATGTCTGTTGAGGACCCGCCGGGGCCGGGGGAGCTTCAGGCCGTCCGTGCTGCACGAGTGTGCGCTGCCGCGCGGCGCGCACCTTGTGTTCGATCTGGGAGCGTCGAGCGGAATACATGGAGCGCTTGTCCACCGATTTGCGGCGGAGAACGAAGTAGATGGCCCCGATGCCGATCAAAGCCACGAACGGCCCAACGAGCAGAATCACTGGCATAGGGGCCGATTATCGGCGATCGGTGCATGTGTGACAATCGCCGCCATGGCGCTCTACGACCGCATCCAGGCCGAGCTCATCGATTCGCGGAGGCGACGCGACGACGTCGCGCTGGACACGCTGTCGCTTTTGAAGAGCGAGCTGGTGAAGGCGAGCAAGGAGAGCGCGGCCGGTGGAAAGATCGATGACGACCTTGTCGTACGGCTTGCGCGCAAAGAGGTGAAGCGACGAGAGGAGGCGATCGACGTCTACCGCAAGGCCGGGCGCGAGGCTTCGGCGCTTCGCGAGGAAGAGGAGATGGAAGTGCTCAAGGCCTACCTTCCAGCCGCGATGAGCGATCAGGACGTGGAGGCCGAAGTGGCTGCCGTCATCGCTGATCTGAAACCCGAGGGTCCGAAGGGATTTGGACTGGTCATGAAGACGGCGACCGCGCGGCTCGCAGGCCGGGCCGAAGGTGCGCAGGTCGCGGCCGCGGCACGCAAGCTCCTTGGCTAAGGTCCTCGCGAAAAAGACTCCAAAGAGCCGGAAGAAGGCAAAGCAATCGTGGATGACGCCCGCGCCGCCGCGCGGTGCAAAGCAGCGGGTGCTCCCGACCATCGAGCGATTGCGCGAGCTGTATCCGGCAGTCACGGAGCTCGAGCACCAAGATCCGTTCCAGCTCCTGATCGCGACGATCTTGTCCGCGCAAACGACTGATCGCTCCGTCAACCTGGTCACGCCGGAGCTGTTCAACCGCTATCCGACCCCGGGTGACCTGGCCGCGGCGGACCCCGCCGTGGTCCAGCAGCTGATCAAGCCGACCGGTTTCTTTCGGTTGAAGACGCGGCGGATCATCGATGCGAGCCGGAAGATCGTTGAGCTGTTCGGCGGTGTCGTGCCGAACACCATGGAGGACCTCGTCAAGCTCCCTGGGATCGGTCGCAAGACCGCAAACGTCATCCTTGGAGTTGGGTTCGGAGTGCCGGGATTCCCGGTCGACACCCACGTGACGCGGCTGACCAACCGGCTGAGTTTGGTGAGGACTCGCGACCCGGTCAAGATCGAGCACCAAGTGTGTGCGATGGTGCCGCAAGAGGAGTGGACTGGGCTGTCGCTGAGGCTGATCCTGCACGGTCGTCGGGTCTGCATAGCCCGCCGCCCGCGCTGCGAGGAATGCGTCCTGAACGACTTCTGTCCTTCATCGCTGACCCGACCGAAGCCCCGCCGCCGCAAACGGGCGGTTTGAGGCAAGGGCCCAGCGCGCAAGCGGCGATAAGGATGGGACTTACTGATTGCCCTCCACCGGCACTCCGGGGACCAGTCAACCTCAACTAAAATCGGCTACAACTCAGCCTGTTAACAGACCGAACATCTGTTCTATCATCGGGGGATGGACGCCCCGGAGGCCCGTCTGGCGGACGTCGACTACCTGGAGGTCCAGTGCAAGTCGGCTTTGAACCCGGTCAAGGGGATGGGTTTTGCCTGGTCGCTCAATCCCTACACGGGCTGCGAGCACCGCTGCGCCTTCTGCTACGTGCGGGCTTTCGAGCTGCGCGCTGACCGGCCTTTCGACGATCGCTACGGGCGCGCGATCCGAGTGAAGGTCAACGTGGCCGGAGTCCTGCGCAGCGAGCTGTCGCGGCGCTCGTGGCGCAAAGAGACGATCGTGATCGGCGCCGCCACCGATCCTTACCAGCCGGCCGAAGGCCGTTTCAAGCTGACCCGCCAGTGCCTCCAGGTCCTACGCGACTTCTCGAACCCGACCGCGATGATCACGCGCGGACCGATGATCGTCCGCGACCTCGACGTCCTGTCGGAGCTCGCGCGCCGCGCCAACCTGCACATCACTGTCAGCATCCCCACCGTTGATGACGAGATCTGGCGCCGGACCGAGCCCGGGACGGCGCATCCAAGACAGCGGCTGCGCGCGATCGAGAAGCTGGTTGCCGCCGGCATCGACGTGGGCGTCGGCATGGCACCGATCCTCCCCGGACTCTCCGACAGACCGGATCGGCTCGAGGCCGTGGTCAAGGCTGCACGCGCGGCCGGCGCCACGGGGCTCTGGGCCGGCATGCTCCACCTCAAGGACGGAACGCGCCAGCATTTCATGTCCGTCCTGGGCAAGCACTGGCCCGAGCTGGTGCCCCGTTACGAACAGGCCTATCTGGCGCGTGCCTACCTTCCACCGGCCTTCGCCGAGCCGACGACGAAAACGGTGGCGCGCCTGCGTGCCGTCCACGGGGTCTCTGACCGGCGCCGGGTCGTCCTCAAGCCGCCACCTGAGCCTGAGCAGCTCTCTCTTCTTGCCTGACAGCCTTAGGATTCCGCACATGCGAAGTCCAATCGACGTGCTGGCTGGGCGTGTGGGCGGCTTTCACAAGATGGAGGTCGCGCGCCGAACAGTGCCTTGCTACAAGCACGTGATCGAGAAAGACGGCGAGAAGCTTTCGGTCTGTCTCCTGGTCGATTCGGGGAAGCTCTACAGATTCCCCTTCGAGACAACAAAGGGCATCGCGGGTCTGGAGGTCAAAGCGCGCTACCTGCGCGGCGAGATGGAGCACCTGCGGCTGCGGGAGTTCCAGCCGGGTCTCTGCCGTTATGTCGAAAGAGCCGACAAAGCCGTCTGAGTCGCTCGTTCAGGAGCTGCTCGCGGAGCGGCGTGCGCTGAAGGTCACCATCGAACGCTTGCGGCTCGAGCTGGCTGAGGTCCAGACGACCACCGGCGGGCCGGACCCGCGGCTGGGCGAGCTTCAACGCGAGATCGAACGTCTCCGCTTTCAGCTCGCATCGGCGCGAGCTGCAGCTGGTCTGATGCGCGAGGAACGCGACGAGCTGCGGCTGGGCGTTGAGAAAGCGCTCCAGCAGCTGGCCGAGACTTAGGAAAAAGATAAGGCCCCGCCGAAGCGGGGCCTTATTGGAATGCGAATCCAGGCTACTTGGCCCAGCCCTCAACCATCGGTACGTAAGAGGCGACCATGGGTCCGAGGAGCGGGAACGTTACCCGCTTGCCGCCGGCCTGAAGCGCCAGCACCAAACCGACGAGCCAGACGATAAACCAGATGAAGCCCCAGAGCGCTGCGAGGATGGCGAGCGGAAAGATGATGATGGACAGAATCCAGAGGACGATGTAGACAGCGAGCATGGCGCCGTGGACGAGAACGGCGTTGGCCGCGTTGTACTTGACGTCTGCATCATCTTTTCCGACGAAGAGGAAAATCAGGCTCCCGATGGGCGGAAACAGCGCCCAGGCGAGAATGGTGTAGAGGTTCTTGTTGCTGCCCGCGGCACTCGGCATGCCTCCCATCGGGGACGGCTGCGAGGGGGGCGGCGGTGGGATCTGCGACATTGGTTATCTCCTTCCTTTGACTGGCTGCTGCGGGCAAGATTATGGGTCGAATGACGCGAAAACGCTAGAGCTTGACCCCGGTTCGCCAACCGTCGTCTGGGAGTCCAATGCACTCTGGTAGGCTCCCGACGAGATGACCGATTCCGGTCAGCCGCCGGGGACGCCGCCCAACTCGCAAGTACCAGGCGTGCCTCCATGGGCTCCGACCTCCCAGGAATCCGCTTCGGAAGAGACGCCTCGCCCGGCGGTATATCCGCCCGCCTCCGAGACACCCGCAAGCCATCCGCCGCCACCCTCGTCGGCATTGCCTTACGTCTCGGACGTCGCGGCCACGATGAGACTGATCCCCGTTCCGTCGCCCTCGACTCCTCCACCTCCGATCCCGGTGATGGCGTCGACGCCTCCGCCGACCGGTGACCGGTACATCGGCAAGTACCGCGTGAAGAGCGAGCTGGGCCGCGGCGGGATGGGCGCCGTCTACCTCGCGGAGCAACCTGGCCTCGGCCGTGAGGTGGCGATCAAACAGCTGATCCAGTCGGCGGCCACCGACCCGAGCGCCCTGCAGCGCTTCATGCAAGAGGCGCAGGTCATGGCGCGGACGAGCCATCCCAACCTCGTGCAGGTCCACGACCTCGAGCTAACGGGTGACGCGAACTACATCGTTCTGGAGTTCGTTAGGGGCAAGTCGCTGCGGGACTGGATCGAGTGGGGCCCGATTCCCCCGCCCCAGGTATTCGCGATCATGCACGGCGTGTTGCAGGCGCTTGACTACGCGCACAAGCACGCGATCGTCCATCGCGACATGAAGCCTGAAAACGTCCTGCTCTCGGATGAGGGCATGGTCAAAGTGGCGGACTTCGGCATCGCCCGGCTGACCGACGACTCCGGCGTCGGCGGTACCGCGACGAAGACCGGCACTACCGTGGGCACCCCGCAGTACATGTCGCCGGAGCAGGTCAGCTCGAGCAAGGTCGACGGGCGCAGCGACCTCTACTCGGGCGGGATCATGTTCTACGAGCTGGTCGCCGGCCAGCCGCCTTTCACCGCCGGCGCGTCCGACGGACCTTTCACGCTGATGGCTAAGCACGTCCAGGCGCCCCCGCAGCCCCCGTCAGTGCATCGGCCTGGGCTCGATCTCGAGTTGGAGCAGCTGATCCTAAAGGCCATCTCCAAGCGGCCAGAGGACCGTTTTCAGACAGGACAAGAATTTGACGACGCGATCTCTAATGTGGCCGACCGCCTCTTTCCGGGCTGGCAGCGCAGCCTTGAACCTGGCGCCGAACTCTCGAGGATGGTGCCAGGAGCCACTGCCCACACCGCCGTCATACCCGCCACAGCGATCGGCATCACCATCCAGCAACCGGCTGCGGCGGTCCCTCCGCAGTCTGTCTACAACGCCCAGGCTGTCTACAACCCGGCTTCGCCGGTCAAGCCGGTGGTCAAGCCCGCGACAGGATGCGTGGGGGTGCTGGCCGGCGTGTTGCCGTTGGCAGGGCTGCTGGCCCTGGCAGCGGCCTACCTGCACTAACTAGGAGGGGGCCCCTGGCCAGCGAGGGCCTGCTCCGCCGCTTCGCCGACCAGGATGTCGCGCGAGCCTGCCTCGCCCGCGGCGATGACAGTTTGCTGCGTGTATTGCGAGGTGAAAGCCTGGTGGGCCTGGGTGGCCATGTTGGTCGGAAACTGGACCCAGGGCGATGCCGGGGTCTCCCGGATCGCGGCGAGCTGGTAGATGCGAAAGGTCTCGGCCGATTTGCCCTTCAGCTGCACGCCAGGCACCATGTCGACCGCGATGTAGTCCTTGCACATCTCATAGGTCTGGTGGCCGATCAACACGTGGAAGGCCGGCGCATGTGCGCAGAACCTGGCGGCCGTGTTGACCGTGTCGCCTAGCGCGGTGTACTGCAGCCGGCTGCGCGACCCCATCATGCCGACCACGGCCGGCCCCGTGTTGATGCCGATACCCCAGCGGATCGGCGGCAGGCCTTTGGCGAGCAGGTGCTGCTGCAGCTCAGGTGCGCGATTGATCATGTCGTACGCGCAGCGCACGGCGAGCAGCGCGTGGTTTTCCTGATAGCGCGGGTGGTTCCAGAACGCAACGATCTCATCACCAACGTATTTATCGACCGTCCCGTCCCAGGTGAAGATGATCCCGCTCAGGTGATCGAGGTACATTTGAACGACCGCCGTCACGTCGTGTGCCTCCATCGACTCCGACATCGACGTGAACCCGCGGATGTCGACGAACAGCAATGTCATATCGCGCCGTTCGCCGCCTCGCATGATGTCCTCGACGCCGCCACGAGTCCTCGCCAGCTGGTCGACGATCTCAGGCTTGAGGTAGGTCCCGAACAGGCGAGTGACCTTGCGCTTCTCGCGGTCCTCGTACAGGAACCGATAAGCCGTAACGCCCGAGTAAGACAGCGCGATGGCAAGCCACGGATGGAACAGGTCGGGCACGATGCCCGCGTTGTCCGCGAGGATCGCCATCCCAAACGTGAACGCGACCAATGCGACCACTGTGGCAAGCAGGCCCCACAAGACCGAGAGGCGGGCGACCGCAAGTGCCATCACCAGGCCAAGCACCAGGATGACCAGGAACACGGCTAGAGGCGGCTCGGGTGCGAGGAACTTCGGGTACGAGCCGAGATTTGGAGTGAACATCTGCGCGACGTTGGCGTGCATTTCCACCCCCGCCATCGGTGCGCCGGTGCCCGCTCCCGCGCCGGCGCTGGTTGTCGCTAGCACGCTGTCGTTGTAGCTGGTCAGGTAGTAGGCGCCGATCAGCACGATGTTGCCTTTGATTTTGTCCGGCGACACCGTGCCGTTGATGAGATCACCAATGGAGACGTACCGCCCCCCAGCCTGGTAGTTGCGCGGCGGGCCGAAGTAGTTGATGAGGGCCGAGCCAGTGCTGTCGACGTGGAGGGGCTGCTTCCATGTGCTTCCGAACGTGGCATCGCCGTTGGACAGCTGCAGTTCCGGGCCTGTGAGGCCCTGAATCACCCACGCGCGATAGGCGGCGAAGCCAAGACTGTTGATGATCGACGTGGAGCAGCCGCCACTGCCGAAGCAGGCTGGCTGGACGAACATTGGAATCCTTCGCACCACCCCGTCGGCGTCGGGCTTGACGTCGGTCGAGGCGAGGATGACGTTGGGGTAGGGCTGCAGGCACGGGGCTGAGGGATCGGATGGGTCGGCGGGGTCCGCGCACCGAAACATTCGGAGCGGGATCTCATCCACGCCTCCCTGGCAGGGTGAAGGTCGGTCGCCGAAGCACTGAATCACCTTTCCATCACCCGGGACAACGTTGTCGCCCGCGTAACCGAGGACGACCGGCACCTTGCTGGTGGCGAGAGCTTTGGCGAAGACGGTGTCCGTCACCGGGTCGCGCGGGTCCGGAAAACCGATGTCAAATGCCGCGACCGAGGCGCCATCCTTTTCCAGGATCTGCAGTACTTTCGCGTATACGTCGCGGGGAACTGGGTATCGGCCGATGGTCTTAAGGCTCTGGTCGTCGATGCCGACGATGACTATGTTGGGGTCCGGACTTGTTCCGGGGACAAAGCGGTCCTCGGGGTGGACCGAGATGTTGGCGATGCAGAGACCGACGCGGCGGTCGCACGCTATGTGTTGCGTGTAGAGCCAATAGATGGCGCCGCTCAGCACCACGGCGATGACCACCGCCACCACGGTGCGGTACGTATACCAGTAGCGGAGGTAGCGGCCCACGGGCGCCCGGATCATATCTCCCTTGTGACACCATCGACCCCATGACCGTGCGCGTCGGGATTGCCGGTTGGATCGACAAGTCGCTGATCGACTCCAAGCTCTTCTACCCTCTGAACGTCAAGACCTCCGAGGAGCGCCTGCACTTCTATGCCAGCCAGTTCTCACTCGTCGAGGTCGACTCCACTTACTACGGCATGCCGAAGCCGGAGAACTCGGACCTGTGGGTCGCGCGCACGCCGAAGGACTCCACGTTCGACGTCAAGTCGTTCTCCCTGTTCACCAACCACCCCACAAAGCCGATGGCGCTGCCCAAGGACATTCGCGATCAGCTGCCTGAGAAGCTGCGCGAGAAGAACATCTACCTCGAGCAGATGCCGGACGAGCTGCTGGACGAATCGTGGGAACGGTTCAGGGCGGCGCTCGACCCGCTGCGTGCCGCGCGCAAACTCGGCGCCGTCTTCTTTCAGTTCCCGCCCTGGTTCCTGCCGTCATCACGCGCACTTGCCTACATCGAGCAGTGCCAGGAGCGCATGTTTGGATTCCAGGTCGCGGTCGAGTTCCGCAAGCCAGAGTGGCTGGACGCCCGCCATCGCGATGGGACGCTGGCCTTCCTGCGCTCCCGCGACATCCCTTACATCGCCGTCGACATGCCGCAGGGTCACAAGACGAGCATGCCCCCGGTGTTCGAGGTGACCTCGAGCAAGCTTGCCGTCGTGCGCTTTCACGGCCGCAACCACGAGACGTGGGACATCAAAGGCGCGCCGCCAAACCTGCGCTTTCGTCACGACTACAAGGACGAGGAGCTGGCGGAATGGGTGCCGCGCATCAAGGAGATGGAGCGCTCGGCCAAGCAGGTGCACGCGCTCATGAACAACAACTACTCGAACTACTCCGTCAAGAACGCTCAGCAGCTGGAGAAGCTGCTGGCCGCTTGGCAAAAATAGGCTTCTCGGGTCGGCCTAGAATCCGGGCATGAAGGCGGCGACGTATCAAGGCGTCGGGGACGTGAAGGTCATCGAGGTACCGAAACCGTCGATCAACGGTCCTGACGAAGCCCTGCTGAAGGTGACACTCGGCGCCATCTGCGGATCCGACCTGCACGCCTACCACGGGCGCATTCCGATGGTTGCGGGCGAGCTGCTCGGCCACGAGTTCGTCGGCGTCGTCGAGGAGGTCGGGTCTACGGTCAAACGGTTCAAGCCAGGCGATCGAGTGGTCGTCAGCTTCTTCACGTCGTGCGGCCACTGCGCCCTGTGCCGCAAAGGCTGGTTCAACCAGTGTTTGAACCTGGCCACCTTTGGATTCGGCGAAGTTCTCGGCGGCCTCGGCGGGGGACAGGCCGAGTACATCGTGGTGCCTCTGGCCGACCACTCGATGGAGCTCATCCCTAATGGCATGTCCGACGAACAGGCAATTTTCGTCGGCGACATCCTGTCCACGGGCTTTTTCGCGGCCGAGCGCGCGGAGATCAAGCCTGGCGACGTGGTCGCGGTCATCGGTGCCGGACCCGTGGGTTTGATGGCCACGATGTGCGCCCAGCTTTTTGGGCCGGCTCATGTGTTGGTGGTCGACATGGTCGACTCGCGCCTCGAGACTGCGCTCGAGCTCGGCGGGATTCCCATCAACGGCTCTCAGGTGCACCCTGTCGAATCGATCAAACGAATGACCGACGGTATCGGGGCCGACTCCAGCATCGAAGCCGTTGGCGCCGCCGCATCGGTTGACACTGCAATCCAGTGCGTTCGGGGAGGCGGCACGATTTCGATGGTTGGTGTGCCGAGCGAGTTCACCGGCGACTTTCCCTACTACTACATGTGGGAGAAGTCATTGACCTTTCGTAGCGGCCGCTGCAACGTGCAGAAATACATGCGGCCGCTGCTCGACCTGATCGCGGCTGGGCGCCTGAAGCCCGAGAAGATCATCAGCCACCGCATGAAGCTCGATCAGGCCGAGGAGGCGTACCGCCTGTTCGACGCGCGCCAGGCCACCAAGATCGTCCTAACGCCCTAAGAGGATTCAAGGGCGGCCGCGTCGAGCGCCATCAAGTAGCCCTTGGCCCGCTCGGCCAGCGGATATCGATTCTCCAGCTCGTGAAACGCGGGCCCATGATCGCTGTGCTCGAGGTGGGCGAGCTCGTGGACGAGCAGGTAGTCGAGCACCCAGTCGGGCAGCGTCGCGGCGCGCCGGGCGATGCGGATGGCTCCGGTCGTGAATGTGCAGCTCCCCCATATGCGAGCCATGTCCGCGTAACCGATCGAAGTCCACTTCAGGCGACCGCCGAAGTGCCGGTCGTTGAGTGTCTGCGCGCGCTCCACCAACCGCTGATCGGAAGGGCGCGACCGCGCGATGCGCCGCTCCAGGCGCTCGCGCATCCTCTCGGCCCACTGCTGCCGCTCGGCGTTGGGCATCCACGAGGGAACGAGGAGCTCGAGGACGCCGGACCGCAAGCGGGCAGAGACCGTTCGCCGCCGCCGTCGCGAGGCGACTATGCGTATCGGTGGGCTGAACTGATTCGAATCCTGTTCCAAGACGTGGTGCTCCGTTGTTGCTGGATCGGTTGCGGCGATTGTAGGCAGGCCCGAGGCGGCGGGGAACCCAGGTTGTTAAGAACGCCACCGTCGGCGCCGTCGACTAGCATTGGCCGCGCATAGCCGTGCCAAGAAGCCTCGTCATCGGAAATGGCAACGTGCTCGTGGGCTTCGATGCCAATTATTCGGTCCGCGACATCTACTTCCCGCGCGTCGGCGACGCCAACCAGACGATGGGCAACGTGTGCCGAACCGGCTTCTTTGTCGATGGCAAGTTCGCGTGGCTCGAGGACCCGTCGTGGGAACGCCACCTTGGTTATGCCGAGGACTCGCTGGTCAGCAATGTCACGATTAAACACCCGGGCCTCGGCATCACGGTCAAGTTCGAGGACTACGTGGACCTTGCGCGCAACTGGTTCATGCGCAACGTGCAGGTCCAGTCGGCAGCGGGTTTCACCACTGGCCGGGTCTTCTTCCACTACGACTGGTTCATCGAAGGCACCGACATCGGCAACACAGTTGCGTTCGATCCTCGGCATCGCGGGATCATCGCGTACAAGGGCAACCGCTACTTCCTGATCGGTGGTCAGGTCGGGCCGGAGTTTGGCATCAGCACTTGGGCCAACGGCAAGAAGGGCAACGGCGCCGCGGGCACCTGGGTCGACGCGCAAGATGGAACGCTGGGCAGGAATCCGATCGAGCAAGGATCGGTCGACTGCACAGTCGGGTTCGACCTCGGTGCAGCCAAGCCTGGCGAGCCCCGCTCATTGATCCACTGGGTCTGCATGGGCACCCGGCTCAGCGAGGTGACCGTGTACGGCCAGGAGCTGATCCTGAGTCGCGGACCGGACACTTATCACGACCGGACGATCACCTACTGGCAGGTGTGGTCGGAGAAGGATCACCGCCACATCGATGAGGAGCTCGGCTCCGATGTCACCACGCTGTACCGCCGCAGCATCCTTACCGCGCGCACACACGCTGACAACCGCGGCGCGATCATCGCGGCCACCGACTTCGACATCACCAAATTCGCGCGTGACACGTACGCGTACGCGTGGCCGCGCGACGGCGCATTGGTCGCGAATGCGCTCGACCGCGCGGGCCACGAGGACATCACGCGACAGTTCTTCCAGTTCTGCCAGCAAGCGCTCGTGGAGGAGGGATTCTTCCTTCACAAATACACGCCTTACGGGTTGCCGGGGAGCTCATGGCTTCCCTGGATCAACTCGCACGGAGAGCGCACGCTGCCCATCCAGGAAGACGAGACCGGCCTCGTTCTGTGGGCTCTATGGCAGCACTACCGGATCCACGGCAATCTCGACTTCGTGGTCGGCCTGTACACGACGTTGGTTGTGCCGGCCGCTGAATGGATGATCACTTACGTGGACGACACTGGTCTCCTGATGCCGTCGTGGGACCTTTGGGAAGAACGCTGGGGCATTCATGCCTTCACCGTCGGTGCGGTGTGGGGCGGACTGGACGCTGCGCGCAACTTCGCCGACCTCTTCGGGGACGTCGCGGCATACGTTCGGTATCGCGATGCGGCGGACCGGCTGCGGGAAGCGACTGACCAGCACCTCTACAGCACCCAGCTGGGTCGATTTGCCCGCCGCGTCGCCGTGGAGGATGACGGCACGCAAACCGTGGACATGGTCCTGGACAGCGCACTCTATGGACTCTGGCGCTTCGGCATGTATCCGCCCACCGACCAGCGGATCACCGACACCATGAACGCCATTCGCGACCAGCTTGCGAACAAAGGTCCTACGGGGGGCGTCGCCAGGTACCAGGACGACTACTACTTCAAAGTCGAACCCGACACGAAGAAAGTGCCTGGCAACCCATGGTTCATGTGCACGCTGTGGCTTGCGCAGTGGTACATCGCCGTTGCGACCAACGTCCAGGACCTCAAGCCGGCGCGCGACATCATCAACTGGGTCGTGGCGCACCAGATATCGGGGGGCTTGCTGTCCGAGCAGCTCGATCCCAACACCGGCGCGCCGCTGTCGGTATCGCCGCTCACGTGGTCTCATGCTGAGTTCGTCGTCACCGTCGACGAGTTCTGCCGCAAGTCGGAGCGCCTGCGCCGGTCCGCCATCGCGACCGTGGTCCCCAAGACCCGTACCAAGAGCTGAGGGCGTGGTCCGTCAGCCGGCGCGATGGACAACCGCTCTGGCGATCGTGCTCATCGTCGGGCTCGTCGCCCCGGTCATGTACCTCGTCACCACCTTCCTGTTCCATTTCTCGAGCGGCCAGGATCGAATGGGACCGGTCGTGAACAACGGCGCTCTGGGGGTGGTGGCAGGGACCCTCTTGCTTGCAGCAGTCGTCTGGAAGGTTCGCTCTCCCGGTGCTGCTTTGAGATGGACTGCGATCACTACGCCAGTTGCCTGGGTCGTTGCGGTGATCGTCGAGTGGGGACTTTCCTTCGCCTTCGGCGCTTAAGGCGACGTTCTAGAGAGGAATGTTTCCGTGCTTGCGCGGCGGTCGCTCGACCGTTTTGCGCAGGCACAGCTGCAGGCCCCGCACGAGCTCGCGCCTGGTCTGACTGGGCTCGATCACGTCGTCGATGTAGCCCCGCTCGGCCGCCACGTAAGGGTTGGCGAATCGCGCGGTGTACTCGGCGACGAGCTCCTTACGCCGGGCGTCGGGATCCTTGGCCGTGGCCAGGTCGCGTTTGTAGATGATGTTGACGGCGGCATCCGGCCCCATGACCGCGATCTCAGCCGTCGGCCACGCCAGGTTCAGGTCTGCCCCCATCTGTTTGGGCGCCATGACGGTGTAGGCGCCGCCGTAGTCCTTGCGTGTGATCACCGTCAGCTTCGGTACCGTCGCCTCCGCGTACGCGTAAAGGAGCTTGGCACCGTGCCGGATGATCCCGCCATGCTCCTGGTCGCGCCCGGGCAGGTAGCCCGGGACGTCCACGAAGGAGATGATCGGAATGCCGAAGGCATCGCAGAAGCGGATGAATCTCGCCGCTTTGACCGATGCGTTGATGTCGATAGCGCCGGCGAGCACCTTGGGCTGGTTGCCGACAATTCCGACGACGTGCCCGCCGAGCCGGCCGAGCCCGACGATGATGTTGGGCGCGAAGAACGGCTGCACCTCGAAGAACTCGCGATTGTCGAGAACACGAGACACGAGCTCGCGCATGTCGTACGGCTTGTTGGGTGAGGCCGGAACGATGGTCTGCAGCTCGGGGTCGGCGCGCTCGAGGTCATCGGCGGTCGGTACGAACGGCGGTGGCTCGCCGTTGGAAGAGGGCAGGAAGGACAGGAGCTTCCGGACGCCGTCGGCGCATGCCTGCTCGGTCTGCGGAAGGAAATGAGCCACGCCCGACGTTGCGTTATGCACGTCGCCGCCGCCCAGCTCGTCAAACGTCACCTTCTCGCCGGTGACGACCCGGATCACCTCCGGCCCGGTGATGAACATGTAGCCCTGGCCCGCGACGATGAAGATGAAATCGGTGATCGCCGGGGAGTAAACCGCGCCACCCGTGCATGGTCCGGCGATGACGCTGATCTGCGGTATCACGCCTGACGACCGTACGTTGCGCAGGAAGATGTCCGCGTAGCCCGCAAGCGCGACGACTCCCTCCTGTATGCGCGCGCCACCGGAATCGTTGATCCCTATGATCGGCACGCGGTTGCGCAGCGCGAGCTCCTGCACCTTGACGATCTTTTCCGCAGTCACCTCGCCCAGCGACCCGCCGAAAACCGTCGCGTCGTACGCATAGACGGCGACCGGGCGCCGGTCGATCTCGCCAAATCCCACGACGACGCCGTCGCCGGCGATCCTGCGCTCTTCCATGCCAAACCCGTGCGCGCGATGTGTCGCGAAGACGTCCAGCTCGACGAACGAGCCATCGTCGAGGAGCAGCTCGATACGGTCTCGCGCAGTCAGCTTGCCGGCTGCGCGGCGCTTGTTGGCGGCCTCGGTTTCGGCGTGCAGTGCCTGGTAGCGGCGCTTGCGGTACTGGTTGATCTTCTGCTCTGAGACGGTCGTTTGGGCTCGGTGTGGCGCCTCGACGCCTTCGAGGGTGGGGATGGTTCGGCGGACTGGGGTCAGCGATTTTGGTCTCCTGGCTGCCATAGCGCATATCGTAGGCGCGTGCCCGATACCGCCCTGCGGCTGGATATCGACCGCTCTGTGACGCTGCGTCAATTGCGAACTTTCGTCACGGTCGCCGACCTCACCAGCTTCAGCCTCGCGGCACAGCAGCTTCAGCTGAGCCAGCCGTCGGTCTCCTACCAGGTGAAAGAGCTGGAGGAAGCGCTCGGCCTGCCGTTGCTCGATCGTCTTGGCAAACGCGTGAGCCTGACCGAGGCCGGATCGGTCCTCTACTCGTATGCGAGGCGGACCTTGAATGTCCTGGACGAGGCCTCGCTCGCGCTGGAAGAGATGCGAGGCATCAAGCGTGGAAACCTGCGGGTCGGCGCGAGCACCACGGTCGGGATCTACCTGCTGCCGGCGGCACTTGGCGCGTTCAAGAAGCTTCACCCCGGGCTTGTCATCTCGCTCGAGATCGGGACGCGAGCACGAGTCCAGGAACAGGTCCTGCGCAACGAGCTGGACCTTGCGGTGGTGGGGCCGGCGTTGAAAGATCCCGACCTGGCGATCCTTCCGTTTGTCAGCGACGAGCTCATCGTCATCGCACCCGCGAATCACACGCTGGCCGGGCGGCGAGGGCTCGCGCTGAAGGACCTCGAGAGCCAGCCTTTTATCATGCGAGAGCCGGGATCGGGCAGCCGCGCGTCGTTCGAGAAGGCGGCGCGCAAGGCCGGCACGAAGCTCGACGTGGCGATGGAGCTTGGCTCGAATGGGGCGATCAAGCACGCCGTCGAATCTGGCCTCGGGCTGGCTGTCATTTCGCGCTACGCATGCGCGCTGGAGCTTTCGGGCAGGCGCCTCGTTGAGCTCAAGGTGCGCGGGTTCCCCATCCGGCGGGACTGGCACATCGTGCATCTACGCCGGCGTCGCCTGCCCGCTTCAGTACTGGCCTTCATGGAGTTTTTGCGGGGCACGAGCTGGCTCACGCGCAACGGCACCCGCGGCAGCATGCGGCCACCCACGGACTGATCAACCGGTTTTGCGTGGGCGGTGTGGGAAAATCGCGTCTTCCGTTGGTGGGGTGCGGTTCACAGGAGAGATTTGATGGCGCTGAACGCTGAGGTCGAATTCACCTGGGTAGGGCATGGCACGTGGAAGGTGCGCAGTGCGAAGGGCAAACAGATCTACATCGACCCGTTCGTGATGAACAACCCCGTGGCGCCTGAGGCCCTGAAGAAGGTCGATGGCTGTGACCTCATGCTGATCACGCACGGTCATTTCGACCATGTCCATGACGCGCTCGAGATTGCGAAGGCGACCAAGCCCAAGATCGTGACCAACTACGAGATCGGCGCCTGGCTAGGCTCGAAAGGCATCGACGGTGACACCATCACCGGCGCCAACCTGGGTGGGACCGTTGACGTGGACGGCATCAAGATCACCCTCGTTTACGCGGCGCACAGCTGCGGGATATCGGACGGCGACAAGATTGTTTACGGCGGGCAATCCTGCGGCTTGGTGATCGAGTTCGAAAACGGTTTCACGATCTATTTCGCCGGAGACACCGATGTGTTCGGAGACATGGCGCTCATCGCCGAGCTAAGCCAGTTCGACGTCGCATTCCTTCCGATCGGCGACCTCTTCACGATGGGGCCGCACCGAGCCGCGAAGGCTGTGGAGCTGCTCGGCGTGAAGACTGTCGTGCCGATGCACTTCGGCACGTTTCCCCAGCTGACGGGCCGGCCCAAAGCCCTCCAGGAGCTTGTTGAACCAGGAGTAAAGGTTCTCGACATCAAACCGGGCGACAGGGTCTGAAGTTCAGCACTTCGTAGATGAGAGACATCATCGGGGCGCCCGCAAGCTGGCTGGCGAATGCCATTCGGACCAAGAAGGTCTCGTCCTTAGAGGTGGTGCGGGCCCACCTCGAGCACATCCACACGGTGAATCCTCGCATCAACGCAGTGGTCTTCGCGACCGCCGAGAGCGCGCTGAAGCAGGCGCGTGCCGCGGATCGCCGGAACACGCGAAAGAATGTGCTAGGACCTCTGCACGGCGTGCCCTTCACCGCCAAGGACATCTTCGACACGGCCGGCCTGCCCACCACTGCAGGGCTTCGGATGCTCAGGAGCAACATCCCCGACCGCGACGCCACGGTCATCGCGCGCATGCGGGCGGCGGGGGCGATCCTGATCGGCAAGACACTCTGTCCGCCGGGGGGTGTAGGCGGTGAGAGCTGGAACCCGCTGCACGGTGGAACTCGCAACCCGTATGACATCGCAAGGTCGCCGGGCGCCAGCAGCAGCGGCGAGGCGGCGATCATCGCCGCAGGCGGATCGCCTCTCGGGATCGGCAGTGACTCGGGCGGCAGCATCCGTATGCCCGCCCACTACTGCGGGATCGCCGCGCTGAAGCCGACAGTGGGGCTCGTGCCCAGCACCGGCGCCTATGCACTGCCGGGTGGGCTCACCGACCCTCGCAGCCAGGTCGGGCCTATGGCCCGCTTCGTCTCCGACCTAGCCCTCACCCTGCCGGTGCTCGTCGGTCCCGACGGGATTGACTCGGGCGTGGTGCCCGTACCCCTCGCCAAGCGCACACCGGTGCTCAAGGGGCTCAAGGTGGCCTGGTACGCGGACGATGGCATCGCAAAGCCGATCCCGGCGATCGCGGCCACCGTGCGATCGGCAGTCCACGCGCTGTCCGCCGCCGGCTGCCACGTGACCGAGGCGCGGCCCCCGGCGCTCAGCGAAGCTCACCAGGTGACGCTCGCCTACTGGGGTGACAAGCGCATGAGCCACGAACGGCTCTACAAGCGGTGGGATGCCTTCCGCACCGAGATGCTCGGGTTCATGGCCGGTTTCGATCTCATCCTGTGCCCGGTCGCGCCTGACATCGCCCCCCTGTATCGGGCCAAGTACGTGCCGACGCAGATGTTCAGCTACACCATCCCGTACAGCCTGTCCGGCAACCCTTGCGTGGTGGTTCGGGCGGGCTCTTCCCGCGAGGGCATGCCCATCGGCGTCCAGGTCGTAGCCCGAAACTGGCACGACGATGTTGCAATGCGAGCGGCGCACGCAATTGAACGGGCGCTTGGCGGCTGGCGGCCTGCTAGCGTGGTCGGATGAAGTTCCGGTACTCCAGGTGGGACGGCACTCAGAAGCTGGACGACCTCGACGCGGGCGACGTCCTCGACGCACTGTCAGACGACCTGATGAACTACGGCGACCTGAACGCGGCACTGCAGCGGCTGCTGCGCTGGGGCTCGCCCAACATGCCGGGACTCGAGCAGCTGCTCAAGCAGCTTCGCGAGGCGCGGGAGCGGGAGCTAGGCCGGTACAACCTCGACTCCACCGTCGAGCAGCTGCGCGAGCAGGTGCAGGAGGTGATCGACACCGAGAAGCGCGGCATCGATCGGCGCCTGAGCGAGGCGGAGACGGCCGAGGCCAAAAAGCTCATCGACCGGATCGCGCGCCAGCGCAACGAGCAGCTCGACCGGCTGCCTGACGATCTGGGCGGGCGGGTCAAGGGCTTGCGCGACTACGAGTTCGTCGACGACGGGGCGCGGCAGAAGTTCGAGCAGCTGATGGAGCAGCTGCAGAAGCAGATGGTCGACCAGATGTTCCAGGGCATGAAGGGTTCGATCCAGCAGATGCAGGGCCAGGATCTTTCCCGGGTGCGCGACATGGTGCGCGAGCTGAACAAGATGCTCGAGCAGCGCATGGAGGGTCGCACGCCCGACTTCAACGGCTTTATGGAGCGCTTCGGCGATATGTTCCCGCCGGGCATCAACAGCCTGGACGAGCTGCTCGAGCACCTGCAGCGCCAGATGGCCCAGATGCAGTCGCTGCTCCAAAGCATGAGCCCCGAGGCACGCGAAGAGCTGCGCCAGATGATGGACGCGCTGCTGCAGGACGACTCGCTTCGCCTGGAGCTCGCGCGCCTTTCGGGCTTCATGCAGGCGATGATGCCGCCGTCAGAGCTGAGCGAGCGCTACCCATTCTTCGGTGAGGATCCCCTGTCCATGGGGGAGGCGATGGGCCTGATGGAGCGCCTGCAGCAGATGGACAGGCTCGAGTCGCAGCTCGAACGCGGCAGCTTCCGACCCGGCGACGTTGACCGCTCGCTGGCTCAGGAGCTGCTCGGCAACGAGGCCCGGCAGGCGCTCGATCAGCTGCGCAAGCTGACCGACGTGCTGGAGAAGGCGGGTTACGTGGAGCGAAAGGGCCGCCGCATGGAGCTCACGCCACGCGGCATGAGGCGCATCGGCCAGTCGGCACTACACGACATCTTCGATCAGCTGAAGAAGACGCGCATGGGACAACACCAGCTGTGGCGCGGCGGAATCGGCAACGACGCGTCTGACGAGCTCAAGGCCTACGAGTACGGGGACCCCTTCCTGCTCGACATGAAGGAGACCCTCTTCAACTCACTGGTCCGCGAAGGTCCGAAGGTGCCGGTCAAGATGGCGCCGGCCGACTTCATCGTGCACCGCACCGAACATGTCACACAGGCATCGACGGTGCTGATGATCGACATGAGCCGCTCGATGTTCCTGCGCGGATGCTTTCTCGCTGCGAAGAAGGTGGCGATCGCGCTTGACTCCCTCATCCGCAGCCAGTATCCGCGCGACTCTCTCTACGTCGTGGGCTTCTCCAACTATGCCGTGGAGCTCAAGCCGCACACGCTCCCCCAGCTGGCGCTGAACGACTACGTGTACGGCACGAACATGCAGCACGGTTTTCAGGTCGCGCGCTCGCTTCTCGCGAAGCACCGGGGAAACCGGCAGATCATCATGATCACCGACGGCGAGCCGACCGCTCACCTGGCCGATAACGGCAAGGCTTACTTTGCTTACCCGCCGACTTTCCAGACCATCCAGCAGACGCTGCGGGAGGTTAAGCGGTGCACGCGAGATCGCATCGTCATCAACACCTTCATGCTCGAGCGCGGGCCGTACCTGACCGAGTTCATCAACCAGATGACACGCATCAACAAGGGCCGGGCTTTCTTTGTATCGCCAGACCGATTGGGCGAGTACATCCTGGTCGACTACGTGAGCGGCAGGCAGCGCCGGCGGGCGAGCTCGCGTCGCGCCCGAATCGCGTAACCAGCCTCTTTCCTTATGATCCGAATCGATGCCCAGCTGGCTTAAACCCGCGCCTGAACGCCGCAACCTGAGCCCCGCCGCGCTGTACGAGCACGCCATCCGGCGCGATGAGGCGGTGATCGTGTCCTCCGGAGCGTTGACCGCGGAGACCGGCAAGCACACCGGTCGCTCACCGAAGGACAAGTTCTTCGTCAAGGAGCCCACGAGCCAGGGCGCCATCTGGTGGGAGGCCAACCAGGCCATCGCCCCCGCCAAATTCGACGCCCTGCTGGAGCGCATGGACGAGTTCTGCGCCACCCACGAGGTGTTCACCCAGGACGTCTTCGCGTGCGCCGACCACCGCCACCGGCTGCGCGTACGGGTTGTCACCGAGTATGCCTGGCACAGCCTTTTCGCCCGGAACCTCTTCATCAGGCCCAACGCGGACGAGCTGATGAACTTCGAGCCGGACTTCACCGTCATCTCCCTGCCTTCGGTGAAGGCAGATCCGAAGGTCGACGGCACGCGCACCGAGACGTTCATCCTCGTCAACCTCGCCCAGCGGATCGTGATCATCGGCGGCACCGAATACGCGGGCGAGATCAAGAAATCGGTCTTCACCGCGCTGAACTACCTTCTGCCTGCGGAAGGCGTCTTTCCGATGCACTGCTCCGCGAACGTGGGCGCCGGAGGTTCCGACGTGGCCCTGTTCTTCGGGCTCAGCGGCACCGGCAAGACCACGCTGTCCGCCGACCCATCGCGCCGGTTGATCGGCGACGACGAGCACGGTTGGAGCGAGGCGGGCATCTTCAACTTCGAGGGCGGCTGCTACGCGAAGACGATCCACATCCGCAAAGAGTCGGAGCCGGAGATCTACGCCGCGACGGAGAGCTTCGGCACGATCCTGGAAAACGTCGTCTACGACCCGCGGACGCGCATCCCCGATTACGACTCCGAGGAGAAAACGGAGAACACACGGGCCGCTTACCCGGTCGACCTCATCCCCAACGCCGTCCTTTCGGGGACCGGCAGGCACCCCAACAACGTGATCTTTCTGTCCGCGGACGCATACGGCGTTCTTCCACCGGTCGCCCGTCTCGACCAGGACCAGATCCGCTTCTACTTCCTGTCCGGCTACACGGCCAAGGTCGCCGGTACCGAGCGGGGGGTCACCGAGCCCGAGCCCATCTTCAGCACCTGTTTCGCAGCGCCGTTCCTGGTGCTTCCGCCGGAGCGGTACGCAGACATGCTCATCGAGCGCGTCAACCGGCACAACTCAGACGTGTGGATGCTCAACACCGGCTGGGTGGGCGGACCTTACGGCGTGGGCCAGAGGATGTCGATCGCACACACCCGCGCCATCGTGCGGGCAGTGGTCCAGGGCAAGCTGCACGGCATGACGAGTCACCCGGATCCCATCTTCGGTTTGCAGATTCCGGGCCAGGTGCCTGACGTGCCGAGCGAGGTCCTGGACCCGCGGGCGACCTGGGCCGACCCTGATGCGTACGACCGCCAAGCCAAGAAGCTGCGCGCGATGTTCGAAGAGAACATCCATATGATCGGCAAGAGCGCTTCGACCGCCGGCTAGGCCGAACGGCTTAGATGCGGGTTGCGATCGTGGGGAGCCGGCGCTACTCCGAGCCTTCTCGTGTCAGCGACTACGTCAACGCGCTGCCGCCTCGGGCGTCCATCATCACCGGCAGCGCCAGCGGAGTCGACGCTGCTGCCACCAAAGCGGCGCGGGCAAAAGGGATTCCCGTACAGGTGATCCCGGCGAGCTTCGACGAGATGGCGGACGCGAGCCGATCGGCCGCGCGCAACCAGCGCCTCGTCGACGCCTGCGATGTGCTCGTCGCCTTCTGGGATGGGAGCTCCAAAGGCACTCGCGCCACGGTGGAGCGAGCGCTCGACTCCGGCAAAGAGGTACACGTCTTTGTCGGAACACAATCCAACGCTTCGTAAGATTGGGTACGTGCCAGTAGCGATAGCGGTGCGAGTGCGCCTTTTTGCGAGGCTGCGCGAGCAGGCCGCCAGCGAAACCGACGTCATCGAGGTTCCGGACGGCTCGACTGTTGCCGACGTGTATGAGGCCCTGCGGAGTAGGCACCCGGCACTCGAGTCAGACCGCAAGGCGGTGCGCGCCGCGCTCAACCAGGAATTCAAGGACTGGAGCGCGAAGGTCAGCGAAGGCGACGAGGTGGCCTTCATCCCGCCGGTGAGCGGCGGAGCCCACGGCGCCGGCGTCTTGTTCGAGCTGACCGCCAATCCACTCGATGCGCGGCGCCTCGAGGCCGCGGTGTCGCACAAGGCGGCGGGAGCGATCTGCACCTTTACCGGGGTGGTGCGCGACAGCTCGCGCGGACGCTCCGTCACCCACCTCGACTATGAAGCCTATGCGGAGATGGCAACTGCGCAGATGCGCAGGATCGCCGACGAGATCGCCGAACAGTGGCCTGAGGCGAGGGTCGCGATGGCGCACCGCACGGGCAGGCTCGAAATCGGAGAGGCGTCCGTCGTCGTGTGCGTCTCGTGCCCGCACCGCGCGGAAGCGATCGCGGCGTGCAGGTGGGGCATCGATCGCCTCAAAGAGTCGGTGCCGATCTGGAAGAAGGAGCACGCCGCGGACGGCACGTACTGGATCGAAGGCGACGAGGCGAAACCGAGCCCCGCGCCTGAAACTGGTTGAACCGCTCCCCAACCCTGGCCCTGCGCGCAAAGCGGCGATAAGGATGGGACTTACTGATTGCCCCCTGGCGGGGGAGGGGAACCATCAGGCCGGGCGGCTGCCCGCGAGCAACGCGAAGCCGAGCATCGTGTTGACGACCGCAAAACCGACGTTGACGATCCCGTAGGCGAAAGCGCGAGAGCGGAGGTCGGTCGGTCCATTGATCGCGAACCCCAACGAAATCACGGCGATGACGACGCTCAAGCCGGCCAGCGCAAACAGCGCGTAGCCGCCTCGGCGCATCCACATACGTGTGGTGGCTCTCAGTCGCGCCGAGCCACCGAAAGTCCGTCCCGAATCGGGATCACCACGCTTTCCAGTCGCGGGTGCTTGGCCACCCATTCGTTGTAAAAAGCGACGTTTCGCGTCTGCTGGTTCTTCGGCCTGATCACCTCGCCCTGGCGCAGCGCGTTGTCGGCCATCAGCAGCCCTCCTGGGTCCAGCCGCTCGAAGCAAAGCTCCGCCACGCGGCGGGTCACGTCCTCAGACGGAAAAGAGTTCAACAGGTCGATGAAGCACGCGTCGAATCGGGACTGCAGCTTCTGGACACCGCCAACAGCGTCCTCCTCCAGCACCACTGCCTGCTTCGCCAGGCCCGCGTCGGTGAAGTTGGCGCGCGCCCGCTCGGCGCGCTTGTGGTCTACCTCAAACGTCGTCAGCGAGCCGCCGTCCGTGCCGCGCAGCAGCCAGATGCCGCTGTAGCCGATCGCGGCCCCCAGCTCCAGGACGCGCTTGGCGCCGGCGATCTTCACCAGCAGGTACAGCAACTCTCCTTCGTGTGCCTCGACGATTGGGATGCTCTCGCGATCCGCCTCCTCTTCCATTCGCGCGAGCACGGGGTCGCGCGGCGGCAAGAGACCGTCCATGTAAGCCTGGACCTCGTCGGTGACCTCAACTGTTCTCATCGCCTCACTCCTCCTGATCCATTCTGTCTCAATCCTTCAACAAAGCCTCCAGCAGCGGCTGCAGCGTCACGATGTAATCGGACATGCGCTGAACGGCGGCGTCGAGGACGCCATCGTCTAGCTGGGCGGCAGGCAGCGTTTCATAAAGCCGCGACCAGCCCCGGTCCCACGGCTCGAGCTCTGCATGGGGCAGGTCTGCCTTGATCCCGATCATCTGGGCGCGAAAGAAGTCGAATGCCGCCTGGTTTTCGGCACCTGATCCTTCGAAGTGCAGCCCGATCTCGAGCCGGCCGTCCCCGGTATGGTGCCACGCTTCGTAGTGAAAGTCAGGGCGGCTGTAGTGCAGCTTCACCAGGCGGCCGCGGCGGGCGCTGGTGAACATCCGAAGGGGTGCGGGCAGCCTCGCCTTCACCCCCTTGCGCAGACCGCTGAAGAAGTCCGCGGGCGCCAGCACCGTTCCGCTTGCCAACTCCCGGATTATGGCCTGCTACATTGGCTTGAAGTGGGTTACGTACCGATGGTCACGGAGAACGAGGGCGGCAATCGCGAGCGCACCTTCGACATCTACTCGCGCCTGCTGAAGGACCGCATCATCCTGATCGGCCGGCCCATCGACGACATCGTGGCCAACCTCGTCGTGGCGCAGCTCATGTACCTGGCCGCCGACGACCCGACCAAGGAGATCCAGATCTACATCAACTCTCCGGGTGGTTCGGTCAGCTCGGGCTTCGCGATCTACGACACCATGCAGTACGTCCAGCCGCCGATCTCAACGGTCTGCATAGGCCGGGCCGCGAGCTTTGGCACCGTAGTCTTGATGGCAGGGGCCAAGGGACGGCGATTCTCGCTTCCCAGCTCGAACATTCACATGCACCAGCCGCTCATAGGCGGTCGTGGCCTGCAGGGCCAGGCGAGCGACCTCGACATTCACGCCCGAGAGATCATCCGCATCAGGGGCGTGCTGAATGAGTTGATCGCCAAGCACACCGGCCAGCCGCTCGAGCGCGTCGAGCGCGACACGGACAGGGACTTCTTCCTGACACCGCAAGAAGCTGTCGACTACGGGCTGATCGACGGGATCATCCAGTCGACTGCGGTGCAGGTAGCCGCCGCAGCCCAGGTATAACTCCGCCTGCGCGAAGGCATACCCAGCCGGTCGTGATCACGCCGGCCACCGCGGGAATCGGCACGGGAGCGAGAGCCGCGATTGCGGCGCCGATCGAGACCAGCACCCAGTCGTACCACTGGGCCTCGCCCCAGATGGCGAGCGCGGCGGCGACCAGGACAAGGTCTGTCGGCAGCGCGTGCGGGGCCACCAAGACCCCGCCGGCGACCAGGACGGCCGCGGCCGGCCGGAATCCTGTCCCCACCCGCCTGGCCAACGCCAGGACGGCGACGAGCGCCAGCAGCGACAGGATGGCCACCGCATAGCCCTGGAAGGCGGGCGGGAACGCCGTGCCGAAGTGAGCTAGATCGACCTCACGGCTGCCAGGGCGCACTGGACCATTGAGCGCCGGCAGCCACTGGAGAGGCCACCTCGGGTTGAGCAAAGCGGCCGCCCCCGAAAGGGCAAGGCCGGCAGTGGCCCAGCCGCCGAGGACGCGCCACCGCCTGGTCGCAAGCAGCGCAGCGCCGAGGGGCAGCACGAGCTGTGGTTTGAGCAGGGTCAGGCCGAGGCTCAAGCCCGCTAGGTACGGTCGAGACCAGAGCGAGATGGCGGCTCCGACACCCAGCACCACGAAACCGTCGAGCTGGGCGTTGAGCAGCAGCAGGGCGGTCGGAACAGAGGCGAAGGCGGGCAAGAAGGCCGATGGCGCGCTTGGCCGCACTGCCAGGTACAGGCCGAGCGCCAGGCAGGCGAGCCCGAACAGGATCCACAGACGGCCGCCAAGGTTCGTTCCGAGCAGCTCGAACGGGACCGGGAAAAATGCGACGTATGCGGGTGCGACGAATGGCAGGATCCCGTTGATGCCCAGCGTGATCAGCGTCCGCCCGCCGGTGACGTCCAGCTCGACGCGGCGCTGCACGTCGAAGTCGTAGAGGTGGCCCGGGTCGCTGACGAGGATTCGCGCCCCGGTGGCGAAGGCCGGCCAGTCGGAGTTGATCACGTCGTTTTCCCCTTCTACCAGCGGGTAGATGACGAAAGCGACCGCGACCGCAAGCAGCGCGACCGACCCGCGCCAGCGCCAGCGCGTCATCTCAAAGTTCGAGGGTCATGCCGTCGCGCGCGGCCTTTACCTCGGTGCCAATGCGCTGGGTCAGGTCGGCCGCGAGCTCCCAGGGATGCGCGCGCCACACGGTCATGCCGTAGTGGGTGAGGATTGCCAGGCGCGGCTTGGCCTCGCGGATGATTCGCTCCGCGTCGTCGAGGCAGAGGTGCGGCAGCTCGGCGCGACACTGCATGAGCACCACGTGGATCACCATCACGTCGGCCTTGTGCTGCTCGGCGATGCCGTCGTAGTAGCCCGAGTCGGTGACCCAGCCGAGACGGTCACCGAATCTGAAGCCAAATGTCTCGACCTGGTGCACGTGGAGGGGGCTCGTCGTGAAGGTGATGTCCTTCACCGAGTACGTCTTCTCGGGCTCGAGCCGGACGACCTCCTCCGGGAAGCGCCGCAGGTAGTTCAGGACGACGGGGTCGACATCGAGGGCGTCAGACGGGCAGAACAAACGGCCACGATGCCGGAAGCCGCCCTCGGTCATCGCCTCGACCATGACATTCACGTCGCCTGAGTGGTCGAGGTGACGGTGGCTGAGCACGATCGCATCGAGCTTGGTCAGGTCGACCTTGCGCTTGGCGTACTGCACGATCGCGCCTGGACCTGGGTCGAGGCTGATGCGGGTGTTGCCTACTTCGAGGTACAGGCCGCCGGAGGCGGCGAGCTGCTTGGCGACCATGAAGCGCGCGCCGGCAGTCCCCATGAAGGTTAGCTTCATGAGTTGGACAACCCCTTGCCCCTCACCCTAGCCCTCTCCCCTGCGGGGAGAGGGGACTTCCGCAACCTCGGCTAGAGCAACTTCCGATTTTTCCCCGAAATAGCGCTCGTACAGCTCGGCGACGCGGTCGAGCGTGTCGATCTCTTCGACCGGCTTGTCGTCGCGGATGCGAACGATGCGCGGAAAGCGAAGCGCAAAACCACTCAGGTGGCGCCTGGAATGCTGGATCGAGTCGAAGGCGACCTCGAGCACGACCTCTGGTCGCACCAGCCTCACATGGCCGTGATCCTCGATCGTGATGCCGAGAAAGCGCTTGGTCATGGCCGCGATCTCCGCGTCGGTCAACCCCGTGTAAGCCTTGCCGACGTTGACAAGCCGCCCCGTGCTCGTGTCCTTCACAGCGAAGGTGTAGTCGGACAGCACGCCCTTGCGCTTGCCGTGACCCCATTCGACGGCAGTCACCACGACGTCCAGCGTCGCGAGTGGCCGCTTCAATTTCAGCCATGCGAGCCCTCGGCGCCCGGGCGTGTACGGGCTGAGCGGATCTTTCACCATGAGCCCCTCGTGGCCGCGCTCGCGGGTCTCAGCGAAGAGCCGGTCCAGGTGGTCAGGACCGTTCGCCTCCTCGACCCTGGCCAGCAGAAATGGGTGCTTGAGACCCAGGCCCTCGAGGAGCTTGCGCCTGGCCTCGAGAGGATCGTCGAGCACCGGACGGCCGTCGAGCCACAGCAGGTCGAAGACGACCAGCACGACCGGCACTTCCTCGCGAAGCTCGATCGAAACCTTCTTCCGGCCCAGCCGTCTCTGCAGCTCGAAAAATCTCAGCACATGGCCGTCCCGATGCGCGAGAACCTCGCCGTCGAACAGCACGTCGTGGCCGATCGCAGGCGCGTTCTGAGCGAGCTCGGGGAACGCACTTGTCGTCTCCTTGAGGTCGCGCGAGAAAAGCTCGACCCGACCGCCCTGCATGTGCAGCTGGCAGCGGACTCCGTCGTACTTCTCCTCCGTCCACACGCTGTCCGCACCCATGCGCGTGAACGCTTCCACTGGGGTTTCCACGGGACTCGCGAGCATGAACCGAACCGGCTGGAACAAGGTGAGCGAAGTCGTGTCTAGCTCTTTGTGTTTGCACCGCACCGCGGTCTCTCCGATGTCGCCGGTGATGAGGTGAACGCGTTTGACCTGGGTGATCGGCACGTCATACGCCTCCGCGATGGCGGCTTCTACCAGGCCTTCGCTGAGGCCTATGCGCAGCTCCCCGGCGATGATCTTGATGAAGAAGCGCGCTGCCTCAGGGTGCATTCGGCGCAGCAGGCGCTCCAGCGGCGCCGCCTTGGCCGCGCCACGCGCAGTTCGCATCGATTCGAGCGTCTCCTCGATTTCCTGCAGCGATATGGGCTCGGCCTGCGTGCGGCCATCGAGCGCTTCGCCCGCCCAGTCCCCGATGTCGGAGTGCTTGCGAAAAATCTTGCCGAGCTCGTCCTCGTTGCGGCCCGAGATCGATGACACCACCTTGCTGATCGCCGACCAGCCGAGTCCCAGCGTGCGTCGCTTCGATGGGCTGAAGGCACGGCCGCTCATGAAGACGGCCGCTCGGCGCAGGTCGTCATCGTCCAGTGTGCGCAGATATGCAGCGAGGATGTGTGTCTTCTCGAGCGTGGCGGGCGTAGAACCGGCCGCCGAGGCAGCCCGCGCGAAATCATCCATACCACCCTCTTGCTGCACGGTGGCCTATCGTAGATCGCGATGCGACGCTGCCCTTATCTCGAGGAATACATGAAGGATCGGCGCTCTGTGCTGCGCGTCTATCGGTTTGACTGTCACGTCGACCGCCGCTCTAAGCGCAAGTATGCGTTGAGCGATAGTCCACCCATCTGTGTGCGCAACTACGAGGATTGCCCGCTGTATCAGGCCGAGAAACGGCGCGAGGACCAGATCATCTCTCGTTACACGGATTGAACTGCCCCGTCTGCTCGGCCCCCGTGCTGCCTCTGGAGGGCGCCTGTGTCTTCTGTCACGCGCCGATCAGCGGCGATGAGGACACCACCGAGCTGCTCGACTACCTGGTCGAGCGGATCCCGGTGGCGAAGGTGAAGCGCGGCCACTTGAACCGCGGCCCGATCACCGAGCTGGTGCTCGACATCGCGGGCCGCAGCTTCCGTGCGCGAGTGAAGAACGAGCAGCTGGAGCTCGTCCCGCCGGTACACCTGACCGCGTGGGTTGATCTGCTGCTGACCAAGCTCAGCGACGCGGCGGCGGTCGATCCGGATCTACGCCGGGCGGTCCTTCGCTCCGGGTGGGCCCTGCGCTGAGCGTCCTACCGAATTAGACGAAAACCGACGAGAGCGACTCGGCAGAGAGGACCAACATGAAGACCAGGATGCCCACTATCACTCCAAGCACGCAGATAACCAACGCGATCGCTTTAGGTCTCTGAAAGAGCCCGATCAGGCCGGACAAGGCGCACAACACGCATGTCGCCTTAATCGCGAGGCTGAGCGCCGTGGTCGTCGCAGAATTCGGCGAATTTCTGTGTAGGACTGTCTCGATGACCAGGGCGGCGAAGCTTATGAGCACAACGGTCGCCGGCCATCGCCACCGCCTGGTCGGTTTCAACCGGCTTATTAAAGCGCCAGCGCCAGCTGCTCGGTCGCCTCGAGGGCGGAGGCTCTGATGCCTCGCTTGCGCAGGCTGCGGGCGAAATCGGCCGTGTAGCCGTGCACCGTGTAGACCTGGTCGGCGCCTGACTGCTCGACGACTTCCATGAGTTCGTCGAAGTCGCAGTGGTCGGACAGATCGAATGTCGCATCGGCGCCGAAAATGCGTGCGAACTCGGCGTCTTTGGCCCAGCCGGAGACCAGCGCGGTTCGGTACCGGCCCAACCGGCGGACCTCGTCCTTGCCCGACGGCGGGGCGATGACCACGCGGCCCGGCTCGGGCTCGCCGTCGAGCTCGACCCATTCGGGCAGGGGGCGGCCTGCCGTCGCGTATTCGCGCGCGCAGGGAACGCATCGCTTCTCGAGGGCAAAGCTGAAGCCATAAGGCGCGAGCGCGAGCATCATCTCTTCGGTCTTGCCGAGCGCATGACAAAGCAGCACCGGCGTCACCCGGCTGTCCAGCGCGCGGCGGCACCACATGGCGATCGCCTCCACCGTCGAGTCGGGGTCGCCGAAGCGGAAGTGAGGGCGGCCGTAAGTCGACTCGACGATCAACACGTCCGCCTTTGGGATGAATGTGCGCGGCGCACCGGCGGTCTGCCGGAGCTTGATGTCACCCGTATAGAGAAGCGACGTGCCGTGATGCTCGAAGTGAAGCTGCGCCGAGCCGAGCATGTGCCCGGCAGGGTGCAGCGTGACGGTGGCCTGGCCGCGGCGCATCGGCTCGCCGTAGCCGAGCATCCGCCACCCTCGCGGCCGGCGCGACTCCGGGATCAGGGCGAGGGTCTGCGGCGTGAGCAGAGCCTCCTTGTGCCGCCGGGCATGGTCGGTGTGCGCGTGCGAGATGAACGCGAACGTCCGGACCACGAGAGGGTCCAGCCACAGGCGGTGCCCCGGCAGCGAGACGCCGTGGTCCCAAACCACCTCCCGGGTCATCGGATGGAATCCAGGCGGACTCGATCAGCGGCTGAGAAAAGATTCGGCGGCACCTCGAGGCCGACCGCGGCGTAGGCCTCGAAAGGCACGCCAATGTCCGCCACCCAGATCTCGCCCGCGACTCGCGGTCCGTCGCCCGCTAGGAGCCCTGGTTTTGGAAGACCCAGGGTGACCGTCGTCTGTGCGTGCACACATGGAGCGTAGGCGACGCCGGAGTCGGCGTCGAGGCCCGAGGGCACGTCCACGGCAATCACCCGCAGCTGCGATCCGTTGATGGCCTCGATCCACTTCGCGAACACGGCCTCGGGAGGCCTTGAGAGGCCCGTGCCGAAGATGGCGTCGACGGCCTCTTCAACCTCGTCGAGCCGAAGCTCAGTTGAGACTGAGACTCCGATCCGCTTGAGAGCCCGGAGCTCTTGCGCCGCAGCACCCTGCAGCCGCTCAGGGTCCACGCAGCAGACGCTCGCGAGGCGTCCCCAGCGGTGGAGGTGTCGAGCCGCCGCGAGTCCATCTCCCGCGTTGTTGCCCACGCCACAAACGACCGCCGTCGGCCCTTTGCAGAACCGTGCCACCTGCCAGCCGGCGGCCTCCATCAACCAGTCCACCGAGATGCCGTAGCGCCCCTGTGCGAGCGCGTCGACCTCTTTGACCAGGCGGCTACTCAGCAGCGGGAGGGCGCTGGACGACAAAGGAGCAATAGGGGTCGTGGCGGTGGATGGAATCAGCCTGCGAAACGGCCGTTCCGAGCAGCCTCGAGATGAGATGAGGCGTGATGGTGCAGACCTGGGGGAACTTGAGCGCGGTGTTGCGGAAGGGGCAGTTGTGGATGGTGACCTTCACACCCTCAGACGTCTCGGTCTGCTCGGCCAGGGTGCCGGCCCGGCCGATCCAGACGACCACCCGGCGGAGCTTCTCGTCGAATTCGAGGCCTTCGAGGGCGGGCTCGATGGCGTGGGCGTGCCTGGCCGCCACCCGCGAGAAAACCTCATCGAGCGCCTCAGGCCCGCCCATCTCCTGGACCTCCTGGAGCACCATCGTCGCGAGCTGCCCGTACCGCTTGGGGAATACCGAATCCGCCCGTTCGGTTAGCGAGAAGAACAGGGCCGGGCGCCCGCGCCCGCTGCGTTCCGGATGGCTGACGACGAAACCTTCGCGCTCGAGATTGCTGAGGTGCTGCCGGACCGCGTTGGGCGTGACGCCCAGGTCGCTGGCGACAGTTTCCGCGCTACATCGGCCCTTGCGCCGCAGCAGCTCCAGGACTTCCATGCGGGTCGAACGGCCGGCGATCATTTGGGGCTCATTCCGGACGCTGGCTGGCCATGCTAGCACGGCCCAGGACCATTTATTACAGGACATCCTTGACAAATTGGAGGGGGGCCGTAAACTTTGTACCAGGAGATAGAGAAATGACCATGATCAAGCAGGCGAGCCGCGCCATTGAGCACATGACCGCCCGGGAAATGAGGATTCAGCGCGCCAAATATGCGCGCCGGAACAAGATGCACCACATCGATAGGCTCCTGAACGAGCTGGAGATGCTGAACCTGGCAGATCAGCGGCAGATGCCGCCGGTGCTTTCCGTTGCGATCAACAAAGTCATCGAGGATTCGCCCGAGGTGACCGTCCTGGCCCAGGCCAAGCCGGCTTCCGTCATGGAGGCCATGGATGCTCTGTACGAGATCCAGGACAGCTTGATGTACAACCAGATCGAGGACGAGTAAGGCTCTCGACCATCTTTCGGTAAGGCTAGTGGGCCGGTTTCGAATACGATTCCGACCCTTTTCTTGCCTCGGCACGGTTTGGCAGCCTCAGTGCAACCGGACAACTCGCGCCGTAAGGGTCTTATCCACGGATCCAGGTCAGGTGGCTGCCGCTGGCACCGGCGCTTGAGTTCTTCCGCTCGCTCCGAAATAGGCTGCGGGCCGGGTCGCCATCCATGCCAGCCACGCAATCAGAAGGACGAGCCACGAGCTGATCTGCACGAGGGGCGGCACGAACGTCGTCCCGACGAGGAGTGGCGAGCCCACGATGAAGAACGCCGCCAGCCATGTCACCGCCGGGCGCCGAGGACCAAGGCTCAGCTGCGCGAGCACCGCCAGGATGAGGACTGCGTAGTCCTGGACATGCCAGTAGGTGGCAGAGAGCGCGCTGCCGACGATCGCTACGAGGATGACGGCGTCCAACCAAGCCCTGAAGCGCCAGGCGGTGTAAAGCGTGACCAGCCCGAGCGCCCATTGCAGCGCGGTGGTGTAGACGTTTTTCCCGAACCAGCCGGCCAGCGTGTAAACGTAGTTCGCCGGCTCGCCCACGTAGGTTTTCAGGTCGGAGAGGTAGGTCTCAATTCCGTGGGGACCGATGCTTATCAAGCTCAGCAGGCCAAGCATCGAGGTGATTGTTCCGGCAACGGCGACCGGCCGCCAGCGCCCGGTGAGGAGTAGCGCCACCGGGACCAGGAATACGATATGCGGCTTGGCCAGGATCAGGACGAGGCCTACGCCCGCCCACGTTGCATGGCCTCGCGCCAGCAGCCGCCAGGCCAGGGCCACCCCCAGCGTGGCGAGCACGGTGACCTGTCCCAGAAAGAGGCAATAAGCTAGCGGATACACAGAAAGCACAGCGCCCAGGTAGAGAGGTTTTGGTCGCGGAAGCCGGTCCCAGCACACGGCCAGTAGCGCGGCGCAGGCCAGTGCCATGAAGACGACCCAGACGGGATAGGCGGCGGAGTATCCGAGCTCGGTGAACGGCGCCGCGAGCCAGGCGACGGGCGGCAGCACCAGGCCGGGGCAGTGTTCGGTGGTCTCCTTAATGTGTTCGGAAATGGGCCGGCACTGGAGATCAAGGTCGTACATCCGCGACCAGCCGTACTGGAGTCCAACGCGCGCCATCGCAAAGTAGAAGCGGAAGTCGTCACCCGGAAACAGGGTGGTGAAGAGCAGCCAGAGGCGGAATAAGTTCGTGGCCAGGGCGATCGCCACCACCGCGGCGGCCGCGAGGTTGAGCGCCCTGGTCATTCCACCGTCTGCGGCACGTTGCGGGAGGTGGTGGCGACGGCGCCGATGAAGACGGCCTCCATGACGGCGACCGGCCAGGCCAAGCCGAGCGAGCTGGCCCAGCCCGCTGTCCACAGAGCCGCGCCGGCGACCACGATCTCAACTCGAGGCCGCAGGCTCAGCACCAGCCAGATGGAGAGCAACAGCATGATGAAATCGGCCGGGGTGAGGTGGTGGTTGATCAGGAGCGAGCCCGCGATGCCCGCCGCGATCGGCCCGTGGGGACCGCGGCTGCGGGTCAAGTACGCGGCCACGAGCGTCAGGACCGAGATGCCGGCGGCGGCGATCAGCCAGGCCGTCCGGGAGCCAAAGAGCACCTCCAGCGAATATGTCAGGTGGTACGGATCGGCGAAGAAACCGGTGTCGATGGCGATCATCGATCGCGTGCCCTGCACGCCCACGGCCGCGAGCTGCGCGAGCCCCAGCAACGCGCTGCTGCCCACGAATGCGGCGACGCTGCGCAGGTACCCCGCCACGAGGAGCGCGGGCGGGACGAGCAGGGCGAGGTTCAGCTTGACCATGATCAGCGAAAGCACGGCACCGGCGACGAGATTTTTTCCCCGAATCAGCAGCAGCGCGCAAGCGCCGATCGCAGCGAACACGACCGGCGACAGCGGCGCTGCCTCGACCATTACGAACGTGGGTAGGAATCCAAGGGCGCTCAGCGCATACATGACCCGCCCCAATCGGTCTGCCGGTGCGAATGCCTGGCTGAAGGCCACGAGGACGGCGAGGCTGAGCACCGTCCAGATTACGAGCGCCGCCCCGAAGGGCACGAGGGTGAGCGGCCAGACGATCCACGCGGCGACCGGCGGATCGCCAAAGGCCAGAAAGCGCGAGCCGGACCAGACTGCCTCGACGGCGGCCTTCTGTGCGGCGAGGTCATAGAGGTGCGACCAACCGAGGTGCGTCCCGATCGAAGCCGCGGCGAACCAGATGCGAAAGTCGGTCTCCACGAGCTTGCGCGGGAACGCCGCGTGAATCTGGTAGAGGTTGAAGAGGGTCAACCAGACGAGCGCGGCGACCAATGCTGCCTGACCGAGACGGCCCAGCGGCCGCGGCACGGTCAAGCGGGCCGCGTCCACAGCTCGTAACCCCCGATGTCATCCACCTCCTTGAGGTTGTCGCGCAGGTAGACGACGAGCGGGCCGTCAGGCAGAGCTGACCCGTGACCCCAGAAATCGATGAGTGCCCGGTTCTTGCTCACGCATATGGCCGTGGTCTTCGCCAACTGGCCGATGATCGTCAGCTGCTGGTCGTCATCCGGCAGGTACATCCAGGCCTGCGCGTTTCGACGACCTTTCACTATCCTCATCAAGTCGTTCAATGGTGGCCCTTCGAGCAACCAGATGGAGGGCGCCAATACGAGAGGGCGCTGTTAGGAGCCCGTCGTCAGATCGCGTGTTGTACAACCAGATCGAGGACGAGTAAGGCTCTCCGCGGTTCTGAAAAAACTTACAAGGCCGGGTTCCTAGCGGGCCCGGCCTCTTCTTTTGCGTACTGGCTGCGCTTATTGGCTGCTTTCGGCCTGGCGCACGCGCTGGCTCAGCACCTGGAGGAGGCGGTAGCTGACCTCCGGGTGTTCCTTGAGGAATGGCTTGAAGCTCCATTCCGGGATGGTCGCCAGGGACACGTCGGTGTCGGCCTTGATGTTCGCGCTGCGGCCTTCGTGGTCGAGCAGGGACATCTCACCGAACGAGTCGCCCGGGCCCAGCGTTCGGGACTTGCCCTGGATGGTCGACACGGTCACCGTGCCGTCGAGGATGATCATGAATCCAACTCCGTTCTCGCCCTTCACGACGATCTCGTGACCGGCGGGATGCTGGACGATCTTCATCTGCTTTTCGATGGAACGGACCTCTGACTCGGGGAGTCCCTCGAACAGCTTTGCGTGCTTGACATCGGTCACGCTCAAATACTAGGCCGTCCCCTGTGGTTCCGACAAGACCCGCGCGGCCGCCGGGCTACAGCTCGGCCTTCTTCTCGTCCAGGAACTTTTGATACAGGCGGTACGCGTCCTGCTTGCGGCTGTCGACGATCTTCGTGTAGCCCTGCAGCGTGTTCAGGTTGGCGTGGCCCAGGACCTCCTGGACCAGTCGCACGTCGCCGCCGGTCACCTCGAGCAGGGTCGTGGCGGCCGTATGACGCGCAACGTGCGGTGACTTGAACGACCAGGCGCCCAGCTGGACGCGCAGCTTGCGCACGATGAACCGCGCGCCTGCGGAGGTCAAACGGCGGCCGCGATCGTCCGCCGCCGCGCGGTCGAAATTGACGAACAGCGCCATGCAAGCGTCTTCGCGCGCGCCGAGGTAGTCCTCCAGCGCCGCTCTTGCGTCCGTCGTCAGATAGACGGAGCGCTGCTTGGAGCCCTTGCCGGTCACCACCAGTCGGTTGCCGGACCGCGGGAAGTCGGTCCGATCGAGCGCCAGGGCTTCCGAGATTCGGCAGCCGGTGCTGATTAGGAACTGGACCAGCGCGCGGTCGCGTTTTTCATGCACGGTCTTTGTTGGCAGCGCCGCGAGCAGGCGTGTGAGCTCATCCGGATCAATCGGTTTGGGCAGCCGCTGCTCGAGCTTGGGGAGAGTGATGCCGTTCGAGAGGTCGCGGTCGATCAGCCCTTCCTTAGCGATCCAGCGCAGCCACGAGCGGATCGCGACGAGGGCCCGCGCGCGTGATGCGGGACTCTTGAGTCGGCCGGCCAGGTGGCGTTGATACGCTCGGAGGTCGTCGTGCCGTAAGTCCGCGAGCGATAGCGAGTGATTGTTGGCAGTGAGGAAGACGATCAGCTTGTTGAGCTCGGACGCGTACGCACGGACCGTATTCGTGCTCCGGTTGGCTTCAAGTTGAAGCCAGTCGAGATACTCCGTGGCGGCGGCCTTCAGATCGAGTGGCATGTCGAGGCCGACTGCATGTTGCCACAACGGCGGCTCGATACCGTGCGATCGCTGTCAGACTGTGCCGATGCTTCACCGATCCCTGACCGGCCTGACTGCCTTATTCATGCTCGTCGCGTGCGGCAGCAGTTCACTGCCTGGAGTTGCGTCCGGGCCCACGGTGTCCAGCATTTCCGTGCAGCCGGGCGACCTTCCGAGTGACATGCATAAGTGCGATTTATCGGGCGACATCGACTCCTTTCTGAACAAGTCCAAGGCCAAGGATCCGAACTACGCAGCGACCAAGAAGGAGTGGGACGCCGCAAAGACGCAAGGTGCTACAAATGCCTACGCCGCGTTCTACTCAGACAGCGCAGCGCACTGCGCGAGCATCGCGACCAACTCATCGGACCTCAGCTCAGCGTCCTACAAGCTCGTGCTCAACTTTGTGATCCAGTTCAAGGACGAGGCGAGTGCGAACAAGGGTTACACGAGCGGGTCGATCCTCGGCTTCAGCGCGTCGTCGCTGAAGTCCAGCGGTGCTCCGGTTGTTGAAGGCACGCAAACAGGGCTGACCCCAAACTCCATCGTCCTGAGCGTCGCCATCTCCTCCCAGGCGTTTTACGTCGCGGTCTGGCAGAACAAGACCTTCATGGTGATCCTCGCCATCCTCAACATCGACACCGCAACTTGTAAGAAGGTCGCACTCGCTGTGAACGGCCGGATCAAATAGGGAACCTGAAGGGCTAAACGTGCCGGGTGCCGTGCGCCTCCCGCTAGACTGGCCGGGCCGATCGCAAACGCTCGCCACGTCCCACACCGCACTCGGCGCCGGCGGGGCCGTCCGCCCCTGCTTCGCATAGCGCTCGTACTGGCGCTGGTGATGACGCTTGCCTTCGGAGCCTTCAGGCTCGCGGCCACGCTCAACGCGCCGATCGCGATTGCAGCGAACCTCAAGCCGGCGTCGGGGCCCGCCTTGGTGGCCAGCCAGGTTTCGCTGCCCGGCCTCGAGGCGGGCGCTTGCATGACCTTGCCGCCGACACACGCCGGCTCCGGTCAGACCGTATTCATCGATCCGGGTCACGGAGGCCTTGATCCGGGGGTAGTGGGCGGTAGCGGCGGCCGGCATGTGCTCGAAAAGGACGCGACGCTCGCTGTGGCGTCGCGATTGAGCGACTTGCTTCGAGCGGACGGCTATCGGGTCGCGATGGCACGAACGCAGGACACGACGGTGATCAAGCTCGCGGGCACAGACTCCGTGATGGGCTCGCTCGTCGCGTCAGCCGAGCATCGAGACCTCGCGGCGCGAGCCGCTTGTGCCAATGCCACCGGCGCGGCGGTTCTGCTGTCCATTCATTTCGACGCTTTCTCCGACCCGTCTGTCGGCGGTACGGAAACCTTCTACGACTCGGCTAGAACATTTGCGGCGGAGAACCGGCGGCTCGCCATCGCCGTGCAAGCTGCGCTCGTGGCGGCTCTGGGCACGGCGGATCGTGGGGTGTGGACCGACGACCAGCTGGCGGCGCCGACGCTCACGAGCTCAGGCAGCACGTACGGCCACCTCATCGAGCTCGGTCCGCAGGCATCGGGTTGGGTGAATGAGCCGAGCCAGATGCCGGGCGCCCTGGCCGAGCCGCTGTTCCTGACCAATCCCCGCGAAGCTCGGCTGGCCGGTGACCCAACGGGACAGCAACAGATTGCCGCCGCGCTCGAAGCCGGCCTGGTGAAGTTTCTGACCACCAGCTGACGGGCGCGATGGTGCGCCTGGCAAGAATCGAACTTGCTGCCTCTTGCTCCGCAGGCAAGCGCTCTATCCGGTGAGCTACAGGCGCGAGGGATTCAGTTTAGGCGAGCGTCGACGGCGGTCGTGGCCCCCTTGAAGGTGGCGGCGTCGAGGTTGCTGACGACCACCAGGGCGACGAAAACAGATTTGTGCCAGCTGGCGAGTCGCACCGGGGGCCGCTCGTAGACCCAGGAGCTCAAGCCGAGTCCGGTGGCAGTTCCGCGGGTCACACCGGCAAGGATTTCTCCTGACGCCGGAGGCGCGAAACCGAAAACGCCGGATCCCCACGCGCGGTCGGCCTGCCCGGGGTCCGCGAACTCGGCGACGAACGACACGATCGATTTGGTGTTCGAAGTGGTGCCCAGTTCTGCGTTGCATGCGGCAGGGCTTGCAGTGAACAGAGAGACGGCACCTGCGGTCGCGCCGGCGACGCGAAGCTGTTCCCACTGAGTGCCCAGACGCCCGGCGAGTGCTGCATCCGCATTCGCGAGGGTCGAGATGTAGACATCGATCGGACCTGAACCGAGGCACACGTTCAAACCGGCAGGAATATCGGCCGACTGAAGCACGGCGTCCGTGGGCGCCGTGTGCGGAGTCGGGCTGGGGAGCGGGCTGGCCACCACGGGAGGTGCGCTGCTCTGACAGGCAGTTAGAAGGACGACCAATGCAGCGACCGCGATAACCCGACCCACGGGGGCCGCAGTTTAGACTGCTTGGGCCGTCACGCGCCTGTAGCTCACCGGATAGAGCGTTCGGCTCCGGACCGAAAGGCAGCAGGTTCAATTCCTGCCAGGCGCACCACTCGCACTGCTCGGCTAGCGGTCGCGCACGCAGTCGAGGTGGGTCATCGAGTTCAAAAGAGGCGCGTGACTCCGGGCGCTTTTATACTCGCTCGGCCGCGTCAGCGATCAGTAGGGGGTTGGGAACGTGGAACGGAGTGTCGCTCGCTCAGCAGTGCTTGTCGCCATCTTCGCGATTCTGGTGTCGGCCTTCGCCACACCGGCACTGGCTTCGAACAGCCGAGACCACGGGGTGCGGCACAGGCCGGCGTCGGTCGTCAACCGGGCCACTGTGGCGCCATCGTTTGCGACTGGCGTGCAGACGGCAAACCACGAGGGCCAGGGAGGTGGCCTGCGTGCGAACTTCAACGGTGTCAGCAGCCTCGACAGCCAGATAACGAACTTCAACCTGACGTTTGAGCCGCCGGACCAAGGCCTTTGTGTCGGTAACGGGTTTGTGGTCGAGATGGTGAACTCGGCATTCCGGGTCTACGACACGCATGGCAACACGCTCGCCGGCCCGACCAACGTGAACGCTCCATTCCACGACGATTTCGCGGCTTTCACAAGCGATCCCCGCTGCCACTACGACTCCGCGACCAACACGTGGTTTGCGGTGGTCCTCTTCATCAACGACCCGGGCACCGAATCGCGTCTGGACGTCGCCTTCAACACCTCTGGCGATCCGACTAGCAACTGGTCGGTGTTCCGAATCAACACCACGCGCGCTGACGCGCCGGCCAGCTTTGGCTGCCCGTGCTTCGGCGACCAACCAAGGCTCGGCATCGACGCCTCCAACATCTATCTCTCAACCGACGAGTTCTCCATCCTGGGACCTGAATTTAACGGCGGCCAGATCTTCGCGATCTCAAAGGGCGATCTGGTCAACCACCGCAGCAAGGTCCATTTCGTCCACTACAAGGACCTGAGCATCGGGGGCGCCCTGGCGCTTGCGGTGGAGCCGGCGCTGACCTTCGGTCCCGCCCCGGCCGAATACTTCCTCAGCTCGATTGATCCAAATGGGACCGGAGACAACCGAATCGGCGTCTGGGCGCTCACGAACGTTGACCGCGTCAGCAGGGGTGGTAGGCCCACCTTGTCCAGCGTGATAGTCACCACCGAGCCTTACGCGATTCCACCACAGGCCGAGCAGAAGGGGTCCACGAGCTTGCTCGACTCCGGCGATGACCGCATGCAGCAGACCCAGTTCATCAATGGCGAGATCTGGGGTGAGCTGGACACAGCGCTGGTGCCGGCCGGCGACACTGCGGCACGGGCCGGCGCTGCCTGGTTTCGTGTTCAACCGCAACTGGACGGCAGCAAGCTGAAAGGTGCGACCGTGACCGGCCAGGGCTATGTCGTGTCCTCAGGCAATTACGTCATCTATCCGGCGGTGCAGGCAGATGGGCAGGGCCACGCGGCGATGGTGTTCACGCTGACAGGTGCGGACAGGTTCCCGAGCGCGGCATACGCCACCCTCAATGAGGACGAATCTGGCTTTGGCAAACCAGTCGTGGCTGCCAACGGATCTGGCCCCTACGACGCCAAGCCGCAGCGATGGGGCGACTATTCGTGGGCGGTTCTCGATCCTAGTTCCGACAGCGTGTGGATGGCGACGGAGTACATGCCGCCGAAGTCGAGCCAGACCAACAATGGCCGGCGGCCCTGGGGTACGAGAGTTCTGCAGGTGGAGCTGCAGTAGTCGAGTCGAGATGAGCCGGGTACCGCAATGGTGCCCGGCTCACAACCGGGGTACATTTGCGCCGTGCAGCTGCCACCAACTGGACCGCCCGGGTACGCGACGCCGAATCCCATCCAGCCGTATGGCGCACCGGAACCGGGTGCGACTTACGCCGCGCCCACCGATGACGGGGCGGTATGGACACTGGTGCTCGGCATTCTGGGGTTCTTTATCTGCCCGATCCTCGGCCTGATCGCTTTCTTCACGGGCGCCTCGGCCATCAACCGGATCCATGCCAGCCAGGGACGATTACAAGGCGAAGGGATCGCGCGGGTCGGCCGGATCCTCGGCTGCGTGAATGTCATTCTCTGGCTGCTGGGGGTGATTGGACTCTTCCTCATCTTTGCCGCCTGCGGCGCAGGCCTTAGTCAGCTCTCACACCTGCCGATACCCAGCCCGTCGCCCTAGGCCGCGATCGGCGCGGAGCGGGACGCCGATCGCCAGCGCTATCGGCGCACCAATTACTGCTCCGTGAGCCGGACTTCGATTCGTCGAACTGACATCCCGAACCAGCTTTGGGCTTTCGGATGCGAGAAGACGAGGCGCTGGACCATGGTGAGCGCGCGGATCCAGGTCTCGGTTTCCGTGACTGCCGTGAGCCGGCATCTGATATGCACGCCACCGTCGACTCGCTCAACCACATAGTTGTCCGGGATGGGTTGGCCAAAGAGCGAGGAGCCGCTGGCACGTTGAAACAACTCGCCGCGTATCCCCAGCAGGGCGTCGTCGCTGACGATGTCAGTGGCCAGGTCGATCACCGCGCTCATCTCCCAGGCTCCGAGGTCGAGGCTCATGGCGCGCGAGTGTAAGTCGAGGCAGCCTCGGGTCAGTGACCTCGGTCACGACGGTCTCGCCTGAACTCGACTCCAAACGGCTCGAGTGCCGCCCTTAGTTCGGCAGCTTCCTGATCGCGTCTCCCGGGCGCACCGTGCCAGCAACCACGACCCGGCAGTTGGCGCCCCGCAGACGAAGCTCGCGTCCGATTGGAGAGTTGACGAATTTCAGCGCATCGACGCCGTAACGTGCTGAGAACTTCGCGCACCCGGTGTGCGGAGGTTCGCTGAACTCGATCACCGCCGAGCCGATCTGAACCCGGCTGCCGGGGGGCACGTTGGTGCGGCTGATGTCGAAATCCACGTAGAACTGGTCGCCGGCCATTGGCCAGCGCTCACGCTCGCCGGCAATCGCGGCCGCCGCTCGTGCGTTCATTAGAGTCAACTGCGCATCCAGGTCGGGACCGCCGTCGGGCGTCCGGCCGCTGCCGCGCGCGCGCCACGTGTCGCCCACCAGGCCATCGTGGAGGTCGAGCTCGGCCTCGGTCAGAACCTCGCGCTCGTCCTCGGCCGGCCGCCGGGCGATCAGCTCTACCGTCCCGCCGGCCGAGGGCGACTCACGGATGCGATCGAGGCTCGCCTCGAGGCGCGTCAGCTCGGTGGTTTGATGCATTACCCGTATTTTGCCGGGTTCACTGGCGATGCGTCACTGTGAGTCGCGGAGGAAGGCGAGCACCGCGGCGACTCGCCGGTGCACCTGCGGCTCTTCGGACAACCCCAGCTTGGAGAAGATCGCGTTGCCGTACTTCTCCACCGCCGATTCCGACACCGAGAGCGACTCGGCGACGGCCGCGTTGGTCTTGCCCTGCGCCATCTCTCGCAAGACGTCGCTTTCGCGCGGTGTGAGCGTGGCCAGTGGCGAATGAGCTTGCCTTCCGCGCCGGGCCAGGAGTGCCTCAACGACCACCGGATCGATGACCGATCGGCCGGCGATCGTTTCGCGAAGCGCCCGCAGCAGCTCGTCGACATCACCGACGCGCTCTTTGAGCAAGTAAGCCAGCCCGCCGGTTCCGTCCTTGAGCAGCTGGAACGCGTACGCCGCGTCGGCGTGCTGCGAGAGCACGACGACCCCGACTTGCGAATGACGGGCACGAATCTGATGGGCGGCATGGATGCCCTCCATGTCATGACCGGGTGGCATCCGAATATCCGTCAACACGGCATGTGGCAGCATCCGGTCCACCGCATCGAGCAGCTCTTCCGCGGTACCAACCGCTGCCACGACCTGCACCTCGCCTGAGTCTTCGAGCAGCCGCCGAGTGCCTTCACGTACGAGATAGTTGTCCTCTGCGATGACGACTCGCAGCGGCTCAGTCATGTATGCCGTGCAACGCAGGGAGAGAGGCATCGAGCCGTGTGCCCGACCGGTTGCTGATTACCTCCACGTGTCCGCCGAGAGCATCGACCCTGTCGCGCAGACCGCGCAGCCCTGACTCACTAGTTGCACCCTGATCAAAGCCGTGGCCGTCGTCAGCGACGGCAACCCGCAGGCAGGAATCGCTCGACGTGATGGTGACGGTGGCCTCTGTCGCACCCGAATGTTTGAGCACGTTGGCGAGTGCCTCGGCCACGACGAAGTAGGCTGCGCCCTCGATCTCAGGTGCGTAACGAACCTCGCGTACCGATGGGTCGGCCTCGACGCGAACACCGACCGGCATTCTCGCGGCCATGGCGTCAACAGCTTCGACTAGGCCTCGCGAGCTGAGGACAGCCGGATGTATCCCGCGAGCCAGCGATCGAAGATCGGCGAGGGCGTGCTGCGCGCTGCCCTGGAGCTCAGCAAGCGTTTCTGCCGCGAGCATTGGGTCGCGATCGAGCTGGTTGCGAGCCAGGCGCGCCTTCGCGATCAGCACCACGAGCTCCTGCTGGATTCCGTCATGAAGGTCGCGCTCGAGGCGCCGTCGCTCCGTCTCCTGGGCCTGAACGAGCCTGGTTCGCGACGCGGTCAGCTCTCCCGCTTGGGCCTCGAGCTGCGCCAGCTTCGCGTCGAGCTCGGCCGACAGCCTGAGCGTGTGGAGGGCGTGGCCTGCCTGACCGGTGAGCAGCTCGGTCAGCCGCTGGTCGCCGGAACCCTCGGCTTCGATCTCCCCCACCGTGATACCGCCGTGGCTGACGGCGAACTTTTGACCGAAATTCCCTGTCGCGCCCGGCGGCCACGTTGCGGTCTGGGCCTGGCCTCCTGGCAGCAGGAGACGGACGCGCGCTTGCCGGCTACCCATTCCTCGCGCCACCGCCTCCGCAATCTGGGCCAGCGCGTGGTCTACGCTGCCGGCTGCCGGCGTTTTCGAGAGGTCGGCCAGGACCGTGTAGGGATCGGCGGGAACGCCGTACACGAGCCGGTTGGCCAGCCGTTGGAGCCGGACTCGGACAGGGTGGATGAAGAAGCCCACCAGTGCGACGGCGACGATCGTGAGCGGCAGATTGGGCCGGCCGCCGGTCCCGAGCACGAGCCCGACGCCGACCACCACCAGCAGGTAGGCGATGGTGATCAGAATCGCCAGGCCGGCGTAGGCGAGGCCGCGGCTGATCACGACGTCGATGTCGAACAGCCTGTGCCGCAGCATGGCGACCCCGATCGCGATCGGCATCGCCATGAGGGTCAGCGGGATCAGCACGTCGAAGTACGGATTCACGTAAGGGGCGAGCCTGGTGAGCGGCGAGACGGCGAAGGAGGCTGCCCACACCGCGCTCTGAAGGGAGACCGCTGCCAGGAACCATTTCAGCTGTTGTTTGGCGACCCCAGACGATTTTCGAAAACGAACCGCCAGAGCGGCCAGGGCGCCGAAGAGGGACAGCAGCCAGAGCGCGCCGGTAATCGGGACAAGGGTGTTGAACAACCACGCGTCGACCGGATAAGGCCCATCGGCCAGCGGGAACCCGAACATGACCTGGCTCAGCGAAACCCATATGAGCTGGATCACCGTGCCGGCTGCGACCGCCCAGACGACGGGCCGCCACCTGGGCGATGGCAACCTCCCGTCGGGGAACAGGGCGGGGATAAGGGCGAGCGGAAAAAGTGAGGCCGGGTACCAGATCCAGCCCCGCAACCAGACGGCGAAATCGGCGGCCGGCAGGACGTGCCCATGAGTGAGCGAGTAAGCGGCGTACGAACCGGCAAACGCCGAGAGTGACGCGCAGAAGCCGCCGACGGCCGCCACCCATCCCACCGCGTGGCGCGGATGCCGGCGCAGGACAAGCGCCGCAACTATCCCGAGCTCGATTGTCGCCAGCGGGGTCAGGGCCGCCCACCAGTCGAACTGGAGCATCGGCGGAACGTTGCCGCCGGCGGCGAGGCCAAGGTAAAAGGTAAAGGGATAGAGGAGCACGGCGACCAGGACGAGGATCCAGGCCACCGAGGCCGCGGCCGGCCGCCGAAAGAGGTTCGCGATCACTACAGGATGTTCCCGCATCCGTGGCCGCCCGTCTATGTGGCTGCCCTCTCGGTGCACGGTATGGGATTCCTCACTGTCGATTCGCAGGCTGGCTGGATCGACCCGGATGCCGCCTTGGCTGGAGGCTGTGAGCCATGGCAACCGCACTTACACCCACAGGAGGTCGACCAGTGGCACAAGGAATCTGGAAACGCGTTCGGCGGGCCAGCTCAAAACCGAAACCAGGACGAGTGGGAGACACAAGATGAGCACTCAAAGGTTCTTCGGACTCAGCGGACTGGCAGTCGTTGTCGGTGGCGTCGTAAGTATCGCCTGCCAGCTTGTCGGTGCTTTTTACAACGGGAACACCACTGCATATACCGCCCAGCCGATTTACATAACCTCCGAGTTCGTGCTCGCAGCAGCCACCATTCTGCTGCTCCTGGGTCTACCCGGCATGTACGCGAGCCGAGCGCAGGGTTTTGGAGTGGTCGGCCTGGTCGGAATGGCGTTGCTCTTCATCGCCGGCGTCATGCTCGGCATCTTCGCCAACCTCGAGGATGCGATGGTGACCCCCTGGCTGGCCGCCCAGGCACCGAGCCTGGCCAACGGTTTTGGGCCTCCACCTTTCTTCGCCTTCTACAACGTCCAAGAGCTCGCCTTTGTATCTGGCTCTGTTCTGCTGGCGATCCCACTGCTCCGCAGACGCGTGTCACCGCGCTGGCCGGCCATCCCCCTCCTTCTCTCAGCAGGCCTCGGATTAGTCACTTTCTTTTTCGATGCCTTCCCCAGCAATCTGGCTTCTGCACTCCTTGTCGCAGTTCCACCAACGCTGCTTTTGGTCGCCCTGGCCGCCCTTGGGTACCAGACCTGGACGCAGCCAACTCCCGACTCCCTCATCAGCAATGCCCAGCCTTCAGTCGAAACCGCCCGGCCGGCAACCACAACCACCAATCTCGGAGGAGTTCGATAAATGAAAGAAGCAATTTGGAGTCGCATCGGGCCGGTCACCGGCGTTCTGTTCTTCGGCCTGCTAATGACTGGGGCAACCATTCACGGCTACCCGGACATCCGTCCGTCTGATTCGCAGCTGGCGAGTTGGCTGGTCAACGTGGACTTGAACCAGTTCAGAGCGGGCGTCTACATCGAAAGTCTGGGCATCCTTCTGTTCATCCCTTTCGTTGCGTGGTTCTACGGCCGTTTGCGCCAGGGCGCAAGGGATTCGTCGTGGCCCGCCATCACAATGCTCGCGGCGGGAGCCGGCTGGGTCGCATTCACGTTGCCACTGATGGCTGGGTGGGCCGGGCTGGCTGAGCAGGCTCGCAAGGGCCTTGACATCCGGGTCGCCCAGACCGTGGTGTCGACAAATCAGGCGTCGTTTGATCTGACGGGAATCATCCTCGGACTGACTATCCTCGCGGCCGGCGTCGCAATCGTTCGCGGCGGCGCGATGTCCAAATGGGTTGGCTGGGCGGCAATCGTCATCGGTGTGACCCATGGCGCGACGCTGCCCCTTGGCATGGATGCTTCGCCGGCAGGGTTTCTCGCCTACCTGTTTCTATTCGCCGTCGCCCTCTACAGCACCTTCCGACCGGGCCGAGCAATTGCCGCTGTGACAGTCAAGCAGTCTCTCGGGTCCGGCCTGCCGGCCACGAGCTGAGTACAGCGCTTCACATTTAGTAGCGTCCGCCGAGCACTGCTCGGCGGTCGCCTGCTCCGTTTCCTCGGCATCATTGAACGGTGACCGTCGAGGAAATCCGGAAGTTAGCGCTGGCGTTGCCCGAAGTGATCGAGCAGGATCGCTGGGGCAATCCGTCATTCCGGATTCGCGGCCGGATTTTCGCCACGGTGCCGGACGAAGGGCATGTGAACGTGATGATCGACCCGTTCGATGTCGACGCGGTTGTGCGTGAGGATCCTGACACCTGCGAGGAACTGCGGTGGGGCAAAGAGGTCAAGGGAGTTCGGGTGTCACTGCACAATGCCAGCTCGACCATGGTCGAGACGTTGCTCGAGACGGCCTGGCGGCGCAAGGCGCCGAAGCGGTTGTTGACCTAGGCCGGTTTTTCGCCCAGGTACAGGGTCTGCTTACCCATCAGCCACCACGCAGGCGGAAATGCGAGATAGGCGCGAACCAACAACGGATGCTGCGGCAGCCGGCTTTTGGTCGTGTATGGCATGAACCGCGCGATGACCTGCTTGGTTTTGAATCCCGCCATCGTCGCCGCCTCGGCCAGGCTCTTCTCGGTCAGTGCGGTCTGGTGGTCGATGAAGTCCCAGTAGGCGCCGCCGATGAGCCGGATGTTCGGCTGCAGGATGAGCACGTGCCCGCCCGGCTTCAATAGCGAGAACGTCACCCGCAGTTGCTGCAGCACGGCTTCGGTCGAGGGAAGGTGTTCAAGGTAGTTGCTGAAAAAGGCGAGGTCGAAATGATCGTTGGGCATGACATCGGCGAGATCCAGCCCGTTCGCATGAACAAAATGCACATCCTTGGGCAGCGCACCCTGGACGTCGCGGATGTCCGTCGCCCACCGATCGGCGGCCTTGATGTTGCGGATGAAGTAACCGAGGTCGCACGCGATGTCGACGACGCGTGCATCCGGCGCAATGTATCGCTGAAAGAACTTGCAGAGCTCTTGCCAGATGGCTTCCTTGGCCGCCTCGGCGGCTTCGTCGAAGCGCTGCTCGTAGACCTGCTTGAGCACGATCGGCGGCACACCAGCCGCCGCCCGATGCCCTTCGTGAGGCTCGTCGTCAAGTCGTTTGATCGTGGCCACCTTACTTCAACGATACCCCTGGGGTTGCGGGTCCCCTCAGCGATATACGAGGTTCGCCCCGAACCTCCTGAAACCAAGCCGCTCGTAGACTCTCGCCGCCCCCTCGTTCGCGGCGTCCAGGAAGACGAAGTTTCCGCCTGAGGCAAAAAGCCCCGCGACCAGCTCGGACGTGACGGTCGCCGCGATGCCTCGCTTACGCTTGTCCCTCCGCGTAACCACTCCGACGATCTCGCCTACCCGGTTCAAGGCGTGTGAAACGCCGGTGCCGGCCGCCTCGCTATCCAGCCACGCAAGCAGGTATGCGCTGGTCGATGACGCAAGCTCCTGGCGGAGCTGGTCAACGGGGGGAATCGCTCGGTCCTGATCGCCGCCGTCTGTCCAACGGATCGTCTGAAACTCGTCCAGGTCTGCTGCCTCCGAAGCGGGGGTCAGGTGCTGCAGGATCACGTCGGGGGCGGCGAATGACTTGAAACCGTCGGGCCGGCAGGCCATCAGAGGATTGCGTTCCGCAAGCGTGAAGCCGGCCGCTTCCAGCCAGGCTCCCACCCCGGGCAAAAGTGCCTCGTTGTACTCGATCTCGAGCGGAGGATTGCGCTGCTTGAACGTCTCACGCAGGTCGGCAATGGCTTGCCTGGTCTCGAATTCGGTCACCGTGCCGTCGACGATCGTCACCCAGCCCCCGGCCTGGTTCGCGACGGGGACGATCGCGCGGAAGGGCCCGAAGGAACGCAGCTCGGTACCGGCCGGGTGCTTGTTGAGAGCATCCAGCTGCCAGCTCTGAAACCGCTTCGCGTCGTCCTCCCGATCCTTGCTCGCCAACGTGGAGCCAGTGTGCCACCGTAGGCTGAGGACCGATGAGTGACAACTCGTTCGTCATCGAGCTCTTCAAGGGTCTCCCGGAGCGCTATGACGTGCTGGCCGAGGTCCTCTCTTTCTGGCAGAACGGGCGATGGCGTCGCGAGCTGGCCGGACAGCTGGCGCTGCACAGGCCGCGAACGGTCCTTGACGTCGCGACGGGCACCGGCGGCGTTGCGATAGCGCTGGCTGCGGAAACCGAGGCTCGTATCACCGGGGTGGACATCAGCGACGCGATGCTCGAGCGGGGTCGCGAACGTGTGAGAAAGGCAGATCTGACCGGCCGCATCACGCTTGGGCCGGCGCGGGCTGAGGCTCTTCCATTTGCATCGGAGTCCTTCGACGCCGTCAGCTTCACCTACCTGTTGCGCTATGTGGGCGACCCGGCCGCAACGGTCGCTGAGCTTGCGCGGGTCATCCGGCCCGGCGGTCACATGGCGAGCCTGGACTTCTACGTCCCCCCGAGCATCGCCTGGCGGGCAGCGTGGCGCGCCTACACGCGCTGGCTGCTGCCGGTGGCCGGCGTGCTGCTCGGCGGCAGGGCCTGGTGGGACGTGGGTCGCTTTCTCGGTCCGAACATCGAGAGTCACTACGGGCGTTGGCCGCTCACCAGGATCGTCGACGCATGGCGCGAGGCCGGGATGGCTGACGTCGGATACCGCGTCATGAGCCTTGGTGGCGGGCTCGTGATGTGGGGTACAAAGCGTGCCTGAGGCGCTCGCACCTGCTTACTACGCCGCGCACACCACCGGGTGGCGGCGAGACCTCTGGGCGCTGCTTCACCCGCCGTACACCGCGTGGCATCTCTCCTACGTGCTGATCGGTGCGAGCCTCGCCCCGACCTTGAACGTTGTCCGGCTGATCGCGACGGTCCTCGCCTTCTTTCTCGCGGTCGGCATCTCGGCGCACGCGCTGGACGAGCTCCGGGGCCGTCCGCTGCAGACCGAACTTCCAGCCGGCGTCCTCTGGACGGCCGCGGTGATCGGGCTTCTTGGTGCTGTCGGGCTCGGGTTCGCGGGAGTGTGGGTGGTCGGGCCGTGGCTGCTGCTCTTCATGGCTGCCGGTGTCTTTTTTGTATTTGCGTACAACCTCGAGCTGCTGCGCGGACGAGTGCATGGCGACTTCTGGTTCGCGCTCTCGTGGGGCGCGTTTCCAGTGCTCACCGCGTACTTCGCCCAGACCGGTCGGCTCTCGATCGCTGCGCTGGCAGCTGCGGGCGCCGGTTATGCGCTGTCTTACGCGCAGCGCATGCTCAGCACGCCGGCGCGGCTGCTGAGGCGGCGGAGCCGGACGGTGACGGGCGCGCTGACTTTGAGCGACGGATCGGAGGTGTCCCTCGACAAGACGACTCTGCTGCGCCCTCTCGAGCGAGCTCTCGCGGCTTCATCGTGGGGGGTTGTCGCGCTGTCACTTGGACTGGTGGCGTCGCGGCTCCTCTGACACGCCGTAGGATGCACCCGTCATGAAGCCAATCGACGCGGTGCTTGCCAAGCCGCTGCTGCGCGGCTGGTCACACGCGGCGGCCGCTTTGGTTGCCATCGCAGGACTCGTGACCCTCATCGTGATCACGCGCCACGACACCCCAAAGCTCGTGTCAATGATGGTCTACGGAACCGGGCTGGTGCTGTTGTTTGGTGTGAGTGCGACGTATCACATCATCAACTGGCCACCAGCGGTGAAGGATTGGCTGCGCCGCGCAGATCACGCCACCATCTTCGTATTCATCGCGGCGACCTACACACCACTTGTCTTCAACGTGCTGGATGGCTGGTGGCGAGTTGGCGTCCTGGTCGCGGTCTGGCTCTGCGCCCTGGCCGGCGTTGCGGGCGCCGCGCCGTTCCTGCGCATACCGAGGCAGCTGCTCGCGTCGCTCTACCTGGCGATGGGCTGGGTGGCGGTGGTCGCTCTGGTGCCGTTGACCGCCGCTCTCGGATGGGTGGCGGCGGTGCTGATCGCTTTCGGCGGCCTCCAGTACTCGCTAGGTGCTGCTGCCTACGCCTTCAAACGGCCGAGGTTGTGGCCGCGGGTCTTCGGCTACCACGAGCTGTTCCACCTGGCCGTCATCAGCGCGAGCGTGACGTTCTATGCGATCGTCGTGCACTACGCGGTGCCGTTCCATCGGGTGGGCTAGAAGGGATTCCCCCCACCCGGCCTTCGGCCGACCTCCCCGGCGAGCGGGGAGGTACTCCCCCACCCGGCCTCCTGCCGACCTCCCCGGCGAGCGGGGAGGTACTCCCTCTAGACCGGCGGTACTCCGTGCTTGCGGTTCGGGCGCGCTGAGACGCGGGTCGAGTAGGCCGTGAAACGCGCGATCAGCGCATTACGCAGCTCATCGGGTTCCACGACGTCGTCGACGATGAGGTTCGCGGCGAGCTTGTAAAGGTCGACGTCCTCGCGGTATTCGTCCTGGAGCTGCTTGCGCCGTACGGCTCTCTCTTCCTCAGGCAGCTCGGCAAGCTTGTTGAAGTAGACGGCGTTGACCGCAGGCTCTGGACCCATGACAGCGATCTGAGCTGACGGCAGCGCGATCACACAATCGGTGTCGAAAGCCGGGCCTGCCATCGCGTAAAGGCCCGCTCCGTATGCCTTGCGGACAATGACGCAGATTTTCGGCACGGTCGCTTCGGAGACGGCGCTGATCATCTTCGCGCCATGCCGGATGATGCCGCGCCGTTCGACATCAGTGCCAATCATGAAACCCGGCACGTCCGCTAGGAAGAGCAGCGGGATCTCGAACGCGTCGCACAGCCAGATGAAGCGCGCCGCCTTGTCAGCCGAGTCGTTGAACAGCACGCCACCCTTCTGCATCGGCTGGTTGGCGAGGATGCCGACCGCGTGCCCGTCCAGGCGGGCGAAGCCGGTGAGCAACTCCTTCGCGAACAGCCTTTTGATCTCGAGCCAGCTGCCGGCGTCGATGATGGCGTCGATCACCTTGCGCATGTCGTAGCCGCGGTTCGCCTCTTCGGGGATCAAATCTGCGATGGGCTTCGAGCCAGCGCGTGCAGCCTGCGCCGCGACATCGGAAGGCTTTTCTCCCGATCGCTGCGGCATGTAGCTGAAGTAGGCGCGCCCGAACTCGATGGCTTCCTTGTCGTCGGCTACGAGGGCGTCACCACAACCGCTCTCGGTGCAGTGCATGCGCGCGCCGCCGAGCTCCTCGAGACTCACCTTTTCTCCGACGACAACCTCAACCATGCGCGGCGAGCCGAGGTACATCGACGCGTTGCCTTCGACCATCACCACCACGTCGCAGAAAGCAGGGATGTAGGCGCCGCCGGCCGCCGAAGGTCCGAAGAGCAGGCAGATCTGCGGCACCCGGCCGGACAGTTGAACCTCGTTGAAGAAGATGCGTCCGGCATGGCGCCGGCCGGGAAACATGTCGATCTGGTCGGTGATGCGTGCGCCGGCGGAGTCGACGAGATAGAAGAGCGGCACACGGATGCGCCCGGCAGTTTCCTGGATGCGCACGATCTTCTCGACGGTGCGAGCGCCCCAGCTGCCCGCTTTGACCGTTGGGTCGTTGGCCATCACGGCGACCTGCCGGCCGTCGATGGTGCCGAGCCCCGTCACGACTCCGTCGGCGGGCAGCTCTTCGGCCAGGACGTTGGCGTAGAGGCCGTCCTCGATGAAAGAACCCTTGTCCAGGAGCAGGTCCAGGCGCTCGCGCGCGGTGAGCTTGTGCTGCTCGCGAAGCTTCGGGAGGTACCGCGTTCCGCCCTTCAACGCCCGCTCGCGGAGCTCGCGATGGCGCGGATTGCTCAAACCGCTATTTGCCTTTGAACTCGGGCTCGCGCTTCTCAAAGAAGGCCTTGATGCCCTCCTTCGAATCCTCGGTCAGCGTGACCAACGTGAACTGGCTGTGCAGATAATCGAGCGCCGCGCGGAACTCCATGTCCTGCTGACGGTAGAACGAATCGCGGCCCAGCCGCATCGCGATCGGCGACTTCTTCGCCAGCTTGTCCGTGATCTCCTTGACGGCGTTGTCGAGCTGGTCGTGCGGCACGACGCGATTGATCACACCGAGTCCCTGCAGCTGAGTGGCCGTCCATCGATCGCCCAGCATCTCCATCTCGAGCAGGACTTTGCGTGGCAGGTCGCGGGCAAGAATCGCCTGGATCATCATCGGCCAGATCCCCACGTTGATCTCGGGCGTGCCAAAGGTTGCGGTGTCGGTGGAGACGAGCAGGTCGCACGCGCACGCAAGCCCGAAACCGCCGGCGAGTGCGTGCCCGTTGATTCGTCCCACGATCGGCTTGCCGAGGCTGGTCATCAAAGCGAACAGCTCGACGAAAAGGTCCCGGCTGCGATGGCGCTCCAGGTGGGTCATGCCGCCATCGAAGCTGTTGAGGTCGGCGCCCGCGCAAAATGCCCTGTCGCCGGCGCCCGTCACCACGACCACGCGCACGTCGGACTCCTGCTGACACCAGCGAAGCGCCGTCGCCAGGTCGCGCAGCATCGTGGCCGAGAGTGGGTTGCGCTGCTCCGGGCGGTTGAGCATGACGGTGGCCACATGTCCGGCCACGGAGACCAACACCTGCTCGAGTGCCGGAGTCTCAGTCACGCAAGTAATCCTAGGTCGCAGCTATCCGAGCAGGCCAAACGCGATGGCGATGCCTACCAGGATCAGAATCGCACCGCCGATCTCCTCGCTCCACCCTTCGACGCGCCTGCCGAGCCGGTGGCCGAGCTCGAGCCCAGCCAGCGACATGGCGACGCTGACCACGCCCATGGTCAATGCCGCGAGAACGATCTGGATGTGATACACGGCGAGAGCGAAGCCGACCGCCAGGTTATCAATGCTCAGGGCCATCGCGGTGACGATGAGGCTGTGGGTCTGGAGGCTCCTTCCCGGGCGCTCCTCCTTGCCGTCTACTTTGCGGTCTAGGCCCCACCCCTGAAAGATCGTGTAAGCGCCCGTGAGGATCAGGATGCCGCCGGCCACGTACCCGGTCAGGTGGCGTCCGATAAAGCCGGCCGCCGCCTGGCCGATCAGCAGGCCGATCAGTGGCATCAATGCTTCGAAGAAGCCAAACGCAAGGCCGACGCGGATCCGCGTTTTGGCGTCGATCCCGCTGAGCCCGATGCCGATCGCCCCGGCAAAGTTGCTGAGCCCGACGGAGAGGCTCACGAGCAAAAGGCTGAGCAACCCAGGCACGGTTGCTAACTATATGGAGCCAACTGGCTTCGGCGGTTTGTCGTCAATACTTAACAAGAACACTTTGCCGACTTCGTGAATCGGATTCAGAATTGCACCGAATCTGCAACCGCCTCTGTCACCCAAAGTTAGGCCCACAGTCGCTTAAACCATATAATCCGACCCACCAAGAAAGATATGAAGCTCAGGCATCGGGAACCTGCTGCGGCCACGGCCGCAGTCTCACACGCGAATGGCATCGATCTCGACAAGCCGATTTTCACGCTCAGCGTGGCGTCAGAGATCCTGGAAGTCCATCCGCGCACTTTGATGATGTACGAGCACTTGAACATGATCCAACCCAAGCGGACGGTGACCAATCGCCGGCGTTACTCGCGCCGAGACGTGATGAAGCTGCAGGCCATCCAGACGCTCACCCGCGAGCATCACGTCAATCTCGCCGGCGTCCGCTACATCCTGGCGCTGCTCAAGCGCCTCCACAACGCGGGTGTCGAACCACCGGATGGCCTCAAGAACCTGGACGTGTCGCAGCTCGACGTCTAAATAACCCCCCGGGTTTGATGGAAGGTAAATGTCAAAAAAGAGAAGACGCTTAGAGATCAAGGTCGATCCCCTGCCGGCTCCGTTTCAGATGGAAACAGCATCCTGCCCCGTATGCGGGCGCGACGCGGCGGCGATCGGGAGACGGCACCTCCAGATCGTGTTCCGCTGCGAGGGGTGCAAAGTCGTCTTCAAGCGCAACCGGAGCTGGCCCTACATCTACTAACGCGTCCCGCTCCCGCAGGTCCGCCGGATATTCGCGGTATCGGCGGGCGGAGCCAAGGAAAGGGTGGCGCAGCTAGGAGCGCATCGTGATGCGTGACGACGCGGCGCCAGGCCCCTTGACGCCGGCTTCAGCGCCGTAGGCGCCCGCCCGCCTAGGCCGCGAAGATCCAAGGAACTGCGGGAGTGGGGCGCCAGCTGCTGAGCACCTGAAACGGCGTTTCGCCGCGTTTCACTAATGTGGAGACATGAGGCGATCCGTTGGACGGGCGGCGATCTACGGGGCTTTGCTCGGGCTGGCCACTGCGGCCGTGGCGGAAGCGGTCCGCCCCCGAGGCGGGACCTCGGTGCTCGTGGACTGGGGCCAGGTGCGGCAAGTCGCTCGCATGCGGCTGGAGACGCCCTCGCTCAATCGGTCCCAGCTCGTAGCTGCCGCCGCCGGCTATCGCTTGATGGCGGCCGAGCTCGAGAAACCCTTGCTCGATCTCGTCGGCGGGCTGCCCCGAGGCGCGGCCTTGCCTCAGTTCGAGGCGCTCGATCGGGTTGGCTGGCTTGACCTGAACCTCAGCATCCTGCGGCGGGTCATCGACCCCGTGCTCGAGACCGGCCGCATGCCCAACTCACTCATCGTCGAGGTCGGGCGTGCGGGTGTTGACCGCTACGTCGCGTTCATGCTCGCGTTCATCGGGCGCCGGGTCCTCGGCCAGTACGACCCACAGCTGATGGGTGCGGAGCCGGTCGGCGGTGAAGGCTTGTATCTGGTCGAGACGAACGTAGAGGAGTGGGGTCGCCGCGCCGACCTGCCGGGCCAGGACCTGCGCCGCTGGTTGATCCTCCACGAGTTGACGCACGCGTGGCAGTTCGCGGCGCACCCGTGGCTGCGGCCTTACATGGAGAACTCGATGAGGCTGATCGTTGACTCGGTGACCAAACGAGGCGCTCCCGTCTCTCGGATCGCTGCGTTCGCGGGCGTGCTGCCTTCTCAGTGGAGGGTAATGCGGCAGGTCCAGGGCACGATGTCGGTGATTGAGGGGTACAGCAACCTGGTCATGAACGAGCTCGGGGTGCAGCTGCTGCCCGGCTTCGAGCGGCTCGAGCAGGCCTATCGCGAGCGAAGCTCGGGCAAGAGTCCGCTCGAGGTGTTGATCTGGAAGCTGACCGGTCTCGACCTGAAGCTGCAGCAGTACAAGCGCGGGGAGGCTTTCTGCCGGGCCATCTTCGATCAGTACGGGATCGAGGTCCTCAACGACGTCTGGCACAGCGAGGCACATATGCCCCACCTGGAAGAGCTGTCGCATCCGGAGGCGTGGTACCGGCGGGTCGTTCAGGCTTAGGCCCGTAGCCCTCACCCTAACCCTCTCCCGCGAGCGCGGGCGAGGGGATTTCCTAGTCCTTTAGCTCTTCTTGAGCGGTTTCCTCGGTGATCGGCATGACCGCGATGGGTAGGTCGCCGATGTCGAAATAGCGGACGGCTTTGTTCAGTCGCTTGGCGATGCCGACCTGCACCTTGACCCCTAGCGAGAGGCGCCCGAACACCCACACCTCGTCGCAGCGGGCGAGGAGGTTGTTCATCGCCTCGCGAACGATCTCCTTCGAGACCGTGTGCATGAGGTAGTAGTCGAAGAGCATGAAGGGACTAACGGGAACCATGCCCGAGTCAAGAACGAACTTCTGGATGTGGGCTCGCCAGTAGAAAACCTTGTTCGACATCGCCACGTAGACCAGTCGTTTCGGATGCCGAAGCGTTTCTTCGGCCTGGTCTCGCGCGCTCGGTTTGGTGGTCGGTTGAAAGATCCGCTCGAGGATGTCCTCGGCCGCCTTCCCCGAGATCGTGGCCACTAGTGTGGCCTATCGTATCAGTCGTGCCCGAAGGCTCCAGATTCGACCTCACAGGGCGAGTCGCACTGGTCACCGGGGCGAGCCGGGGGATCGGCAGCGCGATTGCAACCGCACTGGTCGAGCAGGGTGCCCAGGTCGTCCTGTCCAGCCGGAAGCAGGCCGACCTCGACGAGGAGGCCGCGCGGATCAACGCGATGTACCCCGAGCGGGCGACAGCCATCGCGGCTCATGCGGGCCGGCCTGAGGAGCTCGAACGGCTGGTTAAGTCGGTCATGGAGCGTTTTGCCCACATCGACATCCTGGTCAACAATGCCGCCACCAACCCTTATTTCGGCCCGGTGATCGGCGCCGAGCTGGCGGCCTGGGACAAGACCTTCGAGGTCAACCTGCGCGGCGTCTTCGTCCTGACCAAGCTCGTTTACGAGGCCTGGATGGAGACGCACGGCGGAGCCGTGGTGAATGTGGCAAGCGTGGGCGGAATGCGACCTGGCATCGGCCTCGGCGTCTACAACGTCAGCAAGGCCGGCGTGATCATGCTCACGCGGCAGCTGGCTCGCGAGCTTGGCGGCAAGGTGCGAGTCAACGCGGTTGCGCCAGGCCTGATCAAAACGCGCTTCGCCGAAGCGCTGTGGGGCAACGAATCCATCCTCGACCGCGTGCTGTCTTCCAACCCGATGGGACGGATTGGTATGCCGGACGAGGTCGCTGGGGTGGTGGCCTTCCTGGTGTCCGACGCCGCGAGCTACGTCAACGGGGAAGTTATCGTGATTGACGGGGGCGGGGGAGAGGTTTAGCGGTCTGGATGCCCGAGGGCGGCGCCGCGACCCCGTCGGAGTCTGTCTCCCCGTTCTCCGACGCCAGCTGGCGCGTGTGAATGAAGTCTTCCAGCTCCTTCTCGTACTGGTACGCATGGCGGTCGGGCGCGTAGCGGAGGACGCGGCGCTGCTGGATGAAGTCTTCGAAAGCGGCACGCGTGTCACGCGTGGCGCGAAAGCCGAGCTGGCGCGCGGCCTTGGCCGTCGACATCGTGCGGCCCCAGCGCAGCAAGTCCAGGAGCTGGGGCGACAGGAACGCCAACCCCGCCCTGCGGACCGCAAACGCTGCCAGCTCGAGACCGATCGGAGGCAGCATCGGCGCGTGCAGCTTGCCGGCGGCGTCCAGGAGTACCGAAAGCGGCTCGGCTCCGGGCGTCGCGATGTTATAAGCGCCGGCGGGCCCACGCTTGGTCGCCAGCGCCATCGCCTCGACGCAGTCGTCGCGGTGGATTAGCTGCAGCGTCGGATCGTAGCCGGCCACGGTCGGCACGACTTCGAGGTCGAGGTAGCGGGCAAGCGGCTGCGGTTCTTCCGGGTTAAGGCTGTTGGAGAAGCGAAGCGTGAGGATGGTTATGCTGGGGTTGCGCAGCCCAAAGTCTGTGACGTACGACTCGACCTCGACGATGTCCCGCACGAACTGGTGGCGTGAGTTGCTGTCGAGGCGGTGGTCCTCCCGCAATCCAGCCGGAAGGTCGACGTGCGAGCCATACACATGTCCCGAAGACTTGAGTACGAACCGCCGGACTGGGCTTCCTTCGCCGGCGCAGCCTGCGAGCAGGTTGAGCGTGCCGATGACGTTCGTCTCGTGCGCGCGGCGCGGGTCCATGTCGAACGAGTCGACGCGCGTCATCGTGTGCACGACGGTGTCGATGCCGACGGCACGCACGAGCTTGCCGATCAAGGAGTGGCGGACGTCGAGCTTCAGGTAGTCGGCGCGCCCCAGGTCGTAGCGGGGCTCGCGCGTGTCGATGCCGATGACCTCGGCCACATCGGGGTCTTCCACCAGGCGCTGCACGAGCAGCGCGCCCCACCATCGGGCGACCCCGGTGACGAGAACGCGTCGCTTTCTGGAGGCCATATTCGTTTTTAGTATGTTCGCTTTATCACGTCACGTTCCATCTGCACGACCGCTCGGGAAACGGTGTCCTGGAGAGGGGATTTCGCCACCCGCAGAGCCCATTCGAGCTGGCGCAGCAGCGAGTAAATGCTCTTCATCGCCTTGATCGCGTCGCCGATGTCAACGTTTGCCGGGAGCGGGATCTGGTCGAGCGGCTCGCCGGCCGCCCAGCGGTAGGCGAAGTCGATGTAGTCATGCGACGGCGCGCGCAGATTCGGCTCGTCCAGATCGTTCTCCATGTCGGCGAATCGGAAGTACAGCGAGCGAATGAGCCGGGCGGTCTGCGCTATCGCGGGCGTTGGATAGCGTCGCGGGCCGCGTGCCTGGCGATCCCTGCCGCCGCGCTCCCTGTCCTCGACCGCCAGCATGACCAGTACGGCACACAGCTCTTCCGGGGCAAGGCCCTCGAACCACCCAAGCCACACCGCCTCGGCGACCAGGATCGTGTTCTCGCCGTACACCCGTGACGCGAACAGGCCCTTGTCGGTTGGCTTGTCGTGGGCGAGGAATCCGGCCTCGGTCAGGATCTTGCACAGACGGCGGAGCTTGCGTGGGTACTCGTCCATCTGGCCGCTGACCTCGCGCTGACCACCCTCGAGCTCCTTCTGCAGGGTGCGGATCTCACCGTACTTCTGCAGCAGCTCGCCAAACCGCGGCGAGCGAACCAATTTCAGCTTTCGCTGGCGCTCGAGCAGGCCCTTCGCCTCGATCTCGAGCCGCTGGACCACGCGCCCCGTCGACCCCAACGCGCGCGTGTTGCGCCCGCGGCGCCCCCTCCGCTCTGCCCCCGCTTCGCGCCGCAAGCGCTTGAGCTCGATCCGGATCGCGCGCCGGCGGTCCTCGAGCTTGAAGTACTGCCCGACGTCGTCGATCGAGATCTCAGGGTCATCCCACATACGCCGGAGGTCGGTGAGCTGCTCGCGGACATTGGTCAAGCGTTCCTTCGTCTGGTCCGCGGCAAGGCGTTTCTGAAACTGGCCGAATGAACGCTGCATCAGGGCCTCCGCCTCCTCGGGCGTGTAGACGCGCAGGAGGTTGAGAGCCATGTTGTAGCTGGGCAGGAACTTGGACTCGACGACAAGCGTCGGGCCCATCGCGACCTCGTAGATGGCGCCGACCTCGACGTCCGCCTCCTTCAGGATGACGCCGTGTCCGATCACATCGATGCCGCGCCGGCCGGCACGACCCATCAGCTGCGTCAGCTCGCCCGTTGTCAGGTTCGAGAAGTTGACGCCGTCGAACTTGGTGAAAGACGAAACGACCACGCCGCGCGCCGGCATGTTGATGCCGAGCGACAGCGTCTCGGTCGCGAAGACAACCTTGATGAGGCCGCGCTGGAACAGCTCCTCCACCATCTCTTTGTGGTACGGCAGCAGGCCGGCGTGGTGTTCGGCCAGCCCGCGGCGCAACAGCCTGGCGTCGACCATGCGCCGGAAGAGTGATTCCTCGTCGTGGTCCGTCAGCGCTTGCAGCCGCTCAGCCGCGACACGGTCGATGGCTTCCTTTTCGGCGGCTGTCGTGAGGTCGAGCTCGTGGTACGAGCAGCGCTGCAGCGCCTCGCGACAGCCGCGCCGCGAGAAGATGAAATAGATCGCAGGCAGCATGTCGTAACCGCGCAGCTGCTCGACCACGTGGAGCATGTCGTTGGACGGCAGCGAGCGGTACCCGCCGACGCGATACGAAGCCTCCTCCTCCTGCGCCGCCTTGCTCCACGTGCGCTGGTCGATGCCGCCGTCCTGGTTGAACAGCGGCAGGAAGCGGTTGTTCATCGCCATCCACATCTTCAGCTCGACCGGCCTTACGTCGTGGAAGACGGTTTCCATGCCGCCGCGGTTCTCGGCCATCCAATCCGCGATCTCTCTGTAGTTGCCGATCGTGGCCGAGAGGCCGACCAGCTTGATCGTGGCCGGGGCTTGGATGACGATCTCCTCCCAGACGGAGCCGCGCGGAAAGTCGTCGATGTAGTGAACCTCGTCGAGGATGACGTAGCGGACAAGGTCCAGGCGCTTGGGATCCTCATAGATCAGGTTGCGCAGGATCTCAGTCGTCATCACGACCACTGGCGCATCGTCATTGATGGTGTTTTCACCCGTGACGAGGCCGACCACGGATTCGCCGTACTGGCGCACGAAGTCGTGGTACTTCTGGTTGCTCAGCGCCTTGAGCGGAGTCGTGTAGATAGCCTTCACGCCGTCCTGCAGCGCGCGGAAGATCGCGTACTCGGCGACCATCGTCTTGCCGCTCGATGTAGGTGCGCTCACCAACACGCCGCCTCGCCCGCGCTCCAGCTTCTCGATCGCCTCTTTTTGAAACGTGTCTAGCTTGAAAGGCAGCCCTGCCTCGAAATCGTCAACCAGCGACTCGATGGCTTTCACAGGCGGACCAGCTCGGTCGACACATCGGTGATGCGGGCCCCCTCGCTGTGTGACTCGATGTATCTGAGGACGGTCGCAAGCACTTCGTCTGCGTGGCGGCTGTCACCGCTTACTGTCGCGACGGCGACCTCTGCGAGTTGCCAGCGGTCGAGTTCGCCGACCTCGGCCGCGGCCACTTTCAACTGATCGCGCAAGCGGCGCAGCAAGCCACTGACGATCATTCGCTTCGCTTTGAGTGAACCGCTGTCCGGTAAATGCAGCACCACGCGCAGCAGCCCGACGGTCAAAGGGGCAGACATCTATCAGCTAGATTAGGTCGGTGAAGACCGGGACATCCGAGCTGCACGATCTCGGGCGCGAACTGGTTCGGGCGTCTTATCTCAAAGGCGATTTCGTTCTTCGTTCAGGCAAGAGGTCGAATCGGTATTTCGACAAGTTCCTTTTCGAGACTGATCCGGCTTTGCTGCGACGGCTCGGCAAGCATCTCAGCGCGCTCGTGCCGAAAGAAACGGAGCGACTCGCGGCGCCAGAGCTGGGCGCGGTACTGCTTGGAGGAGCCGTCTCGATGGAGACCGGCCTTCCGCTCGTGCTCGTGCGCAAAGAACCCAAGGGCTACGGCACGTCAAAACAGATCGAAGGCCGTTTCGCGTCTGGAGACAAGATCACCGTCATCGAGGACGTTGTCACAACCGGCGGAGACTCCCTGCGTTCGGCGAAGGTGCTGCGTGACGCGGGCGCAGAGGTCATCCACCTGGTCGTGGTGCTCGATCGCGGTGAAGGTGGAGAGGAGAACATTCGCGGCGCCGGCATCCCTTACTCACCGCTTTTCCGCGTTTCAGACCTCGAACTTGACTGACCTCCTTCTAACAGGAGGCATGGTCTACGGCCCGGATGGCCCAGTCGATGCGGACGTGCACGTCGCCGGTGGCGTGATCACGCACGTCGAGCCCGGCCGAACCGCCCCGGCCGGCGCGACCGTCATCGACGCTAGTGGCATGTACGTGCTACCGGGCGCGATCGACGCGCACGTGCACAGTCGCGACCCGGGGTTCCCCGATAAGGAGGACTTCGGCACGCTGACCGCAGCGGCTGCGCTGGGCGGCGTGACGACAGTACTCGACATGCCGAACACGGTGCCGGCGGTCGACGCGGCCGGCGTGTTGGAGTCGAAAGCAGCTCTCGCGCGACGAAAAGCGCGCGTCGACTTTGGGCTGTGGGCCATGATCCGCTCGAGCTCCACCAGCGACCAGCTCGAGGCGCTGGCCGAGGCGGGCGCCGTGGGCTTCAAGGCCTACCTCGGCTACAGCTTCAGCCGCAGCCGCAAGCAGGTCCTGCAAACAGCTGATGCCGATGACCCGGACATCGAGGGTCCGCCTGATTACGGCACGCTGGCGCGACTCGCGCCGGTCGTGGCAGCGCTCGGCCTCCCGCTCGCGATTCATGCCGAAGACCCGACGGTTCTCGCTGCCTTCAGGCGTCCGCTCGAGACCTACGCTGACCTTCTCGATGCGCGACCCGATGAGGCCGAGGCGGTGGCCATCTCGGCTGCCGCCGCCATCGCGAAAGAGTCCGGCTTGCATCTGCATGTTGCGCACCTTTCCAGCGCGCTGGGCCTGCGCGCGGCCGAAGCAGCGATGCGCATCGACACGCGAATGACCCTGGAAACCTGCCCGCAGTACCTGTGGCTCACCGACCACGATTTCGCGCGGCTCGGTACGGCGATGAAGGTGTTTCCGCCCATCCGCACGGCAGCCGATCGCGAGGCGCTGGTCCAGGCCGCGGCGAACGGTGTGATCAGAATCGTCGCGACCGACCATGCGCCCCATACCGACGAAGAGAAGGCGCGGCCGTTCGAGCAGGCTCCTTCCGGCAGTCCCGGCGTGCAAACCCTGTACCTGAGCTGCCTCGAGCTCGCCAAGCGCCTGGGCGATGAGTCACTCGCACCGCGCTGGGTGAGCGAAGGCCCGGCTGCACTCGCCGGCCTCCACGAGACCAAAGGCGCGATCGCTCCAGGCTTCGATGCCGACCTCGTCATCGTGGATCCGAATCGCAAGACGAAGGTTCGCCCATCACTCATGCGGTCGCGCCAGCGCCACGGAGCCCTCGACGGCCAGGAGTTCAGCTTTGCCGTCCGCGACGTTTTCCTGCGCGGTCAGGCACTGGTCCGCGATGGCAAGCGAATTGGAGGCTCTGCCGGTCGAATGGTCCGGCCGGCGCGTTCCCATGTGCGGGCGTGACCAGGATCTCGATGAGCCTGGCGAACGCCTAGCGGGGGGCAGGCGCACCCCTGAAGATCGGGTTCTGCGCCAGCTCGCGCTCGAGGCTGGTCGCAGGGCCATGGCCGGGGTAGAGCGCCGTCGTCAGCGGGAGGCGAAGGAGCTTGGTCCCGATGCTCATCATCTGGCGCCGGAGATCGGTCTCGGGCGTCTGCTTCCCGATGCCGCCGGCCAGCAGCGTGTCGCCGACGAACGCGTGGTTGGCCACCAGGAAACAAACGCTGCCGGGAGTGTGGCCGGGCGTGTGCAGCACAGTGAGCTTGAACTCGCCGAACTCGAGCTCGTCACCGTCCAGCAGGTAGCGGTCGGCTGAGCGGAGGAATTGCTTCGCGTCGGCTGAGTGGAGCGCGGTCTCGCCCCCGGTTATCTCCTTGAGCGCGTCCTTGCCGGCGACGTGCCCTGGGTGGCAGTGGGTGGCCAGGATGTAGCGGACCGTGAAGCCTTTCAGCTGCTCGGCGATCTTCTCGACCGGCAGCCCGGGGTCGATCACGACCGCCTCCTTCGTGCTCGAGTCGGCCACAACGTAGCCGTTGACCTCGCGATCGAGCTTGACCTTCAGGATGGAGAGCTTGGCCATGCATCACTATGTACCGCAATGCAGCATGCGGCCGCAGTGGGCTTTGCGATTTTCCTTTCGCTCGTCTGCCT
>DASYVJ010000056.1:0-36691 GCA_035937155.1 Candidatus Dormiibacterota bacterium | reverse complement strand
CCCCCTCCGTGGGGTCTTTGTTTCCGAGTCGCCGGGTGCGCCTCCGGAGGTTTCCGTGCGAATCGCGGCGGTCGACCCGTTCGAGCTGCGCAAGCAGCTCCACACAGCGCGACACAGCCTGCAAGACCAGCAATAAGACTCGCCTGGCTCTTGCGGCGTGGACCCCCATTGACCGCGGCTGATTGTCCCGCGAGAATCAGATTCGCATACCGACCTGAGGGTTGAAAGGGGGGTCAACATGGGGACTGCAGAGAGCAACCTGGGCGCGGCCGCGAGGCCTGCCACGAGTAGCGAGCTGCTTTCGGAGCGCATTGCGCCCGGCATCCTGCCCAAGGTCCTGGGACCGTTCGACATGGTGGCGATCTTCGTGGCGATCGTGCTTTTTGCGAACCAGGCCTCGGTCATCCAGGCGGCGGGAGCGGCCGGCTTCGTTTACTGGATCCTCGGCTTTGTCACCTTCCTGATTCCTGGAGCGATCGTCACCGGGCAGCTCGGCCTCATGTTCCCCGGCGAAGGCTCCATCTACGTCTGGACGCACAAGGCGCTGGGCACCTTCTGGGGATTCTTCGCGGGCTTTTGCGCGTGGTGGCCGGGCATCCTGGTCATGATCGCCACCGCAGACCTGATCGTGACCATGCTCCAGTTCCTCAACGGCAGCTGGCTGCAGCAACCCTGGCAGCAGGGCGTGGTGATCGTTGCGGTGATCTGGTTCAGCACCGGGCTCTCGATCCTGAGATTCCGCGTAACCCAGAACATGGTCAACGTGGTGTTCGTGATCTACGGCGCCGCGATCGCCGCTGTGACGCTGGCCGGCATTGCCTGGCTGTTGGGCGGACACCCCGCCGCCAACGACTTCTCTCCGTCGGCATTCAGCCTCAACTCAAGCAACGCGACGTTCTACGGCCTGGTGATCCTTGCCCTCCTCGGTATCGAGGTGCCGCTCAACATGGGCGTCGAAGTCAAGGACCGCCGCGCCATCACCAGCTACCTGTTCTGGGGCTCGATCGTCGTGATGGTCGCCTACCTCGCGCTCACGTGGGCGGCAATGGTTGTGGTGCCGCAGAAGGACGCCAACTCGACGACGGCGATCCTGCAAGCGGTGCAGATCTCTCTGGGCAGCACGGTCAGCACGATCGTCGCGCTGATCCTTATCGCGTTCTTCCTTTTCAACACGACCGTCTACAACTACTCGTTTGCACGGCTCCTGTTCGTGTCCGGCCTCGACCAGCGGCTGCCCGCGGCGATGGCTCGAGTGAATCGCAACAAGGTTCCCCACGTCGCGGTGATCACGCAAGCGGTCATCACCACGATCATCACCGTAGTCACGTTTATTGGCTTCTCAGGCAACCCGAACCTGTCGACTCAGGTCTACCTGGTCCTTCAGGCTGCCGTGACTGTGATCTGGTGCCTCTCGATGATCATCCTCTTCGTCGACGTGCTGATCATCCGGAACAAGTTTCCAACCGAGTTCAAGCGCGAGCAGCTGGTGCCCAACGGAGTCTTCGTGACAGCCTCGATCTTCGGCGCGGTCGCCAGCGCCGCGGGTATCTGGGTCACGCTGACCGGCTCGTGGAATCCGGCATTGATTCCAAATGGTCCATGGCTTGTCATCGTTGGCGGCGTGACACTGGCCTCCCTTGTCGTGGCAGTGATCGTCTATTCCATGGGCCCTCGGCGCCGGCCGGGAGCTGCTCAGCAATCGACCGCCTGAGGGATCAGGCGTGAGCCCGGTCTTGAACGACATGGCGGCGCCTGCGCTGACCTCCGGCCAGGCGGCCGAGATGGCGCGTGCGGCCGGGTTGCGTCTGGTCCGGTTCCTTTATTGCGACAACGATGGCGTGATCCGCGGCAAATGCAGTGGGATCGCCGATCTCGAGACGAGGCTCGAGGAAGGTATCGGTTTGACGCTCGCGATGCAGGCTTTCACGATGCTCGACCATCTCGCGCCTTACGAGGGTATGGGTCCCGTGGGCGAGATCCGTCTGGTACCCGACCCGTCGACGTTTGTGATCGCGCCGTACGCACCGCATACCGGCGCGGTTCTGGTGGACATGATCACGCTGGAAGGTCAGCCGTACGCCGCCGACGGGCGCGCGTTCCTGAAGCGAATGGTCGCCCGTGCGGCCGAACGGGATCTCCACATGCTTGCCGCATTCGAGCCCGAGTGGTCGCTCGCCACGCGAGTGGACGGCGTCTACCAACCGCTGGATGAAAGCGGCTGCTTCACCAGCACCGGGATGAACTCAGCCGCCGGCGTGATCGACGAGATCATCGAGGCCCTGCAGGCTCAGGGCCTAGAGGTCGAGCAGTACTACCCGGAGCTGGGTTGGGGCCAGCAGGAGCTCTCGATCAAACCCGCGCCCGCGATCGCCGCGGCCGACCGCCATATCCAGTACAAAGAGACCGTGCGGGGGATCGCGCTGCGACACGGCCTGTATGCGCTCTTCGCACCCAAGCCCTGGGTCGAACAGGCCGGCAACGGCTGCCACCTCCACTTCTCCGGGTGGAGCAGCGACTGGAAGACGAACCGCTTCTACGACCAGACTCAGGGCTATGGCCTCTCGACTGTCGCCCGCCAGTTCATGGCCGGCATCCTGGACCATCTGCCCGCGCTCGTCGCGCTCACTTGCGCCTCGGTCAACTCCTACCGGCGCCTGCAGCCCCAGACCTGGGCTTCGGCGTATCGCGTCTGGGGTCCGGACAATCGCGAGGGGGCGCTCCGCGTCGCCTCGCCGACCAGATCGCTGGAGGCGCAGTCCACGAATATCGAGCTCAAGGCGAGCGATTCGAGCTCCAACCCTTACATGGCCCTGGGCGGCCTGATCGCCGCCGGTCTGGATGGTATCGAGCGCGGGCTCGAGCTGCCTCCGCCCGCGACCACAGACCCTCACTCAATGAGTGACTCCGAGCGACGTGCGATCCACGCCGACCGTCTGCCCCAAAGCCTGCAGGAAGCGATCGGCAACTTGCGCGGCGACCGCGTGCTTCTAGAGGCGCTCGGCGAGCAGCTCGCCGGCTCGTACATGGCTGTAAAAGAAGCAGACATTGCCGCCTTCGCGAGCGAGGACCAGGCCTTCGAGCTCCGCCAGCACGCGTACAAGTTCTAGCCCGAACCCCGCGGGCCTATCCCTCCTTGCCGAGTGGGAGGAGGTTTCCGCGGTCGATCATCACTGCCATCCACTCCTCCGCCTGACGACCCGGCTCACCCCGATCGACTTGCGGCATGGCTTCACCGAGGCCACTGATCCGGACGTCCTTCGGGAGCACACCCAACACGCGGTGATCTACCAACGCGCGCTGCGGCTCCTGGCGGCCGAGCTGGACTGCGAGCCGACCGAGGAAGCCGTGATGCATCGTCGCGATGGCGTCGATCCCGCGGCCCACGCCAACCGTCTCTTGAAAAAGTCGCGGACGGCGCTGATGATCCTCGACCACGGGTACGCGGGTGGCGAAGCGATGAGCCCCGCCGAGCACAAGGCGACGATCCAGACAGCCCAGCGCGAGGTGGTTCGACTCGAGACCGCGGCCGAGCGCCTGGTGGTCTTGTGCGACACCGTCGCGGAGTGGACGGCGGCTGTGCGTTCCGAGCTGCGCGTCGCAGTCAGTGGCGGCGCGGTGGGCGTCAAGACAATCGCCGCCTATAGGGCCGGCCTTCAGCTTCGGGAACCGGACCGCATACGCGCCGAGGCCGATTTCAAAGCCCTCCGAACCCAAGCCACGCAGGGACGTCCCATTCGTCTGGAAGGCGAACCGCTATGCCACAAGCTGTTGCTCGAGGCCGCGGAGGAGTGCGGCGATCTGGGAGTGCCTCTGCAGGTTCACTGCGGCTTCGGCGACCCGGACGAAGACCTGGCACTGGCCAACCCGCTCGGTTTGAGGCAGCTGTTCATCGAACCCCGCTTTGCCGGCCTGAAGGTCGTGTTGCTGCACTGCTATCCATTCCATCGCGAGGCGGCTTACCTTGCGTCGGTCTTCCCGGGCGCCCACATGGACCTGTCCCTCGCGATTCCGATGGCAGCCCACGACGGTGCTCGGGCGCTGCAGGAAGCGCTCGGCCTCTGCCCCACCACGAAGCTTCTGTACGCGACGGACGCGACTCGGTTCCCCGAGATCTACCTGGTCGCGGCTGCCCTGCATCGAGAGGCACTCGCCGGGGCCCTTGGAGAGTTGGTGAACACTGCCTGGCTGACCCAAGCTGAAGCGGTCGAGGCGGGACGGCAAGTTCTGAGTGGCAACGCGAGGCGGATCTACCAGCTTCCCTGACAGCTTGCGTGAAGGTGGCACGAACGAGGGCCTGATCCTTCGGTCCCTCCACACGATGACTCAGCCCCCGCGTTTGAGGAGGATGCACCGCATGCGAACCTTAGTGATCATGGCAACAGTCGCGATCGGCGCCGTACATATCATGTGGCGGGCGTTCAACCCGGCGAAGCGAATGGAACTCGCGACGGAATGGACCGCGGACGAGTAGCGCGGCCACGTTGATTCAGCGGCGCACGGCAGCTGGGTTCAGTTACTGCACCGCGACGTCATCGAATCGCGTATAAGTCGGGTCGCCCGGGTAATTGTCGTCATGGCTGACCAGGGTCAGCGTGTACGAATGTGACGCGGTGAGCGCCGCGCTGACCTTCACCCAGGTGTTGTTGTTGGTGCAGGTCTTTGCGAGGAGGGTCTGCGTCGTGCCGGTCGTGTTGTCCTTCAAGGTCGCAGTCGCCCAGTCGTAAAAGACCGTGTCCGGGCACGCGACGTTGTAGAAGGCGCCGTCGGGCCTATAAATGTCGAGTTGCTGGAGTTGCTCCAATCGACATGGAACTTCCACGTGGCCAGGTGAGTGTTGTCAGCGCCGAGTCCGACGATGTCTTGGTCGCGAGGAAGAATCGTCCGGGCTCGCGCTTCAGCCAGGGGCGTATGCGCAGCTCGGCGTCTCCATAGCTTGCGGCGGTGTCGATGTGATTCACCCCGTGGCGAAGCAGCACCTCGAGCGTTCGATCGGCGACCTCCTGGCTGACTTGCGACAGGGCAGCCGCACCGAAGAGCATGCGGGTGCTCTGATGCCCGGTGCGCCCGAAAGCGTCGACTGCAATTCCCATGCCAACAAGGGTATTGCGTAGACATCAGCCCGTGCCGGCGAGGGCTGTAACTCTTCTCAGTAATCACAGAAGAAGGCCGTGCGCAACGGTGGCCGCGGCGGACGCAGCTCTGAATTTTTCGAAAGAGGTGAACGCAATGGAGGGTCCATCAAACCTGTACGCACGCCGTCCCACTCGACGGTCATTTTTGCTCACGGGACTAGCACTAGGGGCAACGGCAGCAGGTTCCGGAGTGCTGGCGAGCGCCCTTCCTGCGTTGGCCAAAACAGACAGCGGACTCACCGCCGGCGACGCTGCGATCTTGCGCTTTCTCTCGGCACTCGAGATCCTGGAAACGGATCTCTGGCAGCAGTACAACGAGCTCGGCGGTGTCCAGGATGAAGAGGTTCCCGGCGGCAGCGGCAGCCCTGAATACATCAAGCGGCTGCAGGTGCTGGACATGGATATGCCTCAATACATCCACGACAACACCGAGGACGAGTTCACCCACTTCACGTTCATCAACGCCTACCTGGTGTCCAAAGGCGCGTCATCGATAAATCTCGACAAGTTCCGCACCCTGCCGAGCAGCAAGGCCACGGGCGCTCAGCAGATCGGACGGCTGACCAACCTGATGGAGCTCTCTGTGGACACGAGCTGGTTCACGCGCTACCGCAGCCGCACCAAGAACCCCGACCTCGGGGATTCGTTTCCGCAAGCGATTCCAGGCCTCAAGGCAGGGAAGTTCCCGGCCATCCCGCGGACAGATGCGGACCTTGCCCCGGACGACCACATCCAGGCAATCGCCAACACTGCCGGATTCCACTTTGGGACCATCGAGCAAGGTGGAAGCAGCCTTTATCCATCGCTGGCGCAGCGAGTCAGCAGTCCGGAGGTGCTGCGCATCCTGCTCAGCATCGGTCCCACGGAGACGATGCACTTCCAGACCTGGCAGGACAAAGCGGGCAACGCGAAGGTTCTCAAGGATCCAACCAACGGCCTGGAGTTCCCGGACCTGAACAAGTCGGGTTCCGAGGATACCCAGACCAACTTGATCATGCCCGAGCCGACCTTCTTCCTGAAGCGGACCTTCCCGGTGGTTTCCATCATTCGCCCGACCGAAACGAAGGGAGCCGCCGCCGGCGCCGTCAAGGGGCTCACCGACGGCGGGTTGTTCCGCGGTCAGTCCAAAGACTTCTTCACTCTCTTGCACGGTCTTGCCGAGGCTGCAGACGCGGCGCGACGAGAGGACTAGGCGGCGTTAGCAGGGCTCGGGCGCGGGTCTCCACCGCGCCCGAGCAACAACCGTCACCGGCTGTGAGCGATATCAAGTTGACCTGCGCGTAAGCTCCGGGCCGTGACCCCGTTGGCCCGGTGGGTTCCCGCCTCAGGCCTGCTCGCCGTGGTTGCGCTGGCGCTGACCGGACTCATCTCGGCCCCACCGCCGATCGCGGGAGCCCCAGCCGCGGAAATCGCCGCCTACTACAGCCACCATCACGCCGGCCTGGAGGCGGAGAGCGTCGCCGACGGGATCGGAGTGATGCTCCTGGTGGTGTTCGCCGCGAGCTTCCACGCCCGCATTCGCATCCTCCCATCGCTGACCGCCTTGGTCGCAGCCGCGATCCTCGCGACATGCACGCTGGTGCAGGTGGCGGCCTTCCATGCGCTGGCATTCCGGCCAAACCCGGATCCCACACGCGCTGCTTTGCTCAATGACCTGCAGAGCTTTACGTTCCAGGTGACAACCTTTCCGGCGATCCTCTTCCTCGGCGCCGCCTGCACGGCGATCCTGGCCTCCGGTGCCCTTCCCCGCTGGATTGGGCTGGCCGCCGCGGCCGCAGCCGGCCTGCAGGCGATCGCATGGATCTCGTTTTTTGCCCCGCCCGGGATCCTGGCGGCGGGCGCTCTCCCCGACATCGTGGCTTTCGGCGGCTTGCTGGCGTGGCTTGTCGCCTGCTCGCTAGCCATGCTGGTAAGGCCCCGAACCCAAGCAAGCCCGTGACCACATATATAGAGACGCGCGCGCAGAGTTTGGGAGAACATCGTATCGGGGACGTATATCGAGAAAGATGAGCGAGCCGATGGTAGTCACCTGCCCTAACTGCGGCCAGAAAACCCGAGTTCAATCTGCCGCTGCAGGGGTACCTCACTGCCCCAAGTGCGGGCGCCCGCTTCCGTGGCTCGCCGAGGTAGGCGTGGCCGATTTCAACGCCGTGGTCGAGAAGAGCCCGATCCCTGTCCTGATCGATTTCTGGGCACCATGGTGTGCGCCGTGCCGAATCGTCGCTCCCGCAGTCGAGCGGCTTTCCGAGGAGCTGGCGGGAAAGATGAAAGTGGCGAAGCTGAACACCGATCTCGCGCCCGCGCTGCAGGAGAGATTTGGCATCCGTGGGATCCCGACCCTGGTCCTGATGGACGAGGGTAAGGAGCGCGACCGCGTTACCGGCGCCATGAATCTCAACGCCCTGCGCCAGTGGGTTGAGCAGCGACTGCCCGCGCGAAAGATCAGCGAAAGGCAGTAACCCTTGTCGAGCGTGCCTCTTGACTCAGCCCATCCTGGTTAGCAAACTCAGCGCTGGCGGCTGACAAGCGGCGCTAATGGTTAGCCCTCCGCAGGCGAGGGCGATAGCGTTGCCCGACCGCTAGGGGGAACGCACATGGCAGGCACCTGGAAGCCTCTGGTCAACACACCTCCATTCAACGCGAGCACCATGCTGCTGCTGACAGACGGCAGCGTGATGTGTCACGTGTACTACAGCCGCGACTGGTGGAAGCTGACACCGGATACGTCCGGCAGCTATATCAAGGGCAGCTGGACCAAGCTCGCTTCCATGGCCCATTCGCGCCTGTACTACGCGTCGGCTGTGCTCAACGATGGCCGGGTATTCGTCGCCGGCGGGGAATACAGCGATGCCGGGGGCGACACCAACGATGTCGAGATCTACGATCCCTACCTCGACAGCTGGACCACCATCGCCGGGCCCGGCTGGTCATCCATCGGCGACGCCGTCAGCTGTGTCCTGGCCGATGGAAGGGTCTTGCTCGGTTCCATATTCGACAAGAAGACCGCCATCTACGATCCAGAGACCAACAGCTGGGCAGCCGGAGGAACCAAAGACGACGCCAGCTCGGAGGAAACGTGGACTCTCCTGCCAGACGGGACCGTGCTCACCGTCGAGTGCAGCAACATTCCCAAAGCGGAGAAGTACCTGCCCGCGACGAACAAGTGGACCGCCGCAGGCTCCACGCCGGTTCCGATTGCCGAAGCAAGCATGAGCGAGATCGGACCCGCCCTCCTGCTGCCTAACGGAAGGGTCTTCTGCGTCGGTGGCACCGGCCACACCGCGCTGTATCGTCGACCCGCCCACCCTTCCCAGCCGGGATCCTGGACGCAGGGACCAGACTTTCCTGACAACCCGCCGGGCCAGATCATGAAGGCGAACGACGCTCCTGGCTGTCTGATGCCCAACGGAAAGGTTCTACTCGCTGCCGGCCCGGCGCCTGACTACGGATTCGCCAGCCCGACCTATTTCTTCGAATACAACCCTGCGACCAATACCATGAGCCCCGCTTCCACACCGGCGAATGCAGGCGGCGTGGTTTATCAGGGCCGGATGCTGCTTTTGCCCAATGGCCAGGTGCTCTTCGCGGCAGGCACCGCGGACATCGAAGTGTACACCCCGTCCGGCGGACCGAAGAAGGCGTGGAGGCCGCAGATCACAGCCCACCCACACAAGCTCCGCGCCGGTCAGTCCTACTCACTGCACGGTCGCCGCTTGAATGGCCTCTCGCAGGCCGTCAGCTACGGCGACGATGCGCAGATGGCGACCAACTACCCGCTGGTGAAACTCGTCAATGAGGCCACGGGCCACATGCAGTACTGCCCAACTTATGACCACTCGACGATGGCGGTCGCGACCGGAAACAAGATCGTGTCGACCAACTTCATGGTGCCGTTCAATGCGGAGCTCGGTGACGCTGACCTGTGCGTGGTGGCAAATGGGATTTCCTCAGCCTGCGTTGACGTGGAGGTCAAGTCCGCGGTGCCGGACCACTTCGGTCACTACGAGGCATGGGCCTGGTTGATCGGCAGCCTCGCCGATGGTCCGTTGTGGGCCATCGGCCCTAACGGCCCAATTCCCATCGACCCGTTCAAGCGGCAGCTAGCGAAGCGGGCGCGCGCCGCCTATGCGGACTTGAGAGAAGGCGTGCGCGAGCTCCAGTCTGTCGGGAAAGAAGTGGCCAAGCTGAGGTCGAAGTCGCCCAGCCCCAAGGTGGCGGCTAAGCCTTCGAGAGAGGCCCGCAGAACCTCCAAGCCTCGGTCAACGTCGTCCCGACGCGGGCGCTCGAGATAGCTGCCGGTGGCGACCAAACGTATCCTGGCGATCGACGGCGGCGGGATCCGAGGGGTGATTCCAGCGACGGTGCTGATCGCCATCGAGGCTCAAACCGGCAAGAAGACCGCGGAACTGTTCGACCTCATCGCCGGTACATCGACCGGGGGGATTCTCGCGGCCGGGCTCTGCGTACCTACGCGGGGTGGCATGACTCCCAAGTATGCAGCCAGCGATTTACTCGACCTGTACAAGGTGCATGGCCATGAGATCTTCAACTCGGGCTGGCTGCGATCGCTACTGTCGATCGTTGCCGGGTCCCAATACTCGCCCGGTGCGTTGGAGACTCAGCTACGCGCTTACCTAGGCGAGTCGCGCCTCGCCGATGCGGTCACTGGGCTCCTCATCACCTCGTTCGACATGCACGCTGGAGAAGCATGGTTCTTCAGCCGCGAGCAGGCCAAGGTTCGCCCTGACCGCAACTACCTCTTGCGCGACATCGCCCGGGCAACCTCCGCCGCGCCCACCTACTTTCCGCCATTCAAGTTTTCCGGGCCACCCTTGGACAGGCCAGTCCTGGTGGATGGCGGAGTCTTCGCGAATAATCCTGCCCTGTGCGCCTGGGTTGACGAGCACGAGGACATCAAGGGGGACATGGATGTGTTGATCCTGTCCCTGGGCACCGGATCGGTACCACACCCGGTGAGGTTCGACCGGGCGCGTCGCTGGGGCAAGGTGGCGTGGGCGAGACCGGCAATCGGGTCCTTTCTCGACGGCCAATCCGACACCACCGAATTTCAGCTGGGCCAGCTTCTCGACGACAGACATTACCTACGACTTCAGGTCAAGCTGCCGGCTGCGAATGAGGCGATGGACAATGCGAGCGCGGCCAACATCGGAGCCTTGGAGTCCGCGGCTGACTCGATGCTCGCTGATCCCGACAACAAGCGACGGCTGGAAACGTTCTGCCAGCAGCTGACGGGAGGCGGCTTGGTCCAGGGAGCCCAGGTGAGATGAGCGCGGCGCCTGAACGCGAGGGCGTCGCCCGGCCGGCCTAGCGCGCGATCGTGGTGAATTCCACCAGGTTGCCGACCGGGTCGCGGCAGAAAAAGCGCGGCCGGCCTGGGATCGGAATGTCGTCGTATGGCTCGCGGCCGTCCGCCACCAATCGTTTGCGAGTTTCCGCCAGGTCGGCCACGTCCAGGCAGAAATGGCGGTCTGCGCTTGAGTCTGTTCTCCCGGGAAAGAAATGCAGCTCGAGCCCGGGCCCGGCCGAAAACCACACCAGGCCCATGTGAGACAAGGTGTCGGGAACCGGCACCTCAGTCAGGCCCAACAGAGTGCCGTAGAAGCTCCGGATGGACTCGCGCTCTCCGTCGGGAAACGGTGACGACACGTGCTGCAGGCTCGACATGCGCTGCTTAGCTTGACGGGCCTTCGACAAGGCCAACCAGGGTCTGCATGAACTCGGCTGCCCGAGCGCCGTCGACGCGGCGGTGGTCGCAGCTCACGCTCATCAGCATCGTCGGCCTCACGACGGCAGCCCCGTCGCGCGCCACCACCCGATCGGCGATCCGGCCCACCGCGAGGATGCCTGCCTGCCCCTCGGTGAGGATGGCCGTGAATAGGTCGACGTCGTACATGCCGAGGTTGCTGACGGTGAAGGTGCCTCCCGATACATCGCTCGATCGGAGGCGGCCGGATCTCACGCGGTCCACCACCTCCTTACGATTTGCGGCGATCTCTTCGACCGGCAGGCGGTCGACGCCATGGATGACCGGCACGATCAAACCGTCCGGCACCGCGACCGCCAGGCCGATGTTCACCTCTTGGGCCCCACCGTTCATACGCGGATGCTCGACGAGCGCCAAGGCAACGCATCGCAGCAGCAGGTCGGTGTACGTCACGCCGTCAGGGCTGCGGCGGCGCTCCTCCGCCATCGCACCAGCGTCAGCTTCTCGGATCACGAAGAAGTGCGGCGCTTCCTTCCAGCTTCGGGTCACGTTGCCGGCCATCGCGCGCCACAGCGCTGACTCGGTCTCCGCAGCAACTGCCGGCTGCTCGCTTGCTTGAAGTACGTCCTCTTCCAGGATCGCTCCGCCTGGTCCGGTTCCCGCCACATTTGTAAGATCCACGCCTCGCTCCTCCGCAAGCCGTCTCGCTTTGGGCGAAGCCGAAAGCCGGCCCGGCGCCGCAGGCACCGAGTCGGGTTTGGCGGCTTCGGCGGCGGGGGCGGCGGGCTGCTTCGGAGACGGCGCGGCGGCCTTCGGCTGTGCGACCGGCAAAGACTCACCTGGCGCCAGGATCATCGCGATCGCCAGGCCGACCGTGATGTCTTCGCCCTCGGCCGCGGTGATCCCGGCCAGCGTTCCGGTCGCCGGCGATTCCACCTCGACCGCCGCCTTGTCGGTCTCGACCTCCATCAACGGCTCGCCTTTCGTGACGGCCTCGCCTTCGCGCTTGAACCAGCGCACGAGCTTGCCCGTCTCCTGCGCCATCCCGAGCGCCGGCATGATGACCTCAGTCGGCAATCAGTTCTGGGTCCTGACCCTGGCGCCTTCGCGACGTGCGCCCTGAACCACGGCGCGGCTGCCGTTGCTGTTCAGGTTCGATTGTGTCTCGCGGATCGTCGGCAGCTCGCCGCCCGCTGTGTAGTAGCGCTTGCCGGCGATCAGCAGCTCCTCGGCGGGAAAGCGAGTGATGATCTCGGCGCCGTCTTTGGTCACGACGAGCTGCTCCTCGATCCGCGCCGCCGACCAGCCATCTGTCGCGGGCCAGAAAGTCTCCAGCGCGAAGACCATGTTCTCCTGGATGACCTCCGGGTGGTCCAGCGAGACGAGCCGCGAGCAGACCGGCTTCTCCCAGATCGACAGGCCAACCCCGTGCCCGAGCTGCAGCGCGAATGCCGCCTCCTCATTTGGGAAGCCGAACTCTTCTGCTTTCGGAAACACGCTCGTCACCTCGGCTGTCGTAGCGCCTGGCTTGACCAACGCGATCGCCTGGTCGAGATAGTCACGGCACCGCTTGTACGCGTCGACCAATGCCTGCGACGCGCTGCCGATCGCGAACGTCCGGTAGTAGCACGTGCGGTAGCCATTGAACGAGTGCAGCACGTCGAAGTAGGCGGGGTCGCCGGGCCGCAGCGCCCGGTCAGAGAAATTGTGGGGATGCGGGCTGGCGCGCTCGCCAGAGATTGCATTGACGCCCTCGACGAACTCGGAACCCTGCCGGTAGAGGCTGTCGGCGACCACAGCGACGCAGTCGTTCTCGCGAAAGCCGGGCTTCATAGCGCCGTACAGGTCGTCGTAAGCCGCATCCACCATGCCGCAAGCCTGGTTGAGAAGCGTGATCTCATCCTCCGTCTTGATCATCCGAGCTCGCTGCATCAACTGCTGCCCATCGACGACCTTGATGCCCGCGTCCTGGAGCGCGAAGAGCACAGGGGGCTCCGCGATATCGAGACCCAACGGCTGGCCGAGCAGGCCGCGCTGTTCGAGCTCGACCTTGATCTTCTGCGCGACGTCCTGCGGCCGGCCTGCCTCGGGTGCGATGGAGCCTCGGAACGTGGACAGGCCCGCTCGCGACCGCTCGCCCAGCCACGGGCAGTAGAGCTGGTGATGCCGCGCCGCAGATCCAAAATCCCACAGGATCGGCAGGTCGCCCTGCGGAAGCAGCGCGAAGCGGATCAGCTTGTCGTAACCCCAGCTCCCGATCTGTGTCGCGGTCAGGTAGCGGATGTTGTTCATGTCGAAGCAAAGCACCGCACCGAGCTCAGACTTGGCCAGCTCCGCGGACGCGCGGGCGAGACGCTCGCGGCGGAGGCGGTCGAAGTTGACCCTCTCCTCCCAGTCGACACCCATCCGTCCGAAGGTCTTGAGTCCCATCGTCAGCTCCTCTTTCGACACAGGTTGATCGCCAGCTCAGCCACCTTCTCGGCCGTCGGCACGGTGAGGTCTTCCAGGGCAGGCGAAAAAGGCACCGGCACATCCATCGCACCCAATCGCTTCACCGGAGCATCGAGGTTGTAGAACGCACCGTCCGTGATCACCGAGGCGATCTCGGCGGTCACGCCGTAGCTCTGGTAGCCCTCGTCGATCACGATCACGTGGCCGGTCTTGATCGCCGAATCCACCATGGTCTTGACGTCCAGAGGAACCGTTGTTCGCGGATCGATCACCTCTGCGGAGATGCCCTGCTGGGCGAGCAGCTCGGCGGCCGCCAGCGCTACGTACACCATGCTGCTCGTGGCGACGAGCGTGATGTCATCACCTACCCGCTTCACGTCGGCCTGGCCGAACGGAATCAGGTAGTCGTCCTCTGGAACGATCCCTTTGAGCGTGTAGCTGAGCTTGTCCTCGAAGATCACGACCGGGTTGTCATCTCGAATCGCCGTCTTCATCAGGCCCTTGGCGTCATAGGGCGTCGAGGGCAGCGCGACCTTGAGGCCGGGGATGTGGCTCACCAGCGCGTGGAGGCTCTGGCTGTGCTGCGCCGCTGAACGGCGGGTCGCGCCGAGGGTCGTGCGGATGACCATAGGGACCTTCAGCTTGCCGCCTGACATGTAGTGGACCTTGGCTGCCTGGTTGGCGATCTGGTCGAGGGCCAGGAACAGAAAGTCCCCGAACATGATGTCGACGACCGGCCGCATACCGGTCATCGCGGCGCCGACGCCGATCCCGGTGAAGCCGGCTTCGGAGATCGGCGTATCCATCACGCGGTCCGTGCCGAACTCCTTGACAAGCCCGCTCAAGACTTTGAAAGGCGTGCCTGCCTCGGCGACGTCCTCGCCGAGGATGAACACGCGCGGGTCGCGGCGCATCTCTTGAGCCAGGGCCTCGCGCACTGCTTCGGCCATGGTCAGCTGGCGCTCCGCGACCGCAATCTCAGGCCGCGCCACCCTATCCATTCGAATAGACATGCATCGTCACCTCGTCAGGGGTCGGGTACGGCGCCTCGAGCGCGAACTTCACGCCCTCCTGGATCTGCGTGCGGACCTCTTCCTCCATACGGTCGAACGTCACAGCCTCCGCGACGCCTTCGGCGATGAGTGACTGCGCGAGGATCGTCAGAGGATCTCGCTCCTCCGCCCACTGCCGCTCCTCCTCCTTGGGCCGGTAATAGGCTCGATCGACATCGCCAACGTGATGCCCGTGCTGCCGGTAGGTGCGGCACATCACGAACGCCGGGCCCTGCCCTTGGCGAGCCCGCTCAACCAGGGCTTCGGTGGTCTTGAAGACCTCGAGCACGTCCTGACCATTGGCCTCGTGGAATGGGATGCCGAAGCCGGCCGGCCGCAGTGCGATGTCTCCGGCTGTTGTCTCCAGGTAGTGCGTGTACTCGTTGTATAGGTTGTTCTCGCAGACATATATGACGGGCAACTTCCACAGCGCCGCCATGTTCATGCACTCGTACAAGATGCCCTGGCCCAGCGCGCCCTCACCAAAGAAGCACACCGCAACCTGATCCGTGCCACGCCGCTTCGCCGAGAGTGCCGCGCCGGTCGCGATCCCCATGCTGCCACCGACGATGGCATTTGCGCCCAGGTTTCCCTTCTCCTGGTCGGCGATGTGCATCGAGCCACCTTTACCGCGGCAGTAGCCGGCCTCTTTGCCGACCAGCTCGGCGAACATCCTGCCCACGTCCGCGCCCTTTGCCAGGCAGTGGCCATGCCCGCGATGCGTGCTCGTGATGTAGTCGTCGTCACGCAGGGCGGAGCAGACCCCGACCGCAACCGCCTCCTCACCGATATAGAGGTGAGCGAGCCCGGGCATTTTGGCGCTCCTGTAGAGGTCGTTGACCTGTTCCTCGAAGATGCGAATCCGAAGCATCTTCAAGTACATCTCAAGGCGTGACTGAGGGCCGGGAGCAGTCGCAGACGCGCTACTACTCATCACGCTCACATCGCCGATTCTAGTCCGCCACAGGAGGGGCATGCGCAAACGTGTGCGCACTTCCCAGCGGCGAGCGGCGGAAGGCCTGCACGGTAAGGTTCCACCGAATGAACACGACCCGACTCGAGGCCTTCAGTGATGGCGTGTTCGCGGTCGCCATCACGTTGCTGGTGCTCCAGTTCATCGCCCCCGACGTGCAGTCCGGGAGGCTGCTCGCCGCCCTGCTCCGGCAGTGGCCGCAGCTCGTAACCTACGTGGCCAGCTTCCTCACGGTGGGCGTCCTATGGGTCAACCACCACACCATCTTCAGGGGCCTCCAGTCCATCGATCGGACGATCCAGTTCATCAACCTGGCGCTCCTGCTCACCGTCGTGCTGGTGCCGTACCCAACCGAGCTGCTCGGCCGTTACCTGACCTCTGGCCTAGACGGCTCGGTGGCTGCGGCTTTCTACGGACTCGTCATGACCGTGATGGCCGTCGCCTTTCAGGCGCTGGTGGCCTGGGCCCTCACTCACCCCAACCTCCTGCGGCCGGAGGTCAATGTGAGGCGGGTGCGCTCCGTGATACCTCGCTTTGGTTTGGGCCTCATCGTCTACGCGATGTCGATTCCGCTGGCGTTCGTGAGCGCGTGGCTTGTCGTCGTTCTATTCGCCGCGATAGCGATCTACTACGCCTTCAATCAGCTGCCGTGGATGGAGGATGCGGCAGCCTAGACTGAACCGGGCAAGGAGGATCGCGAAATGACCGAAACGCTCGACTACGTATTGGTGGAGGATGCGCCCCCGGCGGCGATCATCACGCTCAATCGCCCGCAGCAGCTGAACCCCTTGTCGACCGGGCTGATGAAAGAGCTCACACGCGAGCTCGAGCGCCAGAGTGCCCGGCCCGAAGTTCGGGCCATCGTCCTCAAGGGCGCCGGCCGCGCCTTCTCAGCTGGGCACGACCTCAAGGAGATGCTGGATCGCAACCTGGACCAGGAACGAGACATCTTCGCCGTCTGCAACCAACTGATGGCCACGGTGCAGTCGATCCCGGTCCCGGTGATCGCGGCGCCGCACGGGATCGCCACCGCGGCTGGATGCCAGCTCGTCGCCACCTGCGACCTCGCGATCGCAAGCGACGACTGCCGCTTCGCCACGTCGGGGGTTCGTTACGGTCTGTTCTGCTCGACGCCCGGCGTGGCTGTGGCCCGCAACATGGGCCGGAAGCACGCGATGGAGATGCTGCTGACCGGGCGGTTTATCGACGCCGAGACGGCCGAGAAATGGGGTCTCATCAACCGGGCGGTCCCACTCGCCGACCTGGAGAACGAAGTCACGGCGCTGGTCGGAGAGCTCGCCCAGCTAAGCCCCTACGCGTTGAGGATCGGCAAGGAAGGCTTCTACCGGCAGGTGGAGGAAAAACAGGCGGAGGCCTACCAGTTGATGGCCGAGGCGATCTCCTGCAACGCGGTCGCGCCCGACGGCCAGGAAGGCATTGCCGCCTTTGTCGAAAAGCGAGCACCGGTCTGGAAGAACGGTTCGTAACGGGCGGGCCGGACTGACGGGGTGCGCGGTTTCCTGATTGGACTGATTTTTCTCGTTGGCCTCAGCGTGACCGTGCTTTCGCTGCGCCCCGGAGGCTTTCGGCGCCAACTCCGATTTGTCGCCCGCCGCTTCCGAATCACGCTGGTGCTCGGCGGGATCTTCTTCATCGGTTCGCTGATCATCCGGGTCGCCTTTCCCAACGGAGTGGTGGCGGACTACGGCCCGCCAGCGCTCGCGATCGTCCTGGCGGTGGCGTTCATGGTGCTCGGCCGCGACCCCGCCCCAGAACCCTCGCCGCCCGCTCGACTTCCTTAGGGCCGATCTACCCCGCGGCATCGCGAAGCTGAGAAGCCGTGTCCTCAGGCATCGTGTCGTTGACAAAGGTGCCTGCCCCGAGCTCCACGCCCGCGAGGTACTTGAGGCGGTCGTTGCGTCGGTGCGGCGGGTAGAACTCGATGTGGAGGTGGGCCTCCGGCCACGCGTTGCCATCGGTCGGGGCCTGATGCATCGCCATCACGTACGGCGTCGAGAAACCGAAGTGCCGGTCGTAGGTCCCCGTGACCTTCAGGAGTGCTCGGGCGAGATCCAGCCGCTCGGCGTCATCGAGGTCAGCGATCGAAGAAACGTGCCGGCGGGAGTAGAGGTGAACCTCGTACGGCCAGCGGGCAGCGTTGGGTACGAACGCCACCATCGACGATTCTGCAAGCACCATCCGCGGTCCGCTCAGCTCGCGATCGATCTCCTCGCAGTGAAGGCAACGGCCGGCCGCTTCCAGGTGCTCGCGCGACGCGTCGAGCTCCGCCTGGGCAAAAGGAGGAACAAAGGGCAGCGCATAGATCTGCCCGTGGGGGTGATGGAGAGTCACTCCGACCTCCTCGCCCTTGTTCTCGAAGATGTAGACGTAGTCGACATCGCTTGTTGATCCCAGCTCGACGTAGCGATCGGCCCATACGTCTATCAGCAACCGCACCCGGTCGAGTGGCAGCTGAGCCAGCGTGAGCGAGTGCTCCGGCGTGTAGACCACGACCTCGCATCCGCCGCTGATTGACGGACGGACCGGCCGGCCCTCGCGCCGGTCCGGACCGAAGGCGGGAAAGCGGTTCTCGAACACCACGACCTCAAATCCGTCGAGCGGCACCTCGGAGGCGCCGCCTTGGCCGGTCGGGCACAGCGGACAGAAATCTGTGGGGAGAAAAGTTCGGTCGTTGCGTTCGGTTGCGTAGGCGACCCATTGATTCCGCAGTGGATCGAAACGAAGCTCAGGCATCGCCGGATTCAGTGCGACGTCGTTCGTAGGCGATCAGGTAGCGCCCGTCCGGAAGCTCGTGTCGAACCTTCGCGAGCAGGCGTGCCGGCTTCGCAGATGAGGACCTAACCGCTTCCGAGTGGGCGGGCTCAGCCGGTCGAGGGCTTGGTTTGCTCATGCTTGCCCACCTCTGCCACGCATACCTCGACCCCCACTGCCCGAATCGCTTCGAGCTCGCCCGGTTTGGCTCTTGAGTCCGTGATGAGCGTGTGTACCCGCGCCGCGGGCACCGTCTGGCACATGGTCTCCTCGCCGATCTTGGTGTAGTCGGCGAGCACCACCACCTGCTGGGCAGCAGACGCCAGTGATCGGTCGGTCGCCGCAACCAGCGGGCTCGGCGTGCTCAGACCGCGATCGGCCGTGAAGCCGTTGCCCGAGATGAAAGCTTGCGAAGCACGCAGTGATCGCACAGATTCTTCGGCAGCTGGACCAACCAGGGCGTGTATGGACCGGCGCAGTGTCCCCCCTGTAAGGATCACCTCGACGTGCGTTGCCTCCATCAGCGCCTGAGCGACAAGCAGCGAGTTGGTAACAACAGTCAGCTCAGGGGAGTTGACGAGCAGGCGCGCCAAGGCGAGTGTTGTGGTGCCGGGCCCGAGAAGGATCGAGTCGCCGGGCTGGATCATCGCGACCGCCAGCCGTGCGATGGCCGCCTTCTCCGCGCCGGCCTGCCTCGCCTTTTCTGAATAGCTGGGCTCATGCCCAAGCGCCGCCGGCAGGACCGCGCCACCGTGCGTGCGGACCAGGAGACCGTCCCTCGCCATGGCTCCGAGGTCCCGCCGCATCGTGATCTCTGTCGTGCCAAGCGCTTTGGCCATCTCCGCGACCGACACGACGCCCCGAGAGCGGATGCTCTCCGCGATCAGCCGTCTACGCTCGACCGCAAGCATGGCGAGATGGTACTCGATCGATCAACTTCGAGCAATATCGACCAGGAAACGAAGCGAATCAGTTGACAAACCTGACCGAATGAGTAATGTTCCGGTGTGTCGCGACCAATGCGGCCGTTGCTTGGGGCCCGAATGTTCACATCTGATCGAGCCAATGAGGAGGCAGCCATGGGTGATTCACGGTTTGTTCGGCGATCCAGCAAGCTCGAGCTCCCGGGGCTCGAGAGGGAGCTCTCGCTCAGCCAAGCCCTGAGCCGCAGAGACATCCTCAAGATTGCGGGCTACTCGAGCCTGGCGGCGTTCCTCGCCGCTTGCGGCGTGACCAGCACGACGACGACAAACACCGGCACCGGCGGCTCGCTCAACCTGGGCAGCAACGAGTCCGACCCCGGACCGAAGAAAGGCATGGAGGCAATCGTCGCCGCGTTCACGGCCGCGAACGGTGGCACCAAGGTGAAGCTGAACACTGTCGACCACGGCACCTTCCAGGACCAGATCAGCTCCTACTTGCAGGCCACCCCTGACGACGCCTTCACCTGGTTCTCCGGGCACCGCATGCGGTTCTTCGCCGCCCAGGGCCTGGCAACCCCAATCGACGATGTCTGGGACTCGGTGAAGTCGAACTTCACGGGCGCTTTTGCAGAGTCGGTGAAGGGCGACGACGGGCACTTCTACGGCATCCCTCGCGACTACTACCCTTGGTGCGTCTTCTACCGCAAGAGCGTATTCGCCGCGCACAGCTACAAGATCCCGACCAACTGGGATGACTTCACAGCCCTTGCGGCACAGATGCAGAAGGACGGCCTGACACCGATCTCGATGGGCGACAAGGACGGCTGGCCCGCGCAGGGGACGTTCGACATCATCAACCTCCGGCTCAACGGCTACCAGTTCCACGTCGAGCTCTGCGCCGGCAAACAAAAATGGACGGACCCGAGGGTAACGGCAGTTTTCAAGAAATGGGCCGATCTCGCGAAGTACTACCAGGCTGGACTCGCCGGCACGACATGGCAGCAGGCCGCGGACATGGTGGTCCGCAAGCAGGCCGGGATGTATCTCCTTGGCCTGTTCGTGTCGGACCAGTTCAAGGCGGCAGGCCAGGACGCGCTCGACGATCTCGACTTCTTCCCGTTCCCGGACCTCGGCACTCAGTACGACGCCGAGAAGGCCCTCGACGCGCCGATCGACATCTGGATGGTGACCAAGAAGTCTCCCACCCTGAACGCGGACCTGGCCCAGGCCAAGGCGTGGATGACGTTTTGGGCCAAGGGCTCGACGCAGCTCACGATGTTCCAAAACGCTCCGGGACTCATACCGACTGCGAGCGATGCGGATACCAGCTCGTACAGCCCTCTGCAGAAGAAGGCGGCTCAGATCATCAGCAACGCGAAGAGGATCACGCAGTTCTTCGACCGCGACTCGCGGCCTGACTTCGCGGGTGCCAACGGCATGCAGAGCTTCTTGCTGACTTACTTGCAGAACCCGAACGCCGATACGACTAGCCTGCAGGGCAAGATGCAGTCGTTCTGGGACTCTCTCCCGCCGGAGAAGTAACCACAGATAATCTGAACGTGGCGAATCGCGCCAACGCGAGCACCACCCCCGCCCCGGCAGGAGCAGCCGGGGCGGGGGAGCTCGTGGTCACTCGTCAAAGGCGTCGCTACAGCCGTCTGACACGTATCGACAAGCGCCTCATGGTGCTCATGGTCGGAATCCCTCTGGCTCTGGACCTGATCTTGATCTGGGGCCCCACGGTGGCGTCGATCCTGCTCTCCTTCACGAACTGGAGCGGCATCGGCCCCCTTACCCCTGCGAACGTGGTCGGCCTCAAGAACTACCAGACGCTCTTCTTTTCCTACCTCTTTTTCTGGCCCGCCGTGAAGCACAACGTGATCTGGCTGGCCTTCTTCACCTTCATCTCCACGCCGATCGGCATGTTCTTCGCCGTGCTGCTCGACCGCGAGCTGCGCGGCGGGCGCATCTACCAGAGCATCTTCTTCATGCCGGTCGTGCTTTCCCTGGTCGTGGTGGGCTTCATCTGGGAGCTCCAGTACGCGCCGAACGACGGGTTCATCAACAACTTCTTTGGGCTCGTCAAGAGCCACCACATCGTCGACTGGCTCGGCGACCCGAACATCAACCTGTACTCCGTGCTGATCGCGGCCAGCTGGCGGCAGGTCGGCTACATCATGGTCCTGTACCTGGCCGGGTTGAAGAGCGTGGACCTTGCGCTTCGAGAAGCGGCGAAGGTGGACGGCGCCAACGAGGTGCAGACCTTCTTCCGAGTGGTGCTCCCGGTCATGGCCCCGATCAACGTGGTCGTTGTTGTGATCACCGCGATCGAATCCCTGCGGGCGTTCGACATCGCCTACATCGTCAACCGGGGCAAGAACGGCCTCGAGCTTTTGTCGACACTGATCACGAACAACAGCCTCAGCGAGGCCAGCCTTGTCGGTTTCGGCTCGGCGATCGCTGTTGTCCTCCTGGTGGTCTCGCTGGTGCCGATCATGCTCTTCCTGTCGCGCGTGATGAGGACGCTCCAGTGAGCACGCTGACTGCCGCCGCGCCTCGCGATTCGGTCCGACCCGTTCGGCGCCGGATCACCGCAGGCCGGCTCATCCTTCACGCCTTCCTGATCACCATGGTGGTCGTCTGGTTGTTCCCCTTGTTCTGGGCGATCTACTCGTCCTTGCGACCGATCGCCGACACGATCAATCACGGGTATGTCTCGCTGCCTGCCTCGCTCGGTTTCGACAATTACGTGACCGTCTGGCAGCAAGCAGATATGCCCCACTTCTATCTCAACACCTTCGTCATCGTGGTTCCCGGTGTGATCCTGGCGCTGACGCTGGCGTCGATGGTCGCCTTCTGCTGCTCCCAGTTCAGCTGGAGGTTCAACCTGCTGGTGCTGATGCTGTTCACAGGCGGCAACCTGCTGCCACCCCAGGTCATCATCATTCCGCTCTACTGGATCTATCGGTTAACTCAGATCCCCAACCTGGCCTTGATCGACTTCGGATCCTTCTCCATTCCGTTGTTCAGCGACAACGGTCTCCTCTACGACCAGTACATCGGGATCATCCTCATCCACGTCGTCTTCCAAACCGGCTTCGCGACCTTCGTGCTGAGCAATTACATGAAGACCATCAACAAGGAGATCACGGAGTCGGCGCTGGTCGATGGGGCCAACATATTTCGCATCTGGCGGAGCGTCATGCTGCCCCTCTGCCGGCCAGCCCTTGCAGCCGTGGCGACTTTGCTCTTCACCTTCATGTACAACGACTTCTTCTGGGCGCTGCTGCTGCTGAAGTCCGGAGACAAGCGACCCATCACGAGCGCTCTGAACAATCTCCAGGGCGAGTTCTTTGTGAACTACAACCTCGTCGCGGCAGGCGCCATGCTCGCCGCCATCCCGCCGCTGGTGGTCTTCATCGCCCTGCAGAAACACTTTGTCGCCGGCCTGACTCTCGGCTCCACAAAGGGCTGAGCCGTGACTGAACCGCTGCTGGGCAGCACGCTGCCCCACATCGCCTACGGCGGCGACTACAGCCCCGACCAGTGGCCCGAAGAGGTGTGGCCGGAAGACGTGCGCCTCATGCGCGAAGCGGGGGTCAACCTGGTGAGCCTGGCGATCTTCTCGTGGTCACGGCTGCAGCCACGCGAGGATGCGTGGGATTTCGACTGGCTCGACCGCGTGATGAACCTCCTGCACGAAGGGGGCATCCGGGTCGATCTCGCGACGGCGACGGCGTCACCGCCACCCTGGCTGTCCCACGCCCATCCGGAGATGCTGCCCGTGCTGGCCGACGGAACCCGGCTGTGGCACGGCGCGCGCCAGCACTACTGTCCTAGCAGCCCGGTCTACCGATCCGCATCCGAGCGCCTCGTCGAGGCGATCGCCACTCGCTACGCCAACCACCCGGCCCTCGCGATGTGGCACGTCGGCAACGAGTTCGGCTGCCACGTGGCGGCCTGCTGGTGCGACGTCTCCGCGGCGGCGTTCCGAGCCTGGCTGGGCAAGCGTTACGGGACGATCGAGGAGCTGAACCACGCGTGGGGAACCGACTTCTGGTCGCAAAGGTATTCCGCATGGGAGGAAGTCCTTCCACCACGCCGCACTCCGACATGGCCGAACCCAAGCCAGCAGCTCGATTTCATGCGCTTCTCCTCGGACGAGCTTCTCGAGTGCTACGTGGCGGAGCGCGCAATCCTCGCCAAGCACACCCCGGGCATCCCCGTCACGACGAATTTCATGCAGTTCTTCAAGCCACTCGACTACTGGAAATGGGCGGAACGCGAGGACATCGTCAGCGACGACGTGTATCAAGACCCGCTCGACCCGGACGCCGGCATGGGCGCGGCGATGGCTGGCGACCTGATGCGATCGCTGGGTCGCGGGCGCCCGTGGGTGTTGATGGAGCAGACGCCGAGTCGCGTGAACTGGCGTGAGATCAACGCTGCCAAGGCGCCGGGACAGATGCGACTGTGGAGCTTTCAGGCCGTCGCACGTGGTGCGGACGGGGTGATGTCCTTTCAGTGGCGGCAATCGCGGGCGGGGGCCGAGAAGCATCACAGCGCAATGGTTCCCCACGGTCCTGTCGAAACGTCTCCCACGTGGCACGCGGTAGTGCAGCTTGGTGCCGAGCTCAAGCAGCTGGACGACCTCTGCGGCACTCGGGTGCCGGCTGAGGTGGCAATCGTGTTCGATTGGGAGTCGTGGTGGGCGCTCGAGCTTCCCTCCAAGCCATCCTCGCTCGTGCAGGCGCTCAACCAGGCGCGCGCCTACTACCGGCACCTCTTCGACGCGAACATCACCGCCGACTTCGCTCCCTCGGTTCGCGACCTGGCCAAGTACAAGCTCGTGCTGGTGCCCAACCTTTACCTCGTGTCCGACGAAGCCGCGGCCAACCTGAATCGCTATGTGTCGGACGGCGGAGCGCTCGTGATGTCGTGCTTCAGCGGCATCGTTGACGAGCGCGAGCACATCAGGCTGGGCGGCTACCCTGCCCCCTTTGCGGAGATGCTCGGACTGCGAGTCGAGGACTTCCTACCCCTGGGCGCCAACGAGATCATTCCGGTGCGGTTCCATGACGGTGCGGAGGCCAAGGGCAGAATCTGGAGCGAGCTGATCCGGCCGGTTTCGGCCGAGGTGATCGCCGAGTTTGATCGTGGAGCGCTCAAGGGAAAGCCTGCCGTCACCCGTCACCGGTTCGGGAAGGGCACCGCCACTTATGTAGGCACAATCCTGGAAGAGCAGGCGATGGGATCTCTGCTGAACACCGCGTGGACGCACGCGGGTGTCACGCAGGCTCAAATGCCGGGCGGCGTCGAGGTGGTGCGGCGGCAGGGCGCAGGCCGCTCATTCCTGTTCGTCCTGAACCATCGCGATGCTGCGGCGCAGGTACCTGCGGGTCCGGGCATGGACCTGATCTCGGGCGAATTGGTCGGTCCGGGTGGGTTGCTTCTGCCGCCATACGGGGTGGCCGTCATCGCCGAGTAGAGCTCCCCGTATTAGGGGCCCTGTGCTTTTAGGGGTCTAAATCCCCTGCCGATTTATGGCGACAACCCTCTCGACCCGGAGTAAAACATTGCATGGAAGCGGCCGTAGGTTCCCTCCCAAACCCTCCCACGGTCGCTTCCGTCACCGAGCTTCCCCAATCCGGCCGAGTACGATCTCGGCGATGGCCGGCAAGGGGACCAAGCGCCCCTCAGGTTCGTGGAACGTCCTGGCCAGCGCGTACCACGCTTTCTCGGGGCTGATGTGGGTCGCGCCGCGCACTCCCTCTCTGCGCCTCGGCTTTGTGGTCGTGATCGCACTCGCTGCGGGCGGGGTCCTGCTTCGCTTCACAGGCGTCGAGATCGCCCTGCTCGTGCTCCTGGGAACGGTGCTGCTGGCCGTCGAGACGCTCAACACCGCGATCGAGATGCTGTGTGACTACGTGCAGCCGCAGCGCGACCCGAAGATCGGGAAGATCAAGGACGTTTCAGCCGGAGCCACAGCGGTCACCGAGATCGGTGCCGCGGTTGTGGTGGTGGTGCTGGTCTGGCCGCACGTTTTGGCCTTTCTGCACCGGTGAGCGCACCAGCGTCAGCGGTCGACTGAGCTGGGCGCGAGTTTCAGCCTCGGCCAGCATCAGCCCCCTGTCCTCCTGATGCCGCGCGGGCCCAGACCTCCGTTAGGCGGTCCGAGCCAAACGCCGCTTTCGGGATGAACGCGATGGCACCCGACCCGCTGAGGCGTTCCACAAAAGCCTCCGGGTCGTACGTCGAGAGAAGCAGGACGGCGACATTGGGATGGGCCGCTTTGATCAAGCGGCTCGCCTCGAGTCCGTCGATGCCTGGGAGGTGTACATCCATGAGGACCAGGTCAGGGTGCAGGCGGTCGGCCGCCTCAACTGAGTCTTCTCCTGTCTCGGCCTCGCCCACGACTTCGAAGCCCTGCGTAGCGTTCACAACCTCTCGGGCCGCCAGGCGAAAGGCGGCCTGGTCGTCACAGATCAGCACTTGCACGGACATGCTTTCGCAGCTTAGCCCGCGAATCGCGTGATCCCAATGGGGCCTGCACCATGTCAATGGGTGGGGCCAGCCCTATCCTGTGCGCGATGCCGATCAGGGTCGTGCTTGCCGATGACAGTTTCATCGTCCGCGATGGCCTGCGCGAGCTTCTCCAATCCGTAGACGAGCTCGAGGTCGTCGCCACTTGCAGTGACCTCGACTCGCTGATGGCGGCGATCGATCGAGTCCGTCCAGACGTCGTAGTCACAGATATCAGGATGCCGCCGACCAACACCAATGAGGGCATCCGGGTGGCGGAGGGGCTCAGAGGCAGCGCACCGTCAGTCGGCGTTGTCGTGCTCAGCCAGTACGCCGACGCCGAATATGCTCTGGCCCTGCTCGACAAGGGTGCCGCCGGCCGGGCCTACCTTTTAAAGGAGCGCGTGTCGGACCTGGACCAGCTCGTCAATGCCATCCGCGAAGTCTCGCGCGGTGGTTCCGTTGTTGACTCCAAGGTGGTCGAAACCCTCATCGCCGCCCGCTCCCGAAACAAGCGCTCGGCCATGGCCGACCTGACGCAGCGAGAACGCGAGGTCCTGAACGCGGTGGCGCAGGGTAAGAACAACGCCGCCATCGGAGAGGCTCTCCACCTGAGCGAGGGAGCCGTTGAGAAGCACATCAGCTCGATCTTTTCCAAGCTGGGGGTCAGCGAAGAGCAGGCTGTTCACCGCCGTGTCAAGGCGACTCTGATTTACCTGGCGGAGGAGCGGGAACCCTGAAGGCGGTCACGAGCTCCTTGCGGCCCTTGACTGGTGAGGGGCCAAGCCGTTCAGCATTGGGCGATCGGCTCAAAGCTGCATAAGTCGCCTCGCTGAGCACGGTCTCGCCGCTCGCGGCGAACTGCTGCAGGCGCTGAGCTAGGTTGACGGCATCGCCTACCAGCGAATACTCGGCCCGCTCCGCGCTTCCGATGAACGCTGCGGCGACCAATCCGGTGGACAGCCCGACGCCAAGCTCAAAGGCCGGCAGTCCAGCCGACTCCCATCGCCGGTTCAGCTCGACCTGAGCTCGTTGCATGGCCTCGGCGGCGCGCAGCGCACGGTCGGCGTGGTCAGCCTGCGGCTCGGGGGCGCCGAACACGGCCATGACAGAGTCGCCCACGAACTGCATGACGGTGCCGTGTTGGGCAAGAACCGCGTCACTTGCCGCGACGCGGTGCTCCTTCAACTGACCCGCCAGCCGGCTCGGGTCACAGGCCTCAGCGATTGCGGAGTAGCCGCGCACGTCAGAGATCAGCACGGTGACTATCAATCGCTCGGTCTCATCCAATCGATGGCCATCCTGGCGCAGGCGCTCCGCAATACCGCCTGGAAGCAACCTACTGAGCACCTCACCCTGCTCCTCGCGTTCGACGATGGCCTGGTGCAGTCGGCGCAGGTTGCGAAGGCCGGCTTCCCGGCCACCAGTCGCCTGCGTCGCAAGCTTGAAGAAGAGGTGCTCGACCGATGCGGCGACGTCAGCATCAGTGGCTTTTCGTTTCACAGCGATCGCTTTGATGGGCAACCCCTTGGCGATCATGCCGAGCAGGTCCTCCTCCGCGGGCGATAGGTCGGGCTCGCTGACTGGCCGCACCAGCGCTTCCACGATCTTGCGATCGAGGACCGAGCCGCCACTGCTCACGGTGCGGATGGCTTGGGCCAACTGATCGCCGTCGGCCACGCCGTCCTTGAGTAGGTATGCGCAGCCGGATGCGCCTTCGCTCAACAGGGCTACCGCATACTCGGGGTCGTCGAATTGCGACAGGATCACGATCCCGGTGCCAAGGTGCCGCTTGCGCACGAGCCGAGCGGCATCGATCCCCTCACGTTGGAACGTTGGCGGCATACGGATATCGGTGACGATCACCTGAGGCGCAAGCTCCTCCGCGCGGGCGATCAGCTCGTGATAGTCACCGGCCACTCCAATGACGTCCACGTCATCGGTCATGCCAAGCAACGCGCGCAGCCCTTCGCGGACGATCAGGCTGTCGTCGGCCAGCAGTACCGTGATCCGCCCCATGCGCGTATTGGACGCGAGGCTTAGGGCCGGGGCAAGGCTGCCAGCATCCCCGCCACCATGCGGCTGGCCCTACCAAAAGACGCCAGCCGACACCATCGACCGCCTTTGCCTCCGGCCCTACGTTGCAGGGCGGAGGTAGTCAAATGAAATTTGAAAGTTCGGTGACGGCGGTTTCGTGGATTCCTTTCGAGGCTGTCAAGGGTTTCCTTGCCATGCCGTTCGACATGGGGCTGGCCCATTACGACGAGCCCCTACCGGCGCGACTCGACGACCTGGACGCGTGGCACAAGCAGGACCTCTTCCGCGAGGCCAACGAGCTGCACGGATGGATCGAGGTCGAAGACGGCAAGATCACCGGGTACGGCCAGAGTGGGAGCGGGCGGATCGGCGTGACCCGGCTCAAGCTCGGCCCCAAGACTGTCACGGTGAAGGCGAAGGCCATGCCCGACATGCGGCCGGAGCCCGAGGTCACCGATACCTACGTCCGCTTCAAGCAGACCTGCGGCGGCCGTACAGGGGTGCCGGCACCTAGACCGGTCTCGCGCAAGCCGTTCCTCCAGATCGACTCGGCAGTCGCCTGGACCACGCTCTCGCTAACCATTCACAGCGACGGCCGATCCGAGTACGAGCTCTGTGGAGCAAGCGCCTTTCCGCGCCACTGGGTCTACGACCACAGCGGAAAGCTGGTCAAGGAAACAGGAGTCACCGACTTCACCACGTGGATCAACGACGCGTTCGGTGAGCGCACGCCGTGGGGCGCGTACGACTCACCCGCGCTTGTGAAGCAGGTGGAGAGCGACCTCGAGCGGGAGCTCAGCCAGGTGGTGCTCAACAACGCCAAACCGAAGCGGCGAAGCCTGGCCAAAGGCAAGACCTTGATCGAGCAGGGTCAGCCGGGAGACGAGCTCTACCTGGTCCTGGACGGGATGCTCGCGGTCGAAGTCGATGGCAAGCAGGTCGCCGAGGTGGGCCCTGGGGCGATCGTCGGAGAGCGCGCCATCGTCGAATCCGGCAACCGCACAGCAACGCTGCGGGCGCTTACCCCTTGCCGGGTGGCCTCAGTTCCGCGACGCTACGCAGACGGGACGGAACTGGTCGAGATTGCCGCCGGCCACCGGCGGGAGGAGGCTCGCTGATGCGGCAACCATCGAACGGTTCAAACGGTTCGATTGTCGAGGCGCGGCGCCTGCGCAAGGTCTATCGGGGAGCGAACGAGGTCGAGGCCCTTCGGGGCATCGACCTCGAGGTCGAGCGCGGCGAGATGGTCGCCATCGTCGGTCCCTCGGGCTCCGGCAAGACCACCCTCCTCAACTGCCTGTCCGGCCTGGATGGCTTTGACGGCGGCCAGGTCGTGGTCGACGGTCAGGACCTCTCCACCATGTCCGACCGCGCCCGCACCGCCTACCGGAGCAAGAACATGGGCTTTGTCTTCCAGGCCTTCAACCTGCTGCCCGTGCTCTCAGCGGTTGAAAACGTGGAGATCCCACTCTTGCTTCAGAACCTCAGCTCGCGCGACTCACGCCGGCGCGCGCTGGAGATGCTCGAGACATTGGGCCTGGCCCACCGCGCCAACCACCGGCCGGACCAGCTCTCCGGTGGCGAGCAGCAGCGGGTGGCGGTGGCTCGTGCGCTCGTCCACAATCCTGCGGTGGTCTGGGCCGATGAGCCGACCGGCAACCTCGACACCGAGGTCACGCAGGTCATCGTCGAGCTGCTGGTGCGCATGAACATGGACGGCCAGACGATCGTGCTGGTCACCCACAACCCGCAGGTCGCCGAGCGCGCCCGCCGCACCGTGCGCATGCGCGACGGCCGGATCGAGACCGCCGCAAGGGAGCTCGCGGGAGTCGTCTGATGAGCCTGGCCGCCGCGCTGATCGGCCTGTTCGTCCTCACGTATGGGGCGCTGGCCCTGATCGCATTCCGGCGGCCGCTACTGGCCCGGCTCGCCTACCGCGAGGCGGTCCGCCGGCCCTGGCAAACGGCACTGGTCATCGCTGGGCTCACGGTGGGCACGGCTTTGATACTGATGGCTCAGATCAACGGCGACTCGATGAGCAACACGCTGACCGCCGCGACCTACAAGTCCTGGGGTCGGGTCGACCTGCTGGTCACGGCGAACGGCGACTTCTTCAGCAGCGACGTCACCGCGCGACTGGCGACTGACCCGAGGCTGCACGGATCAGTCCGCGGCATCCAATCTGGCGTCGAGGTGGTCGGTTCCGTCGCCGACCTCGACCAGAGCCTGGACAAGCCGACCGTCAGGCTGATCGGATTCGATCCTCAAGCACAGGGACCGTTTGGGTCTTTCACTTTGAGGGACGGCCAGACCACCGCCGGCGATGACCTCGGGGCGACAGGGGTTCTTCTCTCGCAGTCGCTAGCCAAGTCGCTTCAGGCGAAAACTGGGGACCGCCTGAAGGTTACGTTCGGGCAAACCGTCGCTGATTACCGGGTCGCCGGCACCGCACGATCGGAAGGACCCGGAGCCTATGGGTCGCAGCCCGCACTTTTCGGGACGCTGGATGCGTTCGCGCCACTCACGGGAACCGGCCGCATTAACGTGGTGCGGATCTCGGCGTTGGGCGACGGCGCGGCCGAACTCGACAACAGTCAACGGATCGCTCCCGCTGTCACCGCCACGCTGCACGACGTAATGCCCGCGGGCCTGGCCGTACGGACCGCGAAGGCGGACGACGTGAACGAGATCGTCAAGCTGGCGGACGCCGAGCGGCCCGTCACGTTCGCGTTGGGCATCGTCATCGTGCTGGCGGGCACCGCGCTGGTGGTCAGCCTTGCCCTAGCGCTGGCCGAGGAGCGCCGGCCACGCCTGGCGATCCTGCGGGCGCTGGGCCTGAGCCGAACCGGCCTCGTCGTCGCCTCTGTTCTGGAAGGCGCCATCTATGCCCTCGCTGCGGCAGCATTGGGGGCGCTGCCGGGAATCGGGGCGGGCTGGCTCATGGTCTCTTCCGCAGCTACACACGTCCCCGAGATCCAGGAAAAGAACGCCGCCATCGTGTTCTCGGTGTCGGTCGAGGCGATCGTGGCATCGATCGCCGCAGGAGCTTTGATCACGGTCGCCACTCTCGTCGCCGCTTCGATTCGAACGACGCGAATGACGATCGCGTCGGCAGTCAGAGCCCTGCCCGACCCACCAAGCAATCGCGTGCCGTCGGGACTGCGCACCGGTGGGGTCGCGATCGTCGGCATGGCGAGTGTCGCGGCCCTCCTGTCCGGCGACGCGACTCTGCGGTTGGTCGGGGGCGTCGGCGCAATCCTGGCCATCGGATTGGCCCTGCGAGGCCGCATGCCCAACCGCCTCTGGGCAACGATCGTCGGGCTCGGGGCGGCGGCGTGGCTCTTTGGCGTCTATGGCTTGCTGGTGGCAACGTACTTGACCTACACGTCACAGGCGGCCACGGGCACATACATGTTGGTCGCGACCCTCGCCCTGGGGGTCGCGACGCTCTCCACCGTAGTGGCCGTGAACATGCGGGCTGTCGAACGCTTCGTGCCACGTTCCCTGGTCGCGCAGCTGACTCGCCGTCCGTCCAAGCTCTGGCTCGCGACCAGCTCCCTCGGACTCATCCTGGCGCTGTTCACTTTCATGGGCATATTCGTTGCCAGCTCGAGCCCCGACTACCGTAAGGACTCTGGCGGTTTCGACGTCAGCGTGCTGACGGCGGGGGCTTCGTCGCCCAACCTGGCGCCGGCCCTGCAATCGAAGGTCGACCGGCAGCTCGCCCTATCGACGCGTCACTATCTCGGCCCGGTTCGCTCGTCCACGTCCCTTTCGGGCGAGCCGCTCGACTGGCACCAGGCGCTGCTCCCGCTATACGAGCTCGCCGACAGCCAGCTCACCGAGCCGATTGCAGCGCTCGCGGATCGCGGCGCGCGGTTTTCGAACGATGCCGCCGTCTTCGGTGCGCTCAAGACGGATCCCACCCTTGTCGTGTCTGGCTTATACAGGTCGGGGACGACGCTGAGCCTTGTTGGCCGTAACGGACCCGTTCAGCTGACGGTGGCAGGCAGCTACAAGACCGGGTTCTTGCCGGGAATCATCGGCTCGTCCTCATCGATGGCGGCCTTCTCCGCCGCGCCACAGGAAACGACACTCCTGTTGAAACTCAAGCCCGGGGTCGACCCGGCCGTCTTCGCGCTGGATGTGCGCCGATCACTGTTTCCATCCGGCGTGGAGGCCGTGCCCACGCGTGACTTGCTGGACGCGGGCTCGGCGGCGGTTCGAAATTTCGCGGCTGAGGCGCAGCTGCTCATCACCGCCGGCTTGTTGGCGGGCGTGCTGAGCCTGGGCATCCTGGCGATGAGGGCTGTGGTCGAGCGAAGGCGTTCGATCGGTGTCCTGCGCGCGGTCGGCTTTCAGAGCCGCCAGCTCATGCTTGCCGTCGTCGGCGAGTCACTGCTCACCGCTGCCGGCGGAATCGTAGTGGGGCTGTTCATCGGGTTGATCCTGGGGTCATTATTCATCCAGGAGTACTTCCCGGGCTCCCCTGTTTCCATTCAATTCGGCCAGCTCGCGCTCGTGGTGGGACTGGTCCTTGGGACCGCCGCAGCGGTGACGGTGCTGCCGGCGCTCGCTGTCGCACGCACCGCCCCCGCCGAGGCGCTGAGGGTGGCTGACTCATGAACACCGACTCGATGATCGTCAGGGCCAGCCGGCTGCGCAAGGTCTATCGGGGCGCCAACGAGGTCGAGGCCCTTCGGGGCATCGACCTCGAGGTCGAGCGCGGCGAGATGGTCGCCATCGTCGGTCCCTCGGGCTCCGGCAAGACCACCCTGCTCAACTGCCTGTCCGGCCTCGACGCCTTCGACGGCGGGCAGGTCGTGGTCGACGGCCAGGACCTCTCGAAGATGTCCGACCGCGCCCGCACGGCTTACCGGAGCAAGAACATGGGCTTCGTCTTCCAGGCCTTCAACCTGCTCCCGGTGCTCTCGGCGGTCGAGAACGTGGAGATCCCGCTCCTGCTTCAGAACCTCAGCTCGCGCGACTCGCGACGGCGGGCGCTGGAGATGCTGGAGACGCTCGGCCTCGCACACCGCGCCAACCACCGGCCCGACCAGCTCTCCGGCGGCGAGCAGCAGCGAGTGGCGGTGGCTCGTGCGCTGGTTCACAAGCCGGCGGTCGTCTGGGCCGATGAGCCGACCGGCAACCTCGACACCGAGGTCACGCAGGTCATCGTCGAACTGCTGGTGCGCATGAACATGGACGGCCAGACGATCGTGCTGGTCACCCACAACCCGCAGGTCGCCGAGCGCGCCCGGCGCACCGTGCGCATGCGCGACGGCCGGATCGAGCGCGCGGGCAGCTCGGACCGATCGGCGGTTGGGGTGACGCAATGATTTTTCTGGCCGTCCTGTTCGGCCTGTTCGTGCTGGCCTACGTCGCGATCGGCCTGGTAATTGCTCGCCGGCCGCTGATCGGCCGGATCGCATTCCGCGAAGCCAGCCGCCGCCCCGGTCAGACAGCGATTCTCGTGCTTGGGCTGATGGTCGCCGGAGCATCCATCTTCTCGATCCAGGTTCTCTTCGACAGCATGTACGCCACCCAGCGGGCCCAGCTGATGCAGCTCTGGGGACGCGACGACGTTGAGGTCTCAGGCGGCGGTGCGTCCTTGGACTCCGGCCTGGCCCAGCGCCTCGCCACGGACGCCGCCGTATGTTCATGCATCGCCGCCCTGCAGAATGCGGTCATCACCAGTGGGTCGGTGGTCGACCTCAACCGCGAGGTCGGGAAGCCCAACGTTCAGATCACCGGTCTCGACCTCACGGCCGAGCAGCGCTTCGGTTCATTCGTGCTAGCTGGGGGGCCGTCGACCCTTGGAGACGAGCTCAACTCTGGCGGCGTTTTCTTGACGCAGCCTCTCGCCGACACTCTGGGCGCCAGAACTGGGGACCAGCTGCGAATATTTGCCGCTGCTTCAAGCCACGACGTGACTGTCGCCGGCATCGTCCGTCGCGAGGGTGCCGGCGCATATGGGTTTGATCGCTCGGTGTTCACATCCCTCTCGACGGCCCAGCGGCTGGCCGGCACCGACCGAGTCAACCTGATCCGAGTCTCGGCGCGTGGAGACGGCGACGCCGAAATCGCCACCGGGCGTGCGGTCGCACAAGACCTGCGTGGGCTTCTCGCGGCGGATGGCTCGAGCCTGCAGGTGCTCGAGGGGAAGCGCGCCACCCTCGACCTCCTGGTCAAACAGACTCAAAGTGGAAGGCCGTTCGCGACCTTCTTCGGCGTGCTCGTTGCTTTGGCCGCGACCGCCCTGGTCGCCAACCTCGCGGTGGCGCTTTCAGAAGAGAGGCGGCCGCGCCTCGCGGTCCTGCGCGCGATGGGTCTCACCCGCACCGGGCTCATTCAGCTCTCCACCACGGAAGGCGCGATCTACAGCTTGCTGGGCGCGATCGCGGGCTTGCCGGCCGGCCTGATCTTCGCGTTCATCATCCTTCATGGGCCGGGCGGGCCCTTGAGCGGAGGACAGCTTGTGTTCTCAGTCCGAATCGAGTCCCTGCTGGGTGCTGTTGCAGCCGCCGCTTTGATGAACCTGGCCACCGTGTTCCTGGCGTCGTTGCGGACAAATGGAATGGCGATCTCGTCCGCAATCCGGGATCTCCCGGAGCCCGCCTTCAAAAGGCGCCTCTCGAGGAAGATGCTTGCCTTCTTCGCGATCGTTACGCTCGCAGGGCTCGCTTCGATCGCGTGGGGACGTCCCTGGATGGTTCTTTTGGGCGGCGCACTATTGATTGCGGGAGCGGCGGGCTTTGTTCAAGGCCGCATATCGGACCGATTGCGTTATTCGGCAGCGGCCGCCGGCGCAGCCGCGTGGGCGATCCTCGATCTGTCGTACGGACCGCATGACAGTGGACCAGGCCCCTTCGCCTTCGCGCTGGTCATCAGCGTGCTGGCGCTCTCGGTGTTGGTGGCCACGAACCTGACGATTCTTGACGGAATCGTCGGCCTCGCCGGTCGTGCCTCCGCAGGCTTGCGAGCCACGCTGCGCCCCGCGATGGCGTACTCGTCGCGGCGACCGCTCCGCTCGGGATTGGTCATCGCCGCCTTCTCGATCGTGATGGCCATGCTCATCCTGGCCCAGGGTCTGCTGAATGCGGAGACCAGCAACTACCAGCTCAATTCCGCTGGTTGGGATGTCCAGGCGGTCGTGGCCGGCACGGACCAGCTCACGATGCCAGCCGACTTGCAGCCCAGGGTGGCGAAGCAGGGCGAGTTTGCCAGCCGTACTTTCTTTGGTCCGGTCAAGTGGGTTTACCCGGCGTCGGACTTTCGGGGTACGACGGATTGGCAGCCGGGCTCGGTCACCGTTTTCGGGCTGAGCCAGCCGCAGCTTGATAGTGGCATCGGGTTTGCCAACGCTGGCGATTGGGCCGCCCTCGGTCGCGACCCGAACCTCGTGGCCTCCCCCGAGCCGGTCGGAACAGTGGTCTTCCTGGCGACCGGCCACGGCACCCTCTCTCTCCGTGTAGGCGCTCAGTTCCACGCGACAACCGGAACCAACACCAACAGCATCGTGCCGGGTCTGATCGCGTCGCGCGCGACACTCGACCTGCTCACCAACACCACGCCTGGCGCCCTGCTGCTGCTGCGGGCGGCGCCTGGCCAGGATGCCGGAGCGTTGGCCCGGGACCTTCAGCGCGCAACATTGTCCGAGGGCGTCGACGTAATCACGACCAGGTCGCTGCTGGCTGATGACATTGCAACCAGCTACGGAATCGTCACTTTCATCATCCTGCTGATGCGGGTCGGCCTGCTGGTTGGAGTCGCCAGCCTCGGCGCCGTCGCCTTGCGCGCCGTCGTCGAGCGGCGGCGGTCGATCGGCATGTTGAGAGCGATCGGATACCAGCCCTCGCAGGTGCTGGCCGGCCTTCTCGCCGAGACCGTCGCCGTGGCCACCGCCGGTCTCGCCGTCGGCGTGGCTGCCGCGTACGCCCTCGGGACTCCGTTCAACCAGGCCCTGGCCGGCGCGGGATTCAGCCTTGATCCCGGCAGCATCGCGCTCACAGTGGTTCTCGTTTACCTGGCCGTCCTGCTGGTGACCTTCCTGCCCGCCTTGCGGGCGGCAAGACTGCGACCTGCGGACGCGCTCCGCACGGTGGGATGAGATGAACCTCTTTCTGGCCATCCTGCTCGGGCTGTTCGTGCTGGCCTATCTCGCGACTGCAGTCATCGTGCTGCGTAGGCCGCTCATCGGCCGCATCGCATTCCGCGAAGCCGGCCGGCGTCCGGGGCAAACGGCGATCCTCGTGCTCGGGTTGATGATTGCCGGCGCGGCCATCTTCTCGATCCAGGTGATCGAGGACACCATGTACGAGACGTACCGCGCCCACACGCTCCAGAGCTGGGGTCGCGACGACGTCGAGATCTCCGCGGGCGGAGGTTATTTCGACCCCAGCGTGGCTCAGCGCGCGACCTGCTCATGCGTCGCCGCCGTCCAGAACGCTGTGATCACCGCGGGGTCGGTGGTCAATCTCGACCGCGAGGTGGGCAAGGCGAACGTGCAGATCACCGGGCTCGACCTCACCGCCGAGCAGCGGTTCGGTTCGTTCGTGCTGGCCGGCGGGCATTCAACATTCGGCGATGAGCTCACTTCGGGCGGCGTCTTCCTGACCCAGCCCCTCGCCGGCGCGCTGCAAGCGCAAACCGGTGACCACCTTCGTGTCATCGCCGGCGGGCCGTCGAGCCACGATGTGACCGTCGCCGGCATCGTGCGCCGAGAAGCTGCCGGCGCCTACGGGTTCGATGATTCGATGTTCGCTTCGATCGCGACAGCGCGGATGCTCGCCAGTGTCGATGGCGTCAACCTGATCCGCGTTTCCGCGCATGGCGATGGCGATGCCGAGGTGAGCAGCGGCCAGGCGGCGGCGCCGCTCTTGAGGGGAATGCTGCAGGGGGCGGGCGTGAGCGTGCAGGTGCTCGAGGTCAAGCGCAGTGCCCTCGAGATAGTGCTCAAGACTTCTGAGCAGGGACGGCCCTTCGTCGATTCCTTCGGTGTGATCATCGCCCTGGCGGCAACCGCCCTCGTGGTCAACCTGGCGGTGATGCTGTCCGAGGAGCGGCGGCCTCGCCTTGCCGTGCTCCGCGCGCTGGGCTTGACG
>DASYVJ010000055.1:0-72256 GCA_035937155.1 Candidatus Dormiibacterota bacterium | reverse complement strand
CTCGGCGCCGCAGTCGCTGCGCCATGGCGCCGAGCTTCTCTTGCATACGGGGACCGCGGAGGTGGGCTGCAGGGTGATTCTGCTCGAGGCAGACGAGATCGCTGCCGGCGGGCAGGGCTGGGTGCAGCTCTACCTCGAGCGTCCAATCGCCGCGGCTGAGCAGGATCGGTTCATCCTTCGTGTCCCGAGCCCGGCGACGACGATCGCCGGCGGCAAGTTCATCGACGTCGCGCCACGTAAGCACTCGCGGCACGACAGCGCGGTCACGGCGTCTCTCGAGCGGCGCGCCGCCGGCGACGTCCTGCAGGAAGAGCTGCGCAAGTACCCGCGTGGGGTCACGGTATCGGCTCTTTTGAAAGCGACGATGGCACCCGAGGCAGATGTCGCCGCCTTGAAGGCGAGGCGCATCGGCGATTGGCTCTACGACACCGCGGCCTGGCGGGCGATCGCCGATCGGGCCGCGGTCGAGCTGACGAACTACCACTCCGCTCACCCGCTGCGTCCCGGTATGGCTCGGGAGGAGCTGCGCAGCCGCCTCGGCGTGCCGCCCGGGTCGTTCCCGTCGATCGTCCAGGGCCTCGTCGAGGAGGGCCGCGTCGCGGAGCGAGACGGTTCGATCGCTACGCCAGATCACCGCGTAGAGCTGCACTCGCCCGGCGGCACGGCCGCTTTGCTGGTGGAGCTGCTCGGCCGGGAGCCTCTGGCGCCACCCTCGCTCTCAGAGGCCATCAAGCAGACCGGCGCGAGCTCGGAAGAAGTGCGCGCGCTGGCTCAGCAGGGTGAGATCGTGCGGGTGGCCGACGATGTGGCATTCACGAAGGACGCCTACGAGACGGCCGTCGCGATGGTGAGGGAGATCGTCTCGAGCACCGGGTCGATCACGGTCGCGCAGCTGCGCGATCGGATGGGCGCCAGCCGTCGCCCCGTGCTCGCGTTCCTCGAACATCTCGATGCGGAGCGAGTGACGCGCCGTGTCGGAGACGCTCGCGTCCTGAGGTAAAAATATGAGAAGGAACCAGCGGTTCCTTCTCATCGGGCGGTCGGCAAAGCCGACCTGGCCTACGGCCGGGCAAGCCGCCCTGCTCATCTTCCAGAAGGTTGGAATTGATAATGTTCGCGCCAATGCGAATCGCGGATATGCTGGCCCGGGCCCGCCCGAGCGTCTCCTTCGAATTCATGGCGCCTCGCGATGAGTCAGAGGTCGACGTGCTCGAGCGGACGGTCGCGACCCTCGCCGGTCACGCACCCGACTGGGTTTCAGTCACTTATCGGCTGCGCACGGGCGAGAAGACGCTCGAGCTGGTGACGCGGATCAAGCGTCACTACCACATCGAGGCCATGGCCCACCTCACCTGCGCGAACTCGGCCGACCGCACGAGGCAGATCCTCAACTGGATGGAGCGGGAGGGCGTTGCCAACGTGCTTGCGCTGCGGGGAGATACACAGGACCCTGGACAACCGTTCGTGCCTGCCGACCCTCAGCTCACCCACGGAAGCGACCTCGTCGGCTTCGTCCGCCGCAACGGATATCGCTTCGGCATCGGCGCCGCGTGCAGCACGGAACGGCACCCGGAGAGTCCTGACCTCGACCACGAGTTTCGCTACATGAAGCTCAAGGTGGAGGCCGGCGCGGACTTCCTCATCACGCAGCTCTTTTTCGACAACCGTTTCTACTTCGACCTCGTGGCGCGCGCGAGATCGGCCGGCATCACGGTCCCGATCGTGCCAGGCCTGATGCCGGTGCCGAGCCGCCGCTCGCTGGCCGTGATGACTGCGATGTCAGGCGCCACTGTTCCGGTCGGCCTCCAGGCGACCATCGCGGAGGCGGCGGACGATGACACTGTTCGGGCCATCGGTGTTCAGCATTGCATCGCCCAGTGCGTGGAGCTTCTCGAGGCGGGCGTGCCGGGATTGCACTTCTACACATTCAACCGAGCGCGCGGGCCGATCGAGATCCTGGGCGCGCTGCGCGGCCAGCAGCTGCTCGCGTCGTAATTCGTGGACCACTAGGTAAGTAATGCTGGCCGGTATCGATCTCGGCGGGACGCAGGTGCGCGTCGCCCTCGCGCGTTCGGATGGAAACCTGATCGCCAGCGTCAAGACCAAGACCCCGCTGCTCGGCACTCCGCAGGCGATGGTCGACTGGGCGGCGGCCGAGATCGACAAGCATCGCGGCCGGGAGAAGATTCGAAGTATCACGATCGCCGCGCCTGGTCCGATCGATGTCAAGCGCGGCGTGCTGGTCAATCCGCCCAACCTGCCCGGGTGGCGCAACGTGCCGCTGGCGGACATGCTGAGCCGCGCGACCGGCGCCAAGGTCTTTGTCGCCAACGACGCCGACATGGCGGGGCTGGGAGAGTTTCACCAGGGAGCCGGGCGCGGCACCCGCAACATGGTGTACATCACGTGGTCGACCGGCATCGGCGGCGGCTTGATCATCGACAGCAAGCTGCACCGCGGAAGCCACGGCACTGCCGGAGAGATCGGACACATGATCATCGACCCCAACGGTCCGCTGGATCGGTGCGGCCAGCGCGGCTGTCTCGAGGCTTTCATCGGCGGCGCGAACCTGGCGCGCGAGACTGGCAAGCCGGCGGTCGAGCTGTTCGCGGCCGCAGCGCGTGGCAACAAACATGCGCTGATGATCGTCGAGCGGTCGGCCCGTTACATGGGCATGGCGCTGATCAGCCTGACCAACGTGATCGACCCTGAGGTGTTCGTCATCGGCGGCGGGATATCCCGGTCGTGGGCGCTGGTCGAGCCGACGATCGTCGATACCCTGCACTCGTCACCGTTCATCAAGCCGGCCCGCCGGCCCCGCGTGCGCCGCGCCCGGCTGGGCGATCGCGCCGGCCAGGTTGGAGCCGTGGAATGGGCGCGAATCAACCAATAACTGATGAGGAGCTGCTCGGGCTCCTCAAGCGGGCGGCGGCCGACCTCGGCGTACGAGCCTGGGTCGTCGGCGGCTACGTGCGCGACAAGCTCCTCGGCCGGCCTCATCCCAATCCCGACGTGGTCGTCGAGGGTGGCGACGCTCTGAAGCTCGCCCAGCGCTTCGCCGAGCTGGCGGGAGCGGAGCCGCCGGTCACCTTCGAACGCTATGGCACCGCGCAGGTCACCCTTCCCGGGCACCTGGTCGAATTCGTCACCGCCCGCGCCGAGTCATACTCGCCCGACTCGAGGAAGCCCGACGTGCGGCCGGCCACCCTCGAGGAAGACCTCCGCAGGCGCGACTTCACGATCAACACGCTCTTGATGGATCTCGAGGGTGAGGTTCACGACCCGCTCGGCGGGCGGAGCGACCTGGACACTCGCACTCTGCATACTCCCACCGATCCGCTGCGCACCTTTGCCGACGATCCGCTGCGCATGCTGCGCGCCGTGCGCTTTGCCTGCGAGCTCGGCTTTGAGCTTGCGCCGGACATCCTGCCGGCCATGCGGCAGATGAAGAGGCGGCTCGCTCCCCCGGTCATCTCGGTCGAGCGCACCGCGGACGAGCTGCGGCGGATGCTCACCTCGGAGCGCCTTCGCCGCGCCATCGAGCTGCTCGATGCCGGCGAGCTGCTAGAAGTCATCCTCCCCGAGGTCGCTGCGTGCAAGGGCGTTCCTCAGAGCGGCTATCACACGCATGACGTTTATGGGCACACGCTGCTCACGGTCGAGCGCGTGCCAGCCGACCTCGTGCTCCGGCTGGCCGCCCTGTTTCACGACGTCGGCAAGCCTTCCACCGCCACCCCGGACGGCGCTTTCACAGGCCACGAGAACGTCGGAGCCGAGCTGGCCCGGTCGGCGATCGAACGGCTGCGCTTCTCCCAAAAGGAGATCGAGATCGTCGTCAAGCTCGTTCGCCTGCACCTGCGGCCCGTGTACTACCGCTCGGAGTGGACGGATGGCGCGGTCAGGCGCCTGGCCCGCGATGCCGGACCGGACCTGGACCGTTTGATGGTCCTGGCGCGCGCTGACGTCGCAGCTTCCGCCTATCCCGAGCCGGAGAAGCTGGACGAGCTGCAGGCCCGACTCGTCGCCGTGCTGTCCGAAAAGCCGTCCCGCCTGAAGCCCCTGGTCACCGGCGCGGATGTGATGCGTGTTCGCGGCATCCCCCCCGGGCCGGAGGTCGGACGCATCAAGCAGCGCCTGCAGGAGCTCGTCATCGACGGCGAGATCGCCCCGACTCGCGAGGCGGTGCTCGACTACCTGGCCACCCATCCGGATCTCTGAGCGCCCTCCCAGATTTCCTGTCTCCGGTTATGCTGCCGTTGGTGGTGGGTCCCAGTTTTGATGCTGGGCATTTGGAGGGGTGCAACGTGACTGACGCCTTAGCGGAGACGGTCGAGGTTTCCAGTTCGAATGGTGGCCCTGAGCCGCACGGGCAAGAGCCGAAGACGACGGTTCTGGCACGGGACGACGTTCTTGCGGGACGGCTCCAGGTCAAGAGCGGTGGACAGGTCCTGGGCAATTTCAGCGGGCAGATCGAGTGTGACGGCGACCTGATGATCGGTCCCGAGGCTCATGTCGAGGCGGACATTCACAGCGAGCGGGTGACGATCGCCGGCTTCGTCCGCGGCAACGTGGTTGCGGCCGTCAGGCTCAAGATCACGACCACCGGACGGCTCGAGGGCGATGCCAAAGTCGGTGCGCTAGTGGTTCAGGAGGGCGGCGTCCACTTGGGCGTCATCCGCGTCCATCCCGAGGGCGTGCCTGATTCCGAGCCAGTGGCTATCGTCGATGCATCGCCGCGGCCGGGGGTCGTAGCCTTGAGAGCCATGCCCAACCCAGTCGGCAAGGTCAGGAAGTTCTGGGGTGAGTTCTTCTAAGCGGCCTTCTAAGCGACCCTCGCGGATCAGGGCGCGCAGCGCCCAGCGCGCCGGACCCACGCCGGCTAGGCGCACGACCGCCAAGCGGACCGTAGCTCGCGCCAGGCAGACGGCAGCCAAAACCCAAAAGCCCGCCGCGCGATCGCGCCCGGCGGCCCGGAAGCCGGCCGCCAGGGCGCCCCAGGTCGTCCGGGCACGGCGCCCGACCACTCCAACGAGAAGAGAGCCGAGCGTGGCGCGCACGCCGGCCGCGCCGGCCACCACGCCCGCTTCGCCCCGGGGCCGTTCGATCCGCTTGCCCGGTGCGGCCTCGTCGCGACTCACCATCAAGCCCGGCGCTCTCGTGCCGAGAGCACAGCTCGAGCTTTCGACCAAGCCAAGGTTGAGCGGCTCTCGACTGCTCAGTGATGTGAAGCTCGATAAGGACGAGGTGCTCATCGATGCTTTTGACGCCACTCTGGACGGCATCAAGGTGCGAATCACGGCCGTGCTCGAGCGAACGTGCGTTTACGTCGACAGGGATGGCGACCGCCGGCTCGCGCGCAAGAACGACCTCTGGGTCGAGGCGGACACGCTGCCGATTCGCCGTCGTGGCATCGGCTGACCTCGAGGCGGCTTCGTATACGCTGGGCATCCGATGATCGACGAACCCAAGATCAATCGCAACCTGGCGCTCGAGCTACTGCGCGTTACCGAGGCTGGAGCCCTGGCGGCGGCGCCGCTGCAAGGCCGAGGCAACAAAGTAGCGGCCGACAGACGGGCCGTCGAGGCGATCAGAGCGGCCCTCGCGTCCGTCGACATGAAAGGGACGGTCGTCATCGGCGAGGGCGAGAAGGACGAGGCTCCGATGCTCTATTTCGGCGAGGAGATCGGGAACGGACTTGAGCCGGAGGTGGACATTGCGGTCGATCCCATCGAAGGCACCAGCTTGACCGCCTCAGGACTGCCGGGCGCCATCTCGGTCGTCGCGCTGGCCGAGCGCGGAACGATGTTCACGACGCACGTCCACTACATGCTGAAGCTGGTCGTCGGCCGGCGAGCGCGCGGCGTCATCGACCTCGAGATGCCGGTCGAATGGAACCTGCGACGCATAGCGAAAGCGGAAGGCCTTCCGGTGCAGGAGCTCACAGTCGTGGTGCTCGAGCGCGACCGGAACAACGAGGTCATCGCCCAGATTCGCGAAGTAGGAGCCCGGATCAAGCTCATTACCGCCGGCGACGTGGCGGGCGCCCTCGAGGCGGCGCTCGAGATGAGGTTCGGCATCCACTGCATGATGGGCTCGGGAGGCGCCACCGAAGGCGTGCTCGCCGCATGCGCGATCAAGACGATCGGCGGCGACATGCAAGCCAAACTCCATTTCCGCGATGACAAAGAGAAGGAGATGGCGATCAAGGAGGGGCACGCGCCGAACAAGGTGCTTTGCCTCGATGACCTGTGCTCGGGCAAGGACATCTTCTTCGCGGCCACCGGCATCACCTCAGGCGAGCTGCTGAAGGGCGTGCGCTATGAGGACGTGTACGCGTACACGCAGTCCATGGTCCTGCGTTCCGCCTCTGGCACCATGCGCATAGTCGACGCCTACCACCCGATCGACAAGTTGCGGGCCAAGGGTCTTCTGCCAGAACAGGTCCCAATCCACTGAGCGCCTCGGATGCGGGGCAGTTCCTGGTCGCGTCCGCCAAAGCGCTGGGCGCAACCCAGTGGGAGTGGATCGCGACCGCTCGCATCCTGTCTCGCCATCGGGCGTCGACGGCTGCGATCGAAGAGCTTCTGGAAGGGCTGCTGGCGAGCGCCGACCAGGCGATGGTCAACGCGTTCACCGGTGGGTTTCGCGTAGCTCAGACGCGGCTTGCGATCGAGAAGACGCTGCACGATCCGACCGCGGCGGCGGCGGCGCTCGAGTCGGCGCAGATCGTCGCCCTGGCGATCCTCGTCCGCGAGCAGATGGATCCCGCCCAGTTCAACGTCGTGTACCGGCCCTTCGCGAGCATCCTGCCCGGTCCGAGCTACCAGCTTGCGCCGCCAGTCGATCGCCAGATCGCGGCTTTCCTGCGCTTGCTGCCGGCCCTCTCTGGCGAGCCTGAGGCCGAGGTGGCCGCAGTCGCCAAGGCGTTGAGCGAGCCGGCCAAGCCGGCGGGACCTGCAGGTGCCGTCGGTATCGCTGTCACCAGCCTCGACCCGGCGGCGAACTATGCGGGGGCGTGGAGAGACGTGATCACGATGGCCAACCAGTCAGGCCGGACAAACTCTTTCCGGGCGATGCAGGACAGCGCAGAGCAGATTGCGCCGCACGACGGCCTGGGGATCGTCGGATTCGCAGGCGTGGCTGCCGGCGGAATTTTCATGCGTGACGTCCTGCCGATCGAGAAGGTGCTGCTGCTCTACGAGCCGTTTGCGGCCGCCTTCCCATACGAATCGCTTCAGTAAGCGTAGCTAGGCGGTTCTAACCTCTGCGGCTTTCTCCAGGCCGAGCTCTTCGACCGCGACCTCGCGCATCTTGAATTTCTGAACCTTGCCCGTCACCGTCATCGGGAACGAATCGACGAACTTCCAGTGGCGCGGGATCTTGTAGGTGGCGATCTTGCCTTTGCACCATGCGGCGAGGTCGTCGCCTGTCAGTGAGGATCCTTCGCGAGGCTTGACCCAGGCCATCACCTCCTCGCCATACTTTTCGGAGGGCACCCCGATCACCTGCACGTCGGCGATGTCGGAATGGGTGTAGAGGAACTCCTCGACTTCGCGCGGGTAGATGTTCTCGCCGCCGCGAATGATCATGTCCTTGATCCGGCCGACTATGTTGACGTAGCCGTCCGCATCTATCGTCGCGAGATCACCGGTGTGCATCCACCGTGCGGCGTCGATGGCCTGCCGGCTCGCTTCGTCATTGTTCCAGTACCCGCGCATGACCATGTAGCCGCGGCTGCACAGCTCGCCCGGGGTGCCTCGAGGCACCAGCGCTCCCGTGGCAGGGTCGACGACCTTGATCTCGACGTGCGGATGAACGCGCCCAACCGTGGACACCCGCCGCTCGAGCGGGTCGTCTGTGGTGCACTGCGTCGAGACCGGGGACGTTTCGGTCATGCCGTACGCGATCGTCATCTCGGGAATGTGCATCACCGTCAGAACCTTCTTCATGACCTCGACCGGGCACGGTGAGCCCGCCATGATGCCAGTGCGCAGCGAGGAGAAGTCGAACTCGCCGAATCGAGGATGGTCGAGCTCTGCGATGAACATGGTCGGCACTCCGTACAGCGAGGTGCAGTGTTCCTTCTGCACGGTGTCCATGGTCAGCACCGGGTCGAATGCCTCGGCCGGGACCACGATCGTCGCGCCGTGCGTGGTGCATGCGAGGTTGCCGAGCACCATGCCAAAGCAGTGGTAGAAGGGCACCGGGATGCAGACACGATCCTGCTCGGTGTACTTCAGCGTCTCACCGATGAAAAAGCCGTTGTTGAGGATGTTGTGGTGGGTGAGTGTCGCGCCCTTCGGGAATCCGGTGGTACCTGAGGTGTACTGGATATTGATCGGATCGTCGAACTGCAGCGAGGCTTCGACTTCATGCAGCTCGGCTTCGGTTGTCTTCGAGCCGTCGCGCTTGAGCGCGCCCCAGCCGTCTTCGAGCACGAGCGCCTCGCGCAGGTCTGGACACCGGCCCTTCACCTCGGCCAGCATCGCCGCGTAATCCGCCTGGCGGAAGCGAGCCGCCAGGACGAGAAAGCTGATGCCTGACTGGTTGAGCACGTACTCGAGCTCCGAGGTTCGGTAGGCCGGGTTGATGTTGACCAGGATCGCGCCCATCGCCGCGGTCGCGTACTGGATGACGACCCACTCGTATCGGTTGGGCGACCAGATTCCGACTCGATCGCCTTTCTTCACCCCGCGAGCCAGCAGGCCTCGGGCGACGAGCTCGCATTCCGCCAGCAGCTCGCGATACGTCGAGCGATGGTTCTGGTGCGCGACCACGAGCGCCTCGCGGTCGCCGAACTGCGCCGCGGTACGCCGCAGGTTTTGGAAGATCGGCTCCCCCAAGAGTGGAACGTCGCTGGCGCCGTGCAGGTAGCTGAGATCAGGCATCTTTATCCCTCACTAGGTCATTGTGCGCCTGCCTCGTACAGATGAGGTAGGTCGGCCTCGTCGCGGGAAAACAAACCCCTTGACAATGTCGCGATGCCGTCGCAAGTTGGACCTGTTTCGTTCGTCCGGGTACCACCGACAGCCCACGCAAAGGTTGGCCTCCACAAGAAGGCAACGGCCGTAAAGCGGCACAGAAACCAGCAGCGTGTCACCCGGTGGCATCCGGTCGAGGCGGTGTCCGCTGCAGGCGCCGCCTCGTTTCTTTGCAGGGGCGATCAGCGAACCGACTTGATGCGGCTTACCAGGATCGTGCCGAGAAAGAGAAAGACGACCGCACTCGAGAACACCACCCTGTAGCCCGAGTTTCCGTGCGGGCCGTTCAAGACATCGATCAGCGGTCCACCAAAGAACGGGATGATCGCCTGAGGCATCGTCAGGGCGATATGGAAGAGGCCCATATCTTTGGCTGACTGGTTCTTGTCTGGAAGCGTGTCGCACGCCAGGGCCCAGTCGACGGCGAAGTAAAGCCCGTAGCCGACTCCGTACGCAATCCCAAGCGCAAACACCAACGGAATAGCCGTGGGATAGAAGGCGATGAAGATGATGGCGACGAAGGCCTGAGCTCCGCCGGCCAGGTAGACGAAGACCTTGCGGCGGTGCCACCGGTCGGAAAGCAGGCCACCGAAGAACCCGAAGGGCAGCGCGGTCAGCACGACTACCAGGAGCCAGTTCGACGTGAACGTATCTGGGCTCGTGGCAGGTGTGAGCACGACATCGCGGAAAAAGTTGTGCAGGTTGTACAGGACAGCCGTGATCCCGCTCGAGATCATCAGGCGGGTGAAGACGACCCAGGCGAAGTCGCCCTCGTGAAGGGGCCGCAGGAACTCGCGGATCGCGTCGCCCACGGACCGCCTGGGGTGGGCCGCAATTGGAGCCATGCCTTCGTTGCGCGCGGCCCAGATCGTCGGGAGCAGCGTGAGCACGATGGCGGCGATGAAGACCAGGTAGATAGCCCGGTTCGAGCCGAGCAAGGATGTGACTCCAAGGCCACCGCCGATGCCGAGCTGGGTCATCGTCGCCAGGAAACCGCTGGCCTTGCCGAACTGCTGTGCCGGCACGACGTCAGGGATGATTCCGGCGTAAGCGGCCTGGGCGGCGTTGAAGAAGAACTGGACGATGACGTAGCCGACGACGATTTGCGGGTAGTTGCCGGCCGTCATGAGCAAGATGAGGCCGGGAACCGTGAGCAAGGTGCCGGCGATCATGATCGGGCGGCGCCGGCCGAAGCGAGTGTTCAAACGATCGGACCACGCACCCACGAGCGGCGGCACAGTCATCGCAAGGAACCCGCCGATGCCGATGGCGAAACCGATGGCGCCGTTCTGGGAGCCTTTGGGTACCACCTGGTCGACCTGGCTCTGGACCAGCACCGTTGTGAGCGGTATCCACATGAAGTTGCCGCCGAACCAGAAGGCGCTGAGGGCGGTGTGCTTGAGGTTGCCGAAGTGGTCCTCGGTAGGCGCCAGCCCGACCACAGCTGAGCTCACGCCCCAAGGCTAAGTTAAGTAGCTTTCCCGTGGAGCCGAAAAGCTGTAGGCTGTGCCGGCCCCCATGCCCTCGGTCTTTTCGCGCGCCAAAGAGCTCCTGGTTGATGTGCCGCGACACGGCAAGCTTGCTTATTGCCTGTTGCGGGATGACCGCGTGCCCGCCGCCCCCAAGGCGGTTCTCCTTGCCGCGCTCGGCTTGATCGTCAGCCCGATCGACTTCCCGGCGTGGATTCCGGTGCTGGGCGAGTTCGACATGCTCGCGCTGGGCATCCTGGCCGTGGAGACGTTCATCGATGCGTGCCCGGAGGACCTGCGCCACGAGCACCAGGCGGCGATCAAGGCGAAGGAAAGCACTTTCGATCGAGACGTACGTGACACGGCCGGCGCCGCACGCTTCAGCGCTGGGCGGATGCTGAATCGCATCCGGTCGCGGGTGCGGCGCAAGGACGAATTTCAATCGGTTTCGGAGGGCCTGCGGAATTGAAGGTGATGCTGACCAAGGATGTCGACAACGTCGGGCGCGCGGGCGACGTGAAGGATGTGGCCGACGGCTATGGCCGCAACTTCCTGCTGCGCCGAAAGCTGGCTGTGCTCGCGGGCAAGGGCGCCGAGACAGAGGCAAAGAGGCTGAAGGAGGCTGCGGTCAAGCGCGAGACGAAGGACAGAGTCGAGGCGCAGACCCTGGCCGACGAGATCAATAACAAGACGGTCGTCGTCCGGCTGAAGATGGGGGCCGAGGACAAGGCTTTCGGCTCGATTACGAACCAGGACATTGCGGCCGCGCTGAAGGCACAGCACCGGGTGGAGATCGACCGCCACAAGATCGATCTGAAGGAGCCGATCAAGACGCTTGGCGAGCACGAGGTCTCGCTCAAGCTGCACCGCGACGTGGACGCCCACGTCAACGTGATCGTCACCCAGGACCGGTAGCGGCTCGACCTTGGCGACCACGATCCCTCTCATTCCCGGGAGGGTGCCACCCCACGACCTCGACGCCGAGATGTCGGTCATCGGGTCGGTGCTGCTCGACCCGCTTTCGGTTGCGAAGGTCCTGCAGTTCCTGCATCCAGAGGACTTCTACAGGGAGAACAACGGGCAGATCTACCGCGCCGCGCTCGACCTCTTTGCCGCGGGTGAGCCGATCGACAATGTCACGCTCGCCGCGCAGCTCCAGACGATGGGGTTGCTCGACCGGGTGGGTGGCCGAGCGCAGCTCGCTTCGATGCAGGGTGCGGTGCCGACCGCCGCGAACATCGAGTACTACGGCCGCATCGTCAAGGAGAAGGCGTACAAGCGCCGGCTGATCTCGGCCGGCTCGAACATCGCGGGCTTCGGCTATGACGACGGAGTCGAGGCCGAGGAGGCGATCAACCAGGCGCAGTCACTGGTGTTCGGCGTCGCCGACGACCGCGACCAGCGTGAGCTGATGCGGCTGTATGACTTGCTCGGCCCGGCGATGGAGCGGATCTCCCTGCAGATGGAGAGCGGGCAGGGGATCGTCGGGATCCCGACGGGATTCCACGACCTGGACCGCATGACGGGCGGGTTCAAGGACTCGGACCTGATCATCGTCGCGGGGAGGCCGGCTATGGGCAAGTGCGCCCGTGCTAACACCCTCATCGATGACCCAGACACGGGTGCGCGCATCACTATCGAGGAATGCGTGCAGCGCCGCGTTCCGCATGTGTTGGGGTTCACCAAAGACGGCAGGGTCGCGCCGCAGGACATTGCCGAGTGGGTCGACAGCGGCATCAAACCGTGCTTCAAGGTGACAACTCGCACCGGACGATCTGTTGAAGTCACTGGCCATCACCCGTTCCTGACCGTCCGGGGCTGGCAGCCTCTACACGACATCGTCGTGGGCGACAAGATCGCGGTACCCCGAGCAGTGCCGTGTTTTGGCGCAGATCAGTCCCTCTCACTTGACATGGTCCGACTGCTGGGCTATTTCATCGCGGAAGGGGCCATCTCTATTGGCACACCCAGTATCACAAACACGGATTCGGAAATCGTTGATGACTACGTCGCCGCGCTAACGAGCAACTTCTCGCGGATGCGCATCCGTCGCCGGGGCATTGCATATTTCGCCTCTGGTCAACATGGCCGCATGAACAACCCGGTGCGTGAATGGCTCAAATCATTTGGCCTTTGGGGCAAGAAAGCCGAGCACAAACGATTTCCGGACTCCGTTTGGCGATGGGACCAACCACGTTTCGCCGAATTCGTCAAAGCCATCATGAGTTGCGACGGAACGATCTACTCGATGGGCGGTTACCCGCGGATCGAATTTGCAGTGGCTTCCGAAGGCCTGGCCCTAGACATGCATCACGCGTTTGCAAGGTTTGGGATCGTTGCGAAGCTGTGGAAGAAGAAAGACCGCTGCTGGCGGGTCGAGATAACTGAGCCGGCGTCAGTTGACGTTTACCAGCGCACGATCGGTTGGATTGGCGAGAAACGACTCCGATTTGCGCCTAACCAGGGCTTTCGGCGAGGCAATCTTGGTCTCCTGCCGAAAGAGATTTGGCGGGAGATCCGGGCGGCTGCCGAAATGCGCGGCCTCACCCTAACTGCAGTCGCTACTCGCGCCGGCGAGCGAGGCGCAGGCGAGCGTGGCTTTAACCCTCACGCTTCGCGGGGCATTTCGCAGGGACGACTCGCTAACTACGCGGATGTTCTCCGCGATAGGGCGTTGGCCCAGCTCGCGAGCAGCCAGATCTATTGGGACGAGATCATCTCCATCGAGGCAACTGGCGAGCACCAGGTCTACGACTTGGCCGTCCCGGAGACCCACAACTTCATCGCCCAAGACATCCTTGTCCACAACACTTCGCTCGCCCTCAACATCGCGCTTCACTCAGCGTTAGAGGCAAACAAATCCGTTGCCATCTTCAGTCTCGAGATGTCGAAAGAGCAGCTCACCGAGCGGTTGCTGACCGAGCAAGCGCAGATCGACGCTCAGCGCATGCATCGGGGTCTCTTGACCGAGGCAGAGTTCGACCGCGTGTCGAATGCTCTCGGACCACTCGGCGAGGCAAAGATCTACATCGACGACACCCCGGTGATGGACGAGCTCAGCCTCCAGCTCAAAGCTCGCCAGGCCAAGATGCGCCATGGCATCGACATGATCCTCATCGACTACTTGCAGTTGATGCACGGTCGCGCTCGTGGCGATGACAACAGGGTCCAAGAGGTGTCATCGATCTCGCGAGCTCTCAAGGGATTGGCCCGCGAGCTGCGCATCCCGGTGATCGCGATCTCGCAGCTGAGCCGCGCTCCGGAACAGCGTCCGGACAAGCGACCGATCCTGAGCGATTTGAGAGAATCGGGTAGCATAGAACAGGATAGTGACGTTGTAATGTTTCTGTTTCGCCCAGAGTACTACAAGTCCGACGAGCGCCCCGGCATTGCCGAGCTCATCGTCGCCAAGCACCGCAACGGGCCGACCGGCATGATCGAGCTCAAGTTCCGCCGCGACCACACTCGGTTCTACAACCTGGAGACGCGCCGGCCCGAACCGGGCACCGAGTAAGCCCGTGGTCATCATCCTGGTCGGCGGCCAGTGGGGCGATGAAGGTAAGGGGAAGGTCATCGACTACCTTGCCGCGAAGGCGGACATGGTCATCCGCTCGCAGGGCGGCAACAACGCGGGCCACACGGTGATCACAGAGCATGGCGAGTTCAAGTTCCAGCTCATGCCGTCGGGCATCCTCTACCCCAAGTGTGTTTGCATCATCGGCAACGGCGTGGTGGTCGATCCCATCGTGCTGCTGCGAGAGATCTCCCAGCTGCGGGAACGAGGCGTCGAGCCGAAGAACCTGATCATCAGCGAACGCGCACACATGGTGATGAGCTACCACCCTTTGTTCGACCAGCTGGAAGAGGACACGCGAGGAGACGATCGCCTTGGCACCACCTGGCGGGGCATCGGACCCGCCTACGCGGACAAAGTTCGGCGCATCGGATTCCGCATCGGCGACCTCCAGAAGGAGGCTTTCATGCGCAAGAAGCTGGCCTTTGTCGTCGACCAGGTGAAGAACCCGATCCTTACCAAGCTGTACGGGAAAGAGGCGTACGACTGGTCGAGCATGGTCGACGAGTACAGCAGCTATGCGAAACAGCTCGACCCATACATCAAGGACACGTTCCCGATCATTCAGGAGGCGCTGGACAGCAAAGCCAACATCCTCCTCGAGGGCGCCCAGGCAACGATGCTCGACCTGGACTTTGGCACCTACCCATACGTGACGAGCTCCAACCCGACTGCCGGTGGGGCGCTGACCGGCAGCGGCATTCCTCCGACCAAGGTCGACCTCACCATCGGTGTCTTCAAGGCTTACACCTCGCGGGTCGGCTATGGCCCCTTCCCGTCCGAGCTCCTCGACGAGGTGGGGGACCAGATTCGTGAGCGCGGCCATGAGTTCGGCACCGTGACCGGCCGGCCGCGCCGGATCGGTTGGTTCGACTCAGCGGTCGCGCGCTACTCCGCGCGGCTGAACGGGGTCGGCTGCGCCGCCTTGATGCGACTAGACATCCTCGACGACCAGCCGCTGCTGAAGATCTGCACCGGCTACGACTTCCGCGGCAAGCGATTCGACCATCCCGTAGCCAACATCTCGCACTACAAGCACAGCAAGCCCATCTACGAGGAAATGCCGGGCTGGCAGACCGATATCGGTGGCGCGCGTGAGTGGAACGATCTTCCGCAGGGGTGCCGCGATTACGTCGAGCGCATCGGTGAGCTGATCGGCGTGCGCATCGACCTGATCGGCACCGGGCCGCGGCGCGACCAGTTCGTCACTCGCGGCCGCAAGCTCTTCGACTGATCGCAGGCGAATGGTCGGTTTGATGTGAAAACGCCCGTCGAGATGGAGCTGACGTGGGCACAGGTCAACGCCTTCCGGCTCCAGGGCCACCACCTGATCAGCCGGGCGCCCAAGAAGGACCTGTCCCGAGTCGTCGGCGAGATCGGTGGCGCCCAGGCACAGGTGATGTCCGCCGCCGAGCTCCAGGTCGGCGCCCGAGTCGATTGCCGGGTCGAGGACGTCCGGGACGCGCTCTGGAAGCGCAAGACGCTCGTCAAGACGTGGCTCATGCGTGGCACACTCCATCTCGTCCCGGCGGAGGATCTGCCCCTCTTCACGGCAGCAATGAGCACGTACGGGATGCGCAACACAAACGCTTGGCTCAAGTGGCTGCAAATTACCGAACCCGAGCTCATCGACCTCATCGACGCGATCGGCCGTGCCCTTGACGGGCAGGCACTTACTCGTGAGGAGCTGATCGCGAAGGTGGGAAAGGGCCGCTCCGAGGCGATTCAGCAAGCGATGAAATCCGGCTGGGGTGGCGTCCTCAAGCCGGTCGCGCGCAAGGGTCTCCTGTGCTTCGGCCCGAGTCGTGGCCACAGCGTGACCTTCGTCCGGCCGGAGCAGTGGCTGGGCAGCTGGCGCGACATGGACCCCGACGCGGCGCTGATCGAAGTCGCGCGCCGCTACCTGCGCGCGTACGGCCCGGCGACCAAAGGCGACTTCACACGCTGGTGGGGTACCTGGCCCGGCGTCGGGAACAGAGCATGGGCGGAGCCGGCGACCTCGCGCCAGTCTCGATCGATGGGCAGCGAGCCGACATACTGGCTTCGGATGCCGCGCGGATCACGAAGCAGCCCACTGGACAATCAGTCCAGCTTCTGCCGTCGTTCGATCCCTACTTGATGGGCCACTCGAGCCGCGACCATATCGTCGACGCAGCCAACCACTCGAAGGTGAGCCGTACCGCGGGCTGGATATCCGCTGTCGTCCTGATGGACGGCCCCGTGGCGGGGACGTGGACGCACCAGGCAGCCAAGGGGACCTTGCTCGTCACGGTCGAGCCTTTCCAGCGCCTGACGGCCAAAACGGTAGCTGAGGTACGTCTTAGAGCGGAGGCCGTGGCGGAGACCCTCGGCCTGGCGCGGGCCGAGGCCAAGATCGCTTAGCCGGCCCTCGAAACGGTCTTGACGACCCGGAGGTTGGCTTCGCGCTGCCGCAACCGGCGCGTCCGCTTCGTGCGCTCCGACAGCAACGAGCCGCCCCAGAACAGCAGCACGAACAGCGCCATGACCACCTGGACCCCGGCGACGGCGAAGAACGCAGCCTCTATGCCGTAGCCGTTTCGTCGCAAACCGACCGCGAGAAGGCCGGCCCCCAGGCCGAGCACGGGGCGGATCGCCCACGACCCAGGCAGCAGGCGCCGGTCGGCGAGCAGGAACGCGGCGACGAACCACGTCGGCCCGCTGTCGAGCTGAAAGGCATAGTCCCAGTGAAACGCGTAGATCGGAACCAGCGCCCCCAGAAGAAATGTGACGAGCACGACCAGGCTCAAGCGACGTGCGTATGCGAACCACGCGGCCCCGATCGCGACGGCGAGCATCGAGGTGGCGAAGACGGGACCGGGGACGTTGCCGATATAGAGCCGGATGGGATCGATCGGGGCGGATGCCGGGCTGAAGAAGTGGTACCAGATGTTGATCGGGTCGCCGAACGCTTTGCCGCTCGCGGGGTTGAGGTAGACAAAGGGCGCGCCCCGTGTGATGAGCGCGACAACCGCATACGCGAACAGGCCGGTTTGAGCGCGGATCGCCGGTATGTAGCGTGCTCGAAGCAGCTCGAGGATCACGGCGATGATCGCAATCTCGATCGAGGTGGCAATGCCCGCGCCGGCGCCGACGAGGGCCACTCCGAAGATGGCGGCAATCAATGGGCTCGCCTGCGTCTTCGGGATTTGTTTTCGCCACAGCAAGTACGCGGCGATATGCCCAGCTGCTCCGACGGTCAGGGCGACCGCCAGCATCTCCAGGGCCGGAGCCTTGAAGATGATGAGACCGGCGATCACCGGCGGAGCCAACGCGATACCGGTGATCAGGTCATTCGGCAGCGAAGCCGGTTTGAATGCGGCGCGGTCCAGCACGGCCGCAGCTCGAGCCAGCACGCAGGGGATTGTAGGCAAACGGGGCCCGGCAGCGACCAGGGGGCCCAGGTCGCCGACATCCCGGCTTGGGTGATAATCGGCAGGCTCGTGTCGCTTCCTGGCCCACGTCTTGCCGCGACATTTGGGGCTTTGTGGCTGGTCACCTTTGCCTTGAGCGGCGTGTTGGCTGACGCTCTCGCCCCTTCCACGTGGGTGGCCTTGAAGCCGCTGCCTCACCAGGGGCATTCGGCGATCTTCGGATTGGCCGTCGATCCGGCGAACAGCCAGCTGCTGATCGCCGGCAACTCCGAAGGCTCGCTCCTCAGAAGCACCAACGCCGGATCGACGTGGACGGCAGTGCTCAGCGGCAAGTCGGTGTCGACGACCATTGCGTTCAGCCCCTTCCAGGGTGGAGTTGTCCTGGCCGGCACGCGCGGCAGCGGCGCTGTGCTCAGCAGAGATGACGGCGCGACCTGGTTGCCGGTGAGCGGCCTCGATGGAAGGGTCGTGCACGCATTCAGCTTTGCGCTCACGCTCGTGGCGGCAGCCACCGACAAGGGCGTTTTCATCAGCCAGGACGGGAGTACGTGGTCACAGTCTGGTCTCGCGAATCGGAGCATCGACGCGCTTGTCGTGACTGCGGTCCATACCCCGATCCGCATGCTGGCGGGTTCCGACGGGCCGCTTTCAGCCGGCAACCTGCCGATGTTTCAGACCGCCGATGGTGGTGTCACGTGGTCAGCGCTGAATCCGGCGATCAGCGGCACATACGTCGTCAAGCTCGCCGCGGGTCCGCTCCCTCCGGTAGGTGATACGAGACCAATGGTCGCCGGCACCAACGCCGGCCTGTTCGCATCCACCGACAACGGCGTCTCATTTCTGCCTCTGAGTGGAGCAAGCCAGCTGCCGTCGACCGACTACACGCAGGTTGCTTTCATCACCGACCATTTCGATCGCTTGTACGCCGCGAGCGATGGCGGCGGCTCCGGAGCCGGAGGGCTCTGGCGCACGAATGATGGAGGTCAGACATTCATTTCGCTTGCGCCGCCGATGCGATCCATCACCGCCCTTGCGGTCTCCAATGACGAGTCCCCGACGCTTTACGTCGCTACCTTCCGGCCCTCCGATCACGTAGCCGCACTGTGGGTCTATCGCGACACCGGAGGAACACCGCAGGGGCCTCTGGGTTCGTCGACGCCGGTCGCGAGCGGGAGCCGGGGTGGCTCGGGATCATCTGGCGGCTCTGGCCTGCTCAGCATCCTTACTTCGTCCCAGGCGCCCTACATCGCGCTCGGCCTAGGAGCGCTCCTCATCGTCCTTCTCGCCGGGGTCGCCCACCTGCGCGGCCGCCGCAGGTGAGTCGCAGAACTAACTACACTCGCTCGAGTTGACCACAGCGAACCCTCACGAGCGCCTGCGAGAGCTCGGTCTCAAGCTGCCCGCACCGCCCGCGGCTGCGGCCTCGTACGTGCCGACGCGACTGGTGCCGATCGGTGACGACCGCGCGCTGCTTTATGTGGCCGGCCAGATCTCGGTCGTGGATGGTAAGCGCCTCACCGGCCGCTGCCCCGACGAGGTGAGCGTCGAAGAGGCCCAGGCCAGCGCACGCATCTGCGCGCTCAACGTGCTGGCGCAGATCGACTCTGCCGCCGGCCTCGACAACGTAGAACAGGTGACCCAGCTCATCGGCTTCGTGCTGTCGGCGGACGGTTTCGGCGAGCAGCCGAAAGTCATGAACGGCGCCTCCGACCTACTGGTAGATGTGCTGGGCGAGGCCGGACGGCACACACGGGTTGCCCTTGGGACGAATGCGCTTCCCTTCTCTGTGACAGTTGAGATCGCGGCGGTGGTGGTTGTCCGAACCCGCTGAGCGGGCCCGCGACGAGGGCTTGGAGGTCCAGACGCCCGGTGGCGTAGGCAGGGTTCGCCGCCCGCGGGTGATCCTTATCGGCAGCATCCTGTATCTCGCGCTCATCTTCGGCGTGATGCTGTGGCGGGGCATCTCCATCGAGCCCGAGTGGGTTGTGCTGGCCCTGCTCGTGATCGCGGTCGCCCTCGGACGCGGCAGGACGTTCGTCGCGGACTGGGGGCCTTTTCTCATCCTCTTCTTCGGCTACGAAGCGATGCGCGGCTTCGCCTCGAAGACGGGTTTCGCCCCTCACGACCTGTCGGGTATCGAACGGGCGGCGTTCGGCGGCTCGCTGCCGACGCTGACCCTGCAGCACGCCTTCTATCGACCCGAGACTGTCAGTCCGCAGGACGTCATCGCGATGTTCTTTTACTTCATGCACTTCCCGCTGCCGATCGTGGTCGGTTTCGTTTTCTGGGTCCGCAGCCGAGAGCATTTCCGCAGGTTCGTCGGCGCTTTGCTCCTGATGGCGCTCCTTTCCTTCATCACCTATCTCTTCTGGCCGTCGGCACCACCCTGGTATCAATTCCAGGAAGGTAGCGTCGCCGATTCGTCCGTGGTCCATAAGATCCTGAACGAGACAGTCCAGAAGTTCTGGGGAGCCAACTACATCGTTTCGCCGATCTACACGCACCTCAATCCCAACCAGTTCGCCGCGTTTCCATCTCTACACGCAGCCTTCCCGGCACTGGCCGCGGTGTATGCGTGGTCGAGATATCGCGCCCTGGCCGTTGGACTGATCTTGTGGACCACCGGCGTGCTGCTGTCCATCGTGTACCTCGGCGAGCACTACGTCGTGGACGCGCTCGACGGTTTCGTCTACGTGGCTGTGGCCGTTCTCATCGTCGAAGCGTTCACCCGCTGGCGCGGCCGTCGCCCGCGCCCCGCACTCTCCGGTTAGGCCTGCCAGACCTTCCGCATGATCGTGCGCGCGAGCTTGTCAGGATCGTGGTGCGACGGCAGCCGCACATTGACGACATCAGCTGCGATGAACCGCAGCTCGGGGTGCCTGTTCACGTCGACGGGCTTGAAGATGACCTGTGTCTGCCCGCCGGTCGGAGCGTGAGAGAGGTTGGAGTTGACGAGCACGAAATCGAACAGGTTGGCGCCGATGTGCTCGCGGATCACCCGCAAGTAGTCGTCGACCATGTAGCCGTCCGTCTCGCCGCTCTGCGCTGCGAGGTTGCAGATATAGACCTTGAGCGCGGGTGAGGCTTTGATGGCTTCGACCATGCCCTCGACGAGGAGGTTGGGCATTATGGAGGTGTACAGCGAGCCAGGGCCGATGATGATGAGCTCGGCGTTGAGGATGGCCTGAGCAGCCTCCGGGTTGATCTGAGCACCATCGGGTTTGAGGAAGACATGGCTGATCGGAGCGTTCTGCATCGGGATCTTCGACTCGCCTTCAACTGTGTGTCCGTTGATGGATGCGACCAGGGTCACGTCCTGCAGCGTCGAGGGCAGGATGGTCCCTTTCACGGCGAGAACCTTGCCCGATTCACGCAGCGCGTGCTCGAAGTTTCCGGTGACGTCGGCCATCGCCATGATGAACAGGTTGCCAAACGAGTGGCCGTTCAGCGAGCCCTCTTTGAAGCGATGATCGAATAGCTGCTTCATCAGAGGCTCGGCGTCGGCAAGCGCGACGAGGCATTGGCGGAAGTCGCCAGGAGGCAGGATCCGGTACTCGTCACGCAGCCTTCCAGAGGAACCGCCGTCGTCCGCCACGGTGACGATGGCCGAAAGATTCGACGTATAGACCTTCAAACCACGCAGCAGCGCACTCAAGCCGGTCCCGCCTCCGATCGCGACGATGCGAGGGCCTCGGCCGCGAACACGGAAGGCATGGATGACCTCGACAACGCTCGCTGTGCTGTTGCCTGGCAGGAACGGGCCGAGCACAGACTGCGTGAGCTTCAGATAGCTGAAGAGCAATAGGCCAACGCCAAGGATTCCAAAGATGACCGCGCGCGCCCAGTAGGGCAGGAACTGCAGGGTGATGTAGTAGAACTCGGGCGGCAGCTTGGTCGTCTGATAGAGCTCTTTCAAGGCGTACGCGACACCAAGCACGAGCACGAGTTCGGCGGCCATGAGCAAAAGCAGCCAACGCTTGATCTGAAGACCAGGCGTGAGCCACCGCAGCCAACGTGTCGTGGATTGGAGCCTTGTGGCCATCTATCCCGAGTGCACCAACGGTTTCAAAACGTGCAAGGTTACTTTGGTACTACGCTTCATCCAGTATGCGGACTTTACGTCGAGTGCGAAGGCTGGTGCGGTTTGCCGCGTTTGGCCTGGTCGTGGCGGCAGTAGCGACCGAGCTGGCGAAGCCTGAACCTGAGCGTACATGGGAGGGACGGGTGTTCGGTTTCGTCCCGTATGACTTCCGGCCTCCGACCTGGCAGCGCATCCGAGATGCGTACTGGAACCCGAATTCCGACCACCTTTTGAGCGACAGGGTTTTCGGTGTCGGGTGGGCGATCAACCTGCACCGGGCGAAGACCCTCATGGAAGAGACTTTCGGCCGGCTGATGGGCTCCCGGGAGGCGCTGTCGATCAGGATGACCGTCCGTTCGGAGGGCTCGGGGAAGAAACCGGGCGTCGTGATAACCCGGGAGTAGTGGCCAACCGGCAGGGAGTTGCCGGCTGCGGGGCAAGTGTGGTCGCGGGAGGCTTTGATCACAAAAAAGAAGCCCCGCGGGGGGTAAAAACCGCGGGGCCTCAGAGGGTCGACAGCGGAATGCTCCCAACGGCGGCGTAACAAAATCAGCAACAATTTGCCGCCCGTGGGACCGGTTCGGACTGGGCTGCGAGGCGCTACAGGGCCTCCAGGGCCCCCCCGCCCAGGGGACCGGATCCCACCGCCAGGCAGTAGCTGGAACAATGAGGCCCGGCGCGACAGCAGACCTTGGGGAGTGGCGCAACGGTAGCGCAGCTGACTCTGGATCAGAAGGTTGAAGGTTCGAATCCTTCCTCCCCAGCCATATCGCTAGGTCAGGTTGAAAAACCGCCTTACGTCCCTCTCGTCGGCCCTCAATGCGGTGGCGTCTGATCGCGACACCGGGCGGAAGGGTTTCAGGTCCACCTTGCCCGCGCGCATCGACCATGTCGCGGCGGCGTGGCCGCGGACCATGGCAAAAGGTCGAAAGGTGCCTCCGGAGACCACCGCCGGCCCATCCGCGCCGAGGATCGCGTCGCGAGAAGTCCAGCCGAACAGGACCGGGTCAAAGGACCCCAGCAAGCGAGGTGGCGGAAGCGACCGGCTCGCTCTCGCCCTCTTCAGGTTGACCAGGCCATCGCCGCGCTCGACGGTTTCCGAGCCGATCGCCTTCAGTCCCGCCCTCGCGTCACGCAGCGCAAGCCCGGACCAGTAGGCCAGGTCCCGATCGGTCGCCGGGCCGTGGCCGGCAAGGTAGCGCCGGGCAAGCTCCGCCAACGCGCGCTCGCGGACGACAGGTTTCGGCTGGCCGAGCCAATCGCTTGTAAGCGCGAACGCCTGCCGGCCGCTCACCATCGGCCCACCGACGATCAGCCCCCGCAGCGATGCCAGCAGCAGCAGGTGAACCAGCGCCTGACCCTCCACGCGCACCCGCCCCGCGGCGAGGCTCTGGCCAAGCTCCTGGCGGGTCTGAGGCCCGTCGGCGGCAAGAGATCGGCGGATCAGCGCCACGCCGCGCTCGGCCATCGCCGGAGTCACTCCTTCCTCGCGCAGCCGGCGGGCATTGACGCTGACTGTCGGAGGCGCCGTCACCGCGTGCAGCCAGCCATAGTCTTCGCTGCGGACGAGGTGCAGCGTGCCTCGGTTGAGCCAGGTGATCACCAGCGATCGGTCTTCGGTGAGCGCGCGATCGACATCGTCCGAAGTCAGGCCCGTCGTCCGGGCGCGGATCGCCAACCTCGCGCCGCGTGGGTCCTGGCCTTGAATCGCGAGCAGCCTCTCGGCTACGGTCAGCGGGTCATGCTCCGGCTTTCCGGCCAGGAGCTGGGCGGTAAAACGCTCGGCCAGGATTCGAGATGCGTTAGGAACCGGCATCGTGCTGGGTAGATTGAAAACGGTATGACCCCTTCTGAGTGGCCCCTCGGATCTCTCGAGCTGAAAGTTCTCGACCTCGAGCGTGAGGTCGCTTTCTACGAACGCTTCGGCTTGACTCGAATGGATGACGCGGCCGAGACCGCCACCCTTGGCGCCGGCGGTTCAGCTCTACTCCGCCTCAAGGCCCTGCAGGGCGGACGCGATCGTCCGCGACGGACGGCGGGCCTCTTTCACTTTGCGATCCTTCTGCCGCGGGAAGAAGAGCTGGGCGGCTTACTGAAACGCGCGCTGGAAGAGCGGCTGCCGCTGACCGGCACGGCGGACCATTTCGTCAGCCAGGCCCTCTATTTCGATGACCCGGAAGGAAATGGCATCGAGGTTTATGCCGACCGGCCGCGGAGCGATTGGACCTATCCGAACGGCCGGCTGAACATAGGTACCGATCACCTGGACTTCGAACGGCTTCTGCGAATCGCGGACAAACCCGAGAAGAAATTCTCGAGCGGCACAGTCCTCGGCCACATGCACCTCAACGTCGCCGACCTCGACAGCTCACAGGCTTTCTACGAGTCAATGGGAATGGAGTTGATGGCCGAGGCAGGCCGCGTCATGCGCTTCATGAGCTGGGATGGCTACCACCATCACCTCGGCATCAACCTGCTCGAAGGTCGGGGAGCAGTTCAGGTCGAGGCCGGTGTGCGTGGCCTTCAGAGTTTCGAGGTCAGGCGCCTCGACACGGCAAAAAGGGATCCCAACGGGATCGAGGTCACTCCCGGGGCCTGACTCTAGCGACCTCTTTCTGGCACCACGCGTACAGCGCGTCGTAGAGGGGACTTTCGAGGGCGATCTTCAGGTGGTCGTTCTCCCCGTGAACGATGGCGAATCCATGAGCGATCGCCTTCAGGCCCGCGGCCTCGGGTGTCTTGTCGATGTCAGTACTGACGTCGGCCCCGTGCACGATCTGGGCGAGCCGGTCGAGGGCGGGGTCGTGGAGCCCGTACTTGAGGATGATCGACTCGAAGCTGCACCGGCCGTCGACGTGCCCCAACTCGACGCCGCCGACGTCATAAGGGATGGCGCCTTCCCTCTCAGCCACACTCGTCACGTCTGGCGCCGCCACGTAAAGGAACTCGGCGTCGGGTTCGATGAAACGCTTGACCAGCCACGGGCACGCGATCCGGTCAACGCTGGCGTTCTTTCGGGTTACCCACTTCATCCTCAATGCTCCTGTCGTCGAAATGTCTTCAACTAGGCTAAGCTCCGCCCACGATGCCCGATCTCCTGCTGGTTCTCCAGCTTGCCATCGCGGTCGCCTTCGGGCTGCTGGCGGTGAGGACCGCGGCGGCCTGGATCCGGCAGCCGGACTGGCGCCACGGCTATCTGGCCCTCGCGCTGGGCTCGCTCGCCCTGCTCATCTTGATCGCTCCAGCCCTTGGCGGATCCGGCGTGGCCGCCCAGGCCCTGACTGATCTGGTGCTCGTCCTGTTCCTGCTCTCGGGCTACAGCCTGGTCATGTTCCGGGACTCATTCGTGCCCATCTCGCCCAACACGCGTCGCTGGATCACAGCGGGCATCGTCCTGGTCGGCGCATTTGGGATCGCCGCGCAGCTCCCCGCCGACCCCCAACTCGTGAACGGACCGCTGCAATCGATCGCAGTGGCCGCGGTGCTCGTCACCTGGACGCTCTGCATTCTCGAGCCGATCATCCGGTTCTGGATCTCCGCCACTGGGCGGCGTGCTGTCGAAGCGGCGCGGCTGCACGCGCTGAGCCTCGGCTACGCCGGCATCTACTTCGTGGTCATGGTCGGCACGTTCGGCGCCAGCCTGGGCCAGGTCGGTGCGCTGGTCACCGACCTCATCGCGCTGGCTGTCGTGCCGGTCCTTTACGTCAGCTTTGCGCCGCCGGCATGGTTGAGACGGTTCTGGCGACAACCCGAGGAAGACCAGTTTCGAAGTGCTCTCCACGATCTGCTTCTCCACAGCCCAGACCGCCAGACGCTCGCGCACCGAGCGCTCGGTTGGGCCCAGCGACTTGTCGGCGGCGAAAGCGCTTTTGTAATTGATTCGGACCGCTCCATCCTCGCGGCGCGGGGAGTGGGGGCAGACGAGGCAGAGCAAATCGCAACGCGCAACGACTTCCTGTCGGTGGGGCAGGGACACAACCCGTGGCGTAAAGACCACATGCTCATCGTCCCGCTGGATCTTGAGAAAGGTCGCGGCGCCATCGTCATCGTCTCGGGGCGCCTGACGCCGATCTTTGGTGACGACGAGCTCAATGGGCTGGTCCAGTACGCGATCAGCATCACTGCCAGCCTTGACCGGGTCAGCCTGAGCTCGCGCATCCAGGCCCTGGAAAAGGCCAAGAGCGACTTTCTGAACATCGCGTCGCACGAGCTGCGCGGACCGATGACGATCATCAAGGGCTACCTCACGATGTTTGAGGCCGGTGCCCTTGGGGAGCTGTCGGAAAGGGCAAGTTCGGTCCTTCCGTTGCTCATCGCAAAGTCCGACGAGATCAACTGGATGCTCGAGCAGATGCTTGAAACGTCGCGGCTGGAAGAAGGCCGGCTGGAGCTCAACAAGAGGCGCCACGACGTCGTCGAGATCACGGACATCGCGATCGATGGCGTGAAGATGCTGCTGCGGGGCCATGACCTCAAGGTCGATGAGCCGGCAGAAACACTCGAGGCTGATGTCGACCCCGACCGCTTCCAGATCGTGATCAGAAACCTGCTGAGCAACGCAGCAAAATACTCGCCGGCGGGTTCCGACATCACGGTCAGCATCGGACGCAAGGAGGGCATGGCCATCGTCGCGGTCATCGATCATGGGGTGGGTATCAGCCCGCAGGACCAGACCAACCTGTTCACTCGGTTCGGCCGGATCCAAAACACGCTGCACGTCCAGGGGACCGGCCTCGGCCTCTGGCTCTCGAGAGAGATCGCTCGCATGCACGGCGGGGACTTGACTGTCGAGTCAACCATCGGGTCCGGCAGCACCTTCGTCCTGGCAGTGCCGCTGAAGCAGTAGCCTGCTCGGCGTGGAACCGCAGGTGCGAACGGCATTTGAATCAAGCCGGCCGCTCGACCTTTTCTCCACGCTGGCCCCGATCGAGCTCGGTCACTCGCTGCGGATCGACGGTGGCGACGCGTGGCGTGCGACTAGAACGCCGGACGGCCCGGCGACTGTCCATCTCCACATCGGGACGGGAACGATTGCAGTGGAGGCGTGGGGGCCTGGTGCGGAATGGGCGTCACAGCGAGCCGCGTCGCTGTGCGGCGAAGAGGACGACGCGAGCGATTTTCGGCCGCAGCACCGCCTGATCGCGGACCTGCACCGCAGAAACCCGGGCTTGCGGCTCCCGAGGACTCAGGCGGTGTTCGAGGCGCTCGTCCCGGCCGTGCTCGGGCAGAAGGTGACCACCACCGAGGCGAAAGCCGGGTATCGAGCGCTCGTCGACGCGCTCGGCGAGTCCGCGCCTGGGCCGGTGCGCCTGAAGATTCCGCCATCGCCGGAGGTGCTAGCGCGAACGCCGTACTGGGCGTTCCACCGCTTTGGCGTCGAGCGCCGGCGTGCGGAGGTCATCATCCGCGCCGCTAGGAGCGCCAACCGGCTCGAGGAGACCACCACGATGGACCTGCCGAGTGCCTATCGCCGCCTCGAAGCGTTTCCAGGCGTCGGCCCGTGGACCGCAGCGAAAGTCGCGCTTGTCGCGTTGGGCGACTCAGACGCGGTGCCGGTCGGCGACTATCACCTGCCTCACGCGATCGGCTATGCGCTCGAGGGGACGCCGCGCTCGAGCGACGACCGCATGCTGGAGCTGCTCGAGCCCTACCGGGGACAGCGCGCCCGCGTGATCCGTCTCGTGACCATCTCCGGGATCGGAGCGCCGCGCTTTGGTCCGAAGAAACCCCTGCGCGACATCATCGACAACTGACGTAGGACTAGTTTTCGAGCTTTGCCAGCTCCTCTTCGACCAGCGAGATCAGCTCGCGCATTCCCGCGCTGTCGAAGATTAGCCGCGCACCCGCCGCCCTGAAGAGCTCGGGCAGTGGCTGCGTCGCCCCCAGGGTGAGCGCTTCGCGGTACTGGCGCACGGCCTCGCCGCCGTCCCGCAGGCTGTTCCGCCACACCTGCAGGGCGCCGAGCTGTGCGATCCCGTACTCGATGTAGTAGAAGGGGCTGGCGAAGAAATGCGGCTGCTGGTACCAGCGAGCAATTCGTTCCGCATCGAGACCGCTCCAGTCCACGGACTGACCTTCGAAACGCTGGCGCAACTCGAGCCACTTCCGGTCGCGCGCGTCGGCGTCGCGTCCATCGCGGTCCAGATAGATCCAGTGCTGAAATGCATCGACCGACGCGCAGTGAGAGAAGAACAGGACGATACCTTCCAGCAGCTCGGCCCGCGAGCGGCGCGCATCTTGCTCGCTGTAATAGCCGCCGTGGCCCTCATCGATGAAAGGCGCAGAGAGCAGCTCCATCGACATCGAAGCGACTTCGGCCATCTCCGACCCTGGGTGGCGCTGGAAGATCAAAGGGAGCTGTGACGCCTCGAACGAATGGAACGCGTGGCCCGCTTCGTGCAGCAGGGTGCGCACGTCGCCGTCTATGCCCACGGCATTCATGAAGATGAGCGGCATCTTTCTGAACGCGAGCGTCTGGCAGTAGCCGCCCGGAGCCTTGCCCTTGCGATTGTCCAGGTCGAGCAGGCCCGCCTCCGCCATGCTGCGGTAGTAAGTCTGAAAGTCAGGATCGACGTGGGCAAACACGTCGCCGGCCTTTTCGACAAAGGTCGCGATGTCGCCGAATGGCTTCAGTGGCGGCCGGCCTTTGGGATCTGCCGTGATGTCCCACGGCCGAAGCGGGTCCAGGCTCATATGACTGCGACGCTGCCGCATGAGCCGCTCTGCAGCAGGCTGCACAGCAGACTCGACCGCTTCGTGGAATCGCAGGCAGTCATCCGGGGTGTAGTCGAAGCGATTCTTTTCGCGATGCGCGTAGTCGCGGTAGTTATCAAAGCCGGCATTGCCCGCGACCTGTTGGCGCAGGTCGTACATGCGATCGAAGATGTCCGCGAGGACCCCCCGCCGCTGGATGTATGGCTCGGCACGCAGCTTGAAGGCGCGCTCGCGCACGGCGCGGTCGTTTGACTCGAGGAACGGGAGGAGCTGCGCGGGCGTCTTCTCCTCGCCGTCCCAATCGACGGTCATCGACCCGTTGACCTTCGACCATTCTGTCTCGAGGCCGGATAGCCCCCCGAAGAGGGGAACGTTCGCCTCGTTGAACAGCTCCATCTGGTTCCGGAACCGCTGGACTGTCGTCTCCAGGCCCGGCCGGACGTAGTCGAGCTCCACGAGGCGCTCTTGCAACCCCACGCGCTGCTCGCGGGCCTTCGGCGAGATCTGCGTGCCGAACCTCAGCTGAGCCGCTTCACGAGCGGGGTCCGAGGTGTCGCACGAATAGGCAAAGCTGGCCAGGGCGCCGGCTTCTGATAAAAGCGACTCGAAGCGAGACCAATCCGCGAGCCACGATTCGACGTTCTCGCGATCGAGCGGGCGTCGAGCCAGCTCCTGGTAGTAGGGAAGGATTTCCTCCCAGGCCGCGTCTTTGAAGGCATCCGGAGATGCCGGAAGTACCACCACCACACCTCTCCCCCAAGAAACATGCCTCCCCGACGGCGTGACACATGGTACAGAGGACGCTCGAATGGAATCCTCATCCGCGACGTTGCGACTGCCACGGCGCGTGCGCTCCGCGGCAATGACCGCCATTGGAGGCACGCGTCTCGACGGCGAGCTCGCATGGATGAGCTGGGCGGGCACCGTGTGGAGGCTGGCGGGAGAATCAGGCGCCGTCTACGTCAAGCGCGCCGCGGAGCTGAGCGGCGAGCGCGACCGTCTCGCCTGGCTGCGCGGGCGGCTACCCGTGCCGGAGGTGGTCGGCTTCTTTCACGTCGTCGGCGATGACTGGCTCATGACGCGGGAGGTGCCCGGTGTCCCCCTGTACCACGCATCGGTGGATTTGTCGCCGGAACGCGTTGCGCGAGTGTTCGGCGAAATCCTTCGCGGGATTCACTGTACTGATGCGACAGATTGCCCCTTTGGCATTCGCAAGCGTGGCCATGTATTGATCCACGGGGACTACTGCCTGCCGAACGTCCTGGTCAGCCAGGGAAAGCTGAGCGGGTTGATCGACGTAGGCGGTACCGGCCTCGGTGATCCTCGCCAGGATCTGGCCGCCGGCGTCTGGACCTTGCAGTACAACTTCGGCAAAGGCTTCGCGCGCGACTTTCTCGATGCGTACGGCGCGCCCGCGATGACCGACCAGGAAATAGAGCGCCTGCGCCGAAAGTACGGCCGCTAGTGGCGCGGCGGAAACCCTCGGCGAGAGATTCGACGATCCAGGGACCCCTCCCGTGGCTTCGCCACGGGGACCCCAGTGGTGGCGACGAGCAGCGGAGCGAGCGCATCTTTCATGCGTAACCGAGCAGCGCAGGAGCTGAACCCGGAGATGGGCCGCATGGGCGCCGAAGATCCGTCGAGGGCTTTCCGTCCGCGCCACTACTCCGGGAGGACCGTGTCCGTCGCGCGCCAGCAGTACCACGCGACTACGGTTCGATACGGGCGAAACAGCTCGCCTTCGGCCTGGAGGTCGCGGGGTCGAGGCAGATCTTTGAGCTTGTGCGCGATTGCCCAGCCCTTGCGGACCGCGAAGTCGTCGACCGGCCACACGTCGAGCCGGCGCAGCTGAAAGATCAAGAACATCTCTGCAGTCCACCGGCCGATGCCTCGAACCTGGACCAATCGCTCGACCAGCTCGTCATCTGAAAGTCCATCGACGTCGTGCAGCGGAACCGTGCCGTCCTCAACTTTGCGCGCGAGGTCGGTGATGGCCGCCACCTTCGAACCGCTGAGGCCCGCGGACCGCATGGCTCCCTCGGGAAGCGCCAGCACTGCCGCCGGCGAGAGGGTGCCCGCGAAGAGTTTCAAAAACCGCCCGTGGATCGCAGCCGCGGCAGCACCCGCGAGCTGCTGATACGTGATCGAGCGCACCAGCGCGGCGAAGCTGTCATCGAGGGGATCACGCAGGGCGAGCGGGCCCACAGCTTTGATCACGCGAGCCATGGCCGGGTCGCGGCGAGCGACCAGCCGGGTGCCTCGCACCAGGTCCGTAACGCTGACGGAGTGGGAGCTCAGGCGAACTCCGACATGAATTGGGCGAACTGATCGGGCGTAAGGCGCAGCTCCGAATCGCTGAGGTCTTTCAGCGGGCGCTCGGGAATGCGCTCCGTGGTGGCGAAGTCCTCCATCGTCGTATCGAGATAGAGCAGACCTGTCACCAGGTGACCGGCGGCTCGTCCTTCCTCGATCACGTGCATCGCTGCGCGCCGGTCAGATGGATCGTGATCCTCACCGAGCTTCTTGAGCAGGATGTGGGATCCGTCGTGGAGCTCGACGTCGCGAATGGTCCCCGGCTCGTAGTCGACGTGCACCTCTTCAAAAAATGGAATGAAGGACACGTCGGCGATCGATTCCTCGTGGTCCTTGACCCAGCTGTAGCTCTTGGTTGAGCCGTCGTGGTCGTTGAACGTGACGCAGGGCGAGACGATGTCGAGGATGGCAGTGCCGCGGTGGGCGATCGCGGCCTTGATGAGCGGCACGACCTGCTTGCCGTCGCCACTGAATGAGCGGGCGACGAACGAGCAGCCCAGCGTGATGGCGACTGCGCACGGATCGATGGGCTGGAAGGTGTTCACGGCCCCCTTCTTCTGCACGGAGCCCAGGTCGGCGGTGGCTGAGAACTGGCCTTTGGTCAGGCCGTAGGTGCCGTTGTCCTCAATGATGTAAGTGCAGTCCACGTTGCGCCGGATCATGTGCATGAACTGGCCCAGGCCGATTGATGCGGTGTCCCCGTCACCGGACACCCCGAGCATGATCAGCTGCCGGTTCGCGAGCTGAGCTCCGGTCGTCAGCGCCGGCATGCGCCCGTGCACTCCGTTGAACCCGTGCGCGGACTCGACGAAGTACGCCGGAGTCTTGGACGAGCAGCCGATGCCCGACATCTTGGCCAGCCGGTGCGGCTCGACCCCGAGCTCGTAAAGCGCCTTGATCATGTGGTTCGTGATCGAGTTGTGGCCGCATCCTGCGCAGAGCGTCGTGGCGGCGCCCTTGTATGCGTCGCGCGGCAGGCCGACTCGATTGATGGTTGTGCTCATGCGGGCACGCCCTCCATTTTCAGCAATGGTTCGGTGATGGCCGCTGCCGGGATGGGCTGGCCGTTGTAGTGGCGGATGGAGTGGACTCGTGCGACGAGGGCCGGAGGGAGGGCGAGCCGGACGAGGTCATAAACCTGGCCATCGCGGTTCTGCTCGACTACGTAGACGCGATCATGTCGCGAGACAAAAGCGACCACCTCGTCCGACAGCGGTAGGGCGCGCAGGCGAAGGTAGTCGACCGGGCTGCCGGCGGCGGTCAGCGCTTCGCGCGCCTCCAGGACGGCGGCGTGTGTCGAACCGAACGCGATCAGGCCGACCGCCGACTTCCCGCTCTCGTCCATCTCGGGACCAGGCAATGTCTGGCGGGCGGTCTCCAGCTTGCGCAGCAGGCGGTCCATGTTCCGCGCGTAGGCGTCGGCGTTTTCGGTGTAGCGCGCGGATTCGTCATGGCCGGAGCCTCGTGTGAAGTAGCCCGCCGCGGGGTGATCGGTGCCGGGCAGAGTTCGATATGGCACGCCGTCGCCGTCGACGTCGCGATACCGGCCCCAATCGCCCGCCAGCCGCTCGAGATCTTCTTTCGAAAGCACTTTGCCTCGGTCAATTGGCTTATCGGGGTACTTGAACTCCGGAGTCATCCAGAGGTTCATCCCAAGGTCGAGGTCGGACAGCACGAAGACCGGGGTTTGAAAGCGGTCGGCATAGTCGAATGCGTCTCGCGCGAACTCGTAACACTCCTCGACCGTGCCGGGAAGCAGCACGATGTGCCTGGTGTCGCCGTGCGACAGAGTGAAAGCAAAAGCGACGTCGGCTTGCGACGTCCGGGTGGGCAAGCCGGTAGACGGGCCGATGCGCTGGATGTCAAAGATCACGACAGGGACCTCCGCGTAGTAGGCGAGTCCGGCGAACTCAGCCATCAGGGAGATGCCAGGTCCTGACGTTGACGTCATCGAGCGGGCGCCCGCCCAGCCGGCACCGATCGCCATGCCGACCGCCGCCAGCTCGTCCTCCGCCTGCACGACCGAGATGAGCTTCTCGCCGGTCTTCGGATCTATGCGGAACCTGTCGGAATAAGCGATGAGGTTCTCGCACAGGGATGACGATGGAGTGATCGGGTACCAGGCCGCGACGGTGACACCACCCATGAGCGCCCCGAGGGCTGCCGCCTGGTTACCCTCGACGAGCACCTTGCCCTCGACAGCTCCGGTCATCGGCTCGAGCCCGTACGGGTCCGTCTTCGAGAGGTTGTCCTGCCAGTAGTCGTAGCCGGCCTTGATCGCGTCAACGTTCACCTGCACCGCCTTGGGCTTGGACAGGAACTGGCGCTTGACCCCGTGCTCCAGGGCCTCGAGGGGGATGCCAAGCACGCCGGCGATGACGCCGACGTAGAGCATGTTGGCCAGCTGCTTGCGCAGCGTGTCGTTCTGGATCTTCGACTTGGCCAGCTTGGAGAACGGCACGGGGTAGTAGGTGACGTCAGAGCGGACTTCCGCCTTGGAGAAGACCTCTTCGTGGATAACGACTCCGCCCGGACGCACTGTCTCCAGGTCCTGGTGCCAGGTCGCGGGGTTGAAGGCGACAAGGATGTCGACCTTGTCAGAGCGGGCCATGTGGCCCTCAGGCGTGACCCGGAGCTGATACCAGGTGGGGAGGCCCTCGATGTTGGACGGAAAGACGTTCTTTGGTGCGACCGGGATGCCCATGTGGAAGATGGCCCTGGTCAAAACCAGGTTTGCCGTCTGGCTTCCCGAACCGTTGACCGTGGCTGCCTGGATGGTGAGGTCGTTGATGATCTGCTGCGTCAATTTCTCTCTTGTTGGCCGCGGATTAAGGATATTACGCGTCTGCAGGAGTAAGGCTCGATTCCTTAGAGTCCTCAGTCTGTGAAGGTCGCCATCCCGAAGGAAACAGCCGCGGACGAGCGGCGCGTGGCTCTCGTCCCGGATACGGCGACCAAGCTGATCGCGGCTTCGCTCGAGGTCAGCGTGGAGTCCGGAGCGGGGGCCGGCGCCTACATCCCCGATGACGCCTACGAGAAGGCAGGCGTCAAGGTCGTCAAGGGAGCCGCCGCCCTGCTCAAAGATGCCGACGCCGTGCTCAAGGTCCAGGCCCCGGCCGCCGATGAGGTCGAGCTGCTGAAGAGCGGTTCGGTGCTGATCAGCTTCCTCCAGCCGGCCACGCAGGGTGAGATCGTGAAGGCGCTCGCGAAGCGCGGCGTGACGGCGTTCAGCCTCGAGCTTGTCCCGCGCATCTCGCGCGCGCAGTCGATGGACGCCCTTTCATCGCAAGCGTCTGCCGCCGGATACAAAGCGGTGTTGATGGCCGCCGGGCGGCTCGGCAAGTTCTTTCCGATGATGATGACCGCTGCCGGGACCGTTGCTCCTGCGCGCGTGCTGGTCATGGGCGCGGGCGTGGCCGGCCTTCAGGCGATCGCCACCGCGCGCCGGCTGGGAGCGGTCGTTTCCGCGTATGACGTGCGGCCGGCGGTGAAGGAGGAGGTCCAATCGCTGGGCGCCACCTTCATCGAGCTGGCCCTCGAGACGCAGGAAGGCGAGGGCGGCTATGCGCGCGAGCAATCGGAGGAATTCCTCCGCAAGCAGAGGGAGCTCATCGGCGAGCATGTGGCGAAGTCCGACGTGGTGATCACCACCGCGGCTGTCCCCGGACGTCGCGCGCCCCTTCTCGTGACCGGCGACATGATGAAGGGCATGCGCCCGGGGTCAGTCATTGTCGACCTTGCCGCGGAGACCGGTGGCAACGTCGAGCTGACCCAGGCGGGAAAGGACGTCGACGTCGCCGGCGTGACCATCATGGGCACACGGAACGTGCCATCGACCATGCCGCTGCATGCGAGCCAGCTGTTCGCGCGCAACGTCATGAACCTGCTGCTGCATCTGGTCAAAGACGGGGCGATCACGCTGGACTTCCAGGACGAGATCACCAAGGGCAGCTGCGTCACGCATGGCGGGGAGATCGTCAACGAGCGCGCCAAGCAATTGGTGGGGGCGAGCTGATGAGCAACGAGCTGCTCAACGAGGTGACGTTTTTCGCGCTGTCGATATTTGTCGGCATAGAGGTCATTTCCAAGGTGCCGACGATTCTGCACACGCCGCTGATGTCAGGCACGAACGCGATCCACGGCATCATCCTGGTGGGCGCGATCGTGATCGCAGCCGGGGCGAGCTCGCCGGTGACGATCGTCCTCGGCCTCGTTGCGGTGACCCTCGCGACCACCAACGTGGTCGGCGGGTTCGTGGTCACCGACCGGATGCTCGAGATGTTCAAAGGCCGCCAATCGCCTAAGCGGGCCACCCCCGTAACACCAACCAAATGACGACGATTATCCAGGTCGCGTACCTGGTGGCCGCGGTCCTGTTCATCGTCGGCCTGAAGCAGCTGAGCTCACCGAAGGGAGCTCGGAACGGGAACCTCATCGCCGCCGTCGGCATGGTAATCGCGCTGGTCGCCACGGTGCCCCTGCTCCATTTCACGACCGCGGGCGTGATCATCATCGCGATCGGGATCGTCATCGGCACGGCCGTCGGCGCTATCGGCGCCCGCATGGTGAAGATGACCGCCATCCCGCAGATGGTCGCCCTCTTCAACGGGGTTGGCGGTGGCGCCGCGGCCCTGGTGGCGGTGGCCGAGCTGCTGCGCTTCGGACCGCATCCAGCTTTCACCGAAGCGTTCCCCAGCGTTTTCAGCATCGTGATCGGCTCGATCTCGTTCGCCGGAAGCATGGTTGCCTTCGCCAAGCTCCAGGAGCTGATGACGGGGACCCCGATCACTTACCCCGGCCAGCAGATCGTCAACGGGCTGCTGGCCGCGGCGATTCTCGGGTTTGTAGTTGCAGTTCTCGCCGTCGCTTCGATCCCGTTCTCCTTCATCTCATTGATGGTTCTGGCCCTGGTGCTCGGTGTCGCATTCGTGCTGCCGATCGGTGGCGCGGACATGCCGGTCGTCATCTCTCTCCTCAACGCGTTCACCGGCCTGGCCGTGGCCGCCAGCGGCTTCACACTCAACAACTTCGCGCTGATCGTCGCCGGGACTCTCGTCGGCGCATCGGGCAGCATCCTCACCAAGCTCATGAGTGACGCCATGGGACGCTCGTTGGGAAACGTGCTGTTCGGCGCGTTCGGCCAGACGCATGCGGGCACGGCCCCTGCGGCCGGCAAGGAAGGTCGCAGTGTCAGGTCGGGGTCGGCGGAGGACATCGGCACGCTCCTTGCCTACTCGCAGCGCGTGATCATCGTGCCGGGCTACGGCCTCGCCGTAGCGCAGGCGCAGCATGCTGCGCGCGAGCTCGCCGAGCTGCTCGAGAAGCGCGGGGTCGATGTGACATATGCCATCCATCCTGTCGCCGGCCGTATGCCGGGCCACATGAACGTCTTGCTCGCCGAGGCAAACGTGCCCTACGAGCAGCTCAAAGAGATGGACGAGATCAACGACGAGTTCAAGAATGCCGACGTCGCGTTGATCGTGGGCGCCAACGACGTGGTCAATCCGTCCGCGCGCAATGCGCCGGGCAGCCCGATTTACGGGATGCCGATACTCAACGCCGACCAGGCAAAGAACATCATCTTCATGAAGCGCTCGATGCGGCCCGGCTTCGCCGGGATCGACAACGACCTCATGTACGACCCGAAGACGTTGATGTTCTTCGGTGACGCGAAAGACTCGTTGACCAAGTTGGTGGCAGCAGTCAAAGCCGCCTAAATTCCGTAATGAATGCCATGTGGAGCCTAAGGCCGGATTTACTCCGGCCGTCATCCCGCATGCCACCTACCAAGCACAACCTCGCGTAGCCGAGGCAATCAATAAGTCCCATCCTCATCGCCGCTTGCGCGCAGCAGAAGGGTTCCGTAGGGGAGCGATCAATAAGGCCCATCCTTAACGCCGCTTAGCGCGACAGCTGTCCTCCCACGCGTCTTAAATGACACGAGCCTCCTGCCATGCGGTAGGAGGCTCGCGCCGCGAAGAGGGTGTGGTGTCACGAATCCTAGGCTGCGTTTTTACATTTCGTTAGTGGTCGGTCCACAAAACCCGGCGTAGCGCGTTGTGGCCCCTACAATGCCGGAGGTGGACGGCCGAGCGCTCCTCGTGCTCACGGTGGCGCTGCTTACCGTGTACACGGTCGGCATCGGCGGCACCACCGCGGCCGCCATCGGAGTGCGCGACGCGTGGCGCCGGGCGGAACATCCCACGTCGCACCTGGATCCCCGGCGGGGGGAGGTCGTCCTGGCGGCGCCGGCACTACCGCATGCCCTTCGCTGGCTGAGGATCGTGGGCTGGGTTGCGTTCCCTTTCGCGCTCGTGCTCGCGCTCTTCGCCAATCACGCGTACGCATGGCTTGCGCCTATCGCGGTGATCCTCATGGTGGGCCTCAACGCTTTCTACTTCACCGCCATGCAAGGGATGGGTGAGCAGCTGACGCTGACCACAGACGGTTTTCGCGTTGGTCCTCCCGGGGTCGCAAAAGCAGTTAGATGGGTGCACGTCTCGGACTTCATGGGCGCCCACGTCGGCCTCTTCCGGGCAATGCGCATGTCGGAAGGCGGGGAGTGGCAGGACCCGAAGACGGTGCCGAATGTGATCTTCTACCGGCTGAACCGCGCGCTGGTCCGACCGCAGAAATCACTGCTGCAGCGGCTGCGCGGCCTGACCTACTTCGACGGAGTCATTCGAAACAGATTCGGAGTCACAACTCAAGAGCTCATGCAAGCCATGCGCACGTGCCAGCGCCTTGCGCTGGACGAGGAAGGCCCGCCGCTGCGCCGCCCGAGGCCCGGCGAACGGGCGCCTGTGATCGACAATCCAGAAGCCTGACGGCGCGACGCTTGTCCTTCCAGGCTTGAACTACTGAATTACGAATCCCGAATCTTGATCAGCCGCGCCAACGCTTTGGTGTCGAACGGATGGGCCAGCCTCAGCACGAAATGCTGCAGGCCTGCCTTCAGCCACTCATCGACCGACTTCGGCGTTGCCGAGGAAATGTTGGCCGTGCGCTCGATCTCCATCGGATCTCGGCCAACGCGCTGACACCACTCGTCGACGATCGCGGACCTGCGCGCGAACATGTGCGGGGGCCCTCCGCCGTTCCACATCTGTGCATGCTCGGCAACGAGCTTCAAGACCACTTTTTCGCCGTCGCCCCCGATCAGGATCGGGAGCGGGCCGGCCGGGCCCGGTTTGAGCTTCGCCAGGCGACTCTTGATTCGGGGAAGCGCCTCCTTCAGGGCCCGCACGCGGTCCTTCGCTTCGCCGAACGCATACCCGTACTCGCGGTAGTCGCGATCGAACCACCCCGCGCCCAGACCAAGCACGAGCCGGCCGCCTGACAGCTGGTCGACGGTGCCCGCCATGTACGCGAGCAGGTCCGCGTTGCGATAACCGATACACGTCACCATGGGTCCGATCTGAGGCGCCCGCGTGTCGCCCGCGGCCGCGGCCAGCAGCGACCAGCACTCGAACTGGTTTCCATCGGGGTCTCCATAGAGGGGAAAGAAGTGATCCCAGAACCAGATGCTGTCGACGCCCAGCTCGTCGGCGCGGCGCCAGGCATCGCGCAGCTCTTGGATGCTGCACTGCTGCGGGTGAATGGTCACGCCCACTTTGAAGGGGCGGGCCGCGCTCATCATTGTGAGAATATCGGGCTGTGGTCGGTGGGGGTGTGCCGGCGCGCGTCGATTTCAAATCGGCGGGCGCCGATTTCTGGAATCGCTATCACGAATACCGGCGGCTCAGGCAGGAGGAGTCGCGTCCGGACGACCCTGTGCGCCCGGACGGCATCGAAGAGGCGAGGTTGAAGCGCGACAGCCAATTCGACATCGAGTATCGCTACGAGATTGCCGGTGACGGTCGTTTGCTGAGCTGGTTTTCTGGTTCGACCAGCAAGCCCGGAACTCCCGGCCACGATTCCAACAAGCACCTCTTCTGGGCCGATCTCTACGTTCGCCCGGATCACCGCCGGCGAGGTATCGGCTTTTCCTGGCTGTCGCTGTTGGTCGAGCTGATGGACGCACACGGGTGCAGTGTTGTGGGCATCGGCGCCGAGGACGCTCCGGGTCATGCGTTCCTGAAGTGGGTGGGTGCCGAGCCCAAGCTCAGCGGCGCGGAGAACCGGCTCAAGGTTGCGGACGTGGACTGGAAGAAAGTCGAACGCTGGATCGGCGAAGGTCCCAAACGTTCTCCGCAGACGAGGCTCCAGATCTACGACGGCCCTTTGCCCGAAGCGATGTGGGACGACTTTTCGCCACAGTTCTCGAGGATGCTCAACACCATCCCCTTCGAAGGCCTCGATCACGGGGAAATCGTGATCACGCCCGACCACATGCGGGACTGGTACGCACGCACGGCCATCAGCGGTGAACGCCTGCACATGATCCTGACTCGGGAACCAGACGGGTTGATCTCCGCGATCACCGAAGCGGCGTGGGCTCCGCACCGACCAACCATCATCGAGCAGCGTTTCACCGGCGTACAGCCGGAGGCGCGGGGCCGCGGCCTGGGCAAATGGATCAAGGCCACGATGCTGTGGCACCTTCATGAGCTCTACCCAGAAGCGCAATGGGTGGTGACGGACAACGCAGGCTCGAACGCGCCGATGCTTGCGATCAACAAGAACCTGGGATTCAAACAGTATCGAGCCGGCACCGAGTATCAGATTGGCCGCGACGGTCTCGCGGCCCGCGTCAAAAGGTTACCGGCCCGATAGTCAGGTAGCTCGGCGGCTGCGCTGGATGCTACGAACCAGAAGGATGATCCCGATCACGATGAGCAGCGCCGGCAGCGCCGCCTTACCGAAGATTCCGTAGTCCTGCCCGCTGATCCCAAGGATCGATTCGAAGAAGACGAAACCGATCATGAAGATCAGCAATCCGACGAACATCAGCGTTCGTCCCTGGCGCAGCGTCCCGTGGTCGCGGTCGCGCAGCGCCTGGAGGTAGAGGCCAAGACCCACGCCAAACGGAGCGACCAGGGCCCAGGCGAAGGCCCAGCTCGCCCAGTCGCCGGTGCTGCTCTGGTAGGCGAGCACCAGACCGAGCATCGTCACGATGCCTCCCGGCACCGACGCGCCGGATCCGCCGCCAAGGAATCCGACGACGAGCAAGGTCAGGCCCGGGACGATGACGAAGAGCGGCCAGCCGTACTGGGTCAGGTCGACGCCGAACAGCACGATGGCGAGAGCGAACAGTCCGACGACCACCAGGACGACGCCAAGGGCTCCGCTAGACCCACCGCCACGCGGTCGAACGGGGTGTGGCATCGCGGTCATGGGCGGCGGCGGCTGTGTCGCTTCAGCGACCGGTGGGGCCAGAACCGGATCGGGCTCGACTGGCACTTCAGGTGAAGGCTCAACACTTTCGATCGGCATCTCGGCCGCTTTGGGCTCAGCCTCGGCGAGAACAGGCTCGCTAACGACCTCGGGAGCATCCGTTCGGGTGGGTTCTTCGGCGCTCCATTTGGGAGCGAAGATGCTGGGGCTGCCGGCCAGGACGTCCGGGCTGACGTGCGCCATGTCTTCTTTGACGGCGGCATCGTCGGCTGCCGAACCCGGGGTCTCTCCGCCGGCGGGCTGCTCGGCACCGGTCGGGGTCTTACCGAGGCTGGCTCGCTTTCGCTTGCTCATGACGCCACAGCTTACCTGCCTCCAGGGGCCCCAGCTTCTTCTAAGAAATTGGGGGCTCGGAGAGCAGCTTGAACATCGGGTTGACGGGACCGTGGCCGCGGCCCACTTCAAGCGACTGCTCGATCGCCGCGGTGATGAACCCCTTCGCTTGGTGGACCGCCGCGAGGGGGTCGCTTCCCTTCGCCAGCTCAGCCGCAATTGCCGCAGAAAAGACGCAGCCGCTGCCATGTGTGTTCGCGGTTGCAATCCGCGGTGACTGAAGCTCGACGAGCTCGGTGCCATCGAAATAGTGGTCGATGGAAAGCTGCCCGACGGCGTGGCCGCCTTTGACCACCGCTGCGCGTGCCCCGAGCGCGACGAGGTCACGGGCCGCCTGGCGACGATCGTCAAGCGTTCGAATCGACCGGCCGAGCAAGACCTCAGCCTCAGGAAGGTTCGGAGTCACGACCGCGGCCAGTGGCAGCAGCCGCGTGCGAAGCACATCAACGGCGTCGTCGCGCAGCAGCCTGGCGCCGCCTTTGGCGACCATGACCGGGTCGACAACCAGGTTTCTCAGGTCGTAGTGGGCGATAGCGGCCGCCACCATCTCGATGATCTCAGCGCTCGAGAGCATTCCGGTCTTCGCGGCCTGGGCTCCGATGTCGGCCATGACCGCATCGATCTGAGCTCCGACGAGATGCGCCGGAAGCTCCATGATCTCGGTAACGCCCAGCGTGTTCTGGGCGGTGATCGCCGTGATGGCGGACGTGCCATGCACCCCCAGCACGGCGAAAGTCTTCAGGTCCGCCTGGATTCCGGCGCCTCCGCCCGAATCGGAACCCGCAATGGTCAGGGCGACCGGCAGCTTCAACTGGACCACACTCGTCGCCCGGTCCAGTAAACAGCCGCGGCGACAAAGATGCTGACGAGCCCGCTGAGGTCCGCTCCGTGCAGGGCGTCTATGAGGCCGGCATTGAAGAACATGGGTGTCGCGGCAATGTTGCTGAAGAGGTTGGCGTAGTTCACGAACACAAGGCTCGTGGCCGATCCGCACAACCACGCGACCAGGGCGAGGCGTGGTCGCGGCCGCGTCTCGAAGAAGAAGAAGCTCAGCAGCACGACAGCGGCCCACGCGGGTGCCCAGAGGTAGGTGAGGATCAGAAAGTCTTCATATGCCAGGTGGAAGTCGCTGACCAGCACCGCGTAGGCCGCGAGCACGGTGCCGAGGATGCCGCAGCCCAACGCAGTCTGCCAGCGCGGAAGCTTGATCCCCATCGCGAGCGAGACGAGCCCGGCCGTGTACACGTCGAGATAGTTGGCCCAGATCTCCCCGAGGACTACGAAGATGAAGAACGGAACCGTCACCCACGCTGGAGCGTGGCGGCTGATGACGGCGAGCACGCCCTGGTCGGCAGCGAGCTTGGTGTCGATCGTCGGCAGCAGGAGGCCGAACAGGCCCAGCCCGAGCATCGGCAGGGCGACGCCAACCATGGGCCACAGCGTTACCGAGCCGGTGCGGCTCGACCTGGGCAGGTATCGAGAGTAGTCGCTGGCGAACGGATACCAGGACGCGACCAGCGCGAAGCAGGTCATGAACCCGAGCACGAAGGCGCCCGGGTAGTCAGCGCCCGAGGCGGTCGGGCGCTGGTTCCAGTGGAATTGCGGGGCCAGGACGAGGAACAGCGCCAGTGAAAGTACGGCGAACGCAACCGCGCCGTAGGTCTCGAGGACCTTGATCGTCTGGTGACCGAAGATCGCGACGGCGACGCTGATCGCGGCGATCAGAAGGACGAGGCCGAAGGTGACCCAACGATTGCCACCACCTAACAGCTGAGACCCCGCCTGCGCGGCAATCACGCAGTCGACAGCGAACCAGCCGATCGCCAGAAAGAGCGTGAGGACGGCGCCGAGGTATGAGCCACGCAGGCCGAAGATCCGGCGCGTATAGACGATCTGCGGTTCGCCGGATCGCGGGCCGGTGTTGCTGAGCAACCCGAGAATCACGGCGGCGGCCACTGTTCCAAGCGCCGTCGCCACCAGCCCGTCCCACACCCCGAGCCCGTAGTAGGTCGTCAGCAGGCTTGCGGTGAAGAGGCTTGCGTAGTTGACGAACGCGCCACCCCAGAGGAATGCGAGCTCGCGTGGCGCGCCGTGTCTGTCGGCCGTGGGAATCGAGTCGATGCCATGGCTCTCGACCCTGCCGAAAGAATCCGAATCGACCGCTTGAGCGGCGATGTCGCTCATCTATCTCCCTCCGCTGGCATTACCCAGTTCAGGTTCATGCGGTCGGCGCGATGGCGCCCTCTCAGCCCGTTCAGCCGGTGGCCGGCGAGCTCCCGCTAGAGACGGATGTTACCGCGGCTACGCCGGCGACCAGGGGGCGGGGAGCAGGTAGGCCAGGATGCGGTACACGTCCGGATTGAGGGCGAGCCCGATGTGGCTGCCCGGGACCTCGATGGCGTTCACGTCGTGTCGCAGGCATGCCTTCCAGTTGACGACGCCGTCGGAGCGTGAATAGATCGAAGTCGTCGGTACACGCGGCTCGGCCGCCAGGTCGCGCAGGAAGCGCGCCTCAACGGATGCGGGATGCCCGTATCGAAACGCGTTGTAGATATGCGCCGCCTGCACGCCGGCCATCGTCAGCGGATGTATGTCGAACGGATCCTGCAGCGGAGACCCAAGTGTGATCACCTGCTCGACGAGGTCCGGCTTGCGGTGCGACAGCACCTTGGCGAGCACGCCGCCGCGGCTGTGTCCGACGACCGATACCTTCGCCCCGGTCTTGCGGCGCAGCTCTTGAAGCGTGTCGATCAGCGGTCGGAGCATGACCTCCGAGTACATGACGTTGAACGTGACGCCTGCCACCCGCGGCCGGTAGCCGATGCGCCGGAGCCACTGGAAGGGGGTGTGGAGCGTCCAGTCGCCCGCGAGGAAGCCCGGGATGAGCAGCACGGGTTTCCCCAAGCCCGGCGGAATGTCCGCTCCGCGGAACACAGGGTCGCGGATGAGGCGGAGGTATTCAAGGTAGATGCGTCCCTCGAGCCACATCGGGGGGATCGGGTCCCATCGACCCAGGTGGTGAAGGTCCGGGAGGATCGACGCTGCAATACCGAGACGATTGCGCCGCCTTCCGCGATTCAGTTCTGGGACGGTTGCCACAGTGATTGCTTGAGCGCTTCTCCCGTTATTTAACTCGCGGCGGACTGCTCGTGCTCGCCGGCGATTCTATACGGGCTCCACGCGTTTAGGGCACTCATGAACTCGTCTGGAGTTTCCATCATCGGCACGTGCCCGACGCCCTCGAGGATCTCTAGCGTCCAGTCGGGCCGGCGGCGAGCAAGCTCTTTAGCCGACGCGAGGGGAATCAGTCGATCGAGGCTCCCGTGGATCACCAGGGTGGGGTTTTGAACTTTCGCTACCCGGGACCAGAACCGGGGATCTGCCATGCGCAGGCCGATCGATCGGCTTGCCTGCAGGAACGCACGGCCGTTTTGGCGGCCGAGCTTGTCGCGTTCGCTTGTCAGGCGGTTGTGGGCCTCGACGACCTCTGGCGCGACGCGGGAGGGATCGGCGCAAACGATGGCCAGGGTTTGCTTGACCAGTCCCTCCGGGCCGAGCAAACGGGCTCGCCGGTCGAGCAGGATCTCGGCCAGCCCGGGGATCGAAAGCGCCGCCATCGTGCCGAGAAGAGCGGGCTCGGGGCGGCGTACGTGGACTCCCGGGATGGCCGGATCGACCAGGATCATCGCGTCCACCCGCGACGGGTGTAGGGCTGCCTCGAGGATGGAGATGTGGCCTCCCATCGAGTTGCCCATTATCACGACCGGCTCGCCGATCACTTTCTCGATGAACGAGTGCACGAGCTCGGCGTTCGCCCCGACTGCTGCCGATCGGCGGAAAAGCGGGGTCTGTCCAAACCCTGCCAGGTCGATCGCGAAAGCGTGATAGCTCGTGGCGATCTCTGGACCCACCGCCATCCAGTTCAGTGCGCTGCCGCCGAGCCCGTGGACCATGAGCAGCGGTTTGCCCGTCCCGCCGAAGTCGAGGTAGTGGACCGGTCCGTCCAGGTCGGCGGTCTTATGGCGCACTGCGTCAATGCTAGACCGGGCTGCGCTCTCCCATGAAGGCCGACGCCATGCGGACCAGGATCTCCGCAACGGCGGCGGGCGACCGCCGACCGCTTTTGTGCAGCCGGTCGAAAACCGGGAACGAGGTGAGGATCCCGATCACGTCCTCGGCTTCCTTGATCGAGCATCCCGGTCGCAGCCGGTCGTCGGCGGCCAGCCTTTCGGCCAGGTCGCGGTCGCGGTCGGTGGCCTCGTCTTGCGACCCGGAACGGCCCTGGAGCTGCCGGTAAAGGCGAGGATCCGCCGCCCACGCGGTACACGCCTCAGCGATCCGCCGCTTCAGGTCGTCGACAGAGTCTGTTCCGCTAGCCGGCGCGGGTGCGGCGCCCGCGGGCAGGCCCGCTTCGACTGTCAACGCTTCCAGCAGCCCGGCTTTGGAGCCGAACTGGTTGTAGACGGTGATCCGCGAGACGCCGGCGCGCTCGGCCACCTTGCCAACGCCGGCTTCAGGGCCTACCTCGGCCACCAGCTGGCGGGCCGCGGAGAGGATGGCGGCCCTGGTGCGGTCGACGGCGGCCTGACGCCGGCCCAGACGGTACCCGCGTGTGGCCATGCGAATCAGCTTAACAAACAGTCTGTCCAATTAATTAGCGGTCAATTGGCCAATGTCTCAGCCAAGTCCCAGCATCCTCACAGCAATCGCAGAGCGGATTCCAGTTAATGTCCCCTCGTCTTGGCCAGGAAAACGGCACGACCGCAGCCGCAGCGCCCAAACCAGCCGCCTGATCGTTGGCTGGCCTACGGGACTTTGCCACTTCGGCTCTTTCTCGGCGTGACCTTCGTGTACGCCGGGCTGCAGAAGATCTCCGATCCCGGGTTTCTACAGCCAGGGGCGACGACCTACATCGGCTCACAGCTGCAGGGCTTTGCGGCCCACTCCCCGATCGGCTTCCTCATCCAGATCTTCGCTCTGCCGGTGCCGCAGCTGGCGGGGATCGGCGTCATCGCGGCCGAGCTGGTGATTGGAGCCCTGGTGGTGGTGGGCGTGGCGACCCGATGGGCCGCGGCAGCGGGCGCCCTGCTCAATTTCGTCTTGTTCCTGACGGCAAGCTGGAATGTACAGCCGTATTTCCTGGGCTCGGACGGCATCTACACGGTCGCCTGGATAACGCTTGTCCTGGTGGGCGACCAGGGTCTGCTCACTGTCAGGCCACTTATCTTCGGACCGGTTCAGACAGACACCCGCGGCCGGCCCGCGACCACCGACCTCAGCCGGCGCCGCCTGTTGATTCAGCTTGGCGCCGCCGGGGTCGGGCTCGTGTGGGTGCTTGGGCTACTGCCGCGTACGCGAACCTTTCAAGCTTCGGCGTCCAGCAGCCCGACCCCGTCTGCTGGTGCAACCGCCACGCCATCCGCCAGCCCCAGCGCCGCCGCTACGCCGAGCGGGACCAGGATCGGCACCCTCGCCGACCTTCAGGCCCAGGGGTCTCTCACGTTCCAGGACCCGGGCACCGGCGATCCTGCGGTCGCCGTCTCACTTCCGGGAGGCAGCGTCGTCGCGTTCGACGCGGTCTGCACGCACGCCGGCTGCACCGTCACATATGAGCCGAACCAGCACCTGTTGGGGTGCCCATGCCACGGCGCCGAGTTCGACCCGGCGCACGGGGCTGCGGTGGTCGGAGGCCCGGCGCCAACCCCGTTGACGGCGATTCGCCTGCAGGTCGGAGCCGACGGGGGCGTGTACGCAGGCTGACCCGTTCGGCGCCCACGACCTACCATCGCATGCCGTGAAGCTATGGGATCCGCTCGCGCTCCGCGAGTGGTCGGCTCTGTTGCGCGACCCAGTCTTTCGTGGGCGCGGAGTGCCCCGCGGAGATGGACGGCCTGTGCTGCTGATTCCGGGCTTCCTCTCGGGCGACTGGCAGCTCCGAGTGATGCAGAGCTGGCTGGATCGCCTCGGCTACAAGGCGTACCTGTCCGGCATCCTCTTCAACGTCCAGCACTCGGAGCGAATGCTGGCCGGCCTTCGCCATCGGCTCGTCCAGATCGAGCGCGAGGAGGGTGCGCGAGTCAGCCTGGTCGGCCACAGCCGAGGCGGCCTGCTGGCGAAGGTGCTCTCGCAGCGAAGGCCGCAGAGCGTCGAGCAGGTCATCGCGCTGGGCGCACCGCTCGCGGACTGGACCGACCTCGCGCTCATGACCCACCATGCTCTGGGGGTGGTCAAGGTGGCCAACGAGATCGCTTTCGGCCGCAGGCTCAATGTCGAGGGACGTTTCTCTCACGACCTGGGGCTCCCGCCGGCGGTGCCCACGACATCTATCTACACGCGCTCAGACGACGTCGTGAACTTCCGCTCTTGCATTCGGCCTGACATACCCTCGATGCCCGTCTGGGGCAGCCACAACGGCCTGGTGATCAACCCCGAGGTGTACCGCTTGCTCGGACGCCTGCTCCACAGGCCACGCCGAGCTGCTGGGTTGCCGGCCTGATCGCCGCCGCGATCGCACTGGCGCTTGCGGCCGCTGCGGTGCACGGCACCTGGAACGTCCTGGTCAAGGTCAGCGGCGATCCGATGGCGACGTTTCAGCGGGCGACCATTGCCGCGGGTCTGATCATCACCCCGCCGACCGCGGTGGTCTGGCTGTTGACCGGGCGTCCCGCCATCTCACCGGCGGCGGCGGGATGGTGCGCGCTCTCCGCCTCGTTGGAGCTGACCTACCTGTGGCTGCTTGCGGCCGCCTACCGGCGCGGTGAGCTGTCCGTCGTCTACCCGATCGCGCGCGGTTCGGCCCCGTTGCTCGCTGTCGTGGCCGGATTGGGTTTGCTCCACGAAAGGTTGACCGCGCTGCAGCTCGTGGGTGTCGGTCTCCTGCTGCTCGGCATCCTCGCGGTTGCGGTCTCGCAGTCCGGTGGACGCGCCACGCTGCCGGCCCTCCTCACCGGCGTCGCCATCGCCGCCTATACCGCGGTCGACCGCGTCGGAGTGCGCCTTTCGACGCCCTGGCTGTATGGATGGCTGCTCGTCGTGCTGCTTGCGATTGCTGTCCCGGTCTCGATCTGGGTCGCGGCCCTGCTGACCGCCGGGCACAGGGGGCTGAGTGAGCATCCCAGCGCCATACCGCCGCTTGGCCGTGGCAAGGCGATTCTGATCGGGACCTTCATGTGGGGGGGCTATCTGCTGGTGCTGTGGGCCCTCAGCCTCGCTCCACTGTCGGTCGTCGCGCCGGTGCGTGAAACCGCGGTCGTCGGAGTCGCTGTTTGGGGTGTTTGGAGGCTGCGGGAACGCCAATCGGTTGCGATGAAGCTTGCGGGCGCGCTGGCCACTCTCGTGGGTGTCGCGCTGCTCGCTCTGTAACGTTCTAAGCGCGCCGATTCCGGTGGTAAGGTAGAAAGGTCGCCAAGATGGCGGGCGATGTGCGCCGCGGTCGTTGAATCGAAGGGCCCCGGGCGTTCGCGACATCGGGTTTATTGGAGGGAGTTGGGAGAGATGCCGACAGGCACCATCAAGAAGTTGGTCTCCGACCGCGGATTCGGATTCATCGCCGCCGAGGACGGGCGGGAGTATTTCTTCCACCGCACCGGGTTGGATTCGGCGGTGAACTTCGACTCGCTGGCCGGCGGTGAGCGCGTCACCTTCGAGATCGAGCCGAGCCAGAAAGGCCCCCGCGCAAACCGAATCAAGCTGGCCTAGCAGGCCTTCGAGGTTGCCGGTCGCATCGCGGCCGGCTTTTTCTTTATGAAGACCAAGCTGCGCACCTTCGCGATCGCGCCCCAGGGCGACTATTCGCTCGAGGAGGGCGCCAACTTCATCGGCGCGTGGCATCGGGCGCCATCCGACACAGGCGATCCCGAGGGTCATCTGCACCTGGCCTTCCTGTCCGATGGTGACTGGACCCCAGTGGGTGTCTGCCTCAGGCAGGATTCGCGAGGACACGTCCTCGGGACGATCTACGGCGACGCTGAGTCCGAGGCCGTGGAAAAGCAGGTGACGCGCATCTTGAGCCTGGATGTCGACGGCCGCGAGTGGCCGGAGGTTGGCGAGCGCGATCCCGTGGTGGGTCAGCTCCAGCGGAGGTTCCCAGGGTTCAGGCCGGTCAATTGGTCGAACGCCTACGAGGCAGCCGCGTGGTGCATCATCTCGACCCGCATCTCGATGCGTCAGGGCCAGGGCGTCAAAGAGAGGATGTCTCGAGAGCTCGGCCAAAAACTCGATATACACGGGCACCTGCTGTGGACGTTCCCGAGCCCGGATCGATTGGCCCAACTCGAGAAATTTCCCGGACTGTTCGGTCGCAAGGTCGAGTACCTGAACGCGCTCGGGCGCGCCGCGCTGGCCGGCGAGGTCGACACCGAGACGCTTCGCTCGATGACCAGCGAGGAATCGCTAAAGAGCCTGAAGAGGTTGCCCGGTATCGGAGAGTTCGGGTCGCAGCTCGTGCGCCTCCGGGCCCTGAGCTCGGTCGACGAGCTGCCGACCCACGAGCGACGTTTGATGGGCGTGCTGCAATCCGCGTACGGTCTGGCGCGCGAGCCCGATCAGAACAAGCTCGAGGAGCTGGCCCGGAAGTGGACTCCCTACCGAATGTGGGCCTGCGTCTGCTTCAGGCGATCCCTCGAAGGCGGCGCCGGGATGACCCACTCCCGTGCGGCGCGGGAGCCGTTTTAGCGGGAGGCGGTTCGCACCTGGAGCATCGCTGCCGCCCAGAGCAGCGAGCCGACGATCAGCAGCGACCACATAGTCCAGGTGATCAGCGAGAACTCAACCAACGCGCCGAAGATGCACATCGCCGCGGCGCCGGCGAGCACGAAGGCGCCAGGCAAGAGGATCCAAGCCGAGTACCAGGGTGGCTGCACCGAATCACCGCGATCGAGCAGGCGCCCGGCGCCGAAAACGAGCGCGGCGACGATCACCGCCGGCGCCGCGAGGCTGATCGCCCAGCGCAGCTCGACCACGCCGCTGGCGGCGCCGAGCAGCGGCTGGACGCCTGCGGCCGCGAGGGCCGAGGGCACAGCAAAAGCGACCAGGCGCAAGACCGCGCTCGCCGGAGGCACGTTCACGTGCTCACGGTGCAGGCAGGGCAGGAACTTCCGCGGGCAGAGTGAAGACCGGCTGCGTCCGAATCAGACCCAGCTGAACGTCGCGGTAGTCGGCCGGCTGCGACAGCTGGCTCATGAACGAATCGTTGAAGGTGTGCGCACGTTGCGCCAGGCCATCTGCGGTGGTGATACCGCCAGCGTAGGGCTGTCGCGGCAGCCCGCTGGACAGGTCCGGCGAATTGTAGAAATCAGAGCTGCCGTAGACCGAAGTCGATGCGTACGAATAGATGGCAACGCCCAAAACCTGGTTGCCACGCGCTGACGGTGCGAGGACTCGGCGAATCTCAGCGAGGGAGTCGTCTGGGTAATTCAGGAAGGCGCCGATCCCCGTTACCACTCGATTGGCGAAGCCCGAATCCTTCTCGAAGTTCAGCCAGGCATCGAACCAGCCTTTCTCTCGTCCGATCCATTCGCTGTCGTAATTCATCGGCACTCCGAAGTCGATGTAGCCCTTGATCAGCCAGTCAGCCCAGTCTTGAAAAACCGACGTGTATGCGGAGGTGCGGCCCCAACCGGTGAGGTTTGCCGGTCCACCACCGAAGCAGATGAGTGCGGCGCTGAGCTTCACTGACGGTTTCGTTTGCTGCAGATCGTTGTGCAGGTCGCGCACGAACGCCGTCACCCGCTCGCGACGCCATGCCTGCCACCGACTGTCCTCGGGTGCCGGCACGGCGGTCGCGCCAATGTCATGCATGTATAGACCCAATGCGGCCTGCGAGTAGCCCCAACTCGCGCCGGGGTAGCGGACAAAGTCCATATGAAGGCCATCCACGTCGTAGTTGCGCGCGAGGTCCATGAAGATTTTGTGCGTGTACGTCTGCACCTCCGGAATTGCGGGGTCAAGGTATCCGCCGGTCGTGCCGTCATTGGTTCGATTGGCCCAGGCGTCCCCGTGCTTCAGATAGACCCCGCTCGTTTCGCCCACGAAGAACGTGTTGAGCCACGCATGCACCTCGATCCGTGGTCTCGACTCGTGGGCGAGCTGAATGACATAGGACAGCGGATCGAAACCGCGAGAACCCGTGATGTCCAGTGCTCGCGGTTCGTCCCCCCGGTTGAAGTAGGCGTCGCCCCGCTTGCGCACCTGAACGATGAGCACGTTGAGGTTCGCCCGGCGTGCGTCAGCCACCAACTTCTCAATCTGAGCCCGTGATTTCATGCCGTCATTGAAGGCGTCGACCCACATCGCCCGATACTGAGGAGGACCGAGGACGATTGGACTCGGTGATGGCGACGGCGACTCCACTGGAGGAGCGGCGACGGTAGCCGTGGGGGTGGGGGCGAGGGCTTGCGGACCAGTCCCGCAGCCGCTCAAAACGACGAGCACCAAAAGGGCTCGGCCGGTATGTCGCATCACGCGATCGCCAACAACACGTGGTTGCGGCCTGTGGTTTCGATTGCGCCCGGGTAGGCGCGCCGAAGTTCTTCGATCGCCTCATCGGTAAATTTCTTCCGGCGGTCGGGAGCGACTCCTTCCAGCCGAGCTGCACAGTCCCACCAGCTGGTGCACATCAAGACCAGTTGCTCGGCCGACGCCCACCTCATCGTCTCGTCAATTGCCTCGACGTCCGCGGATTCGAAGCCGGCGTCGAGTGCAGCCTGCGCAAACGTCTTCGCGTCGCCGACGGCACGCCGGGTGGTTTTCTGGTCGACCGCCTGAGGTGCCGGTCCGAGCCAGCGATCTATGACCGGGTCAAGTACCGACCACACCGATGCGACGGTCCTTTCCACCGGGACGCTGGCGGCGAACCGCGCGCCCTGGCGCAGGACTCGTCGTGCCTCGCGTAATGCCACCCCCAGCCTGGGCGCGAACTGGATGCCGTGTCCGCAAACAGCGGCATCGAAAGATGAGTCGGGGAAACTGAGCTCCTCGATGTCCATCACTTCGAACCGCGCGTTGGGAATCTCGCTTGCGCCGGCGAGCGCGATCATCCCTGGCGCGAGATCCACGCCAACAACCTCGCCCCCGGGCAAGACCTGGTGCGCCAGGCGCCGGGTCAGCGTTCCTGGCCCGCACGCGAGATCCAGGACATGCATGCCAGGTTGAACGTCGACAAGCTCGAGAACTCGCAACCGGCCTCTCGCCTCGCCCCGCGCCATCACCTGCTCAAGGCGACTCTGATACGCGACCGCGTGGCGACTGAAAACGGCCGGAAAGAGGTCCTTGGACTTCATGGAGTCAGGTTCCGCCACTCCTGCTCCAGCCACTTTGCCGCCCGGAGCGCGCCCGCGTTGGTGCGCCCGACCACCTGCATGCCGACGGGAAGCCCACGCACGGGGGCGGGTAGGACCACCACCGGCTGGCCTGTCGTGTTGAATGGCCGCGTGAATCGTGCGAGGGGTTCGCGCACTTCGTCGCCGGCGTCAACTGGCGGGGCCACGATCGCCGTCGCCGGCACCAACAGGGCGTCTACGTCCTCCATCGCTTGCGCCGCCTGGGCCTGGAGGGCCGGCCTTTCGCGCAGGGCCTCCTCGAAGTCGACCGCAAGCACCGCCAGCCCTCGCCGGATGTGGCCGAGGACATCGGAGCCGTACTTCTCGGGGAACTCGTTCGCCCATTTGCGGTGATAGGCCGCCGCCTCGACCAGGAGGATGGTCAGGCCGGCGCGGAAAAGGCGAGCGCGATCGACGAACTCGACCTCCGGCAGTCCATCCGACACCAGCCGCCACGCCCGTTCCGTGGGCTCGTCCAGGCCGGCGATCCAACCGGCGGGTACGGCGACGCGTGGCCGTTCTAGATTTTCGATGGAAGCGACCTCGCCGGACATCATCGAGTACGCGCGCGCCACCGTGGCGACGTCCGGCGCCATCGGGCCGAGCGTGTCCAGCGACCAGCTGAGCGGGATCACTCCAGTGGTGTCGATGCTCCCCAGCGCGGGCTTGAACCCGGTTACGCCGCACAGCGACCCTGGGATGCGGATCGAGCCGCCGGTATCGCTGCCGATCGCCCAATCGCACATGCCGGTCGCCACGGCCACCGCCGACCCGCCTGACGATCCACCCGCCACGCGAGTCGGGTCGTGGGGGTTGCGAACGGGCCCATAGTGGGGGTTGACACTGGTCACGCCGTACGCGAACTCGTGCAGGTTGGTCTTGCCGACGACAAGGCAGCCTGCGCGGCGGGTGCGCTCTACCACCGGGGCGTCGCGCTCGGCCGGTTCGTTAGGCAAGATGATCCCGCCGGCGGTCGTGACCATGCCCGCGACGTCGATCAGGTCCTTGACCGCGACCACCTCACCAGCGCCTTCCTCGGTCGAGGTCGAGATGAAAGCGCAGAGATCGGCACGCTCCTCGATGCGCCGCCGCGCCTCGCGCAAGTCCACAGGCCAATTCTCGGGTCTCCGACTGGCGCGGGGCGTTATCCTCCGACACGACAGTGGCCGCGATACCTGGTGCTGCGCTCAATCCAGCCATCAACTGGAGCAAGGTGGACGTGCTGACGCCCTATCAGCGAATCACCGCCGAGATCCAGGTGCGAGGGCGTCTTCGGGACACGCTCAATGATCCAGAGCCGGTGTTCCACCTGCGCAACATCAGCGCCGAACCCTTGCTTCCGGGGGCGGTGCAGCTGAACGGCGTGCCTGAGGGCCTCTTCAGCAAGGCCATGGTGGGGGGCATCCGGACGATCGATCCAGAGCCGCCACCGCCGGACCAGGTGATGGAGATGGTCCGCCGCTACGTCATGTTCCAGGCGGACATGTTCATGGTCACGGGCGCGGCGGAGTTTCCGAAGGCCGTCGAGACGGCCATGCACAACGAGATCCTGATGAAATCGCGGTTCTTCCCCATGGTGGATGTCACCATCACCGTCTTCGGCGTCACCGGGAAGAGCTGGACGCAGCCCACGATCCTGGTCAACCGCGACAAGATGCTGGCGTTGTATCTGGGCTGACTAACTGACGTGCAAGATGGCATTGATACCGGAGGCAACCACCACGGCCCCCAGCGCGAGGCCGGCCACTGCGGTCAACCCCAGCAAAGCACCGATCCCCGCCGTGCCCGAATCAAGCGGTTCCAGGGGCGCCGTGTCATGGGCGTTCTTGCCCGTCAGGCGAGCCCAAAGTACCGAGAAGAGTAGTTCGAATGCGTTGATCGGCTTGGATGTCGCCAGCGACGCCGGCGAGGCCGAGAGCGTCGTCGTTCCAGATCCGGTGGAGCCTCCGCCTCCCCCTTCACCAACATCGCCACCACGCTCGGCCGACTCGACGTTTGCCTTGATACAGGCAGCCATGTCGTTGACGATCCGGCGCGAAACGTCTTCCATCACCCCACGGCCGAACTGGGCCACCCGACCGGCCACGTTGTAGTCGGTAATGATCTTGACCATCGACCCTGCGCCTTCGGCTTCCACCGTCATCAGCGCCTTCGCCCGTGCGGATCCCGGACCGGTGGTCTCACGGCCCTCGGCCTCGATCGCGGCGGAGTGCTGCGCGTCGTTGCGGTCCACGATTTTCGCCGTGCCGCTGTAGGCCACCGTGATCGGGCCAACCTTGATCTTTACCTTCCCCTTGAACGTGGTTGGGTCAACGACTTCTGAGAGCTCCGCACCCGGAACACAGCCCGCGACCTTGTTGACATCCAGGAGGTAAGCGAACACCCGATCTGGTGGGGCCCCGACGCTGAAGGAATTTTCTAGTTGCATTTCGACGCTAAAAGTAGCGCAATAGTGGGGTTCGCCTTCAGCTCGTCTGGTTGACCGGCAAGGTCCCGGGCGCCGCCGCCCCCCAGGCCACTAGTCCACAGGAGATTGGAGAAGCGTATGAAGCACAAGGTCGCGACGACAGTCAACGGTCACCAGCACGAGCATGAGGTCGAGCCGAGGCTGCTGCTCGTGCACTACCTGCGCGATGTGGTCGGCCTCACAGGCACCCATATCGGATGCGACACGAGCCAGTGCGGCGCCTGCACGATCCTGGTTGACGGCAAGGCGGTCAAGAGCTGCACCATGTTCGCGGTCCAGGCCGAGGGCAGGAGCCTTACCACGATCGAGGGGATGGCGAAGAACGGTGAGCTGCATCCGCTGCAGCAGGCCTTCTGGGACGAGCACGGCCTGCAGTGCGGCTACTGCACGCCCGGATTCATCATGGCCGCGGCGTATCTGCTGGAACAGAATCCGAACCCGACCGAGGACGAGATCCGCAGGGGCCTCGAAGGCAACCTTTGCCGCTGTACCGGCTACGTGAACATCGTCAAGTCGGTGCAAGCCGCCGCCAAGACGATGGGCGGCGCCAGGGCCAAACCCGCGGGCCAGCCCGCCGTCACCGCGGGAGGGGAGTAGCGATGGCCGTCACAACGATGATTGGCGCCAAGATCCACCGCCGCGAAGACCCGCGCCTTGTGAGCGGCGAGGGTCGCTACGTGGACGACTTCACCCGGCCGGGCACCGTTTTCCTCGCGGTTGTCCGAAGCCCCTTCGCCCATGCCCTGGTCAAGAGTATCGACATCACCCAGGCGACCAAGGCGCCCGGAGTGGTTGCCGTCTACACCCACAAGGATTTCGCCAAGGTGCTCTCCGGGACAATGCCCGTCACCCCATCCTTTGTGGCGGAGAAGAAGCAGATCCCGCCCAGGTTTCCGATCGCGGAAAAAGAGGTCGTGTACCAGGGCGAACCCGTCGCGGTGGTGCTGGCCGAGACGAAGTACCAGGCGTCCGACGCATCCAACTTGATCGACGTCGAGTATGAGCAGCTTCCGGCCGTGATGGACCTCGACAAGGCCCTCGAGGCCAAGAGTCCCAAAGTCCACTCGGACGGACCCGACAATCTCGGCTGGGACCTCACCTACATCCCGGATGACCCGGCGGTCATGAAAGAGGCCGACGTGGTCATCAAAGCGCGCATCCTCCAGCAGCGGCTGGCGCCGACCTCCATGGAGACCCGCGGCGTGCTTGCCGAGTACTCCAAGCCAGATGGCACTTTGACCGTGTGGATGTCGAGCCAGAGCCCGCACCTCGCGCGGCTGTTCCTCGGGGGCGCGATAGGGATACCTGAAAACCGGCTCCGGGTCATCTCTCCCGACGTGGGCGGAGGCTTCGGCGCCAAGATCAGCCCGTATTCAGAAGACTGGCTGGTCCCAGCGGCGGCAAAGCTGAGCGGGCGTCCGGTGAAGTGGATCGAGTCGCGCACCGAATCGCTCCTGACCACCACCCACGGCCGAGGCCAGGTCTTCGAGATCGAGGCCGGAGCCAAGAAGGACGGGACCCTGGTCTTCATCAAGGCGACCCAGTACCTGGACATCGGTGCGTACATGGGCACGTTCGCCGCGTTCCAGGCATGCGCATGCCTGCTCGCCGGCGGCGCTTACAACTGGAAGCACGTGGCGGCGCGCACGATCGGTGTCCTGACCAACAGGGTCCCGACCGATCCTTACCGAGGCGCTGGACGTCCCGAGGCGACCCACCTGTGTGAGCGGGCGATCGACCTGCTCGCGGGCGCGCTAAAGATGGATCCGGCGGAGCTTCGTCGCAAGAACTTCATCACGGCTTTCCCGCACACCAATCACTTCGGGCTGGTCTTCGACTCGGGCGCCTATGAGAAGGCGATGGACATGGCCATGGAGATTGCGGGTTACGAAAAGCTTCGTAAGGAGCAGGAAGAAGGCCGCAAGAAAGGCAAATACCTCGGCATCGGAATGTCGAGCTGGATCGAGATCTGCGGCTTCGGGCCGAGCGCGGCCACCGCGCCCGCGACCGGAGGCATAGCGTTGGTCGAATCGGCGCAGGTTCGTGTGTTTCCGACCGGCTCGGTCGCGGTCTATGTCGGCACCCATTCACACGGCCAGGGCCACGACACCACGTTCCCCCAGATCGTCGCCGACACTCTCGGCGTGCCCTACGACTCCATCGAGTTGAGGCATGGCGACACTGCTGAAGGGCCGGCCTTCGGCTATGGAACCTACGGCAGCCGCTCGCTGGCGGTGGGCGGCATGGCGGTGCACAAGGCGAGCAAGAAGGTCGTCGATAAGGCACGAAAGATCGCAGCGCACCTTTTTGAAGCGGCTGAGGAGGACGTGGCCTTCGACCAAGGCCACTTCTATATCAAGGGCAGTCCCGACAAGCGCAAGGCGTTCGGCGAGGTGGCGTTTGCCTCGTACGGCGCCGGCCTTCCCGAGGGGATGGAACAGGGCCTCGAAGCTGTCGCGTACTACGACCCGAGCAACTTTGTGTGGCCGTTCGGCACTCATATCGCCGTGGTCGAGGTCGATACCCAAACCGGACACGTCGATCTCAAGCGCTACATCGCGGTCGACGACTGCGGCAACATCATCAACCCGATGATCGTCGACGGCCAGATCCATGGCGGCGTTGCGCAGGGAATTTCGCAAGCTCTCTACGAAGAGATCATTTATGACGACGAATCGGGCCAGATGAGGACAGGAACGTTCACCGACTACCTGGTCCCGAGCGCCAACGAGTTTCCGAAGTTTGAGCTCGGCCGAACCATTACCCCGTCGCCAACGAACGAGCTTGGCGTCAAGGGCATCGGTGAGGCCGGCACGATCGCAAGCTCCGCTGCGATCATCAACGCCGTCTGCGACGCGCTGTCGCCGTTCGGCATCAAGCATGTCGACATGCCGGCCAGCCCGGACCGGGTCTGGAAGCAGATCCACGAGGCGCAGGCCGGTTCAAACCATGGAAAGGAGGCACGTAAGTGATCCCGGCCGCATTCGAATACGCCCGTGCCTCCTCGGTCGAGGAGGCCTCCAAGCTGCTCAACAAATTCGGCGAGGATGCCAAGGTGCTGGCGGGAGGGCACAGCCTGATCCCACTCATGCGCCTTCGCCTCGCGCAGCCCAAAGCGCTCGTCGACATCAACGGCATCAAGGATCTCGACTACATCAAAGAAGACGGATCGAAGCTGCGGTTCGGCGCATTGACGCGTCACGTGACGATCGAGCACTCAGCGCTCGTGAAGCAGAAGCTGCCCATTCTCGCGGAGGTCGCGAGCGAGATCGGCGACAACCAGGTTCGCAACATGGGAACCATCGGAGGCGTGGCCGCGCACGCGGACGCCGCGGGCGACTATCCGACCATCGCCTTGATGCTCGACGCAGAGATCGTCACCAACCAGCGGACGATCGCCGCCAAGGATTTCTTCAAGGACCTGTTCACGACGCCGCTTGCCGCGGATGAGATCGTGATCGAAGTCGTCTTCCCGGTGGCGGACGGCCCGCACAAGTACATCAAGTTCCGGCGCCGTCTTTTCGACTGGGCGATCGTCGGCGCAGCGGCCCAGAAGATGAACGGCGGCTGGCGGATCGGCCTCACCAACGTGGGTCCGACGCCGGTCCGTGCCACTGCCGTCGAGAAGGCACTGCACGACGGCGCCAAGCCCGAGGAAGCCGCGCAGCACGCGTCGGACGGGCTCAATCCGTCCAGTGACCTGCGTGCGAGCTCCGACTACAAAAAGCACCTGGCGCGGGTGCTGACCAAGAGAGCAATCGAACAGGCGAGCTAGTGAGGCTGGGGTGGCTCGGCAGTCGTGCCGGGCCACCTCGTAACCTTTGGGCGTGACTGCGGGCTCTCCAAACACAATCGAGGACGTCGAGGCGCGCCTGCGCGAGCGGAAGTACATCGGAGACCGCGCCCTCGCCACGTCCATCTTTCTTGCCTTGAAGCTCGAGAAGCCGCTCTTCATCGAAGGCGAGGCGGGGGTCGGCAAGACGGAGGCGGCCAAGGTCATGGCCGACGTGCTGGGCGCGCGGCTGATCCGCCTCCAGTGCTATGAGGGCATCGACCTGGCGCATGCGGTTTACGAGTGGAACTACCCCCGGCAGCTCCTGCACATCCGCTTGATGGACGCGGGCGAGGACCGCCGCGAGGCTGAGCGCGAGATCTACAGCCCGGAGTTCCTGCTCCGCCGCCCGCTGCTCGACGCGATCGACAACGACGATGCCACGCCGCCGGTGCTGCTGATCGACGAGATAGATCGCTCCGACGAGGAGTTCGAGGCGTTCCTTCTCGAGCTGCTGTCGGACTTCCAGGTGTCGATTCCCGAGATCGGCACCATCAAGGCGAAGCGCGCGCCGTTCGTCGTCATCACGTCGAACCGGACTCGCGAGGTGCACGACGCTCTCAAGCGGCGCTGCCTGTATCACTGGATCGACTATCCCGACCTCGAAAAGGAGGTTGAGATCGTCCGCGCTCGCGCTCCCGAGGCGGCGGACGTCCTCGCTCGCGAGGTGGCTGCGCTGGTGCAGAGCTTGCGCGGCATGGATCTCTACAAGGTGCCCGGCGTCGCGGAGACGCTGGACTGGGCACGGTCACTGGCTGCCATGGGTGCGACCCGTATCGACCCGGCGCTCGTGAATGCCACCATCGGCGCGGCGCTCAAGTACCAGGAGGACCTCGAGCGCGTGCGGGAGCAGGTGCCCGCACTGGTCGAGAAGGCGCGGGGTGCCTGAGGGACCTCCTCCTCCAGATCTGCTGCCTCGTCTCGGAGAGTTCGCGCGGCTGCTGCACGACGCGGGCATGGAGGCCGGCCCGCGGCGACTGACCGACGCGACACGCGCGCTCGGCCAGATCGACCTCAAGCAACACGTGGATTTTCGAAACGCGCTTCGCTCGGTTTTCGTGAGCCGTAAGGACGACCTCATCACGTTTGATGCAGCCTTCGACATCTTCTGGTGGCCGCCGGATCCGAGAGCCACCGCCGGCGTCCTGCCCGGCCGCAGCCGATCGCTGCCCATGTCCCCGGAGCGGGCCAAGATGTGGGCCAACGCACTCGGTCTCAACAGCTCGCAGATGAACCGCGAGCAAGACCCTCAAGAGGTGCCTACGAGCTCGAGCGGCTACAGCGCCGAAGAGCTATTGCGGCACAAGGACTTCGAGGACATGACCTGGCAGGAAACCGAGCAGGTGAGGCGTCTTCTCCAACAGGCGCCGTGGCGCGTCGCGGAGCGGAAGACGCGACGCCTGCGTTCGGCTCGCGCGGGTCGCATCGACTTACGCCGCTCGGCCCGCGACGCGATCCGCTCGAGCGGCGAGCTCGTGCGCCTGTTCCATCGCCGTCCCCGCGTGCGGAGGCGCCCGCTGGTCTTGATCTGCGACGTGAGTGGCTCGATGGAGCGCTACTCGCGGCTGCTGATGATCTTCGCCCACGCGATCGCGCGTCGTGAAGACCTGGAGGCATTCGTGTTTTCGACCCGCCTGACGCGGATCACCCGCCTGCTGCGCTACCGAGACCTGGACCGTGCCCTCGACTCGGTGAGCAAGGGCGTCCACGATTTCAGCGGGGGCACCCGGATCGGCGACGCGCTGGCGGATTTCAACCGCAACTGGGCGCGTCGAGTACTGGGACACGGCGCGGTCGTGATCATCGTCAGCGACGGCTGGGACCGAGGGGATCCGACCCGGCTATCCGCCGAGCTCATCCACCTTCGCCGCTCGGCCCATCGACTCATCTGGCTCAACCCGCTCTTGGGTTCGGAGGGATACGAGCCGCTTACGCGCGGGATGGCCGCCGCGCTACCGTACTGCGACGACTTCCTCGCCGCCCACAACTTGAAAGCGCTCGACGACCTAGGCCGCCTCCTGGCCGGCCTGGGCAACCGGGCCGCGAGACGCTGATGCGCGAGGTATTGAGCGAGCTGACCGAGTGGACCAAGGCGGGCGAAGAGGTCGCGCTGGCCACTGTCGTCGAGACGTGGGGCTCGAGCCCTCGCCCCCTGGGTTCGAAGATGGTGGTCACGCGTTCGGGCAAGATGGCCGGCTCGGTCTCCAACGGATGCATCGAGGGTGCGGTCTTTGAAGAGGCGCAGAAGGTGCTGAAAAGCCGCGAGCCGAAGGTGGCCGCTTTCGGCGTGGCGGACGAGGTTGCCTTTGAGGTCGGCCTGGCGTGCGGCGGACACATCGAGGTGTTCATCCAGCCCCTCGGTCCGGTGCACCAACGGCTCCTCGCGATGCTCCAGCGAGACGAGCCGGCGACCTTACTGACCAACCTCGTCAGCGGGGAGGCGGAGCTCATTGAAGGGTCGCCCCACGGCACTGAGCTGGCCCGCCGCGAGGGCTACGTGTTCACGGAGCCGTTCCGGCGCCCGGCGCACCTGATCATCATTGGCGCGATCCATATCGCCATCCCGCTTCACCGGCTGGCCAAGCTGATGGGGTACCGCGTCACGGTCGTGGACGCTCGCGCGAAGTTCGCCACCAAGGAGCGTTTCCCCGAGGCCGACGAGCTCATCGTCGCGTGGCCCGATGAGGCGATGGCGAAACTCGCGATCGACAACTCGACGTACGTGGTCATCCTTACCCACGATCCGAAATTCGATCTGCCCGCGCTGCGCTCGGTGCTCACGAAGGACGCGGGTTACGTCGGCGCGATCGGCAGCCGCAAGACCAACGCGAACCGCTTCGACGCTTTGCGCTCCGAAGGATTCACCGAGGAGCAGCTGGGCCGTGTGCACGGCCCGATCGGTCTGGACCTTGGCGGTCGGGGGGCTGAGGAGACGGCGCTGGGGATCCTGGCGGAGATCACGGCCACCCGATTCGGCGGCACGAGCGTCTCCATGCGCGAGGCGAAGCGACCCTCCGTCGCGTGATGTAAGCCGCCTTTACGCGTTGGCCTTGCTGCTATGGCTGCGGAAACGCCGGGCTTTCTCGCGGTTGCCGCAGGAGGCCATCGTGCACCAACGGCTCGAGTGGTTCTTGGAGCGGTCGTAGAACACCCAGCGGCAGGACTGCGATCCGCACAGCTTCAGGCTTGTCCAACCCGCATCTTCCATCGCTGAGTAAAGGGTCGCGACCAGCCGGCCCATAGCTCCCACCGCGCCTGCGGCGTCAGGCTCAAGTCGGGGCTTACCATCCGTCCCGAAGCGCATGTGCAGGCCGCTGGCGACAGCGGCATGGTTCAGCGTCGCGACATCGACGGGGTAGATGGGAAACCCCGAGTTCGCGGCGATCATGCCCCGAATCGCCTCCCGCAAAGCGATGGCGTGCTTCAGGTCGGCGCCATTTACCGGCAGCGAGGTTTCCATCAGGCGGTTTGCAACCAGCCAGGTCTTGAGCGTGTTTGGGTCGGTGAGCTCCTCTGGTCCGTCCTGCAGGTCGACCGTGTTGACAAAGGCCTGGACGAGGCCGAGGTCTCCTGTTGCAGTCTCCCGGTCAGCCATCGAGATCCAGTATATCCATAACCTTCTAACCTCTAACGTCGGGTATACTAACCAGTGTACGGATTACACCAGTTAGCAGAGAGCCTAAGGAGGACCCGAATGTACCCCTACATGAACGAAGACGTGATGTTCGAGCGCTTGAAGGACTTGCAGCGCGAGGCCGAGAACAGCCGCCTGATGGCCGGGTCACTGCCCAGCCTCCTGAGCCTGGCCCGCAACCTGGCGACCCGGGCCTGGTTGCTCGGCGGGCTTGCTATGCGCCGGGCGCCTCGCCCGCGACCGGTAGAGGTCCGGCGGGCGCGTCACGAAACCGCCCCACGCGACGCTGCCTGACCTCTCCTGCTCAGGCTGACAAGCGCTTCAGCACCGCGACCTGCTCGGCGTCGGGACCTTCCCCCGCGCCGGGCACTTCGAGGATGAAGGGCAGCTTGGCGAGGCGAGGCTCGTGCAGCAGCGCACGAAATCCCTCGTCGCCGATCTGTCCGGTGCCGATGTTGGCGTGGCGGTCTCGGTTTGAACCGAGCCCGGTGACCGAGTCGTTGCAGTGAATCACGTCCACGTGCGACAGCCCGATCACCCTGTCCAGCTCGTCCAACGTCCTGGACACATCGGCCGGGGTGCGTTCGTCGTAGCCCGACGCGAACGCGTGGCACGTGTCGAAGCACACTGAGACACGCGGGTCGCCTAACGCGGTCAGCATCTGAGCGATCTCCTCGAATCGGGCACCCACGCATCCGCCGAGGCCGGCGTTGTTCTCGATCAGGAGTCGCGCGGTGGTCGGTTTGGCGCGCTCGAGCACGTTCCGCAGGTGTTCGAGGATTCCCGGCAGCCTCGCCTCGAAGCCCGCGCCCTTGTGCGACCCCGTGTGAAATATGACTCCGCTGATGCCGAGCTCGTCAGCCGCTTTGAGATAGCCCGCGAGGGTGCTCTCAGAACGCTGGCGCAGCGTCGGGTCGTCGCCGGCGAGGTTGATCAGGTAAACCGCATGAAAGTAGAAAGGCGGGTTGCCGTGCTTGGCGGCTGCCTCTTTGAAAGTCGCGATGCGATTCTCGTCCAGCTTGGGCGAGCCCCAGAAGCCGGGGGGCGTGGGGTGGACCTGGATGGCCTCCGCGCCCATCGCCTTCGCCCTTTCGAACGAAAGGTGCAGGCCGCCAGACGAGTCGACGTGGGCTCCGAGCAACGGCATCAAAACAGAGTAAGGCGGGTCCCATCTGGCATGCTGGGATTGACATGGGGGCGGTGTTCGTCATGGGCGACCTCGACCTGGCGGTCAGGGGACGCACGTACCGGGAGCCGGAAGGTCCCCACAGCCTCGTGGTCCGCGGCCGCGACCTCGACTCTGCCCTGCAGCACCTCGCATCCCGAGACGATTGCCGGGCGCTCGCGGTGGTCGGCTTGCCCGAGAAGCGTCCGGATATGGCCACTCTCACCGGCCGGCGCCTGATGCTGGTCGACGGTGACAGCGAGCGTCTGCGCGAATATGCCGAGAACGCAATTCGCGCCGGTATCGAGGTCGAGTGGATCCGTTCCGCCCGGCCCCCGTTTGAGCGGCTTGCCGCAGCACTTTTGCCGGTGGGCGCCATCGTCCTGGCCGCCGGTTCGAGCTCGCGGATGCCCGGCTCCCAGAAATTGCTGCTCGAATTCGAGGGCAAACCGATGGTGCGTCACGCCATGGAGTCCGCTTCTGAGGGGGGCTGCCACCAGGTCGTCGTTGTCTACGCCACGGAGGACGTTCGCGCAGCGGTCGATGGCCACGCTGAGCTCATCCACAACCCCAAGGCGAAGACCGGCATGGCGTCGTCGCTCCAGGTAGGACTGCTTGCCATGCGCGACGAGATCGAGGCGGCGGTCATCGTGCTGGGGGATCAACCGCTGGTCGGGTCTCGCACCATCGCGGCGCTGATGCGTGCCTGGCGTCGGGAGGGTTCACGACCGGCCGTTGCGGTGGCTCAGGCCCACGGCGAGTGGGCGCCGCCGGTGGTACTCGCTCGCGAGCTGTGGGTTGAGCTCCTCGCCCTCAAGGGCGACGCCGGAGCCCGCCAGATCCTGCAGGGGCATCCCGAGCTCCTCGACATGGTGCCGGCGCCCGGCCGCCCGGATGACATCGACACGCCGGAGGACTACGCGAAGATCGTCCGGCTTTTCCCGCGGCGCAAGCCTCGCCAGCGCGCCTAGCCTCCCCTGGTCGACGGCCGGCGTAGGATTCGAACCATACTAGTGACCGCTCTAGGAGTGACAGCTTGAAAGATCAAGGTTGGCGGAAGTCGGGGGACTACGAGGACGTCATCTACGAGACCTGGGACGGAATCGCCAAGATAACGATCAACCGCCCAGAGGTCCGCAACGCGTTCCGGCCGACCACCGTTTTCGAGATGTCGAGGGCCTTCGAGATGGCTCGTGACGACCCGAAGATCGGCGTGGTCGTCCTCACGGGCGCGGGGACCGAGGCATTCTGTTCCGGTGGCGACCAGCGGATTCGCGGCGACGACGGCTACGTCGACCCCAAGGGCACCGGGCGCCTCAACGTGCTCGACCTGCAGGTCCAGATCCGCCGCCTGCCCAAGCCTGTCGTCGCGATGGTGGCGGGTTATGCGATCGGCGGCGGACACGTGCTGCATGTCGTTTGCGACCTGACCATTGCAGCCGACAACGCGCGCTTCGGCCAGACCGGCCCGCGCGTGGGAAGCTTCGACGGCGGCTATGGCGCGGGGTTGCTCGCTCGCATCGTCGGTCAGAAGAAGGCCCGCGAGATCTGGTTCCTGTGCGAGCAGTACGACGCCAAGCAGGCACTGGACATGGGCCTTGTCAACAAGGTGGTTCCGCTGGCCGACCTCGAGAAGGAAACCGTCGCCTGGTGCCGGCGCATGCTCGAGCTGAGCCCGCTTGCGCTGCGGATGCTGAAGGCCGGCCTCAACGCCGCTGACGATGGCCTGGCCGGCATCCAGCAGCTCGCCGGCGATGCGACGCTGCTCTACTACATGAGCGAAGAGGCGCAGGAAGGCCGCGACGCGTACGTGCAGAAGCGCAAGCCCAACTTCTCGAAGTTCCCCAAGCGACCTTAGCGATGGTTGTCGCGGCGCCGCCTATGAACGCCACACGGGTTTGGTGGTCGGCGGTCCGGCCCGCCACGCTCGCGGCCTCGGTCGCGCCCGTGCTGGCCGGAACCGCGATCGCAGTGCACGAGGGAGGGCCACGGTTAGGCGCAGGATTGCTTGCCCTTGTGGTCGGAGTTGGAATGCAGGTCGGCGTGAATTTCGCCAACGACTACTCGGACTACGTGCGCGGTGCCGACACACCACGCCGGGTCGGTCCGGTCCGAGCGGCATCGTCCGGTCTCGTACCACCGGAACACGTCAGGTGGGCGGCGATCGCGGCGTTCGGCGTGGCGGCCGTCGCGGGTCTGTTCCTGAGCCTCGTCACGGACTGGCGGCTGCTCTTCGTCGGGGTGGCATGCCTGCTCGCCGGGTGGCTGTACACGGGTGGCCCGCGTCCGTATGGCTACATCGGGCTCGGGGAGGTTTTCGTTTTCCTCTTCTTCGGCCTGGTCGCGACAGTCGGCACGGTCTATGTGGAGACGCTGCACATCACACCTCTTGCCATCCTCCTCGGCTGCGCGATGGGATCCCTCGCTACCGCGATCCTGGTCCTCAACAACCTGCGCGACATGGACACAGACGTCGCAGCTGGCAAGCGCACGCTGGCCACCCGCATCGGGCGCCCGCGCACGCTCGTGCTACTCGTTTTGCTCGTGTGCGTGGCCTTTGCCATCCCAATCGTTGTTCTGGCCACTCACCTTGCCGGCGTCACGGTGATGCTCGTCCATTTCGCCATCCCGATCGCAGCGGTGCCGGTGCGAACTGCTTTCGCCACGCGAACCGGCCCGGCTCTGGTGGGCGCCTTGAAGCGAATGGCGGTCGCGCAGCTCGCTTACGCACTGCTGTTCACACTTGGCTTGCTGCTCTGATGAGCGCCTACATCACCGCCCGCACGCCCGATGGCGTCGCGCGCGAGGTCGAGTCCCTGTTTAAAGGCGGCTGCCGGATGTTTGTTGTGCGGGCGGTCGGCGGCGGAGGGATGCTCGACCTGGAGCGTCTCGGTGCGGCCCGCTACGCGGCCGGACTTCAGGCCGTGGTCGAGCTGGACGACCAGTCGTCCCCGGTTGGTGTGGCGCCTGCGGGCGCCGGCGCGAGGTGAGAGGCCAGCACTCGAGCGAACGCATCGGGGCGTTCCTGGTGCACGGTGTGACCCGCCCTCGGCACCACTTCGACTCGTCCGTTTGGCACGGTCCTCGCGAGGCGGCGGGCCGAGGCCACGTAGCCGTGGTCGAGCTGGCCGGCCACGAAGGTGCATGGAACGGTCAGGTGGGCGAGGTCGTCCCAGACGGGCTGCATCGCACCCGCTCCCATGCCGCGCAGCGAGCAGGCGAGACCGGCGACGAGGTTGTTCAGCCTTTCCGCGCGCGCCTGCGCGACGAAGGTCGGCCCTCGGCGCTCCAGTCCGGCGAACAGAGGAATGCTGCTCCAGTAGTTGACGAACGATTCCAGTCCCTCGTCTTCGATGCGCTGGGCGAGCGCCGCATCGCCGCGGCGGCGTCCCTCGCGGGCTTCCTCCTCCAGGCCGGCATGGGCGCCGATGGTGAGCAGCGAGATGACGCGCTGCGGGCGCCGCGCCGCAACATGGAGCGCGAGGCGCCCGCCCATGGAGTAGCCGACGAGGTGTGTACGGGGGACGCCCAGGTAGTCCCACAGCATCTCGAGGTCGCCCGTGCAGGCGTCCATGCTGCACGGCGCCTCCGGCGCCGTCCGCGTCTCACCGTGTCCGCGAAGATCGGGCACGATCCACATCCAGCCCTCGGGCATCCTGGAGATGACCTCCAACCAGCTCCGCCCGCTTTGCGTGAACCCGTGGAGCAAGGTGACCGGCGCCCCTTCGCCGCTGACGAAGTAGCTCAATCGCACGTCCCCAACCTCGAGAATCACAGGCACTCCATGCTATGGATGTAACGCAATCGTTCGCCGCTACTTTCGTGGACGAGCTGGCGGCTCAAGGCGTCGAGTACGCGTGTGTCTCACCGGGCTCGCGGTCGGCGCCGATCGCGATGGCGCTGCAGCGCCATTCGAAGATCAAGGTGCTGATCCACATCGACGAGCGCTCAGGGTCCTTTTTCGGCGTCGGCCTGGCCAAGGCGACTCACAAGCCCGTCGTGCTGCTGTGCACCTCAGGCACCGCCGCGGCCGAGTTTCATGCGGCTGTGGTCGAAGCCTCTTACTCGAACACGCCCCTGATCGTGATCACGGCAGATCGTCCGCCTGAGCTGCAGGGCGCTGGAGCCAACCAGTCGATCGACCAGCAGAGGCTCTACGGCACAGCCGTGCGTTGGTTCTTCGACCCGGGCGCTCCGGTCGAGCTGCCCAACGCGGCTCGCTTGTGGCGCCGCCTGGCGGCGCGAGCGTTTGCCGAAGCGGCCCGCGGACCGGTGCACCTGAACCTTCCGTTTCGCGAACCGCTGGTCCCGCCGCCTGGCCAGGTGCCGGCTCCGATCGGCAAACCGGGGCAGTCGGTAAGCCGCGGCCGGACGCTGCCCTCGCCCAGCCAGGTGGCCGCGCTGGCTTCAGCGCTCCAGCGTGCCCAGCGCCCCCTTGTCATCGCGGGAGCATTGCGTGACGGCGACCGGTTGGCTCCCGCGCTGCACCGCCTCGGCCTCCCGGTGCTGGCTGAGCCGACCTCGCAGCTCAGGCGGCCCGAGACTGGGGCGTCTATCGAGTCGTACGAGGCGTTGTTGAGAGCCGGTTGGTCGCTCCAGCACGGACCAGACCTGGTGATCCGGCTGGGCGGCATGCCCACCTCAAACGCACTGAACAAGTGGCTGGCCGCCGCGTCGGCCCCGACATTCCTCGTCGACCCGGAACACGCCTGGCGCGACCAGGACCATGTCGCCACCCACGTCGTCGACTGCGACCCGCAGCCGCTGCTCGAGGCGCTGCCACCGCAAGAGCGAGTCTCGTGGCGGGATCAGTGGGTGGCAGCGGGCAAACGCGCCACCGCCGCCATCGCCGCCACGATGGTCTCGACGCCGCTGCACGAAGGGCACGTGGTGAGGGCACTGAGCGCGCGGCTGCCGGACCCGGGACAGGTCTTCATCGGCTCGAGCATGCCGATTCGCGCGGCCGAAGCCTTCTGGCCGCAGGCGCGTCCGGGGCAGCGCTTCTTCGGCAATCGAGGCGCGAGCGGCATCGACGGGCTGGTCTCGACGGGACTGGGCTTGGCCGCCGGGCGGGTGAACCTTCCGACCGTCCTGCTGCTTGGAGACCTGTCGCTCTATCACGACATGAACGGGCTCTGGGCGCTCAGGCGGCACGGGGTGCGGGCCACGCTAGTGGTGTGCGACAACGACGGCGGCGGCGTGTTCAGCTTCCTGCCGCAAGCTGAGCACCAGGACGTTTTCGAGGAGCTCTTCGTGACGCCGCTGAGCCTGGATCTCTCCCAGGTCGCACGCCTCTACGGACTTGTCTACAGCCCGGTGACGGACCGCTCCGGCCTCGAGCCCGCGATCGCGGATGCGATAGCCGCACCCACGCCGACGATGGTCGTCGTGCGGTTCAAGCGTGAGGACAGCGTGAACGGGCACCGGCTGTGCTGGGAGGCGGCGGCGGCGGCTTTACGCACGTAAAAGAAGGACTGGGAAGAGGGAGTTCGGGTTGGTTGGGTGGGATTTCATGCACGGTCTGGCAGTCCCCTCTCCCGCGAAAGCGGGAGAGGGCTAGGGTGAGGGGCGCTCAAAGCAGTATTTCTCGCTTCTTTTTGCTGTTAACGTATTGACGTCCGAACATCTGTTTGGTAGCATTGCATCATGTTGGGGGAAGGGGGCACACCCCTCTCAGAGTTGCAGGCGGCGATCCACCGATTTCTGCATCGAGACGAGCGTCAGGTCGATCTCAAGGAGTACCGCGCGGCCATCGATTCGCTGGACGGAGACTTTTCCTCTGTAGCTCACGAGAAGCAGAAGTCGGGAGCTCACCTGGCCGGCGGGAACATCACCGCAGCATCCTGGATCGCCAGGACTTGCGACATGTCGATCAACTCGGCCGCTGACCGGCTCTGTGTCCGCGAGCAGCTGGAGTCGCTGCCCAGGGTGGCGGCTGCACTCGCAGCAGGCGAGGTCGGCTACCAGTCGGTCTCCATCCTCTGCCACCTGCGCGACGTGCTGGGCGAGAAGCGAGAGCTGTTCGACGAAGACGAGATGCTCGGGTTTGCGCGCGAGTTTTCGGTGTTCCACCTGCGCCAGCTCTGCAACGTAGCTCGGCATGTCGCAGATCCGGATGGTTTCTTCGATGAGGCGGAGGAGAACTTCACCCGACGCCGTATGCAGATCAGCCAGATGTCAGACGGCCTGTACAAAGTTGATGGCTTGCTCGACCCGATCAGCGGAGCGGCGTTCAAGACTGCGGCGGAGTCATTCGCTAAGAGGCTTGGACCAGATGACGAGCGTTCCCACAAGCAGCGGATGGCTGATGCGAGCGGTGAGCTAGCCAACCACGCGATGGACAAGGGCACGCTGCCTCGCAGTCACAGCGTGCGGCCCCACATCAACCTGACGACGACTCTGGAAGGCTTGAAGAACGAGCTCGGCGCGCCGCCGGCCGACCTCGAGCTTTCACTGCCCATCTCGACGCGCACTTTGGAGCGCATCGCTTGCGACTGCACGATGTCTCGGGTGCTCCTGGCTGACTCGATGGTGATCGACGTCGGGCGGGCGACCCGGGTAGTTTCAGCACCGACGCTGCGGGCGCTGCGAGTCCGAGACAAGGGCTGCCGGTTCCCATGCTGCGACCGCCAGGTCGACTGGACGAACCCGCATCACATCATTCACTGGGCGCGAGGTGGACCGGGCAATCTGCGCAACCTCGTTTTGCTCTGCTACTACCACCATCGGCTGGTGCATGAAGGTGGATGGCAAGTGATCAAGTCGGGTCGGGAGTTCAGATTCCTTCCACCTGATCGGGTCGTGATGAGAAGGACGCGCGGATCAGGGATGCGCTGGGCGGCCTAATCCGCCAATAGGAAGTCAAGGATCACGCGGTTGAACTCGTCCGGGTGCTCCAGGTTAGGCAGGTGCGCCGCGTCATGAATGACTGCTTTTCGCGAGTTGGGAATCGATGCCACCAGCACATCCGCAGCCTCGAGAACGGTCGGCACGTCCTTGTCGCCGACGATGACCATTGTGGGCTCGGTGATTTCATGGAGGCGCCGAATCGCCAGCACGTTTTGGGCCGGTGGGGCCTTCTCGAAGTCGGCGCGCACGGCGATGCCGTTCATGTCCAGGAAAAGACTGCGCAGCGGTTCTGCTACGTAGCCTCGTGGACGGTCCGGGCCGTCGAGGAACAGATACAGCATTGCTTCGTTGAGCGCATCGAGGTCGCCCGCTTTGCGCGCGGCGGCTGCGTCGGCAAATAGATGGGCATGCTCCGGTCGAAAGGTGAAACCTCCAATCGCGGAACCGACCAGCACCAGTTTCGAGATCCTGTCTGGATGGTCGAGCGCGAAATCGATGGCGACGGCTCCGCCCATCGAGCAGCCGACCAGGTGGACGGGCTTCAACCCAAGTTCGTCGATGAGCCCAAGCAGGTCCTCGACCGGTGACCACGGGCTCGGCGGCAGCTCCGACTTTCCAAAACCGCGCAGGTCGGGCCGGATGACGTCGAAATGCTGCGCGAAGGCGCCGGCCTGCGGCTCCCACATGCGCGAATCGGCGATGCCTGCGTGCAAGAAGACGATCGGAAAGCCGGCGCCGCCGCGCTCGTAGTTGATCCGCGCGCCGTTGATGGCGGCTTCCAATTACTTGGTCAAGAAGTCGAGCAGCACGCGGTTGAACTCGTCTGGTTTCTCGAGGCTCGGCAGGTGTGCCGCGTCTTTGATGACCACCGACCGTGACCCGGCGACATTCGAGGTGATGAGTTCGGCGTTGGCGGATGCGTGTGGCAGGTCCTGGTCCCCGACGATATACAGGGTTGGCGCGCTGATCTCACTGAGCCGCGTGACCGCCGGCGGTTCGAGGCGCTGACTTTCGGCGGACGACCAATCGGTGTGCAGCGAGCGCCCATTCATCTCGAGGACCAGCTCGCGCACCGCGGCCGGGGCGCTGCCCTCTGGCCGGCGCGGCCCGTCCACCCACAGCCGCACCTCGGCCCGGTTCACCGCGTCCATGTCGCCCGCCTTGTCCGCGGCCTCGATGTCGGCAAACAATGCCGCGTCCGCCTCGCCGAGGTTCGAGCCGCTCACAGCGGCCGCGACCAGCACCAGCTTCTCCACGCGACTGGGATGCTTGAGCGCAAGGTCGATGGCAACGGTGCCGCCCATCGAGCAGCCGACGACAAGCGCGCGGACGATCTTCAGGTGGTCCAGCAGGGCGATAAGGTCGGCCACGTTCGAAAAGGGCACGGGCGGGAACTCCGAATCACCAAAGCCGCGAAGATCGGGGCGGACCATGTCGAATTGGTTTGCGAAAGCTTTCGCCTGCGGCTCCCACATGCGGGAGTCCGCGATTCCGGCGTGGATCAAGAGCAGTGGGAAGCCGGACCCGGATCGCTCGTAGTGGATGCCAGCGCCGTTGAGGGTTACATCCATCAGACGAGCGCTGTCAGCAGGGCCTTGAACTTCAGCTCGGTCTCCTCCAACTCGCGCGCGGGGTCCGAATCCGGCATGACGCCGACGCCCGCGTAGAGCCGCGCGCCATCCTCCCACAAAAGGCCGCAGCGGAGCGCCACCGCGAACTCGCCATCGCCATCCGCGTCGATCCAACCCACGGCCCCCGCATACCAACCGCGCTCCATCTCCTCCAGCTCATCGATCAAGGCATCGGCCGCCCCGCGCGGCCAGCCGCCAACGGCAGGCGTGGGGTGGAGCGCGGACGCCAGCTGCAGCACGTCCGCCGGGGGAGCGCTCAACTCGGCGGTGACTGATGTGGCGAGATGCTGGATGTTCGTGAATCGAACGACTTCAGGAGGCCTTGCAGCAACCGACTGAGAGAACGGCCGCAATGCGTCGACGACAAACTCCGAAACGATTCGATGCTCCACCGCGTCTTTTGCGCTGTCCTCGAGCTGCCGCGCAAGCCGTTCATCCTCGGCGTCGGTCGCACCGCGCGCGACGGACCCCGCCATCGGCTGCGCGAAAGCCCGGCCGCCCGACCGGCGGACTAAGAGCTCCGGCGAGGCTCCCGCGAACGCGGTTCCGTCAGCCCCTGTAATCAGGTAGGTAAAGCACGACGGGTACGCGGCGCGCAGCGAGCGGGCAACCATCGCGGCCGACACGACCCCGTCGCCCCGGGCGAGCACCTCACGGGCGAGGACGACTTTCGCCGCGTCACCTGCCCGCAAGCGCCTCGCTGCGTTTTCAACTGCCGATGTCCAGGCAACAGGATTGCGCACAGCGGTCACCGTGAGCTTGCGTGCCGCCGGCGCGCGCAAGCCTGTCACGTTCAGCTCGAGCAGCGCCTCGGCATCCGGCAATGCGGCCGTCGCATACGTGCGGCCACGGACCCGCGTCACTGACAGAGCGGGCACCCGGAGCAGCAGCGCGGGGAAGCCGGACCACGGTCCGCCGGGCTCGCGATCTGGGCGATACGCGAATCCGCCAACTGCAAAGGGGCCTCTGACGGGCGAACCGGTGCTGGGTCTCGCCAGCGAACCGGCAAGCCTGCGCCACAGCCGCGATGCCGCCGTCAGCCTGTCGGTGCCGGCTTCGAAGTCGACGACCTTGCTGGCAGCGTCCTCGAGCGCGACGCCTCCTCTGGCGGCGACGATGTCGAAGGCTTTGCCGAGTGCGGCGACGCTCACCGCATCAGGCATCGGT
>DASYVJ010000054.1:0-38118 GCA_035937155.1 Candidatus Dormiibacterota bacterium | reverse complement strand
GTGTTGTCGAAGCTGTCGGCGAGGAACTTCGGATCGTTGCCCTCGAGCTGGTTCCACTCCTTGCACGCCACCTCACACGCTTTGCATCCGATGCAGATGCTGGTGTCCGTGAAGAAGCCGTACGACTCGCCAGCCTTGATTGTTGTGGCCATCGCTCAGAACCCCATCAGGTTGGGTGTGATCTTCGAGAAGCCCTGCTCCCTGGCGTACAGGTCGAGCGGGAGGGCGGCCAGCTCGTCGACGAGGGGGACGGCCTTCGGGTCCGATGCGAGGTCGATGTTGAGCAGATAACGCCGGCAGGAGTCGCACGCCTCAATGCGAATGTGAGGGAAGACGGCCTTGTGCTCGGCGCCACCGTAACCGGCGAGCCTGCCTTGCAGCCCGCGCACGACGCTCCCGCGCTCACCGGACGCCGTCCCTTCCTCGTTGAAGATCGGGAGGCGTGAGCTCGAGTCTTCGCCGCAACCAGGGCATGTCATGCGGGCGTACCCCCAACTGCTGTGACAGCGCGCGCAGAAGAGAAAGCGGCCGCCGGCGGCGAGGTCTTCACCCGGGAGCGCAAAGTAGCTGAGCTGTGGAGGTCCTCCGCAGCTGGGGCAGTGTCGCTGGTCGCGAACTCCGATACAGGATGCCGCTGCCTCAGGGCCCAATGCTTCGAGAACCGAACCCAGGGAGGCCCGGGCCAGGTACCGGTCGACCATGACCTGCTCTTCGCCCTGGATCCAGGCCGCGACAATGTCACGAGGGTCGGTGGTCTCGAGGCGCTGCGCCACGGCGTCTCGCAGCTTTGCCGGACCGGCGGCGACGCTCACGTCGACCACGGCAGGAACCACCATCTCGGCCACGTAAGCGACCAGATCGCGAGCAGGCGGCCTCGCCGAGATCGCCTCCTCGTACGCCTGCTCATGCACGCTCAGAAGGGCACCATAGAAGTCCAGCAGCTCGCGGGCGAATGTGTGTCGGCGCCGCAGCTCGGCATTTCGGCCGCGCCGATCCGTCCACGGCCCGGTGGCGACGGCTGCCTGCACCATCACATCCTCTCCAGGTTGACCAGGAAGGCTTTGAACTCGGGCGTGCGCGCGTTCGCATCGCCCACAAAAGGCGTGAGCGCGTTGGCCAGCCAGTACCGGCCGTGGCCCGGATCACGATCGGCAGCAATGCCTACATAGCCCCAGTGGATGGGGATGCCGATCTGGAACACCTTCTGCCCAGCGACCGTCATCGAGCCGAGGCGCTTGGTCACCACCGCGAGCACCTCCACCTTGCCGCGCTTGGACGAGACGCGGACCTTGTCGCCCGTCTTGATGCCCTTGGTCTGGGCCAGCTCCCACGGGATCTCGACGAAGGGCTCGGGCTGCAGCTGAACCAGGTGCGGAACGTGCTGCGTGACGTAGTGCTCGTGCTCCGTCAGGCGGTAGCTGGTGGCGATGTACGGGAACTCCTGCGGGGTGCCGAACCGGTTAGCCCGTCCCGCGGCCTGGTCGTAGTAGAAGGCGACGGGCGACGCGGAGTTGTTTGCATGCAGCGGGTTCGCCACCGGTGACTCGACCGGCTCGTAGTGCTCAGGGAACGGGCCGTCGATCATGCTGTTGCTGAACAGTCTGCCCACACCCTCGCCGTTCATGATGAAAGGCAGATACGCCTTCGGATCGTGAGGGTCCATGGTCGCCGGGTAGTCGGGCACGTCGCCCACCCACTTGGTCCCGTTCCAGGTAATCCCGGGCCGCGTGGAATCCCATGGCTTGCCGTCGAGATCCGCGGAGGCCCGGTTGTACATCACGCGGCGGTTGAGCGGCCAGCTCCACGCCCAGTTGGCGTAGAAGCCCATCCCGGTGGGGTCGTTCGTCGCGGGGTCCTGGATGCCACCGCGGCGCTTCATCAGGTTCCCAGAGTCCAGGTAGCTGCCGGTGTAGATCCAGTCACCGGTGGTCGTAGTACCGTCGTCCTTGAGGTTGGCGAAGGTGGTCATCTGCGAGCCGGTGGACAGATTCTTGCCGTTGATCTCCTTGGCGATCTCGTCCAGCTCTGGCTTCAGCGGGTCCTTGTAGTCGAACGTTAGGTGCATGATCGGGTCGGGGAATTTCCCACCCTGCTGCTGGTAAAGAGCTTTCACCCGGCTGAAGATGTCGCTCAGGATCCAGTGGTCGTGTCTCGCCTGGCCCTGGGGCGGCAGAACCTGGTCCTTCCACTGCGACCAGCGGCCGCTATTGACGAATGAGCCGTCCTTCTCGATCCAGTGGGTGGTCGGCAGCATGAAGACCTCGGTCTTGACCTGGCTTGCGTCGGTCCCGGGCGCATGCCAGAACTCTGAGCTCGTCGTCGGCAGCGGGTCCATCACCACCAGCCATTTCAGGTTGGAGAGAGCCTGCTGGACCTGGTTGGAATCCGGGCCAATGCTGGCGGCGGTCATGCCGGAAAGCATCAGACCCTCCATCTTGCCTTTGAGGGCCTGGTCGAAGATCGACATCCAAGACGAGTTCTGTCCGGGCTTGGGCACGTAGTCGAACGCGAACTCGTTGGCCTTGGTCGCGGCTTCGCCATACCAGCCCTTGAGCGTGCTGACCATGAACTTGCGGTAGTTGGTGCCGAAGAAGTTCCACGAGTTGGGATCCGACTTCTTGGGTGCGCTCTGGGACACGTAGTCGTCCAGGTTCTTCTGGCCCGGAGCCGGGATCTTCAGGTAGCCGGGGAGGATCTCCCACGAGATGGCGTGGTCGGTGTTGCCCTGGATGTTGGCGTGGCCGCGCTCGGCATTCATGCCGCCACCCGGTCGACCCATGTTGCCCAGCAGCAGCTGCAGCACCGCCGCGGAGCGAATGAGCTGTCCGCCGGTCGTGTGGTGCGTCAGCCCGACCGCATAGACGATTGTCATCACCTTGTCGGGCTTGCCCATCTGGCCGACCAGATCGGCCACCTTGTTGAATTCGTCGACTGGAATGCCCGTGATGCTCGACACCATCGCCGGGGTATAGCGCGAGTAGTGCGCCTTCATGAGCTGGAGGACCGATCGCTCGTTCTGCAGGCTCGGGTCACGCTTTGCGAAGCCGTCGCTGCCGACTTCGTAGCTCCAGCTGCTGATGTCGTAAGTGCGCTTGGCAGGGTCGTATCCCGAGAAGAGTCCGTCCTTGAAATCGAACCCCTGCTTGACAAGGAACGACGCGTTCGTGTAGTTGCGGACGTACACGTCCTGGAACAGGTTGTTCTGCAGGACATGGTTGATGAGTCCGCCGAAGTACGCCACATCGGAGCCGGTGCGGATGCGCAGGTACATGTCGGCGACGGCCGAGGTGCGCGTAAAGCGCGGATCCGCGTGGATGATCTTGGCCCCGCGATCGAGCTTTGCTCGCATGAACCACTGAAAGCCGACCGGGTGGGCCTCGGCGGGGTTGGCGCCGTTGATCAGGATGAGGTCAGTGTTTTTGATGTCGCGCCAGTGGTTTGTCATCGCTCCCCTTCCGAATGTGGCGGCCAAACTGACCACCGTGGGGCCGTGTCAAACCCTTGCCTGTTGTTCTAGGTGTACCAGTCCTAGGCCGCGCATCAGCTTGGTGGCGAAATAGCCTTCCTCTGAGCTGAACGCGGCCCCACCCGCGAAGGCGATGCCTTCGGTCCGGTTGACGGTGTTGCCGTTTCCGTCCGTGGTCACGAACGTGGCGTCGCGCGAGGCCTTGATGTTTTGGGCGATCTTGCCCAGGACGAAGTCCCAGGAGACGCTTTTCCAGCCCGTCGCGCCCGGAGCGCGATACTGCGGCGACTCGACGCGGCGAGGCGAGATCGCCAGCTGCATCGCGGTTGCGCCCTTCGGGCACAGGCGGCCCTCGTTGACGGGGCTGTCGGGATCACCTTCGATCTGAAGGAGCTGGACCCTGCCATCGGTGTTCTGGCGGGTGTATGCCACCAGAGAGCAGCCGACAGCGCAGTAGGGGCAGATGGAGTGCAGCTCCTTGGCGCCCGCGATCCGCAGGGTTTGCTTGACCTTGGTGGACTGCGCGAGAGCCACGTCGAAACCAAGGCCGGCAACCGCGAGGGCCCCGGCGCCGGCCATTCCGACTTTGAGGAAATCCCGACGTGTGACTGTGGGCATCGCAGCCTGCTCTCCTAACCACGACCGGCGGAGTGGCCTGACGCTAGCTCAGGCCTGGGTCGGTGTCAAGTTTCAGCCGGTTGAGATCAGGAGATCGGTGCGGTCGTCGGGCTCCGGGTTCCGGAGCAGATCCAGAACGCGGTCGTTCCAGGGCAAGATCACACCGGTTGCGCCGGCCGCCTCATAAGCAGTCAAGGTGTCGACCCAGGCGGCGCGATCAGGAGGGACTGCGATCGCGGCCCATACCTCTATATCTGTGTCGCGAGAGCTGCTCAGCTGGTCGGCCGTCTCGACGTTGAAGATGACCCCGTCGCACGGCTCTTTTCCGGACCCGGTCGTGAAAACCTTCGCCCCAGCAGCCTGAAGGGCCGCGGGATCGGCCCCGGCCTGAGCATGGGACGACAGCCCGACCACGATCCGGCCGCGGCTCAGCTTCTGGAGAGTAGTGACGGCGGCCTGGAGCATTTCTGAGGGCCGCCGGCCCGTCGAGGTGAGCATGCAGCCAAGCCGGACGCGGTGGGTCACCGCGGCCATCGCGCCGAGCAGCACCCAGGGCTCGGGACCTGTGTCGTCCACCCAGATCGCGGCCGCGCCGGCCGCTTCGAGGGCGGTGACGTCCGCCAGGTACTCCCCCACATCGTCAATCGTGGCGGGCAGCCTCACCGCGACCTGCAGCACGCGCTCAATGTATCTCGGCTAGCTGCAAGATGGCGTCATACACGAACGCCTCAGCCGGGCGAAGGTCCTCATGGTCGGGGGGACGGGACACTATTTGAACTCTCAAATTGAGCTCTGTGCGAGCGTTCTTGATCTCGTCAAGACCCACCGTGTCTCGCGAGGGCGCCAGCCGAGCGGGTGAGCATCCACAGGCCAGCGGCGATCAGCCAGGGGCCGGCGAGGATTTCGATTCCCGCCGCGCCGGTGGCGCCCGCAAGCAGCACAAGCGAAGTCAACCCACCAAGCACCGACAGCCACCTCGGCAACGCCGCCGTTCGCCAGCCGTCCCAGCTGATGGCCAGAATCCACGCGGCAGCGAGCAGGTTAAAGCTCCCGAGCAGCACAGGGATCAGGACCCCGAATAGCACAGGGATCGAGGTCACCAGCTCGGACTGAGTCAGGACCGATGAGCCAGCCTGCCGTTCGATGGTTGCGGAGGTTAGGGTCATCAACAGGTAGATGACCAGCGCTGCAACTCCAAGTGCCCGGATCGGCATGCGAGAGCCGGCGACGCGTAGATGGTCGGCTAGCGATTCAACGGTGGTGAATGCGAACACAGCCAGAGCAGCCAGGATCAGGTACCAGATCCAGAAGGGCGATGCCGCGCCGTTGGCCAGCTGATGGGCGAATGCCGCAGGTTGAGCCGCTGGGTTGTCTCCCGGGACAGTGACTCCGGTCGAGGACACATAGGCCGCAAACAAGGCAATGTCGGCGAGCAGCGCCGCACCTAACAGCATGGCGGCGATGCCGCCGACCTTCCGCAGAAGCTGCGCGCTCGCCTCCGAATGACCGAACGAGGTGCTGGTTGAAGCTGTCATGTGACGACCTCCGGTAGTGGCTGTGAACATGCCCGTGAAGCTAGGGCACGCGTCTTCGGCTGTCGTCAGCACTGCGGCGGACACGACATCAGCCTCGCGGTGGACCGAGGCTCCCCTCCAGAGCGGATGCGCACCGCATGAGGACGCGTTATGGTCGCCCCGTGCGTGGCCGCACGTTCTTGCGCGTCCTCGACCTGGGCTTCCTTGCGATCCTGGTAGCCTGGGCGCAGGCCGACGTCTGGGCGCCGCAGATCACGACGCCGAACCACATGGTCGGTGACAGCCGGGTACTCTCGGTCACCGCCCTGGCCGCCGGGCTCGCGCTGCTCGCGCGACATCGCTGGCCGCTCGAGTGCGCCGCCTCTGTTTTCGGCCTCCTGGGCATTCCGGCGGTCCTTTACGGGACCTCCGAAGGCCTGGGCTGGTTCCTGCTAGCCGGCCTTGCCCTCTACTCGCTCGGTGCCCACGCCGCCCTTCGCCCTGCCTTGCTGGGCTTAGCGCTCTATGGAGTCTGGTCGGTGCTTCTGGTCACTCGCGACCCGCTGCCCCATGACCTCGAAAGCACGGTGAGGGCGCTCATTTACTTCGCGTGTCTGCTCCCCACGTGGGTTATCGGGGTCGTCGTTCGAAATCCGAGACTCCGGGCCGTCGAATGGGAGCGGCGGGCGACACGGTTGGAGCGCGAGCGCCACCAGGCCGAGCGCGATGCCGTGGCCAAGGAGCGTTCGCTGATCGCACGGGAGCTCCACGACATCATCGCTCACAGCGTGAGCATGATCGTGCTCCAGGCGGAAGCCGGCGACAGTCGGCTCGACAGCGACGCCGGCGCGGCCCGCCAGGCCTTCCATGCCATTGAGGGAAGCGCCCGGCAGTCGATGGGCGAGCTGCGCCGAATGCTCGGGCTGCTGCGCGACGACGATTCGACAAGCGATCCACTGCCCCAACCGCGCCTGGCCGGTGTGCCGGCCCTTCTTGAGGCGATTCGAGGGGCGGGCCTCAAGGCAACGTTCGAAGTGAGCGGAGACCCGATTGGGCTCGCGCCCGGCCTCGAGTTGAACGCCTATCGCATCATCCAGGAGGCTCTCACCAACTCGCTCAAGCACGCCCGAGCAGCTGAGGTCCAGGTTCACGTGTCATACACGCCGGGAGCACTCGAGCTGGAGATCACCGACGACGGCGTCATCGGGTCCCTGCCGAACGGATCGGGTGGACAAGGCCTGATTGGGATGCGGGAACGGGCGCTACTGCACGGAGGCGACCTGGAAATTTCGCGGCGGCCTTCGGGGGGCTACAGGGTCTGGGCAAGGTTGCCGCTGGAAAGTGCGCGGTGATCCATGTACTGATCGCCGACGATCAGGTCCTCGCCCGTGATGGCATCGCCGCTGTCCTGCAAACGCAGCCGGACGTCGATGTAGTCGGGCAGGCAAGTGATGGACGCAACGCAGTACAGATGGCGCGCCGTCTCCGCCCGGACGTGGCTCTGCTGGACATCCGCATGCCGATCATGGACGGCATTCAGGCCACGCGCGAGATCGTCGGGAGCTGCCCGACCACGTCGGTCCTGGTCCTAACCACCTTCGATCTGGACGAGTACGTCTACGCCGCTCTCAAGGCCGGAGCCAGCGGGTTCTTGCTCAAGGACGCTACCCGCGAGCAGGTCATCGAGGCGGTTCGCTCGGTTTCAAGGGGCGGCATGCTCCTTGCGCCAACGGTGACCCGGCGACTGGTCGACCGCTTCGTCTCCAGGAACGCGCCCGATCAAGCAGCCAAGTCCAGGCTGGCCGAACTGACCGAACGCGAGACCGAGGTCCTGAAGCTGGTGGCAAAGGGCCATAGCAACGCAGAGGTCGCCGTTCAGCTGGGGATCGGCGAGGCGACGGTGAAGACCCATGTTGCGCGGCTACTCATGAAGCTCGAGCTCCGCGACCGGGTTCAAGTAGTCATCTTTGCGTATGAGTCGGGGCTGATCTGAGGTGCCACCGAAGGCACCGAAGGGCATCAGCCGCAATTAGTTCAAATAGGAAAAGTTGGTCGGGGGCCCGGGATTTGAACCCGGGGCTCACGGTCCCGAAATCCAAGTGGTTTCGTCCATCAAGACCGCTTTGGCAGGTTTTGAACTGGATTGGAAGCGTCGCCGATGCCGAATGGCTCGGTTTGGAGCAATTGCACTGGCCCGGATTGCTACACCGTCACCCCGACAGTCAGACTCCCTAGCTCAGACACAGATGCGCGCGGGCCGATATCCGCCCAGGAACGATTTTGAAAACCGCGGGACTTCCGTCCAGGACCACACGCTCAAGCACGCTGGTCAGCTGACTTTGGACGTGACAACCTCGACGGCCTCGGCGATGTGATCTCCGACACGGCTAGGCAGAGGCTTCATAACGTTGGCCATCTGACGGAAAGCCCGGCGACCTGTCTCCACCGCGGACAGACGACGCTCTGAGCCCTTGACCGGGTCCATGAAGTAAACGATGGTGCCCCCGGCCGCTGCGGCGCCGAGAAGCCTAGGTAGACTGGCTGCGGATCGTCCTCGATCGAAAACCTCCGCCCAGTCACGGCTGCCGATTGCCTTAGTCATGCGGCGAGCCAGTGGCCTCGCGGACTCAATTGTCTCGGAGGCGACGCGACCAGCCTGCAAGGCGCTACCCCGATTCTCCTGCCAGATAGAGGACAGGCGTCCACGTCGCTCCACGCCCAAGTCGGGGTCGTAAAGGTAGACGGCAATGCCACCCAACAACGCGCCTATGGCTAAACGGTTCACTTTTTCTATACCTCCATGAGTTCAAAGATCCCGCGATAAAACGAGTCAGGCGGAAGGGCGCTAGTGATTTGCCTTGGGGATTTCACGGGCCGAGGACTCTTCCGGAGTGTCCCCCACCAGCTCTGGCTGCTCGAGATTTTCCAAGGGCTTGTCACTCACGCCCGTAGCGTGCGCTTGCTCCTTGTGCTTCTCGAGCTCTTCTGAGTTCTCGACGCCCTGGCCGCAGATATCGCATTCCATGATTGCCTCCCTTGCGAAGAGATCACAGGGCTAAGCCGACGTTCCGGTCTTACGACAGCACCCCTGGCGCCTAACGAGTCTACAGTTGCCGATTGGCCAGAACAAAAGCAGCAACCGAGCCTTACAGAATCGACTCCAATCGATACGATGATGCGCTGAAGGCTAGGCCTAGCCAGTTTCCCAGGAGGTGTTCAGATGATCCACGCGTTGCTGGTATTGGCGGTAATTCTTTTCGTCCTCTGGCTGGTGTTCCACGCGACCGGGGGCCTGATCAACTTGATCTGGCTGGTGATCATCGTGCTGGTCGGGCTCTGGTTGTTCGGTTTCGTCCGGGGCCGCTCGGCGCGCTGAAACTCGGCAGGTCCGTCATCAGGGCTGGCCCACTCATGGGTTGAAACTCCATCGCATTCAGAGCACTGGCCAATAGAGTCGAAGCAATTGGGCGGTTGACGGTGAAGGACGCTGCCACGCCGCGGTTCGGGTGATGGGTCACCTCGCCCTCCCGGTCCTCGGGGCGGTATTCATCGTCTCGGCGGGTGCCATCTGGTTCGCCGGCATCCAGCTTTCAAAAACCACCGACGAGATCGACTCCCGCTTCGGGCTCGGGGAAGCCCTGGGCGGGCTGATCCTGCTGGCGTTCGCCACCAACCTGCCCGAGATCGCGATCGTGAGTGCGGCGGCGGTCCAGCATAACTTCGACATCGCCACAGGCAACATCTTGGGCGGCATCGCCATCCAGACCCTCGTCCTGGTGGCGCTCGACGGGATCGGCGTCCCCCGCCGCCCGCTGACCAACGCCACTGCGTCCCTGGTGCAAGTGCTCGAGGGAACGCTGGTGATCGCCGTGCTGGCGGTGGCGATTGGAGCGATCCTGCTTCCCAAAGGGGTGGTCGTAGGCCGCATCGACCCCAGCGCGCTACTGATCGTCCTGCTATGGGCCGGCGGCCTCTACGTCGTCTGGAGCGCCAGCAAGAGCCTCCCCTGGAGGGTCACCGGAGGCGCCACGCCGGACGCCGGCGCCCGACGTCGGGCGAAAGCACGCAAGCCGCGATCGACTGGGGTGACGCTCGGCATCTTTGCCGGCGCGGGGCTCGTGACGCTTGCCGCCGGAGTTTTGATCGAGGAGAGCGGCAGCGCCATCGCCACGCAAATCCACCTCAGCGGCGCAGTCTTCGGCGGAACCGTGCTCGCGGCTGCGACGGCGCTCCCCGAGCTCTCCACCGGCCTGGCCGCCGCACGCAACGAGGATTTCGAACTCGCAGTCAGCGACATCTTCGGCGGAAACGCTTTCCTACCGGTGCTCTTTTTTCCTGCCACCCTACTCGCAGGCCAGTCAGTGCTCGGCAGCGCGGCCAAGACCGATGCCTTCCTGGCCGTTCTGGGAATCCTGCTGACTGCTGTGTACATCGCAGGACTTGTAGTTCGCCCCAAGAAGCAGTACCTGCGGCTGGGCCCGGACTCGCTGCTAGTGCTGGTTCTCTACGTGGCAGGGATCGCCGGCATGGTGCTGATCAGCCAATCGACTCACTGAAGGAAACCGGGGCAGACCGTAGATGACCAGTCGACCTATAAACCCGAGCAACGCCTCGGTCCTTCGTCTGCGATTCGGCCGGCCGCGCCGGGTGCGGCGCCGATCGCTTAAGGAAGGGCGGTGGGCGACTCTTTGCTGACAGCGAGGCGGTCGCCGTCACACAACCGCGGCTGTTCGCCCGAGGACCGCCTCCTCCACGCGATCGCCGAGTGCGTTGTCCACATTGCGCCAGTAGTCGAAGACGCGGCTGAGGACCGGCTCCTCGACGCCATGCTTAACGTGCCCGGCGATGTTCGACACCAGCCGGTCGCGGGCCGAATCGTCTAGTACCTCCCGCACCATCGTCCCGGCCTGGCCGAAGTCGTCGTCCTCGCGGTGCAGAGCTTGGGCAGCGCGCACGATGTCACCGGTGACCTCCCACGCCGGATCTTGCCCAAAGAGTTCGGGCGCAGCCGCTGGCCCTCCGAAGGAGTTCGGCGCATATACGGGATCGCTTGGGTTGTGGTACCTCATCGCGCCGTCCTTGTTGTAGGAGTTGACCCTGGCATTCTTGGGATAGTTGACCGGCAGCTCCTGCGCGTTGGCGCCAACCCGATGCAAGTGGGTGTCGTGGTAGCTGAACAGCCGACCGAGGAGCATGCGGTCCGGCGATGGCCCGATGCCCGGGATGAAGTTGCTCGGCTCGAATGTCGCCTGCTCGATCTCGGCAAAGTAATTCTCCGGGTTGCGGTCGAGCACGAAACGGCCGACTTTGATAAGGGGATGGTCCCCATGCGGCCAGACCTTGGTAACGTCGAAAGGGTTGAACCGGTAGTTCGCGGCGTCTTCGAACGGCATGATCTGCACATTCAGGGTCCACGTCGGGAAATCGCCATCCTCTATCGATGCCCACAGGTCCTGAATGTGCGCGTCCGGGTTCTCAGCGGCAGTCGCCGCCCCCTCGCTCTGCGTTAGGAACTCAACGCCCTGGTCAGTCTTGAAGTGGTACTTCACCCAGAACTTCTCACCACCCGCATTGATCCACATGTAGGTATGTGAGGAGTACCCATTCATGTGCCGCCAGCTCCGTGGGATTCCACGGTCACCCATCAGGATGGTCACCTGATGCGCGGACTCCGGCGACAGCGTCCAGAAATCCCACTGCATGTTGTTATCGCGGAGGTGGTTGTCAGCGCGGCGCTTTTGCGAGTGGATGAAATCGGAGAACTTCGAAGGGTCGCGGATGAAGAAGACCGGGGTGTTGTTGCCGACCATGTCGTAGTTGCCGTGCTCGGTGTAGAACTTGAGCGCAAAGCCGCGCGGGTCACGAGCGGTGTCGGGGGAGCCCAGCTCGCCGGCGACTGTCGAGAAGCGGGCAACCGACTCGGTCTTCTTGCCCTTCTGGAAAAGAAGAGCCTTCGTAAACTGCGACACGTCTTCGGTAGCCTCGAAGAAGCCATGGGCGCCGCCGCCCTTCGCGTGCACTACCCGCTCAGGCACGCGCTCCCGGTTGAAGGCCTGCATCTTCTGGATGACATAGGCGTCCTGGAGCAGGATCGGACCTGACGGGCCGACCGTAAGCGAGTACTCGTCGCTCGTGGCCGGCTGGCCGGAGTCGAACGTCGTGTGGGGCCGCTCGTCATCCGTCATAATGTTTCTCCTCTTTACTTGTCGCCGCAACGATCCGCGGTTTCTTTTATGGCAATCTCCGTTGCTCGTGGAGCGATCTCAGCAGCACTTAAATCTGGGCGGCGAACTGGTCAGTCGTTCGGCCACCTCACTTCGACTCTACACGCGCAGACCGGCATGTGCAGACGCGACCGACGTGGGATTGCTACAGCGGTTGCACGCGGCTACCTGCCGTAGCCTTGAATGAGCCGTCGTCGCAATGAGGTTGTATTCATAACCTTTTCTCCGCAGCCAGTGTTACTGAGATTGTTACCAGCGCGTGCCAAGTATGTAATCGCGATCAGATGTTCGTCGATGGGCTTCAACCAAACGCCGCATCGATGAGAAAAGGGGTGCCGGAGGGTCGGGCCAGGGAGAACGCGGATGGCATACATCTTCAGCAGCAACTCTCCTACGTGAGCAGGTAATGCGACAAGAGATTGACCGGGCGGCGAGATTGGAAATGGGCATCCGCGGCTCAGCCGCCGCTCGGCTGGTTACCGGTTCGCCAAACGGGAGTCTTGGCGGCATCGTGCAGGCTCAGGTGGCGTAGACATGGGCAGTCTTCGGCTGGTGATCCCTTGCCTAGCCGGCCTTCTAGTGGTGCTGAGCATCCCGCCCCTACGGCGAAGGCTCCCAGGCCTCCGCCGCTGTCCAGCAGGACTCGAGCTACTGCTTTGGTTGGCGTTTGTGTCGCTTTGCCTGGCTGCGCTTGCCAGCGTTCGGACCAACCGGTCGACTGAGCTGAGCCAGGCGGTGGCGCGCGCAGCAATCGACGTCGCCGGGCGGACCCTCGATTCGTTGCTGGGGCCGGCTATCCACTGGGTGTCGGTCCACGAGCCCGGTGTTGCCGTTGCGACTGTCACCATGGCGGGGCTCGGTTGGGTGCTCGTCGCTGCACGTGCTGCCTCAGTTTTTCGCCGGGCACGCGAGCCTCGCCCGCACCTCAATGACTGGTGGGTGGTGAAGCCCGACCTGAGTGCGGGTCGGCGAATCGAGGTTCACCCAGCACCTTCTGTGGCATCAACGGCGCTCGTCGATGCACACGCCGCGGCACAGTACCTTGGAGTTTCGCGGGCCACGGTGTACCGCTGGGCACGTGCGGGCCGGCTGCGCTCTAGGCGCGCGGGCACACAACTTCGTTTCAGCTCCGGCGACCTGGCCGCCTTACGAGAGGCGCACCCCCCAGACGCTCAACATGCGTAGGCTCCAGCATCCGTCGATGACGGCCACTCCGCGCCGCGGTGGCCGCAGTCGAGCCGTCAGGCCAAGAGCCGCCGACGGTCAGCCGCTGCGCGCGAGCATCTACCGGAAGCGAGGGCCTTGGAATCCATCACCGTGGGCAAGCCTCTGGGTGCTGCCAGCCTCGGCCAAGATCGGCGCCATCGCGGTGCTTTTCGGAGCCACCTACTTCGGCACCTCCCCGGGGCTTACCAATTACATCAATGGTTTGCCAGATGTCCATCTGATCGCGTCCAGGCCGGTCACGGAAGACACAGTGATCTACGCATCGGACACGTCAACGATCCTCGCCGACCTTCATCCTCCGGGTCACCAGCAGTACTTCCAGCCGCTGGCCGCCATGGGCAAGTACCTTCCGATGGCCGCGGTCGCGATCGAGGACCACAATTTCTACTCCGAGCCTGGAATCGACCCGGGCGCCATGCTGAGAGCGGCCGAGATCGACTTGCGGGCTGGTGTGCCTGTGCAGGGTGCGTCCACGATCACCCAGCAGCTGGTCAAGATCACGCTGGTCGGAAACGAGCCAACTCTCAGCCGCAAAATCGAGGAAGCACTACTCGCCCTTGAGGTGGAACGCACCTACAACAAGCAGCAGATTCTGGGGATGTACCTGAACGCGGTCTTTTTTGGCAACGACGCGTACGGCGCCGGAGCCGCGGCAAAGATCTACTTTCATACAACTCCCGCCAACCTGGACCTGGCCCAAGCGGCAATGCTCGCAGGCCTGCTTCGCGATCCCACCTACACCAACCCGTTCGTCAACCCGCAACTGGCCAAGGCTCGGCAGGGTCAGGTGCTTGATGCAATGGTGCGAGCCAGACTGGTCGGGCCGGCGGAAGGGGCTGCAGCCTTGGCCGAAGACCTAAGCCAGCCCAACCACATCTTCATGCCCCAGAACACGATCCTTGCCCCCGGCTTCGTGAGCTACGTCACCGGGGAGCTCGTGGCGCGGTATGGGACCGCCGCCACCTACGGCGGGGGCCTTCGAGTCGTGACGACCCTTGATTGGAGCATGACCCAGAAGGCACAGGAGCTGATCCAGGCACAGGTAAGCCGGTACGGCTGGGGCAACGTTCACCAGGGCGCAATGGTCGCCATCGATCCACACTCCGGGGCCATCCTCGCCATGGTGGGCTCGGCCAATCCAAGCGCGTACGGGGGGCAGTACAACTTCGCCGTGTGGCCGCCGCGAAACCCAGGCTCGTCGATGAAGATCTATACGTATACGGAGGCGATAGCCAGCGGAAAGTTCACCATGGTCTCTCGCATCCCCGACCAGTCGATCTCGGTCCCCCAGGGACCGGGTCAGAAGCCGTACACGCCGAAAAACTACGACGGCAGGCTGCATGGCACCTGCCAGCTCCAGGCGTGCTTCCTCAACTCTTTCAATATTCCTGCGGTGCGCGTCGAGCTGGGTTTGCCCAACGGTCCTGCGGACGTTGCCCAGATGGCTCGCAATATGGGAGCTCCGCCCTGGCACTGTGACAACCCGCCCGCGTGCACGCGGTTCACCAACAACGACCCGCTCTCCAGCTACGGCGCGTCGCTGACGCTCGGCGGCTGGGGCGAGACGCCGCTGCAGATGGCCACTGGAGCCTCCGTGCTGGCCGCGCAGGGGGTCTTGCACCAGCCGACCTCCCTCCTGTCGATCAGCACTGCCGATGGGAAGCCCGTATACAAGCTCGACCCCAACGCGGGCGCCAAGCAAGTAATCGACCCCCGGGTCGCCTTCATCGTGGAGCAGATGATGTCGGACGACAGCAACAGGGCGATGGTCTTCGGCCGCGGCTCCAACCTCACCCTCCCTGACCACATTGTCGCCTCCAAAACTGGGACCACGGAGGATTATCGCGACGGCTGGACGGTGGGCTACACGCCGGCAATTGCCACTGCCTTCTGGCTCGGAAACGCCGACTTCAGTCCCATGGCGCAGGATCTCGAGGCGAGCGTGATTGCAGCGCCGGTCTGGCACGACTTCATGGAGTGGACGCTGAGCCAGGATCTGAAGCGGCCCGGCGGCGAGTGGTTCGCGCAGCCGGCCGGTCTGACCCAGCTTTTTGTGGCCGGGAAGGTGCAGTGGTTCATGCCCGGAACCTCGCCCTATCAGCCCACCCCGCCGCCGCAGGGCATCATCGGGAGTCGCGGCCCTTAGCACCCATCGATCTGCAGTGAGGGCAGGTCGGCCGGGGAGCCGCGCGGGCGAGATCCGGAGCGCTACCTCCGGACCAGGTCCAAGAACTCCGCTCGAAGGGCGGCATTCTCGCGGAACCCGCCGAGAAGGCACGAGGTCACTGTGTCGCGTCCACTTTTTCTACGCCGCGCATCTCCACACACAGGTGGCGCGCCTCCATCACGACAGCGACACCTCGTGGCCGTAGTACACGATCGATCGCTTCTGCGATCTGGCGGGTGAGCCTTTCCTGTAGCTGAAGGCGATGTGCGAACACGTCAACCAACCTGGGTAGCTTGCTTAGGCCGATCACCCTGCCTGACGGCAGGTAGCCGATGTGGCAGCGCCCGAAGAACGGTAGGAGATGGTGCTCGCACAAGGTGTAGAAGGGGATGTCGCGCACGGTCACCAGGTCGTCGCCCTCATGCTCGTACAGAGCGCTGCCGACGACTTGCCTTGGATCGGCGCCATAACCTTCCGTCAAGTAAACAAGCGATTCGGCCACGCGCCTCGGAGTGTCCACGAGTCCCTCGCGCTGCGGATCCTCGCCGAGCGTCGCCAGCATTTGCCGCGCAAGGGTCTCCAACTCCTCGACAGGAAGGCCACGTGCCGGTTGGGCGATGCTCATTCGGAGCTGACCTCCGCCGCATTGTTCTCCGACTCGGTCAACCGCAGCCTCACCAGTCGCGCGGGCGCGAGATGAGGCGAAAGCAGCGCAAAGGCGGCGATAGCAACGTTCTCCGCCGTCGGCACAATCCCGCGAAGACACTCCACGTCGCGGTTGAGGTGCTTGTGGTCGACCAAGTCGATGAACTCGCGTCGCAAGACCCGATCCACGTCCTTCAGATTTGCGACCATCCCCGTGTCCGGATCGACCGGTCCGGCCACTGTCACTTCGACCACGTAGTTGTGGCCATGTTCGCTTGAACAGGGGCCGAAGACGTCCTGGTTGCGAGCCTCGCTCCAGTCGGGGCGACACAGAACATGGGCGGCGGCAAAGGTCGCGCGGCGCGTAATTCGAACCGTAGTTGTCGTCACCGAGCCAACTCCTCTGATAAAACGCCGACCGTAGGCAAATGCTCTCGCCAGCGACGCTACCGAGTCAACGCAGCGTAAATCAAATAGCCCGATCGGTTGGTTCGAGTCGCAAGTTGGCGCCCGACAATGGCGCCGACTCGGAGGAAGCCAGCCAGACGATGATCCGCGCGACTTCCGCCGGCCGTAGGCGGGGACCTTCCACGCCTGCGATGCGGAGCATCGGGGTGTCGACCGCCCCCGGACTGATCGCGTTCACTCGGATGCCATGTGGTCGCCCCTCGACGGCCAGCGCATCGGCCAGCCCCGCAAGTCCGGACTTTGCGGCTACGTAGCCGGCCATGCCCGGGAACTTCTCCGCGCCGGCCACACCTGAAAGGCTGGAGACCATGACGATCGATCCACCCCGCTCCCGCATCAGGCGAAAGGCCTCGCGGCTGCACAGGAAGGCGCCACGTAGGCCCGCACCCAGCTGGGCGTCCCAATCCGCGGCGGTCAATTCGTGGATTGGTCGTTTGATGAGCTGGGCGGCGCAATTGACCAGCGCGTCAAGGTGTTCAATCCGGCTGAAGGCATTTTGGACCTGTGCTTCGTCCGAAACGTCGCAGCCTTCGCGGCGGCTGAGCGAGACGACCTCCCAGCCACGCCCCCGCAATTCAGCTACGACCGCGCGCCCGATGCCGCCTGAACCGCCAGTGATGACGGCCGTTGGACTCACCGAGCGACCTCGCTCATCGCGACCTCATACCCGTTCAGCATGCCTTCCAGGCCCAGGCGCCGTTGCGCGCTCGCTCTGATCGTCGCTCGGTCAAGCGTCAGACACCTGACGATCGCGCGGGCAAGATCCTCGATGTCGTCGGGCACCGCGAGGAAGCCGCTCACGCCTTCCTCTACTACCTCGGGCAGGGCTCCGCGTCGGTAAGCGGCAACCGGACACCCAGCCATCTGTGCCTCGGCCGCCACCAATCCAAAGGGTTCCTCCCAACGGACTGCGCAAACTGTCACCGCGCTGCGACCCATCACCCGACGTAAGTCGTCGCGTGGGATGGAGCCCAAGAGCTCGACTCCGGCGAGATCAACTGCATAGTCGGGGTCATAGAGGGATCCGGCGATACGGCAGCGAATGCCCGCCGCGCGCGCTGCTTTCAGTGCATGGTTCACGCCTTTCTCTGGTGAGATGCGCCCGGCGATCAAGGCGACCTCTTCAACCGGTTCGCCGCTGACCGGCAGATCGGAGACCCCGTTTCGAATGACGCGGCCTACGGCTACTCCTTCCGCTGCCCACTCGCGCTGGCAAGACTGCGAAACGGTCGCCAGCCGTGCGGCCGGAATCAGACGCGCGGCGGCGACGACGGCGGGCTCGATCGGAGGCAGGTGCAGCGTATGCAGCGCCGGAAGCATTTCGGCCATCTCGAAGGCGGGCGCGTCGAAAGCGTGTAGGCTGACGACATCGGGTCGGCTTGCCTCGATGCGGCGGAAGATGGCCCTGATCGCCGCAGCAACTCCCGGGCTGGCGGCAGATTGAGCGCCGCCCGGCATCACTAGCGCCTGAAGCGCGTCCGGAGGGGTCGGCACAGTGAGCAACTCGACACCAGCCACCTCCGAGCCCTCGGCGCAGTGCAGCTGGACGCTGTGCCCACGTCGAACGAGGCCGAGCGCCAGGTCACAAATTACGGACTGGGCGCCGCCCATCTGGACAGGGCGCAGCGGAGTCACCGGCGATGCCACGATCGCGATCCTCATCTGGCGCTCTCCACACTCTCAGTGCAGATTGGACCTGCAGGCAGCATCTCGACGTAGTCTGATCGGAGAGAGGAATGGAATACGAGCGCGCTATCGCAACTGCCCCGCCCGGGTGGCGGCACTTCACAATCTCCGACCTCGACCGACTGCCGACCTGGGTGCGCGACCACGAGCTGGCAGGAGTCCCCGATGCCGAGCGCCATCTGCTGGCCGCCGGCGATCGGGAGGTCTGCGAGCGAGTTCTCAGAGCGTTCTTCTGGACCCTTGTGTACCACCTGGAACCGGACATGTGGGACGAGCTTGCCCGGGCCGAGCCAATCCACCGAGACCTGCTCGCCGCGTTGCCGATCGCGACAGGTCGAGTATTGGAGGTCGCGGCAGGCAGCGGGCGGCTGACCGCTCATCTCGTGGAGCGATGCACGTCCCTATTCGCAATCGAACCGTCCGCCGGACTTAGCAGGTTGCTCAGAAGACGTCTGGCGGACATCAGTGTCGTGGCGGCATGGGCTGAGGCGCTGCCCTTCCAGGATGCTCGGTTTCAACTCGTGACTGCGTGTGGGTCGCTGGGACCTGACACGACGGTGCTGCGCGAGCTCGAGCGCGTGACCGGGCACGGCGGCGAGATCGTGCTCATCAGCCCAGAGCAGCCTGAATGGTTCGCGGACAATGGTTGGCGGCGACTGGCCTTTGATCCTTTGCCATTACCTCCACACGACGACTGGATCGACAACTTCTTCGGTCCCCTGGATCCACCCCACGAATTGGTCTCGAAGAGGATCAAATGATCTATCGCCGACTACCCGGACTCGAGGTTTGCTTTTTCGTCGACTAGTAATGTCGTTGATGGCCGTGCGCCCTTCGCGATCAAGCGACCTGCCTTCGCCAGTTCGCCGTCCTTATCTATCTCCGGGTCGCCGCCACGATTAAGTCCAACGGCCGCCAATAGCTTTCCGGCCTTGAGATAGAAGCCCACGAATCTGCGCTTTTCAAGGGAGCCTCTGACCACAAAGCGATCCCATTTACGGGCATGGCCCACGTATTCGAGCTTGTCGTCGAACTGATCGCTCCAGAAACTGTGCATGTAGCGGTATGCGGCTCGCGAGCCCAACATCGATCGTGCGGCCGCGGCAGCTTGCTTTTCCGCATTGTTGTAGTGCTCGACCCTGACCCGACCAAATATCGGGTGGAGGTGATTGGCCACGTCGCCGGCGGCAAAGATGCCGGCGACATTGGTGCGGCACGTTGCATCAACCAGGATTCCATCCCTCGTCGCAACCCCAGAGCCCTTGACGATTTCGACATTTGGTTCGATCCCGACCGCCACGACCACGAGGTCGCACGCAATCCGCCGGCCATTTTTGGTCATGGCTCGCTCGACACGCAAAGACCCCTGAAATCGGACCACTTCGTCCTCGGTGACCAATTCGATCCCGGCCGCGCGGTGTATCGCGCCGAACACGCCGCCCACTTCGGGGCCCAGAACTGCATCAAGCGGTGCTTTCCCACGCATGATCGAGGTCACCCTCAACCCAAGCTTGCGCAAAGACGCTGCCACCTCCGATCCGATGAAACCCGACCCCACCACGACAACGCGAGCGCCAGGTTTGGCGGCACGTTTGATGGCGTCGCATTCGGCAATGGTCCGGAGCTGGTAAATGCCTGGCAGGCTCGACCCGGGGATATCGAGGCGGCGGTTTCGGCCACCGGTGGCGAGCAGCAACCGCTCATAACCGATGACATCGCCCGAGTCCAATTTGACCTGCTTGGCGGCAGGATCCATGCTCGACACGTTCGCAGGCATGAGTTGGATTTGGTGCTCTCTGTACCAGTCGGGCGGGCCGACCATCCAGCTGGACAGGTCCTCCTCCCCACGTAGATAACCCTTTGTTAGTGGTGGTCGTCCAAACGGGAAGCTGGACTCTCCCGCGAGAATCAACAATTCGCCAGCGTAGCCGAGCTTCCGTAGTGTCTTGGCCGCGGTACCTCCGGTCAAGCCCGCGCCGACAATCACGATTGGACCGTGCACCCGCTTAGGCATCAAGCACCTTTGCACCTCCAGAACCGCTTGGCCCACATCGAGAGTCGGACGTCAGGTGGTTCGAAACACTAGCGAGTAGCCGCGGCCGGGTTTGTTGACGATGTCGACTGGGATCGCGAGCTCCTTAAGTATCTTCCGGAGCCGGCGAATGTAGTTGCGGACCTCTTCCGGAAAAAGGGCGGGGTCGGCCCAGGCTTGGCCCAGGACTTGGGCAGGGGTGAAGTAGCGGTGGGGATGGTCCAAAAGGAACTGCAGGAGCTGGAACTCTCGCGGTGTGAGCGCTACTTCCCGGCTCTGATGCCGGATCATTCTGCCTTCGGGGTCGAGCCACAATCCATTGAGTTCCCAGATCCGCCTGTACCAGAGGTCCAAGCGCGCTTGGTATCCATCCATCTGGTCTTCGATGATCTGAATGTCGGCCGTCGCCGCCTTCCGGGCCACCGGCTGGAGACTTGCCACGTCCCTTTTCACACGATTGAGGATCCCTCGCTTGAACTCGAGGAGATCGGCGTAGATGCTCATCCAGTGGCGGGCATCCTCCCAGTGAGAGGTTTTCAAGTCCTCTCCCTCGAGCGCGAGCGACGGCAGTGCCCTCGCTTTCGGCGCCATCGCTCGGATTCTAAGTATTTCAGCCCCTAGCGATGAGCCCGGCGGACCGAATGTCTGGGTGACACGCCCTTCGGAAAGTTGCTGATCTTCTTATGTCGAAGGCCGTAGAACTACATGCATGAAACTCGACCACTCGAATCACGGCCGCCCGGATATCGCTGCAGCAGAGCGTGGAGGAGATTGGGCCCAAAGGATGGATGGTGAGGGTGTTCCCGGTCATGCCACGTTAGAGCAGGCCCTCCACTGGAGACAGATCTATACCGAGATCCTGGCCATGGAGGAGAAGGTTCTCACGCGAATCCGCGAGCTGATGGCCAAGCAGTCACACGAGGCGCGGCGCGAGGTCGAGTTGACCAATGTGCCGGTGGTCGTGGCCCAGGCGGAAAGGTTTCGCCAGCGCCTCGGGTACTGGGAGGCTCGCGTGCACGAGCTCAACGGAGCATCTACGTAGAGGGACACGCGTCACAGGAAGCTGTCCTGATTGCGTCAGCTCAGCAGGCCGGCGCCTTGAGGAGCTCGGTTTCTGTCGGTTCGACATCCGGGCCCAGCTTTGTCCGCTGGAGAGCTGGGTCGTCGATCTCGCGCTCGGGTCCCAACCGGCCTATTTTCCGGGTTTGTGTCCCCGCAGGTTATCCAGCAGATTGGTCGGGGGCCCAGGATTTGAACCCGGGGCATCACGGTCCCGAAGTCCGTGCTTTCGTCCACCGAGACCGTTTTCGAGGGTTTTGAACTCGATGGGCTGCATGTCGCGTGCTCTTTAGCCCGGCTCGACCCATTCCACGGCCCAGATTGCTACATGAATTACTACATGAACGGGCTCGTCCCACCAAAGGCGACGTCTCCTGGCTGTCCTCCCCCACCTCTTACTAAATAGACGCGCGAGAGAGAAACCATCATCAGAGGGGAGTTGTTGAGTCGTGGCATGCAAAGCCCGGCCACCCTGAGATTCCTGACGCCATCAACGGTTTGACGACCGTGGGCCTCGGCCAGCGATAAGCCTGTTGACGAATCTCGCCTATTTCGACGTAAAGACGCGACAAATTCCGCCTAAGCTCCGGCCTGTGTTCGAAGCAGCCTGGCGCCTGGCGCAAGACCGCCGGACGTATCTCCGGATCGTTTACCTGCTGCTGGCGTTCCCGTTGGGGACGCTGTACTTCGTCGTCATCATCACAGGGCTCTCAGTCGGTGCAGGTCTCGCGATCGTCGTGGTTGGGTTTCCAATTCTGGTTGCAACGCTTCTCGCTTGGCTGCTGTTCGGGCGTATCGAGCGCGAGCTGGCCGTGCATCTCCTCGGAGCCCAGATCAGGCCGATGTCCATTCCGGATTCGGTCCGGCGTTCAGCGCGGCAGCGCCTGCTCAATACCCTGGGAGACCCCGTCACCTGGAGGAGCCTGGTGTACGTCTTGTTCGAGTTTCCGTTCGGCGTTTTCTCATTCACGCTCGCGGTGGTTCTGATCACGGTCTCGCTCTCGCTGATCCTTTATCCGGTCGAGTACGCCGTCGCCAATATCCTGTACCAGCAGCTCCTACCAGGCCAGCTGACAGGAACGATGTGGCCGGGTGTGACCATCAACGGGCATTTCGATCCAAACGTCGCGGCCGGATTCCTGTTTGTGAGCGCCTTTGGAGTCGTGCTGGGCATTGCCTCGCTAGCGCTCTTGAACGGCACCGCCTGGCTATGGGCCCGGTTTGCCGAGCTCATGCTCGGAGTGGATGAGAGCCGCATGCAGCTCGCAGCCGCTCAAGCTGAAGCAACGACCCAGCACATGCGCGCCGAGCGCGCGGACCAGAGCCGGCGGGAGCTCATTGTCAACGCGTCTCACGAGCTGAGAACTCCGGTTGCCAGCATCAGCGCGCATGTCGAATCCCTGCTCAAGCCTGGCCGGGAGATGGACGCCGAGACGCGCAAGTACCTGTCTGTCGTGGCCGCTGAGACCGACCGGCTGGGCTCCCTTGTCGACGATGTGCTGGCACTGGCCAGAGCCGATGCGGATGAGCTGCGGCTCGACATTCAGCCTGTGGACGTGCCGGTGATGATCGCCCGGGTCTGCGAGACACTCGCCCCACTGGCACGGCGCGAACGCAACCTGAGCCTCGTGCATTCGACCGCGACAGGACTGCCGCGAGCGATGGCCGACCGCGATCGCCTGGCGCAGGTGCTCACGAACCTGGTTAGGAACGCGGTGAACAACACCCTTGATGGCGGGATTATCTCCGTCGAGGCCGCCATGGCCGGCGATCGCGTCGCAATCACGGTTTCCGACACCGGCATCGGAATGGAGACCGCTGACCTGAATCGTATCTTCGACCGCTTCTACCGGACCGATCAGTCCCGAGCGCGCGACACCGGCGGGTCGGGTCTCGGTCTGGCCATCGTGCGGGACCTTGTATCGGCAATGGGTGGATCCATCGGCGCCGAGAGCGTGCCTGGGCGGGGCAGCGTGTTCCATGTCTGGCTGGCACGCGAGGCCGCCTGACCGATGGCTTCGATCCTCGTGGTGGAAGACGAAACGGCGATGAACGACTTAATTCGCGCAGAGCTGGAAGCGGAGGGACATATCGTCCGCCAGGCGCACGATGGGCCGACCGCTCTAAAGCTGGTGCGTGAGCAGGTGCCGCAGCTCGTGATCCTGGATTGGATGCTGCCCGGGCTCGACGGGCTGTCGGTCTGCCGCCAGCTCCGGCAGGACTACCTGATGCCGATCATCATGCTCACCGCGCGCTCCGAGGAGGTCGACCGGGTGCTCGGCCTGGAGGTGGGCGCGGATGACTATCTGGTCAAGCCATTCGGAGTCCGGGAGCTGCTCGCGCGGGCCCGCGCTGCTCTTCGCCGCGTCGAGCTCGAGGCAAGGCGCGGCCAGCCCAGCGGGGGCGCCGACGAAGCCATAGTCCACGGCCCCCTCCGCGTGGAGCCGGGCTCGCATCGCGCGACATTGAATGGGACCGAGCTTGCCCTGACTCCAAAGGAGTTCGAGCTGCTGCACCTGTTTGCCGCCAACCCCGGGCGGGCTTTCAACCGGGAGTTCCTGATCGAGCGGGTCTGGGGCGGGGACTACGAGGGCTTCGATCGCGCGGTCGACAACCATATCCGGCGGCTTCGCCAGAAGCTTGGCGACTTCGGGGACAAGATCGCGACCGTTTGGGGCGTTGGCTACCGGTTCATCGCTTAACTTCCGCCGCAATTTCGCGACGGAATCGCGGGGGATCCGGCAAAGGCGCGCCACATTTGCCCGCCAGGCTTCCCTCCAGCTTCTGGCCACAGCCGGAGCGAGGAGGACGAGATGTTCGATCGATGGGGACGCTTTGTGTATCGATTCCGCTGGGCGACGCTCGCCGGTGGCGCCGTCGTTCTAGGCCTCTCGATCGCCGGAATTTTCTCGGGCGGCAACATAGACGGCAACCAACCTTCAACCACCACCGAATCCGACCGCGCGGCGAGCCTGGTCCAGGCCGAGCTTCCGCAGGTCGCCGGGAGTGGCAGCTCATTTCTCCTGCTGTTCAGCAGCTCAAATCTCGCCGTCGCCGATCCCACCTTCCAAGGCGCCCTCGAAAGCGCGGTCGCGCCGCTGCGGAGCGATCCGCGCGTGACGTCGGTGGTGACCCCTTACGGCCAGTCGAGCGATGGCCTCATATCGCGCGACAGCCATCAGGCAGTTGTCGTCGTGCATGTAAAGGATCGCTCGACCGTCGCCGCAGGCTATGTGCCGGCGCTTCGATCGAAGGTCCACGCCGGTCCGCTGCACGTGGTGCTGACGGGCAATGTGCCGATCAACTCCTCCTTCAACAAGACTCTCGAAGCCGACCTGCAGCGAGCAGAGTTCGTGGCGCTTCCGATCGCGCTACTCCTACTTGTGCTCATGTTCCGCAGCGCCGTGGCGGCACTGCTCCCGATTGGCGTCGCGCTGGTGACCATCGCGGGCGGAGTGGCAGCAACAGTAATCCTCTCGAATTTCGTATTCGTCTCCCAGTATGCCTTCAACATCGTGACGCTCGTCGGCCTCGGTGTCTCGATCGACTACTCGCTGATGTTCGTATCGCGTTTTCGTGAAGAGCTCGCCGCTGGGTCTTCGCGCGAAGACGCTGTGGCGAAAGCCATGGCCACGGCCGGCCGAGCGGTGGCTTTCTCCGGAATTGCCGTCGCCATCGGGCTTTCATCGCTGCTCTTCTTCCAGGGCACCTTCCTCGCGTCGATGGGAGTCGCCGGCGCCATCGTCGTGGGACTCGCCCTTCTGTACGCCTTGACCGTGCTCCCGGCCGGCCTGGCCGTGATCGGCGGTGGCGTAAACCGGCTTCGGCTGCCGTGGCAGCGATCAAGCAGCGGCAGCGCCTTTTGGCACTCGACAGCCACGCGCGTGATGCGTCGTCCGCTGCTGCTGCTCGTGCCCTGCCTCGCGATCTTGATCGCGGCAGGCACGCCATTCGTCCACCTACGCCTTGCCGGTAGTGGGGTCGATGCGCTGCCGCCGGGAAACGAGGCGCGCCAGGGCTACGACACGCTGGTCCGGGACTTCGCCGGCTACGACAACAGCGAGACGCCCGTGGTCGCCTACTTCCCGAACGGCGATCCGTCGACCGGTGCCGCCGCAGCCGCGGTTGCTGACCTTGGCCGGCGGCTGGCCGCCACGCCGGGGGTGGTTCGGGTACTGGCGCCCGTGACCGGCAAACACATCGTCCTGCTCACCGCGATTTCCAATCTCGACCCGTCAAGTGATGCGGCACGCGCGGCCGTCAACTCGATTCGCGCTCACGAAACGCTCGCAGGCGGTGGTCAGGTGCTCGTGGCCGGCCAGACGGCCGGCGACCTCGATGTCATCGCGTTCATCCGATCACACATGATCGGCGCGCTGGCGTTCGTGCTGGTAGTCACCTACGTAGTGCTGTTTCTGATGACTGGGTCGTTGGTGCTTCCTCTCAAGGCCGTGCTGACCAACCTGCTTTCCATATCGGCTTCCTTTGGGGCGATGGTGTGGATCTTTCAGGAAGGCCATCTGAGCGGCTTGCTTCACTACACTGCCCAGTCGATCGACCCATCAGTGCCGGTGATCCTCTTCGCACTGGTCTTTGGGTTGTCCATGGATTACGAGGTGCTCCTGCTCGCGCGCATTCAGGAGCGCTGGCGAGCTACCGGCGACAACACCAGGGCGGTGGCGGAAGGGCTCGAGCTCAGCGGGCGCCTTATCACAGGGGCAGCGGCCATTATGGTGGCGACGTTTCTCGCCTTTGGGCTTGCGGACGTCGTGTTGATCAAGTCGATCGGCATCGGGATCGCAATTGCCATCGCCATCGACGCAACGATCGTTCGAGCGCTGATGGTGCCGTCCATCATGCGTCTCCTCGGCACCCGTAACTGGTGGGCACCGCGATTATTGGTTCAGCTGCATCGCCGCTCAAGGTTTAGCGAGCTGGCAGCTAACCCTGAGGCAGCGTGAGCCGCGGGCCGCAGCTTGGGGCTGCACACCCACGCGCATCGGGCTTCCGTTACGCCTGGATTGCCGAGAGCACCCTGACCTCAAGGCGCGAGGCACGAAATCAAGGCTGGGGAACTGGGTCGTCAGCCGCGGCGAGCGAGAATGTACACGCGGACCCCGAGCAGGACTAGCACGACGACGACCACGACGACGGTGACAGTCCTTCGCGAGAACAGCATCCCTGGCCAGCTTAGCTCTGACCCCCAGCCCCGAGCGCTCGCAGCCTTCCTCCGCTCCACCTCCCAAGACAGCACCAACGAGCTGGGCCCCTGTGTCTGAACTCATCCTTATGGCCCGAATAGATTATTCAGGTTCGAGTTCTGAAGACGGCGGACCTCGCATCCACACGGATGTCGATTAGCATTCGGTCCAGTTCAATCGCGGAACTCGTCAATCCGCAGTTGTCCGTTCTCGTCCGTAGTGGTCCGGGGCCTTGGCTGTCAACTAAGCGGACGAACCTTGCGGTTAACAGATCGATGCCCTCTCTTCGGAAACGATGCGCCAAATTTCACTAAGCACCTCCGACTATCAGCAATCAGCTCGGTTTCGCCACCCGCCTCGCTTGATGAGTCATGCGCGGAGACCGAGAGTCAAAAACCCGCATCCACCCGTACCAAAGACCCGTGTTTCCCCCGGTGGACTAACGAACAGAACCGCCTAGCCTGCCCTCATTCGGCCGGACGCCCGGTCGGCATAAACAAAGGAGGACTACGAGATGCAGGCCCAACTCAAGATCAGGCGTTTCCCATCGATGTTTCTGGTGTCACAGTCCCCTCACAGGCCGCACCCAAGAACCTCAAATGAACGGCTGCGACTCTCTGCTTAGCTACCTAAGTAAAGGAGGAACGCGACCATGAACGATTACGACCCAACAAGCCCCCACGTGACCGTTCCCGCTCGCCCCGTTTCGAGCGCGACGTCAGGGCCGCCGGTTGCTGGAAGCTCAGGCGGCGCGGCGCTCCTCCGCCTCCCCCACCGGCGTCTTCGCCAGACTGTCGGCCTAGGTAACCATGGCCAACCAGCTACGCCGGCCAGGGGTACGGCGATTGCTGTCGAACAGAAGAAGCCGATGGATCATGCCCGCTGCGCTGATGTGTGCGGTGATCGGACTTTCCGCCGCCTGCGGCACGTCCTCGGCAACAGCCACGCCCCCCTCGGCAACAGCAGCCGGCAGCGGCTCCGCTGGCGGTCTCGGATCGGGCGGCGTGGGATCCAACGCTCGGTCTGGACCGGCCTCAGGGGGAGCATCCGGCACGGTCGGCAGCGTGTCCACGTCGAGCTTCACATTGTCGACATCAGCGGGTCAGAAGGTGACCGTCAACGAGACGTCCTCTACGACTTACCAGAAGGGGACGAGCTTGACCTCGGCGAGTGCCGTTACAACAGGCGAAGGCGCCCTCGTACTTGGGACGACCAGCGGAACGACCATTTCGGCCACGCAGGTCATCGTGCAACCGACTGGCGGCGGCGGATCTGCGACTTCCTCGGCGGCAGGGGTGATCCCGTTCCAGCCGGGTGCGCCGACCACATCAAAGCAGGTCGGTCAGATCCCGGCGAACTACAGCCAGGGCTCGGGAACGATCGTCAGCGGAACGACAGCGAATAAGGCGACGGAAGCTGCGCTGGCCGCCTACCCGGGGGGCGTCGTCGACCGTGCCCTGCAGCTGAGCAACGGCGAGTATGAGGTTCACTACATCGGCGTCAACTGGCCGCACCACATCTTCGTCAACCAGGACTTTAAGGTCGTCGGCGCCAACTAGCCGCCACGGTAGAGCGTATTCACCGAGGATCCGGGTCAGCCGTATGCTCCTCGGCCACCGTGGAGTGCCACATTGAGCAAGTTCAGAAGGCGCTACTTGCAGGCCGAGTATCCGTTGCGCAGAGCACTCCTTTGCCCTCGAAGACGGATGCGGCCCTGTCGAAATTTGTGGTATGCCGGCGCATAGGTGCCCAACCCGGCATTGGTCACGGGCGGATTGTGAAGTAGTAGGTCAGCTCATGACTGCTGGAAGGGTCTGTGGCAGGGCAAGTAGGGGCCACCGCATCAAACTTTGCCTGGCCCGCCGCCTTAGCCTGAAGTACACCTTGCAGGCTGCCGTGTGGAAAGAGCATCGGGGGAATGGCGACACCGAACACGGCCATCGTCTACCTCCGGTTGCGGTGATTCCGAGGGCGGACCATAACAAGCCCCGATGCGGCCCGACTGTAGCCCGCGTTACTCGCCGCCCCTACAGGGACCGGGCAGGCGGCACACAACTTCGTCATCCTCTACGGTGCGCGGATCGAAGCGAAGCGGGACCTGCCCAATGAACGCGCTCGACTGGCTGCTCGATGCGGACCCGGCGATTCGTTGGCAGGCGATGCGCGACCTGACCGATGCGCCGGCCGACCAGGTCGCCGCGGAGCGTGCGCGCATTGCCACCGAAGGCTGGGGCGCGCGGCTGCTGGCTCTCCGGCGGGAGGATGGGCTGTGGGACACGGGCACGCCGGAGCCGGAGTGGGTCTCGCTGCTGGCCCTGTTGCTGCTCAGCGACATGGGCCTCGACGCCTCGAGCGAGGAGGCGCGGAAAGCGATAGGCCTCGTCCGCAACAACGCGACGTGGCACTCCCGGGGCCCATGGCACGGCACACCGCTGTTCGCGGGCGAGGTCGAGCCGTGCATCAATGGACGCGTAGTGACGGTCGGCTCGTGCTTCGGCCAGGACGTGACAGGCATCGTCGAGCGGCTGCTCGGCGAGCAGATGGCCGATGGCGGGTGGAATTGCGAGCAGGAGAATGGCTCGACCCGCGGATCTTTCCACACGACGATCAACGTCCTCGAGGGCCTTCTGGAGCACGAGCGGGCAACCGGCGGCTCGGCCGAGGTGACCGCGGCGCTTGAGCGAGGGCAGGAATACCTGCTCGAACGCCGGATGCTGCGCCGGCTGTCGAGCGGCGAGCTGATCGATACGGCCTTCACATTGTTCTCGTTCCCGACCGGCTACCACTACGACGCGTTGCGCGGGCTCGACTACCTGCGCGCAGCGGGCGTGACGCCCGATGCGCGCGTGGCCGAGGCCATAGACCTGGTCGGCTCCAAGCGTGACGCCGACGGCCGATTGCCGCTCGAGAACCCACACGAGAGCGAACTGGTCGACGCCCGCGTCCGCGATCTCGAGTTCGACATGGACGAGCGCGAAGGCCAGCCCAGCCACTGGAACACACTGCGCGCCATGCGCGTGCTGGACTGGTACGAGGGCGGCCGCTAGCCGACCGGCATCAATCCTGGGCGCGTTCCAGCCGCTCGCGCGAGCAGCTCATAGGAGAGAAGTTCGAGCGCGCCGACAAGGCGGTGATACTCAATCCGTTGATGAGGGGCCGCCACCTAGGCGGTCCCTCTCAATGGATCAGTTCAGGCTGAAGTGCTGGCGGGAGCAAGCATCGGGACGACTCCCAGCTGCTGGAACATCCCCAGCGTGTCGTAGCTGGTCCAGCTCTCGACAGCCTTGCCGCCCTGGTAGCGGTCGATTGTGATCCCGGTCACCGTCGCGTGCTTTCCAGTCGGAGCGATGCCCATGAGGGCGCCCTTGTGGGTGCCGGTCCCGGTCCAGCGGGTCGCGACCTTGTCACCATCGGCGATCTGGTCGTTGACAGTGAAGTGAAGGTCAGGAAACGCAGCCTGGTAGATCTCAACGAACTGCTTGTAGCCGCTGGATCCATCGACCTTGCCGCCCGGTACTGACGGATCGTGCAAGACGCTGTTGGAAGCAACCAGCTCGTCGATTACGTTGAGCTTGCGCTGGTTCCAAACCTCTTCGAAGTTGCGCTTTGAAAGCGCTTTGTTCTGGTCGGACATGATCAGCTCCTTCCCTTCGGGTTCGTGTGCCGGCGTTAAGGGCCAAGCGCTCCTATATGCCCCCTGCCGAAGGGCTGGAAGGAGCTGGGGAGCGTCGGTAGGAACATCATACCAGAAATGGTTGCGTGCGCGCGCCAATTTCTTACGGCGAATCGGTCGTTCCCCGGGTTCAAATCGACACCCTCAGGCACAAATTGAGTTTTCGCTGGGGGGTGGTGCGCTCTGTGAATAGGCCGTGTACAGGTGGTCTGCAGAGCGGTCGCTCGAGGGGCCTCGGAGGGGTCTTCTCTGGAGTGGAAGAGTGGTCGGGGGCCCGGGATTTGAACCCGGCTCTACCGAAGTCAGGATTTCGAGGCATTTGAACTCGGAAGCACTGGGCGCCGCATTCCTGCGTGGAGGCTGCTTCGCGAGCCTCTCTACGGGTAATGACCGCGGCGTTCGTTCGGCACGCCTCCGTATCTCCTACGCTGGTATATCAGCCGCCGAGCCAATCGAGCGCATCCTGGCGGCTGCCGAAGTAGCCTGTCGGAAACCGTCCTGGCGCCTCGTTTGCCGGCGGCTCTCCGATCATCGGCATTCCCTGAGGCATGTGAAAGGCGAACTTCCTCACCCCGGCTGCGTTGTAGCGCGGAATGACGTTGGCATCGCGCCAAGGCCCGTCCATTTTGGTCGGGCTCATCCGGAATGCCGTGCTATCGACCAGCACCCCACCCCGCCCGCATCTCTCAACGCATTCGGCGAACTTCGCGAGCCAGCCCTGAAACTCGTGCGCCGACATCTCGGCCGTGGTGTCGAACCAGCGCAACTCGATCAGGTCCGCTGACGGGCGATCGAGAACCTCACCCCATCTGTCCTCGTAGACCTGCTCAGACATTCGTCATACCTCCTATCAGGGTGGGTCGGGTGCGACGCCCAGCCTCTTGCCGGTCTCGACGAGCGTCTTCAGGCGCCGGCCGACCAGTTCGGTCCAGCCCTCCGCGAACCGCTCGACCATTTGGAGCTCGATAGCGCCGATCGCGCGGAACGAAAACTGGACACTCGTGCCCTCCTCACTGTCGCTCAGTTGGAAGGTCGCGATGCCGAGAGCGAGGCCCAGGTGAAAGGGCCCGGTCAACTGCAGGTAGCGGCTGTCCGTCCAGCCGGTAACGGTCGCCAGGACGGCGCCTCCCCCCTCCCACTTCTCGACAACGACGCCGCCGAGCTGTGGCTCGAGAGTCAGGCCGGTCGTATCCGAGCGGAGGTACGGGTGTCCCCACCAACCGCCCGGATCCTCGGTCAGAGCCGCAAAAACCAAGCTCCTGGGCGCGGCGATCGCAACATCCAGCGCCACGTCCACGGCCGGCCCGTCCACGTTCATCCGCTTTGCGCAGCCTTCGACCTGCCGACCGAAGCGAAGCAAGCCCGACGCCCAGCTCGCGGTGCGCGTGTCGACCCAACGCTCGTACATCCGCTGCAGCGGAACTGCGTTGAGGTAGTGCCATCGCTCCCGGCCGCGCTTGCGGCTGGTGACCAGGCCTGACGTGGCCAGGACCTGGAGATGGCGCATGACCGCGATCCGCGAGACCTCGAAGTGGGAGGCGATGTCGCCGGTGATCCGCGGGCGCTCGCGCAGCAGATCGAGGATTCGGCGCCGCGTCGGATCGGAGAGGGCGAGCCAAACGGGGCCGCCACCACCTTCGAGCTCAGCCTCCACATCGCCGGCCGTACGGGGTGAACACGTAATGCTAGCATTACATATCGAAGCCGGCCCTGCAAGAGGTAGACCCGAGATGAAGAGCCTGATCCGTTACAGGACCAAACCCGAATCCGCCGATGAGAACCAGCGACTGGTCGAGAAGGTCTATGAGGAGCTGACGGCGCGAGACCCCGGCGGTGTGCACTATGTGACATTGCGCCTGGAAGACGGAGTCACCTTCATGCACCTGTTCACGACCGACTCCGACGACGCCGCCAACACGCTCGGCGGGATCGGTGCTTTTACCGAGTTCCTGCGAGATCTACCCAAGCGCTGCGCCGACCTTCCTGTCGCGCAGCCCGTCATCGTCGTCGGCTCGTACAGGATGCTTGGAGGTTGATCCGCCGAAACGGCGCGCCTATGTCATCGGGTCAAAGAGTCTCGAAGACGTTGATCCGTCTCCCGTGTTTCAAAAGCGGGCAACCTCGAGCCAGTTCGGCCGCAGCCGCCAGTGAAGCCGCCTGAACGAGGTTGTAACCAGAGGCATTCGGGCCGGTTGCCCCGTTCTCGATGCCATCTTCTGAGACAGTGCTGGCTCCGATGAACGGTGCGCCCGGATCGACCAGCGCCTGCCCGAGCGATTTGTACCAATGGGCCATTTCCGCCATTCCTACTGCGCGATCTCCGTCACTTTCGGCGGCAGGGCCATAGACGATAAAGAGGTACTTGTTCATGTTTTCTCCATCAACGGGTTGGCTGTTGGTGCTCAGTGCGCGGTCTGCGCCCCGACTGGCGGCGCGAATGGACGCGCGTCGAAGTACGTGTGGATCGACGCGATCTTGCCGTCGCGGACCGTGTACCAATCGGCGACAGGCGCCGATCCGAGAGCTGTGTCGAGCACATAGAAGACAGCGACTTCGTTGCCTTCCGCGATCGTCTTCTCCTGACTGATCCCTTTCATCATGGTTCCCAGGCGCGTGATCGAGGCCACGTAGTCGTCCGCCCGGCTGAAGGTGTCGATAGGTCCCTGGAACGACAGGTTGTCAGCAAGCGCCGCGCCCTTGCGAAGTCTTTCTTGGCGAAAGCCGCTCCGAAGTCGCGGCCATACGAAAACTTGCTGAGCGCAACCTGAGATGTCAGTGAGGTTGAGACAGCGAATGAGCGCTGCCGCGCCGGCGTAGGCGTAGGCGGCCGGCAGAACTCGCGTTTCGGGTGGTTAACCCTATGTCTCCGCGATGATGCGTCGCATCAGGCCAAGCTCGGTCTGATAAATGTGGGCCGACTTCACCGTCATGGTCAGCGTGCCGACCCCGACGCCGAGGTCGCTAGCCACGCGAGTTTGTAGCGCTGCGAGTTCGACGAGATTGGCATAGCCCTTCGTACCGAAGTCGATGGCGTGAGCATAGACCGCAAGCTGTAGCTTTTCCTTGACGAGCCAAAAGTCGAGCAAGCTAACGCATGGGATGTAGCTGGTGTCGGTTAGTGGCTGGAACGTCGTGACCGTCGCGTCGCGCGTCCATGGATTGGCGGCTAGTCGGTCGATCACCCAGCGGATCTGGTCGCGGCCTGCGTGGGCGTAGTCGTACAGGCGCGTCGCGTAGCTGTCGGCGTCACCGACCTCTGCCACTCGGGAGTTGTCGGTAAAGTTCGCGTGCATCCAGGCCAGGCGTTCGGGATCGCCGTGCTGGGCAATGATCGGGTCGTCCACCCTCGGTGAATGCACGTCGAGCGTCGCGCGGAACACCTCGACGATTGGCAGTCCTTCCCAGCTCCCGACGACACCGCCTGTCAGAATCGCCGCCGCGATCGCTATCCACGCCTCGCCCAGGGTCATCACTTCGATCCGCAGCGGTACGAAGACCTCAGGCATGCGTTTGGTACCCAAATGGGTCACCGAGATGCGATGGGCCTAAATTCGCTGAGCTAGCCTGTCTAACTAACGCCTCGGCAGCGGTGTTCGGCTGACGCCCAAGCAGCAGCGCGAGGGTCAGCGTGGTGAAGAGACGGCGAGCACGCGTGTTAGCCCAAGGACCTACTAGCAGTTGTTGCAGTCATTGGCCGAGGTGATGATCAGGGTCACGGTGATAGTGCGGGTCAGGGTGCCGCTGACCGCTGTAATAGTTAGGTTGTAAGAGCCGGTCCGGGTCCTGGCGCTCGTAGTCACCGACATGGTCGAGCTGGTGCCAGTCGTGTTGTTGGGGCTGAAGGTGGCGGCGACCCCGCTAGGCAACCCGCTGACACTCAGCGTGACCGAACCTGTGAAACCGCCCGAACGTGTGATGGTCACTGTGTAACCGGTACGGGCGCCCTGGACCACAGTGTGGCTGGAAGGGCTGGCAGAGAGCGAGTAGTCTGGCGCCGAAGCAGCTTGGACCAGCAGGGTGACGGAGGTGGTGTGAGTCAGGCTGCCGCCAACACCGGTGATGGTCGGAGTGTAGGACCCGGTCGGCGTCGTCGCGCTCGTAGTTACCGTCATGGTCGAGCTGTTGGCGGTCGTGTTGTTAGGACTAAAGGTGGCGACGGCTCCGCTCGGCAACCCGCTAACACTAAGCGTCACAGAACCTGTGAAGCCACCCGTGCGCGTGATGCTCATTGTGTAGCCGGTGCCGGCGCCTTGAACCACCGTGCGGCTGGAAGGAGTAGCCGAGAGCGTGTAGTCAGGCTGGGGCGATGCCACACCGCAGACGTAGTTGCCATCGAAACCGCCGCTTGGGTACTGGACCAGCTGCACCGGGCCACCACTAAACGAGTTGGCGGGGTTACATAGGCTGGCGGCCTCACTGACGCTGGAGGCTCCCGCCAGCCAGTCCGGGGAGGACGGCACTGTGTAGCCTCCGGTGATCTGGCCCCACTGGTATCCAGTGGAGTAGATGCCCACGCCACCCGTGCTTTGGCTGCGCTGGTAGTCGATGTAGCCCTGCACGGTCGAGCTGTTTGCGGCCGGCGTGCCATTCCAGCTGTTGGCGATCTCCACGTCTAACCACCAAGGAAGTGTCCGCGCCGCTGCGCCGACGTTTGCGGTGGCGACGCTGAGGGCGTCGGCAGCCGCGTTCCACCCGTAGTTGTAGGCGCAGTCGACATTTGAGGGATCGGTTAGATTGGCCGTGGTGCAGGTCCGGGGGCCAACTCCGGCGCGGCCTGACCAGTTGCTGCTCGCGGTCTCCGGGTTGCCAGTGTTGATGTAGAGCCCTGCGGCATAGGGACGACTGGAAGCCCATGCATATTCACCGCTCAGGCATGGATTGGCGGAAAAGGCCAGACCGTTGGTGACTCCTACGATCCCGAATGCTCCCCCGGCCGGAAAGCTCGATGGGCACTGCGGCCAGGAGATGTCAAACCCGGTCGACCCGGCGGGAGCGGGAGTCGCGGCGTAGGCCGGCAAGACCGTCAGGGTAAGGCTCAGCACGACGAACGCACCGCCGCACAGCAATTTGGGCAAAAGTGATCGAAGTGAGAGGTGCGGGGGGAAGCGCATGGCTTGGCAGACATATAGCAGCCCTATACAGGCCCGTCAAGCAATCCACTATCGCCTTATGCACGAGGACGCGTACCTGGTGACCTGCATGCCCGAGTCGCCGGCTATCGCAAGCGCTGGCGGACGTTTCCGCTACGCGTCCTACGCAACGATTGCGGCTTGCCTTGGGCTTACTCATGATTACCGGCGCCGCTTACCTGGTCGCAAATTCAGAGTCCGTGCTGTCCCGAAAAGGCAGGCTGCCTGGTATCTCGTAGGTGTGTATGGATCGGTACGATGCTGAGCCCTTCACGGTCAAAAGTGCTGCAGGACTGCTGCAGGTACTACAGCGCAGATATCACGTTACGTGCGCAGGCGGGATGAATTTAAGTTCAGATTTTGGTCGGGGGCCCGGGATTTGAACCCGGGGCCTCACGGTCCCGAACCGCTGTGGCACTCGGTTCGGGATGAGCCGCCAGTGTCCAGTTGGGTTCAGTACATCCGGGGCTTGTGACCGCTAGAGGCCGCTGCATGACGGTGCAGATCGCCTGGGTTGATACACGCGTTGCTACATTCGATTGCGCCCTGTCGCCAGACAAACCGTAGAGGCCGAACCCTACCCTGCTTGCTCTATCGCGAGGGTCCGGCCTAACCGGCGCCACGCGGTATCGCTGCGGTGATCGCGGCGAGAAGGGCGTCCGGGTCATCAGCTGCGACACGTATCTGACCTATGCCGGCAGTCTGTCGGAGGAAGCCCTTGACGAGGCCCGGGCTTTGTCGTCGAATCGTCACTGCGGTCTTCCCGCCTACAGCAAGCGTCGCGATGCCGCCCCTTGTTAAGAGCCCGTCCTGGCCTCCTGGTGATGCCAGCGTCTCCTTGACGACCTCATCGACTTCTCGCCAAGGAATCCACGCTTCGCCGAGCACGCCATACCTAAGAAGCAGCCCCCGCTCCGTCACCAGGTGGGGGAATGCGCGCAGGGAGGCATAAATCCCGATGATCCAGATGGCGGCGTACGCCGAAATGATGATGAGCACCGGGCTCAGCCACGGCCAGGGCGCAAGCCTTGCGAGAAGGCCGCCACCCACTCCTTCTAGAAGGATTAAGCCAAGAACCACGACCGAAACAAGCCCAAGGCTTGACGATGCTGAGTAGTGAAAGCTGCGGGCATCTCTCGGGGAGCGCCCGGAAGTCCAAAGGAAAATCGCAGCCCAGAGCTTCGGTTCGCCGACGATTAGCCTCGCGGCGATCGGACCGAGCTGCTGGCCGACTGCCTCTTCCAAAGCGGTCCAGGAGTCGCCTACTTCCGCGCGGTTCCGCTTGAATTGGCGCCAGACACGGACGGTCAGCACCGCCGCCAGGATCACGAACGCCAGCTCCGTCGCGATTAAGACGGCCGGCAGCATCCCGACGAGAGACTAGCGCTCTGCCCGCAGCGGAGATGCTCGTAAACGGATTGGTCGGGAGCCTGGGATTGAACCCGGGGCCTCATGGTCCCGAACCGCAATAGCGATCGGTTCGCAGTGAGCCGCCAGAGACCGTTTGGGTTCGCTTCGTCCACGCCTGAAGTCCACCACGTGCCGCTACATGCCGGCGGATACCGCCCGGGTTGCTACACGCGTTGCTACACGATTTTCGGCGAAAGTAGGCCAGACTCAGTCCACTCAAGACCTCCCCGAGACGACCGGTGCGCGCCGGCAAGGAGTCCACTATGTCCACATCTAGGTCGACCGGCAATCCTGGTCGGCCACGCGGCACGATGACCACGGCAGTCCTATACGCGCCGCACGATCTGCGAATTGAGCAGCGTCCAGTTCCAACTCCGTCGGAAGGCGAGGTCTTGGTTCGGATTCTGTCGGTCGGAGTTTGCGGATCCGATGTCCACTATTACGAGCACGGCCGCATCGGCGATTTTGTGGTCCGCAGCCCGTTGGTCCTGGGACACGAATCTTCCGGTCAAATAGTTGAGGTCGGCAAGGGAGTCTCACTGGCGCGAGTGGGCGAACGTGTCGCCATCGAACCGGGCGAGCCATGCCGTCGCTGCGATCAGTGTCGGACTGGTAGATACAACCTGTGTCCAAACATCAGATTCCATGGCACGCCTCCCGTCGATGGCACTCTGTCGGAATACGTCGCTGTGAAGTCGGAGCTCGCCTACACAGTGCCCGATGAAATCAGTGACAACGCAGCTGCTCTGCTTGAGCCGCTTTCTGTCGGCATTTGGGCAAACCGCAAAGCCGGTACCCAGGCTGGGACTTCATTGCTGATCGCAGGGGCAGGGCCAATCGGCCTGGTAACGACCATGGTTGCACGTGCCGTCGGCGCGACGCGAATCGCCGTGAGTGACGTCAACCGCAACCGGCTGTCGGCGGCCTTGGCAAGCGGCGCCACGGAGATCGCGGTCCCGGGCTCTGATGACGTCGCCGGCGAGTTCGATGCATTCATTGACTGCTCCGGTTCATCAGCCGCCATTGATGCAGGCGTACGTTTGGTTCGGCCGGCGGGGTCAGTCGTCTTCGTTGGGATGGGTGCAGATGAATTGAGGCTGCCTCTTGGGGTGATCCAACAACGCGAGCTGCTCATTACTGGCACATTCCGCTATGCCAATACATGGCCGACCGCAATTGCTCTCGCTGCCTCTGGGCGAGTTAGTCTCGACGGTCTGGTCACTGGCGAGTATGGTCTTGCCGACACGGAGCAAGCCCTGACCGCCGGCAACGATCCGCACAGCGTCAAAGCTGTAGTTCGGCCAGCGCTTAGCGATACCCATAGTGCCAAAGGCGAGAAGAGCGAACTCCGAGCGGCAGGCTAGTTGGCCTCGCATAGGGCTCTGAATTCAAAACTGGTCGGGGGCCCGGGATTTGAACCGCCCTGGGTTTCCTGGAGACTCGGCTGATTGGATTCATGCCACGTCGGTGGCGCGACCATTGGCATAGTAGGTCTCCTCGAACTCTGCCGGTGGAATATCGCCCACAGCGGAGTGGAGGCGTCGGTGATTCCACCATTCAACCCAGCGGGCAGTTGCTAGCTCGAGCTGGTCGACTGTT
>DASYVJ010000053.1:0-27819 GCA_035937155.1 Candidatus Dormiibacterota bacterium | reverse complement strand
ATGTCGGCTCGTCGCATCCTGGGGCTGGAGTCGGTCCCAAGGGTTGGGCTGTTCGCCCATTAAAGCGGTACGCGAGCTGGGTTTAGAACGTCGTGAGACAGTTCGGTCCCTATCCGCCGTGGGCGCAGGAGACTTGAGGAGGGTTGACCCTAGTACGAGAGGACCGGGTTGAACGGCCCGCTAGTGTACCGGTTGTCACGCCAGTGGCAGCGCCGGGTAGCCATGGCCGGTTTGGATAAGCGCTGAAAGCATCTAAGTGCGAAGCCAACTCCAAGATAAGGTCTCCCACCGGGTTAACCGGGTAAGGGCCCTGGTAGACCACCAGGTTGATAGGCCGCAGGTGTAAGAGCAGTAATGCTTTGAGCTGAGCGGTACTAATAGCCCGAGGGCTTGTTCACCTATAACTCACTCTTCAGATCACTGAAGAGACTTCGCAAACGTCAATTTGGATCCAGCGCTGAAGGCACTGGAGAATCTCATAGACCTTTCGGTTGTCGATCACTGGGTGGTTTGATTTGGCGCGGGTATATTGCCAGGACTGAATCCCACAGATCGCGACCAGAAGCTGGACTTCCACTGGGCCGCCCGCGCCATCGAGCTGGCGCGCCAGGCGGACTACTGGACCAGCCCTAATCCCATGGTCGGTGCTGTCGTCCTCGACGCCGACGGGCTCCTGGCGGGCGAGGGCTTCCACCGTCTCGCAGGGTCGCCGCACGCCGAAGAGGAAGCGCTCGCCGCCGCCGGCGAGCGCTCGAGGAACGGCGCCCTATACGTCAACCTCGAGCCCTGTTCGCACGAGCATCGCAACCCCTCGTGCGCGCAGGCCGTGATCGACGCCGGGGTACGTCGCGTGATCGTTTCGATGGCAGACCCTGACGAGCGCGTGCGTGGCGCCGGCCTCGCGATGCTCAAGAATGCCGGTATAGAAACCTCAGTCGGGGTCCTCGAGGAGCGTGCCCTCAACCTGAACGAGTTCTACGTCAAACATCGCCAGACCGGCCGGCCCTTCGTTACCGCGAAGTTCGCGATGAGCCTCGACGGCAAGATCGCGACGCGAACAGGCGAGTCGCGCTGGATCACCGGAGAGGATGCCCGCGCGCACGCGCATCGCCTCCGCCACACGCACGATGCGATCCTGGTCGGCGTCAACACTGTGATCGCCGACGATCCCGAGCTGACTGTCAGGCTCAACGGCGCGAGCTCCCGCCAGCCGCTGCGGGTGGTCGTCGATTCACAGCTGCGGATCCGCCAGTCGGCGCGGATCATCGGTTCCAACACCCTGATCGCGACCACGCGGACGGGGCGGGTGGGCGCTGCGGAAGTTCTTCGCCTGCCAGCAGCACCCGACGGCCGCGTCAGCCTCCCGGCTCTGCTGGACGAGCTAGGCAAGCGCGGCATGCTGAGCCTCCTGGTCGAGGGTGGCGCCGAGGTCCACGCATCGATGTTTGCCGAGGACCTCGTGGACAAGGTCTACGCCTACGTTGCGCCGCGGTTGATCGGCGGCAAGGAAGCACCTGGTCCTTTGGCTGGACTTGGCGTCGAGCATCTGGCCGGGTCAACCCAACTCCGCGAGGTGGATTTCACTCGACTGGGTGAGGACCTCGTGATCACCGGATACACCGATGTTCACCGGGATCGTTAGCGCCGTCGCCAAGGTGGTCGCGGCGGACGCGAACCGCCTCGGGATCGACCACGCCTGGATCGCGCGCCGGCTGAAGATCGGGGGCAGCGTCGCGGTGAATGGGTGCTGCCTTACCGTGGTGAAAAAGAAGGGCCCGATCTTCTTTGCTGACGTTGTGCCTGAGACGCTGCGCCGCACCAATCTGGGTGCTCTCCGCGTGGGGACTGAGGTTAACCTCGAGCTGCCCCTGAGCGCGACCTCGCTGTTGGACGGTCACCTCGTGCAGGGTCACATCGACGCGACCGGCGCTGTCAGGACTGTAGAACGTGCATCGTCAGGTCGGGAGGTCACGATCGAGCTTCCGGCAACCATCTCAAAGTTCGTCGCCGTCAAAGGGTCCATCGCGGTCGATGGAGTGAGCCTCACCGTGGCTGCGGTCGACAAGCCTGCCGGCACGTTCCGGGTCGCGCTGATCCCGCACACACTCGAGATGACGATCGCGGGCGCCTACAAACGGGGCTCGGCGGTCAACCTCGAGGCCGATGTCGTCGCGCGCTACGTGGCCCGAAACCTCCGCCGGTAACATTCGTCAGCAAATGGGCCTGGCTACCGTACCGGAGGCGATCGCTGACTTCGAGGCGGGCAAGTTCGTCATCGTGGTCGACGACGAGGACCGCGAGAACGAAGGGGACCTCGTCGTAGCGGCCCAGCTAGTCACGGCCGAGCACATCAGCTTTATGACGCGGCATGGGTCGGGCCTGGTCTGCATGCCGGTCATCTCGCGCCGCCTCGACGAGCTCGGAATCGCGCCGATGGTGGAGCACAACACCAGCCGGCTCGGCACCGCGTTCAGCGTCAGCGTCGACGCCAAGGACATAACGACCACGGGCGCCTCCGCCCACGACCGCGCCGCCACCATTCGGAAGGTCCTCGACCCATCGGCCAAGGCTTCCGACTTCTCGATGCCCGGCCACACCTTTCCCCTCCGCGCCGCCGAGGGAGGAGTGCTCACCCGCGCCGGCCAGACCGAGGCCGCGGTCGACCTGGCCGTCCTCGCCGGCCTCTACCCGGCGGGCGTGATCACCGAGCTCATGAAGCCCGACGGAACGATGGCGCGCATGCCTGAGCTCGAGCGGTTCGCCGCCGAGCACACGATCAAGCTGATCACGGTCGAGCAGCTCATCGCGTATCGGCGCCGCAACGAGAAGCTGGTGGTCAGGCGAGTCGAAGCGACGATTCCGATCGGCGACAAAGATCCGCGGATGTGGAAGCTGTTCGCCTACGAGGACATCCTGCGCCGAGAGAACCACCTGGCCCTGGTCCTCGGCGACATCAATCCCGAGACTCCTGTGCTCCTACGCGCGCATTCCGAATGCCTCACCGGTGACATCTTCGGCAGCTTGCGATGCGATTGCGGCGCGCAGCTGCACGCAGCCATGGATATGATCGCGGCCGACGGGGTGGGTGTGATCCTCTACATCCGGCACCAGGAAGGTCGCGGCATCGGCCTCCTCGACAAGCTGCACGCCTACAACCTGCAGGACCGCGGACTCGACACCGTCGAGGCGAACGAAGCGCTGGGACATCCCGCGGACAAGCGGGACTACGGCATCGGGAGCCAGATTCTTTATGACCTCGGCGTCCGCAAGATCCGGCTGCTGACCAACAACCCCAAGAAGATCTATGGGCTGGAGGGTTTCGGTCTCGAGGTTGTTGAGCGCGTCCCGATCCGCATCCCGTCCAACCCACACAACGAGCGGTACCTGAAGACAAAAAAAGACAAGCTCGGGCACCTGCTCTAGAAGTGGGTGAGAAGGGCGCCAAACCTGACCTGACTGGAAACGACCTGACCATCGCGGTAGTCGTTTCGCGCTTTAACGAGGACGTGTCACAGCGGCTCCTGCGTGGGGCACTAGCGGCGCTCGAAGAGCACGGTGTGGAGGATCCGGACGTTTTCTGGGTGCCAGGTTCGCTCGAGCTTCCGGTCACGGCGCTGGCCCTGGCCGAGAAGGGTGGCCACGACGCGATCGTTTGCCTGGGGTGTGTCATCAGGGGCGAGACCTATCACTTCGAGCTGGTGGCCGGACAGGCAGCGGCCGGCATCATGCAGGTCCAGCTCGACACCGGCGTGCCGATCACGTTCGGCGTGCTGACCACTGAGGACAAGGACCAGGCGCTCGCTCGATCCGGCCCCAAGAACAACAAGGGCGCCGACGCCGCCGAGGCGGCGATCGAGATGGCGAACCTGCTGCGCACGATCCAGGGCTAGCCGCCCGTCGAAACTGCCACCACGTTCTTGCCCGCAGGCGCGACGACGAAGCCCTCAGTCGCGGCGGCAGTGCTGAAATGCTGCGCCGAGCCCATACCCTTCGAATAGACGACGGCGCCGGATGACGGATCCAGCGCGTAGAGGGTGCCATCCGGGTCAATGGCCCACACCACGCCCGCAGCGACGATCGGCGACGCCAGCACCGGATGATCGGAATGCCATGCGATGTCGACCGAAGACGAGGTGACCGACAGCGCGTACAAGCCGTCAGCGCACGGCACGAAGACCGTCGAGCCTGACCACGCCGTACCTCCCCAAGATCCAGCAGAACAGACAGGCCGGCTAGCGACCTGACCGCCGATCTTGCCGAGGCTGCCGGAATTGAGCAGATAAGCAACGCCCTCTTTGCCGATCGCGAGGACGATGCCGAGCGACGGAAGTACCGTCGCCCCGACCGAGCCGAGATCCGTGTCACTCCCGTTCAGCGAAGCCCAGTTCGCCGGCGCGAAGTAGGAACGCACGGTTTGCAGATCGGGCGACAGCTGGATTACGGAGTTGCTGAAGTCGAAACCGGACTGCGACGCCCCGTTCCCGCTGACCACGTAGACGCTGCCGTCCGGCCCGATCGTCGGCCCCTGCGGGCTCCAGATGCCCGCTTCGCGCGCGCTGGGCACCTTGTAAGTAATCGTGCTTCCGCCTCGAAGCGGCACTCCAACGACGTATCCGTTGTATTGCCCGCAGTCGCCGTACAGCCCGCCCAGCGGCACGTAGACGTACCCCGAGCCCAGGGCCAGCGCTCCCCGCTCCTGCTGCACGGCGGGGTTGGAGCCCTGCGGATCTATGTCGCGCTGGAAGACAACCGATCCATCCACCAGGCTCAGCGTGAACAGCATGTGATGGTGGGTTTGCAGAAACGCGACAACGTACAGCCGGCCAGTGCTTGGGTCGGCCGCGGGCGTGCCGGTGATGCCGGTCACCGGGCCGATGTTGCCGCACGGCAGCGAAGCCGCATCGACCGGCTCGCCAAGATGGATCTTCCACACCACCAACCCGCTGAACAGGTCCAGGGAGTACACGGTGTTGTTTTCCGTCGCCACCAGCACGTGGCCGGCGACGATCAGGGGAGAGGCGTAGACGTCGCCGTCGAGGTGGGCTGTCCACGCTACGGCCGGCGTGCCGAGCGCAGGCGTGGAAGGCCCGAGACCGGCGCGAGCGCTGTTTCGGTGGTACTGGGGCCAGTCATTGGCGAGAGCCGGGGCAGCAGGGGTCACCGGAGCCGTCGAGATGGCGGGGCTGGGCGACGCCGGCGAACCCGAACCGCAGCCGGTCTGGATCGCTGCCAGGGCCAGCCCCAGCAGCATTGCGGAACGACCCCTCACAGCCCCCAGCTGAACTTGCGATCCGGTTCTAGCCGGGCCCGCTCCGGCCCAATCAAGCGGGCGTGACCCTGAATGCTGACCCCGCGCTTCGGACCCATGGCGTCGACGACTATGGCCGCCCGCGGCTCAGCCTCGATGTTTCGCAGCTTGACCCCATCGACGTCGAACTCCAGCGCGCCGTCATCGTCCACGGCGTACATCACAGGCACGACGTGAGGCCATCCTGACGGGCTGACAGTGGCGAAGCGTCCGATCCGCTGTGAGCGGAGGAACTCGAGCTCAGCGGTACTGAACACCATCTTTCAACACATCCTAGACTCAAAGATTCACGTGGCAAGAACAGCAGACCCCAGTATCGAAACGATCGGCGGATACTCCGTGCGCCGTCGTGAGCGGCTCGAGCGCCTTGATGGTGTGTACCTGGAGCTCGAGCATGACCGCACGGGCTCCCGGCACATTCATATCGAAACCAAGGACGACAACAACGGGTTCGCGGTCTTCTTCCCGACGGTGCCGATGGACTCGACCGGAGTTGCACACATCCTCGAGCACGTCGTGCTCGCCGGTTCGCAGCGATACCCGGTGCGGGACCCATTCTTCAGCATGACCCGGCGCTCGCTCGCCACATTCATGAATGCCATGACCAGCGCTGACTGGACGATGTACCTCTTCAGCTCACGCAACGCCAAAGACTTCATGAACCTCCTCGACGTCTACCTTGACGCGACTTTCTTTCCGAGGCTGTCCGAGGACTCGTTCCAGCAGGAAGGTATTCGTTTCGAGTTCGAGCAAACCGACGATCCAAAGAGCGGCCTTCGCTACAAGGGTGTGGTCTTCAACGAGATGAAGGGCGCGCTGGCGTCGCCGCAAGCGGCCGTGCAGCGCGCAGTCGGCCGCTCGTTGTTTCCCGGCCTTACCTACGCTCACGTCTCGGGTGGAGATCCGCAGGACATCCCGAACCTCACGTGGGATCACTTACGCCGATTCCACGCCACGCACTATCACCCGAGCAACGCGTACTTCTACACCTACGGCGACCTTCCTCTGGAGGAGACGCTCGAGGTGATCGAGCGCAACGTGCTCTCGCGCTTTCAGCGGATCGACGTCGACACGGCGATTCCGGACGTCAAGCGCTTCACCAGGCCGATCGCCGCCGCCGAGCCGTATCCGGCCACCGCAAGCGAGGACAACTCCCGCAAATCTCAGGCGCTCGTTGCCTGGGTCACGGTGCCGACGGGTGACTCGTTCCGCCTGCTTGCGATGAAGGTGCTGGCCGAGGTCCTCCTCAGCAACGCGGGATCGCCGCTGAGAAAAGCGCTCATCGACTCCGGGCTCGGAACGGCGATGGCAGACGGCACCGGTCTCCAGGACGATTACCGCGAAAGCGTCTTCGGCGCCGGCTTGAAAGACGTCGCGGCTGACGACGCCGAGAAGGTGCAGCAGGTCGTCCTCGACACGTTGGAGCGACTGGCCGATGAAGGTCTGGACAACGCGCAGGTCGACGCCGTGATTCACCGCCTGGAGTTCGAAAAACGCGAGCGCTCCAACGCGGGCTTTCCGTATGCGCTGAAGATGCTGTTCACCCTGCTCGCGCCCTATTACTACGGCGGCGATCCGTACAGCGCCCTGAACTTCGACGCGGACCTCGAACGCCTTGAGCGAGATCGCACCGCAGGCCGCTTCTTCGAGAACCTGATACGCGCCGAGCTCCTCGACAATCCGCACCGGGCTCTCCTGACGATCGTGCCCGACACCGAGCTCGAGGAGCGCCGGCGACGCAACGAGCTCGACCGCCTGGCCGCAATCGAGACCGGCCTCAGCGACACCGACAAGGAGCGGATCGTGGCCGAGGCGATGCGGCTCAAGGCGGACCAGGAGGCCAAGGCCGACCTGTCGACGCTCCCCACCCTTGAGCTCAGCGACATCCCGATGAAGTTCGAAGACGTGCCCAGTCGCGAGACCAGGGTTGGCGGTGCTGCGATCGAGTTCTTCGCGCAGCCGACCAACGGCGTCACCTACCTCGACATCCGGTCAGATTTCTCAGCCTTGAGTGCAGAGCAGAAGGAGCTGCTGCCGCTTTTCAGCAGAGTGCTCACGCAAAGCGGAGCCGCAGGCCAGGATTACGTGCAAATCGCCTCACGCATCGCTGCCGTCACTGGTGGTGTGGGCGCGGCGGCTCAGGTGCAGTCGCTTGCCGCGCTGGACGACTACCTCCAGTCGTTCGTCATATCCGGCAGGGCGCTCGACCGCAACGCGAAGCCTTTCGTCGAGCTGCTCACAGACCTTGTTGCGCGCCTCGAGATTGAGCCGAAGCGCTTGAAGGAGGTCATCGCCGAGGTGGCGACCCGCCTCGAAAGCTCCATCTCCGGCCTGGGCTTTCAGTTCGCGATCCTGCGCGCGCATTCGAAGCTCACCTCGGAGGGCGCGATCAATGACCGGCTCCAGGGGATCGGGATGCTCCACTCGATGCGCCGGCTCGCGCGTCTAGATGAAGGCGACCTCGGTGACCTTATAGCGAAGCTCAACGCGATCCGCACGACCCTGTTTCGAGACGGCGCCCTCCGCTTCGTCGCGACCTGCGAGGAAGGGATGATCGAAACGTACCAGGCGTTGCTGTCAGGACTCGTCGATTCCCTTCCGGCCGGCGGCCAGAATGGTCACGTCGAGAAGCCGAAGCCCCTCGACATCGCGCCCGAAGCCCGAACCTCGCCGCTCCCTGTCGCATTCAACGTGCGCATCTTCAAGACGGTTCGCTACACGCACCCGGACTCTGCGGCACTGCTCGTGCTCGCTAACTATCTGCGTGACACGTTCCTGCACCGAGAGCTGCGTGAGAAGGGCGGCGCGTACGGCGGATTTGCGCAGGCCGGGACGGCCAGCGGGACCTTTTACTTCGGTTCGTATCGCGACCCCAACATCATCCGGACGTACGACGTCTATGACCAGGCTGTGAAGTGGGTGACAGATGGCGAGGTCGACGCCGAGGCCCTCAAGGAGGCAATCCTCGGGGCGTGTGGAGACGTCGACCCGCTGGAGTCGCCCGACATCAAGGGTCGCCGCGAGTCAACCAACAAGCTCACTGGCTTCACGCGCACGGAGCGAGAGCGCTTCAAGCAGCGCCTGCTGCAGGTCAGCGAGGACGATCTGCGCCGCGTCGCACGTGCCTACCTCATGGTGGCGCACCCGATCCAGACGACCGTCGCGGGCCCCGAGCTAGTCGAGGCGGCGCGCAAAGAGCGTCCGGAGCTTTTCGAGGTGGTCGCCCCGATTTAACCCGTCCCCTCTAGAATCCGCCAATGAAGTACTGGCGACGCGAGTATTTCTGGCCGGCGGTGCTGGTAGTGCTGGGCGTCTACTTCCTCCTCAATAATCTCGGCCTGCTCACGTGGTTGAGGCCTGAGATCGTCTGGCCCGTCGTGCTGATCGGCCTCGGCGTATGGCTGATCGTGCGACGGGCCCGCCCGTAGCCTGCGAGAGATGCGTCAGTACCGAGGCTTCTTCTGGCCGGCCATCCTCATCCTGATCGGCGTCGTCGCGCTGCTCGTCAACGCCGGAGTGATCTCAACTAACCGTTTGAACCTGCTGTTCGACATGTGGCCGCTGCTCCTCGTCGTGATCGGGCTGGAGATGATCGTCCGTCGTGGGGTGAAGGGCTCGGCCGCAGACGTCGCTGCACTGCTCATCGTCCTGCTTGCCATCGGAGGTGCGCTTGCGTATGTAGCGCTGGCTCCCAACCCGAGTGCGACCGGCAAGCTGGATACGAAGGCGCCCGTTGGCAGCCTGGACCACGCATCGCTCGAGGTCAATGTTGGTGCGGCGACCATCTCGGTGGTGGGCAGCAGTGCGCTCGAAGGAGACCTGTATCGAGCCCATATCGAGTACTCCGGCCCGAAGCCCGACGTTAGCTTCGACAGCGCGAACGGAAGCCTGCAGATCTCCCAGGGAGACAGTGGTTTCGCATTTCGGAGCCGGCGCTTCAACCTACAGCTCGAGATCAACTCGAGCGTTCCCTGGAAGCTCGCCTCCAACACCGGGGCATCCACAGACACGTTCAAGCTCGGGGCTGTGCACGTTGCCTCGATCCAGGTCAACACCGGCGCCAGCCGTGAGGACATCACCCTGGGACCCCCGGCGGGGATCGTCCCGATCACCATCGACGGGGGCGCTCTGACCGTTCACCTGCACCGACCAAGCGGCGCAGGGGCTTCGGTGATGGTTTCGGGCGGCGCGGTGAGCCTCGATTTCGACGGCCACCAGAACCGTGGGATTGGCACCGTCCAGGAGGCGAGCGGCAGCGGGTCTGACATGTACCGCGTTGAAGTCAGTGGCGGTGCGTGCACCGTAACGATGGACGCCTCGGCCGCGAGCTCTTAGCCGGTCGCCAGCCTGCGGTCGAGCGCCACGACCCTCTTCGCATACACTGCCGCCGTGGCAGGGCTGACTGCCGCGCGCATGCCGCGTGCCGCAGCGTCGAGCATCTGGTCCAGCTCACGATCTGGGACCTGCGCGGCACGCAGCACGAGCACGAGTGCCGCCGTGCGTTCCGCGCCCGCCAGCACGGCTTGCTGATCGACGGCCAAGGCCGACAGCTTATCGGCCTCGCGTTCTAGACGGACTGCCAGCGCGACGTGCTCCTCGTCGCCCTTGTTCCGGCATCGGAGCGCGCCTGCGCGGGCCGCCGCTGCAGCCAGCCGTGCCTCCAGCAAGCGCCCCGCCATACCCTCACTGGCGGCGATGGCCGGGCACAGGCCGACCAATTGTTGATCGCCGACGTCGATGCCGCGGCGAACAAGCTCCGCGACGACTGCTGCCGGTGGCGTCTCATCGACCCGGAACAGGTTCATCGACAGCTGCACGCGGCCGCCCGGAAGCTGAAAGACGAGCGCCTGCACTCCGCGCAGGCCGCCCTGGGACTCGCGCATCGAGCGCGCCAGGGCTCGTGCCTGGACCACGTCCATGCCCGGCAGCAGCACGTTGAAAGCGACCAGCGTCAGGCGCGCGCCGACAGATACGGCGCCTGCGGTGGGGTGGAGGTCGGGGCCGCCGAGGTCGGGCTTGGCGCGACCCGCCCTGATATCGGCCAGTGAGCGATGCTCGCCATACCAGTAAACGGGGACGCGCAGCTCGCTCCAGATCCGCTCTCCGACTTCGCGCGCCACGTCCCGAGCCCCGTCCAGCGTGCTCTGTCCAAGCGGTACGATCGGCACCACGTCCGCGGCGCCTACGCGCGGGTGCACTCCTTCATGTGTTCGCACGTCGATCTGATCCACAGCGGCGCTCACCGCTGCCATCAATCCCTCCAACAGCCGTCCCCGCTGGGCCGCCAGCGAGACGACTAGGCGGTGATGGTCAGGATCCGGGTCGACGTCGAGGACGTGTGCGCGTCCTGCGGCCGCACCGGCGATCGCGCCGATCACGTCGCTCCGCCTGCCCTCTGAGAAGTTGGGCACGGACTCGAAAAGACCTGCGGCATCCACTACCAGGTTGTTAGGGTAAATGGCCGTGCCCGGGCCGGTCGCGCTCGTCTATGGGGACGAGCTCATGAAGCATCGACTGTCGGATCAGCATCCGCTGCAGCCGATTCGCGTGAAGCTGGCAGTGGACCTGATCCGTTCGACGGGTCTCATGGAGCACAGCGTCCTGCTGCCGCCGCGTCGCGCGACGATCCAGGAGCTCGAGCTGGTGCACTCGCGCCACTACATCGACCTGGTTCGTAAGCTGAGCGACCCCAAACAGCGCAACCAGGTTTCGCCCGAGGAGATCGACAAAGCTGGCTTCGCGTCAGCCGACAATCCCATCTCGGACGAGCTCCATGAGGGTGCCGCGCTCGTGGTCGGAGCCAGTCTCGTCGCGGCGCAGGCTATCGAGAGCGGAGCGGCGCTCCATGCCTTCAGCCCTTCCGGCGGGCTTCACCACGCGCATCGGGCGCGAGCCTCCGGGTTCTGCACGTACGACGACCCCGCAATCGTGTGCCAGTGGCTGAAGGACCAGGGTCACCGCGTCGCGTACGTCGACGTCGACGTGCACCATGGCGACGGGGTCGAGGACGTGTTCCAGAACGATCCCGATGTGCTGACCATCAGCCTTCACGAAAGCGGTCGCTACCTCTTTCCGGGAACTGGCTTCCCTCAAGACTGCGGAGCCGGTGCGGGCCGCGGTTCGGCCGCCAACCTTCCATTCGTCCCGTTCACCTGGGACGAGCCGTGGCTCGAAGGCTTCGAGAAGGTCGTGCCGGCGCTGCTGCGCCGATTCAAACCAACTGTGCTTGTGACGCAGGACGGCTGCGATACGCACTACCTGGACCCACTCGCTCACCTGGCGGCGACGACCCGGATCTGGCCCCGCGTGGGACGGGTCTTTCACGAGCTCGCGCACGAGCTGTGCGACGGCCGGTGGCTTGCCCTCGGGGGTGGCGGCTACGCGATCTACGAGGTCGTGCCGCGGGCGTGGACGCTTCTGTTTGCCGAGATGGTCGAGCGGCCCGACCTCGTGTCCGACATCAACGACCCGTCAAGCGTGGTCCCCGACGCCGCGGCTCAAGAGCGGGTGTGGGCGGCCCTGAGGAAAGACCTGGCGCACCTCGGTGAAATACATGGTATGGACTTCAGTTAGCCAATCCCCTCGCCCGCGTCAGCGGGAGCAATAAGTAAGTCCCATCCTGATCGCCGCTTTGCGCGCAGGGCTGAGGGTGAGGGCCCCCGGGAGAAACTAAGCCGCGTACGTCCGCAGGCAGCGCGTGCAGATCCGCGCGTGCACGGCTTTGCCGGCCACCGTCACGCGGCCCATCTGCAGGTTGGGCTCGAACCTCCGGTTGACCCGGTTCTTGGCGTGACTGACGTGGTGTCCGTATTGCGGCTCTTTGCCGCAGATCGCGCAACGCTTGGCCATGAGGCACCTTCCGATTGGGAGTTTGGGGAACAACGACGCCCGCGTCATTTCGCGGTTGGCGGAAGGGAATTGTACCATGAGCTTTCCTATGGCCTCGAAGACCACCACCCCGCTCGTCCAGGCCCGCCAGTGGGGCCGGATCGAGGTCTTTCCTTCCGCTGTCGGCGCCATAGCCGCCCACGCCGCCCTGGGCTGCTACGGGATCGCCGGCATGGCGGCACGCGGCCTGCGCGACGGAGTAGCCGAGCTGTTGCACAGGGGCAACGTAGCTCGCGGCGTCGAGGTGCTCGAGATCGAAGACGGGCTCGGCATCGACGTGTTCGTCATCGTCCAGTACGGGATCCGTATCTCCGAGGTCGCCCACAACCTTCAAGAGGCGGTCAAGTTCGCGGTGGAGCGCTCGGTCAACGTGCCGGTGGCGCAGGTCAACGTGAACGTCCAGGGCGTTCGCGAAGAGCGCCGCTGAGCCGTGGGAGTAGACAGGTACCCAGGGGTTGACGGACCCCTCTTCAAGCGGGCCCTCCTCGGGAGCTTGAGCTGGCTTTCCGCCAACCACGAGGAGGCCAACCGCCTGAACGTGTTCCCCGTGCCCGACGGGGACACCGGCACCAACATGCTGCTGACCCTTCAGTCCGCGGTCGAGGACATCAAGGAGTCGAACGCCGCCGAGGTGAGCAAGATCGCCAAGCTCGCGTCGCATGGCAGCTTGATGGGCGCACGCGGCAACTCGGGTGTGATCCTCTCGCAGATCTTTCGCGGATTCGCCCGGGCGGTCGAGGGCAAGAGCTCGCTGACCCCGGCCGAGCTCGCGGCCGCTTTCGAAGAGGCGGCCAATGCCGCGTACCGGGCCGTGAACAAGCCGACCGAAGGCACGATCCTGACCGTGGCCCGTGAAGCGGGACGCGCGGCCGCTGCTGCGGCCGGCAGCCCGGACGCGACCGTGCCGCAGGTCATCGCAGCCGCGGCTGCCGGAGCCAGGGCGGCGGTGCTGAAGACACCCAGCCAGCTGCAGATCCTCCGCGAAGCGGGCGTGGTCGACGCTGGAGGATTCGGGCTCCAGATCATCCTGGAGGGCATGCTGAAGTCCGTCGAGGACGTCGAGTCGTCGGCCGCGGCGTTCGCCGCCACGCGGCCAGCCGTCCCCGTTGCCTCTCAAGTGGCGGTCGCACTTCCGGAAGGAGGTTGGGGCTACTGCACGGAGTTCCTGATCGAAGGCACCGGGCTCGACGTGGACCGGATCAAGAACCAGATCGAGGCGTTCGGCAACTCGGTCCTCGTCGTCGGCGAGCCCGAGCTGGTGAAGGTTCACGTCCACACCGACGATCCCTCGCGCGTCATCACGCTGGCGGGTGGCTACGGGAAGCTGCTCAAGCTCAACGTCGGCGACATGTCGACCCAGCACAAGCGAATCATCGAGAGCGAGGGCCAGGCCAACCGGCCATCGCGAGCCAACGGAGTCGGACTCGTCGCCGTAGTGGCAGGCATCGGCCTCGTCGACATCTTCCGGGGGCTGGGCGTCGACGCCATCGTCGAGGGCGGCCAGACGATGAATCCCAGTACTCAGGACATGCTGACCGCCATCGATTCGGTGCCGTACGACGAGGTCCTCCTTCTGCCCAACAACCGGAACGTGATTCTTGCCGCCAAGCAGGTTCCGGGACTCACCAAGAAAAAGGTGCACGTCATCGAGACCCACAGCGTCCCGCAGGGGGTGGCGGCAGTCGTTGCGTTTCGCGGCGACCGGTCCGGCGCGGAGAACGTGGCTGCGATGAAGGCCGAGGCTGAGCGCGTGCAGACCATCGAGGTGACGCATGCGGTTCGGGACACGCGGTCAAATGGCTTGAAAGTTAAGAAGGGCGATGTCATCGGGTTGATCAACGACAAGCTCGAGTTCGCCGGCTCCGACTACGGCGAGGTGGTCAACAAGGCGCTGAGCAAGCTCGGGCCTGCTTCGTACGAGCTGGTCACGGTGTACCGCGGAGAGGGCGCCAGCGATGACGAGATGGCGAAGCTCGAATCGGAGATCCGCTCTTCGCACCCGGGTCTTGAGGTCGAGGTCCAGCAGGGCGGCCAGCAGCACTATCCGTTCATCCTCTCCGTCGAATAACAGCTCTTGTGAAACGGGCTTTCGCCGTCGTCACCGACTCGACCGCTGACCTGCCCGATGCCTGGCGCGAGCGCTACGGGATCGAGGTCGTCCCGCTCAAGGTCCTGTTCGGCGAAGAGACCTTTCGCGATGGTGTTGACATGGACAATGAGGAGTTCTTTCATAGGCTGGCCGCGTCCACCAAGCTGCCTACGACGTCGGCTCCATCCCCGGGCGAGTTCGCCGAGCTGTACGAGCGTCTCTCGCAAAACTTCGAAGCCTGCATCTCGATCCACATCGGGGCCCAGCTGTCTGCGACGGCTGAGGCGGCGCGAGTGGGCGCTCAGTCCGTGGAAGGCTTCAAGGTCAACGTCATCGACAGCGAGACCGTGACCATGCCGATGGCGTTCCTGTGCAAGGTCGCGGCAGAATCCGCCACCCTCGAGGAGGCGACTGCCGAGGTCGAAAGGCGCCTCCCTAAGTGTCGCGTGCTAGCCCTGCTTGACACTTTGCGTTACATCGAGATGGGCGGGAGGGTCAGCCGCGCCCAGGCGATGATCGGCACGATGCTCGACCTCAAGCCGCTGCTCCTGGTCGCCGACCGGGAGATTAAGTCGGTCGATCGCGTCCGCACGCGGTCCCGGGCCATTCCCAGGATGGTCGAGTATTTCAAGGCGGAGCAGCCCGTTGAATACGTAGGGGTGGTGCACGCACAGGCGCCCGAAGAAGCCGAGCGGATAGCGGCGGACTTGCGCCAAAAGCTGCCCGAGCTCGAGATACCGGTCGGGGAGATTGGCTGCGTGCTTGGCACCCACACCGGCCCGAAGGCGCTGGGCCTGGTCTACATCAAGAGCTAGTCGCCAGCGTCACATTGCGGCCGGGCAGGGGCCACACACGGAGCACCGGTGGGGTGAGCGCGACGACGCGAGGCAGCGCGCTGACCGCCAGCTTGAACGCTCGCTGCTGGCGCGGACCCCAGGCCAGGCCGTACTGGGAGCGAAGCGCCGGCGGCAGCAGCCCTGCGGTGACGACCTCAAATGGGATCATCACCGGGCCGGGCAGCAGGCGGACCTTGGGGCGCAGCACCTGGCCCGCCAGCTCTAGCGCGATCCTGCCCACGCGCACGGGTCCTGTCGACATCATCTGGTTGACGTAGACATCGAAGTCGCTCAGTGTGGCTGGGAATCGATCGCCGGGAATCCCCAACAGCTCGCCGATCAGCTTGGACTCCTGGTAGAAGTCCTCGCGCTCGTGAGCGGGTAACCGTCGCACGAACGTCTCGTAGGTCACCAGGGCCGAGTCGGTCAGAGTCGCGTGGACCCACAAGAGAAGATCTGGGTCGAGCGCGCGATACTCCTGCCCGCGGACCCTCGCGTGGACCCGGTTCACTGACCGCGAGGCGGCGAGGGCGGTCTCGCGATCGCCGAAGATGATCGCCATGGTCACCCGGATGGTCCGGCGCAGCCGCCGGATGGGCTGGGTGCGAAAGTCAGAGTGTTCGTCGACGCCCGCCGCGACCTTCGGATGCGCCAGCTGCATCAGCAGGGCGCGGCCGCCGCCCAGCATGAGGATGTTCTCGCGACTCACCCGCCGGGTGATCGAGCGGTCGTCGAAGAGGCCGGGCTTCATACCTCCAGCTTATTGACCTCCCCGCTCGCAGGGGAGGTCGGCGCGGAGCGCCGGGTTCGATGCCCCGGGCTTTTCACCTCCCCGCTCGCCGGGGAGGTCGGCGCGGAGAGCCGGGTGGGGTAAGCCTTCGGCTATGCCGTGGGAGTTAATCTCTGCTGAGTTTGTACCAGCAGCTGTTCACGTTCGGCGCGGCGTTTCTCGGGTCGGCAGTCGAGTCGACCGAGGCCCTGACCATCGTGCTCGCCGTCGGCCTGACGCGAGGGTGGCGCTCCCCTTTGTACGGCACGGTTGCCGCAATCATCGCGCTCGCGGTGCTGGTCCTGCTGTTCGGTCAGCTCATCGTCCAGCGCGTGCCTGAATCAACGCTGAAGCTGATCATCGGCACGCTGCTCCTGCTGTTCGGGTTGCGCTGGCTGCACAAGGCGGTCCTGCGGTCCGCCGGCGTGGTAGAGCTGCACGACGAGGAGCGCGCTTACCAGAAGACCGTCAACGAGCTCCAGGGTGCGGTGACGAGGCAGGACTGGGTGGGTTTCGTGATCGCGTTCAAAGGCGTCTTTCTCGAGGGCATCGAGGTGGTTTTCATCGTCGTCGCCGTCGGCGGCACGAGCAAGTACTTTCCTGAGGCGGTGGCGGGCGGACTGCTTGCCATGGCGCTCGTAGCTGCGGCGGGCGTGGTCGTGCGCAAGCCCCTCGCCCGAGTCCCGGAGAACACTCTCAAATATGCGGTCGGGATCATCCTGACCAGCCTCGGTACCTTCTGGGCGGCTGAAGGAATGGGCGCCACATGGCCGCTCGACTTCGTTTCCATCTTTTTCCTGGCCGCGGCATATTTCGGCGCGTCTCAGCTTGCGGTGATGCTCAGCCGGCGCCGCGCGATAGCGTGAACTTCCTCAGATCGGCCGCAGCCGAGCTGATCGGATTGTTCGTCGCCGACTGGGTCCAGACGGCGGTCATCGTCGCCATCCTGGCCGCTGGGTGGTACGCGATCGCGGGCCTTCACGCCAGTCCGCCCCCTGTGCTCGTGGCGCTCGTCGTGCTGCTGGCCGGCCAGATGGTCTGGTTTACCTTCTCGGAAGCCCGCCGGAGCAAGAAAGCGCCTAAGCCGTCGCCTGCGTCATCTCCGAGTTGAAGGCGGCGATCAACGGCTGGTAGTACGCGCCGATATCGGTCAGGATCTTGTCGTAGTTGTAGGCGGCCAACTTGTTGGCGTCGGCGGCGACGCTGTTGTTTGCGCTCAGGATGGCGGGGTCATTATTTCTGAGGCCTGCATCTACTAGCTTTCCGAAATCAGTGACCAGCGTCCCGAGGTCGATCGCCACGTCGTGCAGCTGACTCGGCAACCCGGGGGCGGTCGAAAGCTGCTGTGCATTGTCAACATGGGTCTTCATCGTGGCCAGCGTCGCTTTGGCGCTGGTGAAATCTGCAGTCGCCACCTGCGTGCTGAACTTCTCCAGGTCGATCTCAGAGTCAGAGAAAGCCTCGAAGAATCCATAAACCTGGACGTAGTCGCCCGCAAGCGTCTTCGCGATCGCAAGCCCCCTGCGCGCGTGATCGACCCGCGCTGCCTCTTTGTCGAGGCTTGACCGGGTGAACACGGCGAGCCACTGCTGCTCGGTGAGACTCGCTTTTGCCGACACGAGAGATGCGTCGTCCCGGTCCACTGTCGTCCCTGTCGACTTTGCGTTGGCAACGAATTGGGCGTACAGGGCATGGGTCTGCGCGAGGTCGGAGTTTGAGCTGCTGTTAAGACCGCTGACCTTCGTGCCGATGTCCTTGAACGTAGTGTTGAGGCTGTTCTGATGCGAGACCACGGTGTTAAGACTCTTGTCCGCGTTCGCAACACGGCCGGCCGTGTACGTGAAGCCTGCGAGTGCGTAGCCGACGATTCCAATGACGACGATGGCGATGATGACAACCGCGATGATGGTCCGGCGGAGTCCGCTCGACGGCCCTGAGCCGCGCTGCGGCTCGGCAGTCGATGGCGGTGGATTCGAAGGGGTAGATATCACACGGTGAGCATACTTGTCCTCCCGCGGGCGCTCGACACGCCGGTATCAGCTCTACCCAAGGTCAAGCCGGCGGATGTCAAACGCCTCGCCAAGCTTGGCATCGAGACCATTCGCGACCTGCTGCTGACGCTGCCTTTCGATTGGGAAACGTATGGCGCACCGGCTGAGGTGTCGCGATTGACGCCGGGGCGGCAGGCGACTGTGATCGGCGTCATCACCGCCATCAGTGCCAAGCAGTCGATGCGCAAGCGCATCCGGCTCACCGAGGCGACGCTGCACGACGATTCGGGCACGAGCCTGAAATTGGTCTGGTTCAACCAGCCATTCGTCGCGAAGCAGCTGCACAAGGGGGACCGCATCGCGGTCGCGGGCACCGTGAAGGAGACGCGATACGGTGCCGTGTTCGAGATGCAGAACCCGCATCACGAACGGCTGGACGACAACGAAGAGGCGGAGCCCTCACGAGTTGGCGGGTTCATGCCGAAGTACCACCTGGTCGAGGGCCTGAGCTCGAGGAAGATGGCGGCGTGGATTGAGTCGGCGTTGCCACTCGCCGTCCAGCTAGAAGACCTGCTCCCCGGAAGCGTGCGCGAGCGGCACCACCTCCTTGCGGTGGCGGACGCCGTCCGGTTCGGACATCACCCGGATACAGAGGAGCAGTGGCGCGAAGCGCGCCGGCGCATGGCGTTCGCGGAGCTTTTCGAGCTGCAAGCCGCGTTTGCGCTCATGCGCGCCAGCATGACGGCCGAGCCGGCCACCCCGATCCCCTACCGGCAGGAGGTGATCGACACGTTCAAAGCTGGAGTGGGCTTTGAGCTGACCCGCACGCAGCGGCGTTCGGCCTGGGAGGCCTTCCAGGACATGGCGAAGACCGCTCCCATGAACCGGCTGCTGAACGGTGATGTGGGTTCGGGGAAGACCGCGGTCGCAGCGGCCTGCGTCGCGATGGCTCACGCGGCAGGCCTTCAGTCGGTGGTCATGGCCCCGACAGAAATCCTCGCCCGGCAGCATCTCCATCGTTTTCGCGCCTACCTGGAGGAGAGCTTCCCGGGTCTGATCGTCGAGCTCCTGGTCAGCAGCCAAAGCGCGGCGGAACGGCGGCGCGTCAAGACTGCGACAGCATCAGGGCACTGTGCGCTGGTCGTCGGGACGCACGCCCTGATCGAGGACGACGTCGAGTTCGCCGACCTCGGCCTCGCGGTGGTCGACGAGCAGCATCGTTTCGGCACCGGGCAGCGCGAACTCCTTCGCGCCAAAGGGCGAGGACGGCCGCACTTCCTGGCGATGACCGCAACGCCCATTCCACGCACGCTTGCGCTCGCGCTCTATGGCGAGATGTTGGTTTCCGTGATCGATGAGCAGCCGCCTGGGCGCAGCCCGGTCGAGACCGAGGTGGTCGAGCCGGACCAACGACAGCGCGCATACGACCTCGTGCGCGAGCACGTCCGCATGGGTCGCCAGGCCTTTGTCATCTGTCCTCTGATCGACGAGTCAGAGGTGCTCGTTGCGCGATCGGCGACCGCTGAATTCGAACGGCTGCAGCGGGATGTGTTCCCGGACCTGCGCATGGGCCTTGTGCACGGGCGCCTCAAGGGCAAGGACGATGTGATGCGCGCCTTCGTCTCCGGAGAGGTGCAGGTCCTGGTCGCGACTGCGGTGGTCGAAGTTGGTGTCGACGTGCCGAATGCGACTGTGATGATGATCGAGGGTGCCGATCGGTTCGGCCTGGCTCAGCTCCATCAGTTCCGCGGCCGGGTCGGCCGTGGGGCGGGCCAGAGCTTCTGCCTGCTGCTGACCGACGACCCTTCGGAGCCGGCCCTGAATCGCTTGAATCTGCTGACCCGCATTCGCGACGGATTCAAGCTCGCCGAAGAGGACATGCGTATTCGCGGAATGGGCGAGCTCATGGGCGCCCGCCAGCACGGCATGTCCGACCTGGCGATGCAAGCACTTCAGCAGCCGGAGCTTCTGAACGAGGTGAGGCAGGAGGCGGAGAGCCTGCTGCAATCCGATCCGAACTTCGAACAGAACCCGCTCCTCAAGGCTGCGGTTGCACGCCGCCTCGAGCTGACGTCGATCAGCTGATCCGGGGTTCGTAGGCCGCGGTCAGCATCCCGAAGTAGGTCGGCGCCTCGTACGAGATGAGCCTCCCGTTCCAGCCGGCGGTGGCGCCGTGCAGCATCAACATCTGCCACCAGCTGTCGGCCTTGGCCTCATCGACCATCTCGGCCGAGATGTCAGTGAGCCGCTCGAGGCCGTCCGTCTCGACAAGATTGCAAACGAGGGTGTCGTACTTCGCAGCGCTCGCGTGGTATCCGTATGGGCCCCCCTCGACGTGAGCATGGCCGTGGTCGGCGCTGGCGATGAATGCCACTCGGCGGGCGGATCTCTTCGCGCCCGCGCGATCGCCGCTCCGGCGGCGACGTGCGCCGCCGCTGACAGGTCACGTGCCGGTGTGACGACCACCAGGGGCACCGGCGGGTCGTGCCGCCCGCCCATGAACCACAGCGGGATGAGCACGCCCCAGTCCATCGGGGCAACCGAAGTCGCCGGGTCGTTGGAGCCGAAGCTCACACCGACAGCAGGCACGGCCGCCGAGACGAGCGACTCGAGCACCAGCATTGAGAGATCGGTTGCGGCGGGAACGTCCAGCGCGATCGACGGTGGAGCGCCCGCGAGGCGGCCTGCCACGCGGCCGGCGACGAGAACGCCCATCGCGTTGGCGATATGGACGTTGTGCGGGGTCGCGACCACGACCGCCTCGGGACGAGCCGCCGCAAACAGGCGGCCGAGCTCCTCCATGCCCGCGCGGGTCGACACGGCCAGCGACCGCTCGTCGGGCGTACACGCTTCGGCGATCGCGAGCCCGCCGTGAGGAGCAATGGCGGCGAAGACAAGACCTCCCCGCTCGCGGGGGATCCTTTGGGGTCCCCGCGCCCTTGGCTCGCGAGGGAACCTTTGGGGTCCCCGCGCCCTTGGCGCGCGGGGGAAGCCCGGGTGGGGGATGGAGCTGGCACAACGGATACTTAGACACAGATGGAACCTCTATCGCCACTTCGGTTGACGGAGTACAGCCACGGGGCCGGTTGAGCCTGCAAGCTCAGCCCGGTGGAGCTAGGGCAGGTACTGGGGGCTTTGCCCCCGATCGTCGACCCGAACGTGCTGGTCGCCACAGCCGGCCGCGACGACGCGGCGGTCTATCGAATCGCGCCTGACCGCGCGCTGGTCGCGACGGTCGATTTCTTCACGCCGATCGTTGACGACCCGGCGGAGTTCGGCGCGATCGCCGCGGCAAACGCCCTCAGCGACGTCTACGCGATGGGCGCACGCCCGCTCTTCGCGCTCGGTATCACGGCGTTCCCACGCGAGAAGCTGAGCACCGGCCTCCTGGAGAAGATCGTGGCCGGCGGGGCGGCAAAGATGGGCGAGGCCGGGATCGCCGTCGTCGGCGGTCATTCGGTCGATGATCCGGAACCGAAGTTTGGATACACCGTGATCGGCGAGGTGCACCCAGACCGCGTGATCGGAAATGATGGAGCGCGTCCGGGCGATTTCCTCTTTTTGACCAAGCCGCTTGGATCAGGCCTTGTCGCCACCGCGATCAAGCGCGGCCTGTGCCCTCCAGCGCTCGAGCGCGAGGCGGTGGCGGTGATGTCGCACCTGAATCGAGCGGCGTCGGAGGCGATGGTCGCGGCCGGCGCGACGGCCGCCACGGACGTCACCGGCTACGGCCTCATCGGCCACCTCGCCAATATCAAGGGCGGCGCAGAGGTCCAGCTGAGCGCGGTCCCGTTCATGACCGGGGTCCGAGACCTGGCGGAGAAGGACCTCTTTCCTAGCGGCAGCCGGCGCAACCACCAGGCTTACCGAGAGCAGGTCGATTGGGACGGCATCGGCGAGCTCGACCAGATGATGCTTTGCGACGCGCAGACGAGCGGCGGCTTGCTCGTGGCCATCCCGCCCGATAAAGCGGCGACCTTCGTGAGCGCGATGCATTCGGCTCCGTATCGGCCGGTCCACATCGGGACCATCACCGGTGACGGCTCGATCCGAGTTCGGGCCTGACCGATGCCCGGTCTGCGTGTCAGCGGGGGAGAGGCGAGGGGCCGGCGGCTGAAAGCCCCGAAGGGAATCCGGCCCACACAGGGGATGGTCAAGCAGGCCATCTTCAACCTGGTCGGCCCCGGCATCGAGGGTGCTCACGTGCTCGATCTGTTCGCAGGATCGGGAGCGCTCGGCATTGAGGCGCTGTCGCGTGGCGCGGCGGGCGTCACGTTCGTGGACCATCAGGTCCGTGGTCTTGCTATCCTGCGCCAGAACTTGGACGTACTCGGCCTCAAAGAGCGCGCGCATGTCGTCCGAGGCGACGTCGTGCGCTGGCTAGAGGCCTCGCCGGACACGGTCAAGCGCGCCGGTGTTGTTTTCCTCGACCCGCCGTACGACGACGTTGTGCTCGACAGGGCCCTGAAGGTACTTGACCGCAGCGTTGAGAAGGCGACTGTCGTCGCGGAGCACTCGCGGCGTCAAGAGATGCCGACTCTGACCCGACTCCAGGTGGACCGCCAGCGCCGCTACGGCGACACCATGGTCACGGTGTTCAAAGCTTGAGCGCCGCGGTCCGTCCGAAAGTAAAGGCGGCTGTTTATCCCGGCAGCTTTGATCCGTTCACCAACGGACACCTCGACGTGGTCGACCGAGCGTTGGGCATCTTCGACAAGCTCATCGTCGCCGTGGCGGCCAACCCCGACAAACGTCAGCCCCTCTTCACGGTCGAGGAGCGGATGCAGCTGATCAGCGCATCGCTGAAGGGTCGCGAACATGTCGAGGTGGCGCGGTACCAGGGCCTCACCGTTGAGTTCGCGCGTTCACGCGGCGCCACCACGCTGGTCAAGGGGCTGCGCGCTTACTCGGACTTCGACGCCGAGCTCCAGCAGGCCCTGATGAATCGGAAGCTTGCGCCCGACATCCACACGGTCTTCCTGATGTCGAGCTTCACCCACATCTTTGTCTCGTCAAGTATCTTGAAGGACATTGCGAGCTACGGCGGGAACGTGTCCGACCTGGTTCCGCCCCCAGTCGCGAAGGCGCTGAAGGAGAAGTACAGATAAAGGTCGACGAGCTACTTGACCGTTTCGAGTATCTGATTCAGAACGCGCGCCACGTTCCGCTGTCCACCCAGGTCATGGTCAACGAGGACGAGATGATGGAGCTGATCGACCAGGTCCGGTTCAACCTGCCCGACGAGATCAAGCAGGCGAACTGGACGGTATCGGAACAGCAGCGCATCATCAGCGAGGCTCACGCCGAAGCGGCGCGGATCATGTCGCGGGCCAACGAGCGCGCCGAGGAAACCGCTTCCGAGCACGAGATCCTGCGGCGCGCTGAGCGCCACTCCGCCCAGGTGATCAAGGATGCGCAGGCGAAGTCCGACCAGATCATCCGCGAAGCCGAGGGCTACGCGATGGAGCAGCTGAAGCAGCTGGAGGCTCACCTTGGTCGCACGATGGCGACCGTGCGCCGCGGCGTCGAGGCGCTGCAGACCAACCAGCCGCCGCCCGAGGAGAACGCCGACCAGGCAACCGGCAGTTAGCTTCTCGTAAACTTCTCAAGCTCATGGCTCTACCGAAGGTCAAGCTATCCAAGTCCAAGAAGGGACGCCGCCGATCTCACCTCGCGCTGGCGCTCGTGCAGATCCAACCTTGCCCCAACTGCAAGCACCCGAGGCGACCCCACTCGATCTGCCCCAACTGCGGCTACTACAAGGGCCGCGAGGTCATCAAGACCGCATAGGCGCCAAAGTCGCCTTCGTCTACCCCGGCCAGGGCTCCCAGCAGCCCGGCATGGGAGCCGAGCTCCTTCTGGACTCTGAGGTCGCAGAACTGTGCGACCAGTGCTCAAGCGCCGCCGATGTCGACTTGCGCCGCCTGCTGACGACCGCCGATGACGATGAGCTCCGGCTGACGCAGAACGCCCAGCCGGCGCTCTGCTTCGTCGGCCTGGGCCTGACCGTATTGCTGCGGCGGCGCGGCATAGAGCCCGTCGCGGCCGCCGGGCACTCGGTAGGGGAGTACTCGGCGCTGGCCGCCTCGGGCGCGGTCGGCGCGCCACAGGTGATCAAAGCCGTGGTGGAGCGAGGCAAGGCGATGGCCGAAGCCGCCCCGGCCGGCACGACCTCGATGGCCGCCGTCCTGGGCCTGAACTCCCAGGCCGTGGAGGTCGCCCTGGCCGGCATGAACGACGCCTGGCCGGCCAACTACAACACGCCCACCCAGACCGTGATCGCAGGCACGACCGCCGGCCTCGAAGCGGCCACCAAGCGCCTCCAGGCCGCCGGCGCAAAGCGGGTAGTTCCGCTCAACGTCAGTGCGGCCTTCCACACCCCGCTCATGGCGCCTGCTGCCGAGCGTTTGCGGGCGGCGCTCGACCGCATCGAGTGGCGCGCGCCCCGGATCCCGGTCATGGCAAACCTCACTGGCCGTCCTCACCAGGGCGGCGACCGCATCCCGCAAGTGATGGAGATGCAGCTTCGATCACCTGTGCGGTGGGCCGCATGCATCCTCATGCTGGTCGAGCTGGGCTGCGACACGTTCATCGAGGTCGGGCCGAAGCGGGCTCTCACTGGCATGATGCGCGAGCTGGCTCCGACGGCCACCAGCGCCGCCGTCGGCACTCCGGACGCCGTCACGCAGCTCTCGTTCTAGACCTGGCTAGCGTCGCTTGTAGGCCGGATTTACTCCGGCCGTCCCCATCGTGATGACAACCACCATCCGTCGCGAGGAGTGACTACTCAGACAAGCCCAACCTTATACCGAAAAGAGCAGGCCCGCCGGCTAAGCCGGCCGGCCGATGCAATCAGTAAGTCCCATCCTTATCGCCGCTTGCGCGCAGGGAAACCATCCGGGTTTCCCTCATACCCTTAAACCATTCCTAGTTCCCAGCGCGCTTCTTCAGACATGCGCTCTGGGGACCATACCGGCTCATACACGATGTCGACTCCCGCATCCGTGATGCCGGGAAGCGTCAGCAGGTGGTCGCGGACGTCTGTCATCACCTCGGCGGCCATCGGGCAGCCGAGCGCAGTGAGCGTCATCTTGATGTCGACCCGCTCGGGCTTGATCGCGATGTCGTAGATCAGGCCGAGGTCGACGATGTTGACCGGGATCTCGGGGTCAAAGCATTCGCGCAAGACCTCGATCACATCCTCAGGCTTGACCGTGGCGTCGGCTGCGACCTGGCTCGTAGGTGCGAAGTCAGTCATGGCGTCTCCAATGGCAAGCCGGCATCGCGCCACGCCTTCGTCCCGCCGCGGAAGTTGACCACATCTTTGGTGCCAAGAGCCACAGCCATTTCAGAAGCCACGGACGAGCGCTCACCCGAGGCGCACACGAAAATCGTGCGGTCGCTGAACTTCTGCGCGGCCGGGTTGGCCAGCAGCGCGTTCAGCACGACATGGCGTGCTCCAGGCACGTGGCCCTTGTTCCATTCCCAGTCTTCCCGGACGTCGACGATGTCATATCCCTCGTCGATCAACTTCTTCACGTCGTCGAGTTGAAGGTCGCGAAATGTCGTCTCTTGGTTCTGCATACCCATCTCCTATTCCTCGTCCTCATCGCTTCCGGCCAACCCGTAAGCACCTACCTTCAGCACCTTCAGCGACAGCAGCGCGCATTTGATGCGCGCGGGGGAGATGTCGATTCCGAGCTCTCCCAGCACGTCCGCCTTGTTGATCTTCTTCGCCTCTTCCATCGGCAAGCCCTTCAGGCGCTCAGTCAGGAGCGACGCCGAAGCCTGTGAGATGGCGCAGCCGCGGCCGTGGAACTTCACGTCCTCGATCACCCCGTCGTTGACACGAAAATCCATGCCGATCACGTCACCGCAAAGCGGGTTGTCCTCTTCGTGGCTGATATCCGGGTTTTCGAGGCGTCCGAAGTTCCGCGGGTTCTTGTAGTGATCGAGGATGTACTCGCGGTAAAACTGATCGTCGACGGTTGTGCTGCTCATTGGAAAATTCTCTGCGCCTCTTTGATGGAACCGACCAACCGGTCGACTTCATCCTTCTGCGAGTAAATATAGAAAGATGCCCGGGCTGTGGCCGCCACGCCGAGCCGCGTCATCAGCGGCATTGCGCAGTGATGGCCGGCGCGCAGGCAGACCTGGTCGCGGTCGGCGATGGTCGCCAGATCGTGTGGGTGGATGCCTTCCAGCGAGAACGAGACGACCCCTGAGCGCCGCGAGGGTGGGGGGCCGTAGAGCGTGAGCCCTTCGATGTCGCTGAGTGCCTCATATGCGTACTCGGTGATCTCACGCTCATGGGCACGGACCGCGTCCATCCCAAGCGCTGTGAGATAGTCGACCGCCGCCCCAAGCCCGATGACCTCGGCTATGGCCTGGGTGCCGGCTTCGAACTTCCACGGCAGGTCGTGGTAGGTAGTGCCCTCGATGCGAACTGTCTTGATCATGTCCCCGCCGGACATGAACGGGTCCATTGCCTCGAGCAGCTCGCGCCGGCCGTACAGGATGCCCGCACCCGTCGGGCCGAGCATCTTGTGGCCGCTGAACGCGTAGAAATCACACCCAAGCGCGCGAACGTCAACCCCCTGGTGCGGTGCGCCCTGCGCGCCGTCCACCAGAACCGTGGCGCCGGCGGCCTTGGCCGCGGCCACCATCTCGGCAGCCGGGTTGATCGTGCCGAGCGCGTTGCTCACCTGGCCGAAAGCGACTAGCTTCGGCGAGCGCTCGAGGAGCTTGTGGTACTGGTCCTGACGCAGCTCGCCGCGCTCGTCGATGTCGACGTATTCGATGGTCGCGCCCTTCTCGGCGGCCAGAATCTGCCATGGCACGATGTTCGAGTGGTGGTCGATGATCGTCAGGACGATCAGGTCGCCCTGCTTGATGTTCTTGCGGCCCCATGAGTACGCGACGAGGTTGATTCCCTCGGTCGTGCCGCGCGTGTAGATGATCTCTTTCGTCGAGCTCGCGTTGATGAAGTCGCGGACCTTCTCCCGCGTGCCCTCGTAGCGTACCGTCGCCTCTTCAGCGATCCGGTACGCGGCGCGATGAATGTTCGAGTTGAACCTCTCGAAGTACTCCAGCATCGCTCCAGTCACCTGGCGCGGCCGCTGCGAGGTGTTCGCCGAGTCCAGGTAGGCGATGCCCGTCTCGAAAATCGGGAAGTCCTTCCGAATCGTCGCGACGTCGAAGGTCATTTTTTGAGATGCGCCCTGCGCGCGCCCGGCCGCCATCTCAGTCAGGGACCTCGACGTATACCTCGTCGCCGTCCACCATCACCGGGTACGTCTTGGCGGGAATCACCGCAGGCAGCCCGGTGACCTTGCCGGTGACCAGGTTGAAGCGGGAGCCGTGCTGGGGGCACTCCACGTCCATACCCCAGAGCTCGCCGTCGCTGAGGTTGAACTCTTCGTGCGTGCAGATGTCGTTGAGGGCGTAGAAGTTGCCGTCCTCCGCATGCGCGAGACACACCGGCGTGCTGCCTGCGTCGACACGCTTCAGGCTTTCGTCGGGTAGCTCCGCGACGGACGCGACCCGATACCTAGCCAAGGCGCGCCTCCAGGTCCGCCTCGATGAGGTTGCGCGCGTGCTCGAAGGGGATCCGGTCAAGCACGTCCCCGAAGAATCCCTGCACGAGCATGCGCTTTGCCGTCGGCTCTGGAATCCCGCGAGATCGCAGGTAGAACATGTGCTGCGGATCGACCGGCCCGACGGTCGCGCCGTGCGTGCAGCGCACGTCGTTGTTGTCGATCTCGAGCATGGGGATCGAGGTCGCCTTGGCGTGCTCGGACAGGACGAGATTGCGGTTGGCCTGGTACGCGTCGGAGCGGGCGGCGCCCTTCTCGATTCGGATCAGTCCTGCGTAGACGGCGCGTGCGGTGTCCTGCAATGCGCCTTTGAACAGCAGGTCGGACGTGGTGTTGCCGACC
>DASYVJ010000052.1:0-12033 GCA_035937155.1 Candidatus Dormiibacterota bacterium | reverse complement strand
TTCGATCTTGGCAAGCTCTTCCTGCGTTCCTTGAACCTTCGGCCCCTTGAACCAGTTCCTGGCCGACAGGAACCAGTAGCCCCCTGAATACAACAACACTACCCCGACCGCCACGGGGGCGTAGTTGAACGTAGTCAACGTGTTGCCCGGGGCCGCCTGGGGGAGGATGAACAGGATCGCGATGAACGCGATCCAGATCACCGCGATCCAGCCCACCGGGGCGCTCCACTGCCGAAGGTTCCACGGACCAGCCTGGAATCGGGTTCCGGCCAAGCGACGAAGGAGGATCGGGATGCCGTAAGCGATGTAGAGACCGATGACCGCGATCGACGTCACAGCGGAGTATGCCGTGGGGTTCCACAGGTATGGCAGGCCAAGGATGAAGGCACCGACGGCAGCGAACCAGATCGAGTTGGTCGGAGTCCGCGTCCGGGGGTTGATTCTGTGCCAGAACTGAGAGCCGGGCACGGCACCGTCGCGCGAGAAGGCGTAAATCATTCGAGAGTTGGCGGTCACCGACGACATGCCGCAGTAGAACTGAGCGCCGATCACGATCAAGAGCAGGAACGTGGCCCATCCCTTGCCCAGCGCATCCATGAAGATGACCCCCGGGGCGGCTACGTAGCCGGCGAACTCGTTGGCGTAATTCGATGGCACGATCGCGGATGTGACGCCGATCAGCAGCACCCATCCAGCGATGAGCGAGATGATGATCGACCACACGATGCCACGTGGACCAGCGATGGCGGCATTGTTCGTCTCCTCCGTCATGTGCGCGGACGCGTCGTAGCCGGTGAACGTGTACTGCGCGTTGAGAAGGCCAGTCAGAAAGACGTAAGCGCCGGCAAGCGGGAAGCTGAAGCCGGTTTGGTTCTCGAAGTGAGTGAAAACGTAAGAAACCGAATTGTGGCTCTTGGGGATCACCACGAGGACCGCGACGATGACCGCGACTCCCGCCAGGTGCCACCAGACGGAGACATTGTTCAAAAAAGCCACCAGGCCGACACCAAAGGTGTTGAGCAGCCCATGGATGAAAAGCACGACCGCGTAGATGGCAATGATCGCGATGGGGGTCGTCGGGTAGTTGAACCAAAGGTTCAGCACGAAGTCAACGAAGAACGACAGGCCGAAGTCAATTCCGGCCGTGACCGCGACCTGCCCCAGAAGGTTGAACCAGCCTGTGAACCAGCTCCACCGTGCTCCGTTGTTACCACCGAGCTTGGCCGCCCAGTAGTAGAGGCCGCCCGCGGTTGGGTAGCTCGAGCAGACCTCGGCCATGGCCAGGCCGACCAACGTGACCATGATTCCGACGAACGGCCAGCCAAGATTGATCACCGCCGGACCGCCGTTGGTCATGCCGAAGTAAAAGACGGTCAAACAGCCCGAAAGGATCGAGATGATGGTGAAGGAGACCGCAAAGTTGGAGAAGGTGGACATCCTGCGGCGCAGCTCCTGCGCGTAGCCCATCCGGTGGAGTGTCTCGACGTCGGAATCCCTGGCCTGGACGCTCATTACGGAGCCCTCCCTCCCTTCATGACGGAGCCCTCCCTCCGTTTCCCGCCGTCGGCATCCTGACATGCCAACTCGGCGTTGCGGGGAAGCTAACAGGGGATAGGATCCTTGTCAAGGATGGCCCGAACAGGGACGCCATGGACCGAGATGTAACAAACGTCACCGGACGGGAGTCAAGCGTCGGCGAGCTCGTCCGGCAGCGGCTCAACAGCCTGAGCCCGGCGGAGCGAAAGCTCGCCAGGGTGCTGCTCGCCTCCTACCCCATCGCGGGCCTGGAGAGCGTGGCCAGGTTCGCCGAACGCGCTCACGTCAGCCCGCCGACGGTGACGCGCTTCATCACCAAGCTGGGGTTTCGCGGCTACCCCGAGTTCCAGGAGACGCTGCGCCACGAGGTGCAGGCTCGGCTGAGCTCGCCTCTCACTCGATACCGCGACGACCAGCCGGCCGGCGGACCCGATTCCGTGCTGGTCGACGCGCTCGACGTTGCCTCAAACAATTTGAAGGCAACTCTCGACGTGCTCTCGCACCGCGACGTCAACGAATCGGTTGAGCTCCTGGCCGACGTCCGGCATCGTGTGATGGTGCTCGGCGGCAGAATGAGCGCGCCGCTGGCGCGCTACCTGGCCGGGCAGCTGCACCTCCTGCGGCCCGGCATTGGGCTCGTGGACGTCGAGCGCAGCGCGCCTGCGCAGCAGCTCATCGACATGAGAAAGGGCGACGTGCTGGTCGTCTTCGACTACCGGCGCTACCAGACGGACACGATCGAGAGCGCGCGCGTCGCTTCGCTCGAAGGCTGCCACGTGATCCTGTTCACCGATCCCTGGCTGTCGCCCGCATCGGCATTCGCACGCCAGGTGATTGTGACGAGCGGCGACATGGTGGGACCGTTCGACTCGCTGGTCGGCGCGATGGCGGTGGTCGAGGGGGTCGTAGCGGCCGTGCTCAGCCGGCTCGGCCCTCGCGCGCAGTCACGCATGGAGACCCTGGAGCGATTGAGGGCCGGAGATGTCCTCGCCGGTGCCGACCAACCGGCCGACTAGGCGCCGGCCGTGTTAGCGATGACGAGGTTTTCGCTAATGAGCGCCCGGCGCAAGCCCAGCGGAGGTCTCCTTCCGCGACCCTGCGCGCATTAGATTCCACAGCTTCAGCGGGGTGACCGGCACCGAGTCGACGGCGACGTCGTAGCCCATCGCGTACATGGCATCTTCGATCGCGTTCGCGATGGCGGCGGGCACTGCGATGGTCCCCGCCTCGCCCGCCCCGCGAAAGCCCTCGGGATTGTGTGGGCTGGCAGTCTCGGTGTGAATCAGCTCCGGCTCGGCGCGGAGCTCAGGCGCGCTGACGATCGTGTAGTCGAGAAATGACGGCGACTGGAAGTTGCCGTCGGGTGAGTACAACGCCTCCTCGAACAGTGCGTAGCCGAGACCGTGCGCGTAACCGCCGTGCAGCTGGCCTTCCACGATCATCGGATTGATCAGACGGCCGGAATCATGCGCTATGACGTATCGCTCGACGCCGACCCCACCCGTCTCCGCATCGACGCTCACCACCGCTGCGTGGCAGCTCGACGCCCAAGCCTTCTTACCCTTCGAGTCCCAGACTTCCACGGCCTCGAGCCCTTCGCCCACAAGGTCCTCGAGACTCACGCGGCGATCTGGTACACCGCGCACACCGACACCGCGGAAGTCAAGCACGAGATCCTCGGCCGCCGCCTCGAGCTTTTGAGACGCACGCTCGAGCAACATCCGCCGCGCTGACGCCGCCGAGAGCGCGACCGAGTTGCCAAACTCCAGGGCGCTGCGGCTGGCAGCCGTAACGAACAAGCTCCCCACGGTGCGGCTGTCGCCGGCGGTCACCTCGATGCGCTCGATGGGCCATCCCAGCCGGTCGGCGACGATCTGCGCGATGAACGTCTGATGGCCTTGCCCCTGCGACGTGCTGCCGAGTGAGACGCGCGCGGTGCCGTCGGCCGTCACAGCGACGCGCGATGGCTCAGGCTGGCCGATTCCAGTCGACTCGAGGCACATCGCCACGCCGACTCCAACTGGCTCGCCCGCGTGCTGACGACGGCGAACGTCGGAGGCGCCGATCCGCTCGACCGCCAGCTCGAGGAGCCGTGGGTAGTCGCCTCCGTCATAGACGATCGCGTTCAGGCCGGTCTCGTAGGGCTTGTCGGAAGGGCCGATCAGGTTGCGGCGGCGCAGCTCGATCGGATCGAGACTGAGGCGCCGGGCGAGCCTGTCGATCATGCGCTCGATCCCGAAGTTGCCGACCGGCCGTCCGCCTCCCCGGATGAAGGCTGACGGTGGAGTGTCCGAGTGGCGTGGCGCCACCTCCACGTCGAATGCGGGCATGCGATATGCGGACATCGCGTGCGAAGCCATGCTCTCTTCCTGAAGTGCACCGCGACCGAAGTAAGCGCCGATGGTCCACGTAAACCTTCCCCGCAGGCCGGCGAGGCGACCTTCCTTGTCGGAGGCGATCTCCAGGTCGAGCTCGGCGCCATGAGCCTGGCCGGTCGTGTGGCCGTCTTCGGAGCGGTTCGACACCCAGCGCACCGGCCGCTTTATGAGACGGCTGATGGCCGCGGCCATGATGTATTCCGGGTACGGGTGATTCTTGGCGCCGAAGCTTCCGCCGACGTCTCCGGATAGCGCGATCACCTGCGAGCGCTCGAGTCCAAGACACCTCGCGACAGTCTCGCGCAGCACATGCACGCCGCCGACGCTGGCGCGGATGTACAGCTTTTGCTCTGAATCGTTCCAGTCGGCGAAGGCTGCGCGGGGCTCCATCGCGGCGCCGGCGATCCGCGCCATGGCCAGGCGCTGGCGCACCCTCACCGGCGCCTGTTCGATCGCCACGCCGGCATCGCCGATGCGGAACCTCTGAGCCGGGAGCGCGCGCGCCGCCTGCAGGATCTGATTGGCCTCAACGTCAATCGCGTCGATGGCGTCATGCGCCTGGTATTCGGTTTCCGCAGCGAGAACCGCCACCGCGTCGCCTTCGAACCTCACCTCGTCCTTCGCGAGGATCGGCCGCCGGATCGGCAGTGGTTGCTGTGGGTTCGGGTCCGGCATGTAGTCGTCGGCCAGGCCGATCTGGCCCACCACCCACGCCCCCACCACGCCCGGCATGGCAAGCGCCGCAGAGACGTCAACTTTCAGGCCGTCAGCTCTAGGCACGCCGGCCCGACGAACGGCCATGTGAACGGTCCCTGGAGCGTGATTGTCCGCCGCATAACGGCCCAGGCCCTGTATCAGCGGCGGGTCCTCGCGCCGCTTCATCGAGCGCCCGATATAGCTGAGGTTGGTACTCATTACCATCGCAGGCATTATCAATCCGCTGCCGCGAAAACAAGCTGAGGGCGGACGGCGTCAGGGAAGTGATTCGTCACAGTTGTCCAAACATTTCGTTTTACGGCGTCCGCTCGGGTGTAGACGTCTCACGGACGCAGGCGTACACCACAAGGTCGTGCCATCCGCCAGGCCGGTACTGCGCACCTTTGAGCACGCCCTCTTTGACAAACCCAGCCTTTTCGAGCGCACGCTGCTCAGCGACGTTTTCAACATCGGTCGATGCCTCAATCCGGTTGACCGGAGTTGTGGCAAACAGATGGGCGGCAAGAAGCCTCTGCGCCTCGGTACCAAAGCCATGTCCCCTTGCCTCCGGAATCAGATTGATTCCGATGTTCCACGCGACCGACTCAGGGTTTGGGCCATACCGGACCCCTCGCCAGGAGACCGAGCCGATTGGCTTGTGGTTCGCTTGCAGCTCGACGATCAACGTTCCACCCTGGGAACTGACCAGTCCGTTCTCCTCAATGGGTTCCCTGACTGGGCGCCCCTTCACGCCGAAGACATTGAATTCGCCGACGTACGCAGGGGACTGCCAGAGCTCCAGGAGCTCCGCATCATCGACGGTGACCGGCCGAAGGCGTACCTTGCGGCCGCCTGGCGAGGAATCGCCCTTCGCTCCCACGAATTCGATTCTCCCGAATTCTCCGGTTAAGGGCGGTTCTGCGCGACCCGTTCATGGCGATGACCCACCATGGCGCCTCCGACACCATGCCTTTGGGGGGTCAGTGCGCAGTGTCCGCATAGGGCGCTAAACCCAGCGATTTAGCGTAAGAACGGTGGTGTGCAGACCAGAAGGGCGCCGCCCGCGCTCAACTCCCAGGGCCAGCAGTTAAACCAGGTCGACAACGACGCGCCCGCTCTGCGGCCGCCACCGGGTCGCGGCCCAGAGATTAGATTGGCGCCCGTACCAGCCAGTCCCATCCGCCGCATACCGCTGCCTGAGAGTCGGGTCCCACTGCCCCGGCACTCGATCTGGCGGAGCTTCTTCGTGAGGATGGTGGCCGGCTCTCTTGCGGTCACCTTGCCATTCCTGGCGATCGTTGGGGTCTTTTTTGCCAGGGTTGAGTCCGATCAGGCGATCGCGGCCGCCATGGTCGGCACGCAACAGCACGCCCAGGGTGTTGCCGCACGCGTCGGCGATTTCGTCAGCCAGCGACAAGCAGAGCTGAGCATGCTTGCCTCGTACGCGGGCAGCCAGCCCGAGGGTGCGGGTTTCGCAACATGGTTCCACGAGCAAGCGGCGAAGCTGCCCGCATATGACGTGATCGAGATCGTCGATCCGCAAGGTAAGGTGATCGTCAACGAGGGCAAGGAACCGGCGATCCAGGTTTTGGGTGCCAGTTGGTTCGTGACGGCACTTGGCAAGCCGACCTTGCAGCCGATGGCGGCCAGTCAAGCCCGGCTGGTCTGGATCGCTACCGCGCCGATCAGCCGGCCCGATGGGGCCTCGCGAGGGATCGTGGTCGCCGATATCAGTGTTGGGACCCTGGGGAGTCTCGCCTCGCTGTTCGGCACCGACGCGTCGAAAGCCGGCCGCGAGGTCGTGCTCGCCACCCGAGATCATCTGGTGCTGTACAGCTCGGACTGGGGCGTCGCGGCCGACGACGCGAGCATGATCCAGAACGGCGCGTTGCACGCTGTGATCGGCTCGGGGATCATCGACCAGGCTCTCGCCGGCGGAATTGGGGCTGCCCGGGTCGTCGACTATCGCAACCGCGACGTCATAACCGGCTACGCGCCGATCCCCGGCGTGGGGTGGGCGGCCTTGTCCTCGATCGACGCTTCACTGGCGCTGGCCTCTCCGAACGGACTCATGAAGCTGAATATCGCCGCGTCCGCGTTCGGGCTGATCATCATGGTCGGGCTCGCGATCGTCTGGTGGCGTTTCATCATCCGGCCGGTCCTCGCGCTCTCGCTTGCAGCCAACCGCGTCCGATCCGGCGACCTGAGGGCGCGGGTACGACTCAAGGGCGGTGGCGAGCTGCGCTTTCTGGGCGACACGTTCAACGGGATGCTCGATCGTCTCAGCAACGTGATGACTCGACTTCGCGGAGAGGTCACGGAATCAGCGAACAGTCTCTCGGTGGTGGCCGAGCAACTGGCCGCGGCCACCTTCGAGCAGACCACTGCTGCCACCGCGACCTCCGCGAGCATGGAGGAAGTGGCTCACAGCTCGGCTGCCATTGCCGACGCGGTCGACCGCGTCGCAAACCAGGCAGGCGAAGCACGGACGTCCATGCAGCTCGCACAGACCGACCTCAGGGACTCGGGTGATCGAACACTTGCCCTGGTCGGCCGCGTCAACGAGATCGAAGGCATCCTCGCGCTCATCAACGACATCGCCGACCAGACGAATCTGCTCGCGCTCAACGCAGCGATCGAGGCTGCCCGTGCCGGCGATGCAGGCCGCGGGTTCGCCGTTGTCGCCGACGAGGTGCGCCGGCTGGCCGAGCGCTCGAAGGCTGCAGCCGCTCAGATCTCCAAGCTTGTCGAAGGTGCGCAGGCGCAGAGCAGCGACACCGTGATGGCGCTGGACAAGGGTGTCAAACAGATGCAGCGGGGGCTCGTGTTGATGGAGGCGATGAACGAAGTCAGCGGGCAGGTCCAGCTGGCGACCCAGCAGCAGCGCTCCTCCCTAGAACAGGTTGTGCTCGCGATCGAGCACATCGCCGAAGGCAGCCGTTCGGTGGCTGCCACCGCTCAGGAGATCGCTGCCGCCGCCACTCGCCAGCGGGAGCTCGCCGCCGATGTGGCAGGCTCGGGCGGGGAATCCGCCGTCGGTGACATCGGCAAACCGGGTATCTGATCAGGGCCCGATCTACACCGGCGGCCGATACGACTCACACCTCCTGGTGCCGGTCATCACCTGACGCGGTTCGTCAGTCGCTCATAGTCGGCCACCGTGTCGACGTCCACCGGATGGGTGAGGTCGGTTTCAACTGGCAGCCTGGCGACGAGCTCGGGCCGGGCACGGATCACGGCGCGGCAGCCAACGTCGCCCTCGAGCGTCATGAGGTCTCCCCACAGCTCGCGATTCAGCACGACGGGGGGATGTAGAAGCCCGTTGAAGCTCAGCGCCGCTGCCGGGAGTCCGGACAACTCCTGGAGCTCGAGCAACCGATTTAGCAGCGCTGCGTCAACGTCCGGCTGGTCGCCGAGTATGACGACCGCGCGATCGACGTCATCCGCCAGCGAGGCCAGTCCCGCCTTCAGCGACGAAGCCATGCCGGCGGCATGGTCGGGATTGACCAGAACGGACGCGCGGCCGAGGTCGACGCGACTGCGAATCTCGTCTGCCGCAGCCCCCAGGACGACTACCACCTCTTCGAGAGTGGATGCGCAGACCTGCCCCACGACCAGCTCGAGCAGCGGCACGCCTTTGACCTGCAGCAGCTGCTTGGGACTGCCCATGCGGCGCGAGGAGCCGGCCGCGAGCACCAGGCCGGCGCTGCTCACGCGGTCAGGCTTCGATTCGCCGCAGGTAGCGCTGAGGTTGTTTTTCGAACTCTTCGCGGCACCCGGCCGAGCAGAACCAGTAGGTCGTATCGCCGTGAACGGCCTTGTGCTGAGAGGTGAGCGGGTCAACGGTCATGCCGCACACCTGGTCCGTGGCGAACACGACCGGCGAAGCCTCGGCGACAGGCGCGGCGACATGGCCTCGCTTGCGCCGAGCCGTGACGACCTCGGCGAGGGCGAGCAGGGCGATCTCCTCCTGGCTGCCACCACGCACCTTGCCGGCGGGAGTGCGAATGCGATCGACCGTCGCCTCGTCCATGCCGCGGCTGCGCAGGCCATCGCGCACGGCGGCCGCGCGTCGCGTACTGGCGATGAGCCCGACCTCGACGTCCGGATACGCCAGCGCAGCCTCCAGTGCATCCTCGTCGTAGTGGCCCATCGTCGCCACCACCGCCCAGGTATCGGTTCCCGGGTTGGCGCCGGCCAGCTCGAAGCTGCCGAGCACCAAGTCGGCCGTCCCAAAGTCCTCACGCACGGCCCCCGGGTGGACCGAGCAGGTCCGGAAACCCGCGAGCGAGCCCATCTGGACGAGCGTGCGCGCCGCCGGGCTGTCTCCAAAGACAAGCAGCAAGGGGCGAGGCAGCTGCGGTTCGATGAAGATGTCGAGCGCGCCGCCGCTCGGGCATGTCGTCGCGACCATGAGCTCTCCACGCTTTCTCGTCTGCTTCACCTCTGGCGCCGGCACGATCCGCACCAGCTGCGGCACTCCCTCCGAGAGCGCGCGCAGCGCTTCTCGGCGGACGATGGGCTCTGAGCAGCTTCCACCGATCCATCCATGCAGGCGGCCGTCGGCGGTGACGACCGCCTTGTCGCCGGGGTGCGCCGAGGTCGGCGCCTCGGTGCGCACCACAGTCGCGAGCACGTGCGGCGTGCCGGTCACCGCGTACTCGCGCAGGAGGTCGATGATCTCGGCAGCTATTCCGTGACTCCTTTGGATCGGAGGGCCGCCCATACCTTGTCTGAGGTTACCGGCATGTCGATGTTCGTGATGCCGTACGGAGACAGGGCGTCGATCACAGCATTGACGTAAGCGGCCGGCGATCCCACCGTGGGCGACTCGCCGACTCCCTTTGCGCCAATCGGGTGATGGGGGGAGGGGGTGGTAGTCTCGCCGAGCTCGAATTTGGGTGTTTCCCAGGAGCCGGGGATCAGGTAGTCCATGAAGTTGGAGCCTATGCAGTTGCCCTCGTCGTCGAAGGTGATCAACTGCATGAACGCGATGCCATAGCCTTCGGCGAGGCCGCCGTGGATCTGGCCCTCGACGATCATCGGGTTGATCCTCACACCGCAATCGTCAACGGCCACCATCCTCTTCACCTTGACCTGGCCGGTTCCCTTGTCCACGTCGACGACGACTGCGTATGTGCCGAACGGATACGTCATGTTGGGCGGGTCGTAGTAGTGCACCCCTTCGAGCCCGGGCTGCATCCCCTCCGGAAGGTTGGTGTAGGCGGCGAACGCCGCCTCCTGGATCGTCTTGGAGCGCTCCGGCGAACCCTTGACGTAGAACTTGCCTCTCTCCCACACCAGGTCTTCCTCGTCTGCCTCGAGCAGGTGCGCTGCGAGCTTGCGAGCCTTTTCCCGGAGCTGTCGGCTGACCATCGCGGTCGCGGCGCCCGCCACCGGCGTGCTGCGCGATGCGTACGTGCCCAGCCCGTATGGCGCGGTGTCGGTGTCGCCTTCCTCCACGCTCACGTCCTGCGCCGGGATGCCCAGCTCCTCGGCCACGATCTGCGCAAACGTGGTCTCGTGGCCCTGGCCTTGCGATTTGGTACCCATCCGCAGCATGGCCTTGCCCGTCGGATGGACGCGCAGCTCGGCGCTGTCGAACATCCTCAGGCCGAGGATGTCGTAGTCAGCGCCGGGTCCGGCGCCGACGACCTCGGTGAAGCTGGCGATCCCGATCCCGGTCACCTCGCCCTTCTTCCTACGCGCCTCGACATCCTTCTTGAGCTCGGCGTACCCGAGCTGATCCAGCGCGACGTCCATCGCCTTCGGGTAGTCGCCGCTGTCGTAGACCCACCCGGTGGCCGAGTGGTACGGGAACTGCTCCGGCTGGATGAAGTTCCTCTTGCGAAACTCGGCCTGGTCGATCCCGAGCTCGATGGCGGCGTTGGTGACCAGGCGCTCGATCAGGTAGCTCGCCTCCGTGACCCGGAAGGAACAGCGATAGGCGACACCGCCTGGCGCCTTGTTGGTGTAGTAGCCATCCGCGGTGATGTGCGCGGTCGGGATGTCGTACGAGCCGGTCACGATGTGGAACAGGCCGGCTTTGAACTTCGTCGGCTGCGCGTCGGCGAAGAAGGCGCCGTTGTCGCTGTCCAGGTGGACGTGCAGCGCCAGCATCTTGCCGTTCTCGTCGACGGCGAGGTCGCCGGTCATGTGGTAGTCGCGCGCGAAACCGGTTGAGATGAGGTTCTCGTTCCGGTCCTCGATCCACTTCACCGGGCGCCCGATGAGGAGGCTGGCCGCCGTCGCGACGACGTATCCCGGGTAGACGGGAACCTTGTTGCCGAAGCCACCCCCGAGGTCGGGTGAGACGATTCGGATGTTCTGCTCGGAAAGGCCCGCGACGAGCGCGAACACGGTCCTGATCGCGTGGGGTGCCTGGCTGGTCATGTAGATGGTGGCTTTGCCCGTCGCCGGGTTGACGTCGGCGATGCAGCCGCACGTCTCGAGAGGAGCTGGATGGCAGCGGGGATAGAAGGTGTGAAGCCTGATCACCTTGTGCGCCTTGGCGAAGGCCGCCTTGGTGGTGCCCTCATCGCCCGACTCCCAGTGATAGATGTGGTTGTCGCTCTGTCCTTCCTTGTCGTCCCTGATGAGCGCCGCGCCTTTGGCCATCGCCCCGTCCGGGCTGGTCACTGCCGGCAGGACGTCGTAATCGACCTCGATCGAAGCCAGCGCGTCCTCAGCCTGGGACTTCGTCTCCGCGATGACCGCAGCCACCTCCTGGCCCTGGAAGCGAACCTTGTCCGTGGCGAGCACGGCCTGGGTGTCGCCGCTCATGGTCGGCATCCACGCCAGCTTGTGCTGGGCCATCAGCTCGCCGGTGACGACCGCGATCACGCCCGGCTTGGCCGACGCCGCGGCCGTGTCGATCGACTTGATGCGGGCATGTGCGTAGGGGCTGCGAAGGATCGCCATGTGGAGCATGTTCGGAAGCACGATGTCGTCGAGGAAGTTGCCCTTCCCGCGCAGGAAGCGACCGTCCTCCTTGCGCTTGATCGACTCGCCGATCCCGCCGTGCATATGCATCGTCGAGCTCATTCCCCACCCCCGGCAACCGCCGCGTGTTCCGGCGCCTTCGCCGACTCGGCTTGCATTTGTGCGGCGTACTTGACCGCCTTGACGATGTTCATGTAGCCGGTGCAGCGGCAGATGTTGCCGCTGATGGCCCAGCGGATGTCGTCATCGGTCGGATTCGGGTTTCGCTCCAGCAGAGCCGAGGTGACCATCATCATCCCGGGCGTGCAGAAGCCGCACTGAAGGCCGTGCTCCTCGTGGAATCCGACCTGGATCGGAGCCAGCGCCGCCCCGTTGGCCAGGCCTTCGACTGTCTTGATCTCCCTGCCGTCGGCTTGCACCGCGAGCACGGTGCATGACTTCACAGGATCTCCGTCCATCCGCACCGTGCAGGCGCCGCAGC
>DASYVJ010000051.1:0-1884 GCA_035937155.1 Candidatus Dormiibacterota bacterium | reverse complement strand
GTAGCCGCCCACCTCGGCGACGACGAGGTCGCGGTGGTCAACGTCGGGCTCGAGGCGGGACGGGATGAGGCGGCCGCCGGAGCCGGCCAGTATCTCAGCCTCCACCATCAGCTCGACGAGGGTTCCGAGCGTGGAGCCCTCGAGCATGCTGATCAGGTTAGTCGCCGCGCGACTCACTCGGGCGTGGGAAATCGCGGTGCCAGACCCTTCGCGTACCCCCTGATCGACCTCCAGCCAAGCACGAAGACCACTCCGATGCTCAGCAAAGACGCAGCCACGCCCGCTCCGACCGCCAATATCTGAGGTGCACCAAATGCGACCGCAATGAGCGCTCCCAGGGCTCCGGCAACCACCGCGACGATGACACCGAGCATGCCCGGCAGGGTCTGGACGCCGTGGGCGAGATTGGCCAGCCGGCTCCGATGTGGCATCCCTTCCAGGCCCATCGTCAGTGAGATACCACGCGCGTCGTCATGCCAGCCCGCGCTGAAGTACTGCTCCAGCTCGGGATGCATTTCCATGTATGCATGTCGAAGGCGGTTCATTCCGACGACCCAGCGGAGGTCGTCCAGGTTGATAACAATCAATCGACCGATGGTGGCGTAGCCCACGAACAGGACCGTCGACAGCAACATGATCGCAGCGACGATGAATGTGTCTCCGAACCGGCCGGCCTGCGCGATCAGAGCCAGCGAGATGACCGCTCCGGACAGCACGGAAAAGAACATGTTGACCCGGCTGAACGACTCGGTATAGGTCAGCGATCGTGTCGCCAACAGGCTCCAGTGCTCGGTAGCCAGGATTTGCAGTCTGGGTCCGGCTTACGCATCCCGCGGCCTCTGATCCCCCGGTGGTTGTTCGGCGCTCATCGCATACCTCCGGTGTGTTGACCTCCGCCAGTATCGGTGGCTAATTCTGCTCTGCGGTTGTTAGCGTCGCGAGCTCACGCGGCTTTCCACACCGTCCAGCAGGATCTCCAGTGCTGAGGCCGGCACCCTTGCCGTTTTGGGCTCCACGGTCGGGCTCGAAATCGTTGACGGCGTGCTGCTTGGACGCGTGTCAAACGTGAGCTGCACCACACCGCTGTTGATTCGCAGCTCATAGCGATCAGCTGCGCCGGCAGCTCCATCGCTTTCCCATCTCACGTCGTTGATGACAGCTGGGATCGACTGTTCATCAAGCTTCAACCGCACCGCGCCGGTGTGACAGTCGGCGATCACCGCGACCCCGGGCGGCCGGTGCAAGGTGACGCCGACGACGCCGCTCGAGATGTCGATCGGGACGACGCCGTGAGGCACGGGTAGGTAGCACTCGACTTTAGCCGCGCCGCTGTCCACCTTGATCTCGCGGACGTCGATGCCGCCGACATCGAGCACGGTGTTCCACGTCGCTCCATGAATTTTGAAATTCCACGAATGGCGCGGATTGAGCTCGATCTCGCCAAGCCCGACACCACGCAAGCGCCTGACTACAACAGTTTCACCACGCACGATCGCCGCCGGCGCGGCGCCTCGGTCGGCAGCGACCCGTATCAGCGTTTCCATGTCGGAGCCGGCACGCACGACCACCCCGCGCGAGCCCGAATCGATGGCCATCAACGCCGCGGCACCGGCCTCTAGATCCGAAGCTTCAAGCCGCCTGCGGGAGGTGATCACCTGAACCATCACCGTCAAGGCAACTTCACCTGCTTCGCCGGGCTGCAACCCCGCGGCTTGCAGCTGCCGTTTGAGCTCGGCAAAGACCTGGCTGCGTTCGAGTGCCTCCGGGACCTCGAGCAAGACGCGATCGGCGTCCTGTTGGGCGGATACCCGCTGACTCAGCGCCGCGCTCACATCAAGGACGGCCTCGCGCCATCCGGTGCGCCGCGGCGTCGCGGGCACGGTC
>DASYVJ010000050.1:0-2208 GCA_035937155.1 Candidatus Dormiibacterota bacterium | reverse complement strand
CGTCGTCACCTTCTTCAAGGACAAGGCGATCATGTGGCCGGCCAGCGGCCTGCTCACCGGAAACAGCACGGCTTTCATCCTCCGGGTCCCGGGCACGCTCCACGGCCAGTGGTGGAGCACCCGTGGCATCTGGATCTTCGTTGGCGTGGTAGCGCTTGGGATGGCGTCGAAGTACCTGATCCGGTGGCGGGGACGTCACATCTTCAATCCGTCCAACGTGGCCCTCGTCCTCGCTTTCGTCGCTCTCGGACCGCAGCACTCAGAGCCGCTGGACCTGTGGTGGATACCGATGGGCCCGTGGATGATCGTGACCTACGCGATCTTGATCGTGGGTGGACTGCTGATCGCCTGGGAGCTCCGGCTGCTGGGCCTGGTGCTGGGCTTCATGGGCGCTTTCGCTCTGTTCGTTGCGCTGGCATTGGCTCCGGTGCCGGATCACTGCATGGTCGCCAGCTGGCATGTAACCCCAATGTGCGGACGGGATCTCTGGCAGATCCTCGTCACGTCACCGGAAATACTGATCTTCGCCCTGTTCATGATCCCGGACCCCAGGACCGTGCCGGAAGGCCAGTTGGCAAGGGTCATCTTCGGAGTCGGCGTGGCCCTGCTCGCGGTTCTGTTGCTGGGCCCGACCACTCTCGAGTTCTGGACCAAGACCGCAATTCTTGGGAGCCTGGTCATCGCATGCGCGCTGCGCTTTGCGCTCGTCACCTTCCTGGCGCCGCTTCAGGCCGAAGGCATCAGGCTGGCGCGCGACTTCTTCTACCTCGGCTGGCGATTGCCGGTTGGCTTCGCCGTCGCGATGTTCTTCGTGGGATGCGTACCCGTCGCCGCCGACCTGTCGACCCACGGTCCGCAGCCGGCCGCCGGGCTCGCGGACGGCTCGACGCCGGCGCTCACGCTTACGGTCGGCAGCGGGCCTGCCATCGGAGGCTGGGTCTCGAGCACGGCGGGCACTGCCCTGCCCACTTCGGGGGATCTGGCACCGGTCGCGGCGACGGCGCATATATGGATCCTCCCGTCCATACCTTCGGTCAGCATCGCTTCGAACGTGTCCGCGTTCGATCCGTCCATCACCCCGCAGGTCGCGACCAAGATGGCGCATGACATGGTGCTCGACCTCGTCATCGAGTCGGAGGCGCGCCGCGCCCATGACTTGAAACTGGCGGAGAGCGGAGCTATCGGCGACGGGCTCACCGAATTCGTTGACGTAATCAACCAGGACATCGCAGCCGGGAAGATCGTCAAGAAAACCTACACGTTCGACCAGGTCAGCCTGCGGCTTTACTTGCCCAAGTTCAGCAGCCAGGCCGCCCGGTTGGTCGGGGTCAGCCTGCACGGAACGGCTACCCTCACCACAAGGGACGCCTCCGGCAAGGTGGTCTCGCAGACGAGCTCGGTGTATGCGAAGAGCTGGGGGCTGCAGGACAACCACGCAACCAGTGCCAGCAATCCCATCATCAACGACTACACCGACCTTGCAGCCGCCCCCTAAGCAGAGGGCCGATCCCCTCTCCCGCAAAGCGGGAGCAATCAGTAGGTCCCATCCTTATCGCCGCTCCGCGCGCAGGGTTAGGGTGAGGGCCGAGGGAACCGATTTACTCCCGGCTGACCGCTCGCGGAATGCCTTTCGGTTCGTAGACGGCCGGCGGCTCGATGCCGAACGTGTCGGCCAGCCGGACGAACAGGCTGAACAGCGCGGCCACATACGCGGCCTCGGCGATCTGCTCATCGCTCCACCCCACCTCGCGAAGGCCCTGCACCTGCTCGTCGGTCACGCGGTAGGCGGCCCGGGCTATGGTGCCCGTGAAATCCAGCAGCAAGCGTTCCGGCGGATCCAGGCCGGCCGCGTCGAGGTCGCCGTCGCGGAGCGCGTCCGCCACTCCCTCGAACTCTTTGCCCTGCAACTGCAGGAACCACGCGTGGGAGCTGAGTCAATACCTGCAGCGGTTGAGAGCCGATACGTACGAGGCGATCATCTCGTGCTGCGCTCGCGTGAGAGCGCCATCGCTGAAATGCATCCGTGATGCCGCGTCGATCGCGGTCAGGAAATCCGGCCGCAGGCTCATCGTGCGGAGGATGTCGGGGACGACCTTGGCGGCGCTTCGCGCTTTGGACGCCGCGTAGATCTCGGCCAGCGGGCCTGTGGCGTCGGCCTCCTCGACCATCTTGATGCGCGCCATCGAACTGTTAACGGCCCGACCTCCG
>DASYVJ010000049.1:0-6552 GCA_035937155.1 Candidatus Dormiibacterota bacterium | reverse complement strand
CTGGTAGCCAACCTCGCCTGCAGCGAGAGCAGCCGCCACCTTGGGCAGCGACTCCAACTGCTCGCCGACACAGAGCCGGTCAGCGGCCGAGTTAATCGACATGTCGCAGGTCCTGGCGATCCACGAGGCGGCGGTGATGTTCCCTCCGACCAGGTGAGCTCCCGACTTCTGGGCGTCGCGAGCTTCAGAAGAAAAGTCACCGTCGAGGGCGTCAATGATCCCTCGATACCGCTTCATATCGACGCCGCCGCGCTGCTCTCGAGCGAGAAAAGCGCGGACTATTGCTTCGACATCATCCAGGCAGACTTCCCCTTGCCCCGACATAATGGAAGTCTACCAAACAAATGTTCGACGGTCAATACGTTAACACCAAAAGGCCGAAGAAATTACTGCTCTGGCGGCCCTCACCCTCTCCCTCTCCCGCTATCGCGGGAGAGGGGACTGCCAGCCCCCTTGTTGAATCCAACCCAAGCCAACACCCAACTCCCTCTTCCCAGTCCTTCTCACGCGCCTTACAAAAGACTGACTGCGCCGCAATCACCCTCTGACACGCCAACTTCATCCTGATGCTCGTCCCAACGAGGGATCTAAGAATCAAGAAGAGGTGTGTGCGATGAACCCGTTTGCAGCCTTCGCAGTCAAAACCGTCAGTGGAGCCGGCGCCGCGGCCATGTTGAGCCTCGGCCTCGCAGGTGGCCTGGCCCAAGCCGCCAGCCCAGCTCCCAACCCAACCCCCTCGGCGACCACCAAAGCGCCCGCCACCGACCTCCACAGTGACCGCCGGGCCATCGCCCGGGCAGTCTTCGAGTCAGAAGCAGATGTGCTCGGGATCGCGCCCAAGACGCTCCGCGAAGACCTGAAGAAGGGCCAGAAGGTCGCCGACCTAGCCAAAGACAAAGGCATGACCAAAGAGCAGTTCGAAACGAAGCTCATCGCCAGCGTCAAGCCGCGCCTCGCGGCACTCGTCGACCACAAAGTGATCACTCAGGGCCAGGCGGACCGTGTGATCGACCGCATCTCGAAGGGCTACGTCCCCTTCTGGGACGGCGTCCACCACCGCACCAAGTAGCACGACTCCTACTCCGCGTAGAAGGGCCTGGCCCCCTAGCCAGGCCCTTCCCCTTGTTTGCTCACGGTCGGGTCCGGACCTTGGCTGCCATGGAGACCTGCTTCCACTTCTTCCGCTCTTCCGACCGGATGCGCGCATCGGTCTTGGCCGCCACCGCACGCAACTCTCGTTGCAGCTTGCGATAGCTCTGAAACCGTCCCGCATCAAGACTCCCGTCCGCAAGCGCCGCCTTGATCGCGCAACCCGGTTCGGTCGCGTGCGCGCAATCGGCGAACCTGCAACGAAGCGCCAGCTCCTCGATGTCCTCAAATACACCACCGAGCGCCTCCTCGCCCTCCCAGAGCTGCGCCTCGCGCAGTCCCGGCGTATCGATGATCATTCCGCCCTGCGGCAGCTGCACGAGCTGGCGGTGGCTCGTCATGTGGCGCCCTTCACCTGATGCATGGATCTGCCGCGTGCGCATCAGGTCGGTGCCAACGATCCGGTTGATCAGCGTCGACTTCCCAGCCCCCGAGGGTCCGAGCAGGACGCCCGTGCGCGCCGGCTGCAGCTCGCGCACGATCTCATCAATGCCATCGCCAGTGACAGCGCTTGTCACCACCACAGGAGTGCCCATCGCGACGGCTTCGAGCGCGGCCCGCAGCTCATCAAGCGACTCGGCGATGTCCGCCTTCGTGAGGAGGACCACCGGCACCGCGCCGCTCTGCCACGCGATGGTGAGGTAGCGCTCGATCCTTCGCGCATTCACATCCGTCGCGGCCGCCACGACAAACGCAACATCGACGTTCGCGGCCAGCACCTGCTCCCGCGTCTCGACCCCGGCGCCGTGGCGTGAGAAAAGCGTTCGCCGCTCGACCACGCCGTGTATCGCGTCTACCGGATCGCGCTTGACCACGGCAACCCAGTCGCCGACGGCAGGCATGATGGACCCGTTGTTCCGCACGTGCCGTCCAACAGCGGCGCGGCTCGTCTTGACGCCGTCGTGCACCAGGTACTCCGAGCCGTAGTCGGCGATTACCCGCGCGGGCGCGCCTTCCTCCATGGCGAAGCGTTTGAACTTTTCGTCGAAGTAGGAATCCCAGCCGAGCATGGCCAGCCGGGTGCTGAAATGAATTGACAACTCAGCGTCCTCCGAGACACAAAACGCGCGGGCGGTATCGGTCCGCCCGCGGAGTCTCTTTAGGAGCGCGCTCCGGAGGCGGCCGACGGCCGGAAAACGGTCGTTGCAAGCTCAGCCATTCGAACGTCACCTCCCTCTTTGATCTGCGCGGCGCAGATTACCACTATTCACCTTTGAATTCAGGCTTCCTCTTTTCGACAAACGCCTTGATCCCCTCATCAGCATCGGCTGAGACGAACACGCGGCTGATCGCCTCACGCTCGATCGCCAGCCCGAGGTCCAGCGGCGCCCCGTAGCCCTGCGTGATCGCGAGCTTCGCGTGCCCTATGGCGACGCTCGGCCCGGCCGCCAGCTTGGCGGCATATTCGATGGCTCCTGCGCGGCACGCCGCGGCGTCGGGAAACAGCCTGTCCACGAGCCCCAGCTCCTTGGCTTGCACCGGATTCATGGTCGTGGCGTTGGCGATCAGGTCGAGGCCTTTCGACAGCCCAACGAGCCGGGGCAGCCGCTGAGTTCCCCCCGAGCCCGGAAACAAGCCCAGGTTCACCTCGGGCAGCCCGATCTGATACGACCCCTCGGCTGCAAAGCGGAGATCGCACGCCAGCGCGAGCTCAAAGCCGCCGCCGAGACAGTGCCCCGCGATCGCAGCGATGAAGACCAGCGGCGTGTTCTCCATCTTTCGGAACGCTTCGTGCGCCATCAGTGCGGTCATGAACCGCGAGCGGGCCGTGCCCGCCGCGAAACCGCTCACATCGGCACCGGCGGAAAAGAACTTCTCGGAGGCGCTCGTGACCACGACAGCATTGATGTCGGCGTCGCTCCGGGCGTCGTCGATCGCCCCAGCAAAGGACCTCAGAAACGCGTAGTCGTAGCTGTTAACAGGCGGTCGGTCCAGGACCAGGATTCCAACGCCGCCTTCCTTCTCGAGATTCACTCCCACGCCAATGCCCTCCGCCTCCGCTTGCCAGTGACGCCGATAATCTAACCATTGACGAAATCCAACCGAAGAGGGGTGCCACACGAATGGCGACGATGATCATCGAAGGCGAGAGGACCAAGGCTGCGTCCGGCAAGACGTACGAGGTTCGCAACCCGGCCACAGGCGAAGTCGTCGACGTGGTCCCGGCCGGCGGTCCGGCGGACGTCGACAAGGCAGCGCAGGCGGCGGCAAAAGCGTTTATCACCTGGTCGAAGCTCCCGAACAACAAACGGGCGGAGATCCTGCACAAGGCCGCTCAGCACATGCTCCAGAAAGTCGAAGAGATCGCGATCATCCTCACCAAGGAGCAGGGCAAGACGATCCTCGAGTCCAGGATCGAAGCGCAGCGGTTTGGCGAGAACATAGCGTGGTTCGCCGACCTGGCGGACAAGATTCACGGCGCGCACGTTGCACTACCTGACACGACGACCTACGGCCTGGTGGTGCGCAAGCCGATCGGCGTGTGCGGCGCGATCGTGCCGTGGAACTTTCCGCTGACGCTCGCCGCGAACAAGGTGGCGCCTGCGATCGCCGCCGGCAACACCGTCGTGCTCAAGCCCGCCAGCACGACGCCACTGTCCACCCTTGCGTGCATCGAGGCTCTCATCGAGGGCGGCCTTCCCGAAGGCGTTGTGAACGTCGTGCTCGGCCAGGCGACCGGCGAGGCGATAGTCAAGCACCCTCTCATCCGCAAGATCGCGCTCACGGGTTCGACGCCGACGGGCAAGAGGGTCATGGCGAAGGCCGCTGAGCAGCTGAAGAAGATCACGCTCGAGTTGGGCGGCAGCGATCCCTGCATCGTGCTGGACGACGCCGATCTCGAAGGGGCTGCGAAGGCGATCTCGATTGGGCGCTTTTTCAACTGCGGCCAGGCGTGTCTTGCGGTGAAGCGTCTATACGTCCAGGAGGGCATCTACGACGCGCTGCTGGAAAAGCTTGTGGCGCGAGCCGCCAAGTTGAAGCCCGGCAACGGCCTCGAGAAGGACAGCCGCATGGGTCCCATGCACACCGAGACGCAGCGCGCTGAGGTCGAGGCGCAGATCAAAGACGCGATCGAGCGCGGCGCACGAGTCGTGTTCGGCGGCGGCCGGCCGAAAGGCGACAGCTACGACAAGGGATGGTTCATCGAGCCGACGATTCTCGAGAACGTCCCCGACGGAGCCCGGATGTGGACAGAGGAAGTCTTCGGACCGGCCCTGCCGATGCGCAAGATCAAGGACCTGGATGAGGGCCTGCGGTTGGCCAACGATTCGCAATACGGGCTCGGCTCCTCGATCTGGACGGCCAGCATGCCCGCCGCTTATCGGGCGGTCCAGGAGCTCGAGGCCGGATACACCTGGGTCAACGCTCTGCAGATCGCGCACGACGAGCTCCCCTTCGGCGGCACGAAGCAGTCCGGCTTCGGCAAGGAGCACGGGGTAGAGGCCTTCCTGCAGTACACCGAAGAGAAATCGGTGGTCTACGGCGGAGTGGGGTAACCCGCCTTGGTACCCCAGTCCATGAGAGTTGGCGTCGGTGTCGTCGGGTTGCTGATCCTGCTCGTAGGGGCGGTGTTCGGCGGGCAAGGCCTCGGCTTCATTCCAGGCAGCTTCATGAGCGGCAAAATGGAGTGGTTCTGGATCGGCAGCGTCATGGTAGTGCTCGGCGTGGCGCTCGGCGCCGCGGGGTTCCTCGGCCGGCCTCGTCGCGTCTAGCCGACGCCTACGTACGTAAGCGTGTGGTGCGTGAGCGTCCGCTCGCCGGCCCGGCACTCGGCCTCTCCGTAGATCAGCCGGCGCCCGCTCTTGATCACACGCGCGCGGCATGTGAACTCATGTCCGCGGGCACTGCCGAGGAAGGCGGTGGTCATCGAGCTGGTGACGTACTCCTCGGTCACGCCGAGTAAGGTCTTGACGGCCAGCCAGAAAGCGACGTCGGCGGCGTGCATGTACACCTGGCCGCTGACGATCCCGCCGGGCCGGTCATTCTCGGCAAGGTAGGGCACCAGCATCTCGCAGGTGCCGGCGTCCGCGGCCAGTACGCGGAAGCCGTAGCGGCGCGTGAACTCCTGACTCTGCAGGAGCTCGTTCAGCGCCTCAACGTTCGGCGAGCCCCTAGGCGGTTCGTCCGTTGAGCCGGTCCCACTGGCCCTGGCACTCGACGCAGCGCGTGGCCGCCGGCTGGAACTGCAGCCGTTCCGCCGGGATCTTCCGGGCACAGCCCTCGCAGATCCCATAGGCGCCCTGGTGCCAGCGCTCCAGGGCACGCTCCACCTGCTCACGGTTCTGGTCGAGCAGGTGAACCAGGATGTCGGTCGTCTCGCGGTCGGAGAGCGCCTGGGCCAGGTCGGTGTCTTCTGGAATGCCGGTGATCACCCCGCCGGTGACATCGTTCAGCGGCCGGTGAAGCCCGGCTTCTTCGCCGCACTGCGCGGCCAGGAGCTCGAGCTGCCGCCGATCGGCCTCGAGCCGTTGCTCCGGAGCGTTGTCGGGTCGCTTGCGAACAGCCATGACAGACCCCCTCCAAAGTGACTTGTCGATCATGCGACGTTCGGATTCGTCAGACAGAACGCGTGTACCGGTGCGCATACCCGGTCGCGCACAATATGTCGCCTGATGCGCTCCCCGCTCCGGTCCCCCCTGAAAACGCTTGCTGCCTTGGTCACCCTGGCCGCGCTGGCCGGTTGCCAGTCCGGACCTACAACGCGACCGGTGCCGAGCGTAGCGCAGATCGGAAGCGACTTCAAGTGTGCATCGGCGGACCATGGCTTCGAGGACCTCCAGGCCGGCTGGGGGTTCTGCTACCCGGGCACCTGGAGGTACAACGAGAGGTCGCAGAGCAGCCAGAGCCCGCCGGGTCTCGACCTCACCTTTGACATCACGGACATCCCTTGCACGAGCCCGTCGGGGGCGTCAGCTCGACCCGTGTGCTCCCCCAACGCCGGGCTGTTCGCCTTCATGATCATCTCGACCTACCTGCGGGACAGCTCAGCGAGCATCGCCGACTGGGCGGCGGCCAACCCGGGGCTGGCGCAGAAGGGTGACGCGATCGCCTGGGGCAACGCTGTTGAGGCGATCAAGCTGGCCGACGGCCGCCGGATCGCACTCACGCCACATCACGTGGTGATCATGTCCCTGCATTCCGGCCAGGGGAACCTGGACCTCGAGGCCCAGATGTCCAAGCGGCTGAACACCTGGAAATTTACTTTCTGACGAAACTGCGGGCTCGGGTCGCCCCCCACCCTAGAACCCATAGGGTCTTGTCAAGCCCTGGGACCTCCGAGGGTTGGGTCGAAGTCCAGGCCTGAACGCCAGACGCCCCAGACGATGGACAAGGCCTTGGACATGCAGTGACCGATGGCGTTCATAGCGCTCTTGCCCTGGGCTCGCTTGCGCAGGTAGTGAG
>DASYVJ010000048.1:0-7505 GCA_035937155.1 Candidatus Dormiibacterota bacterium | reverse complement strand
TTCGTTGTGGATCCGGTCGATCAACGCCTCACCACAAACAACGATCACGGAAGGATCTCGCCAGAGCCCCTGGTGATCATTCGGGTCACAACGATGTGGTGCTGCATCGGCGACCGGTCGCCATCGAGCCGGCGGAACAGGACCTGCGCGGCCATGCGCCCGATTGCCGCCGGATCCTGCGCGATGACCGTGATGCCGGGCTCCAACAAATCGGCGAGCAAGATGTCATCAAAGCCGATCAAAGCAACAGTTCGGTGAAGGCCCAGACGGCGAAGCGCGCGGAAGGCGCCGATGGTGACCAGGTTCTGCCCGGCAAAGAGTGCCGTCGGTGCCTGCGAGCGGGCGAGCATCTCGGTAGCCGCCGCCTCCGCAATATCGATGCCGCGCAAGTCGAGTCGCACCAGCCGTTCTTCGACCTCGATGCCTTGATGGTCGAGCTCTTCCACATAACCTCGATGGCGTTCCGCAGCCGTATCAATCGTGTGGAGGTCACCGAGATAGCCGATGCGGCGATGGCCCTGCTCGACCAGGTGCCGGACCCCACGCCGGACGCCCGCAGCGTTGTCGGTCAGCACGGTGTCTGCGTCGAAAAACGCCGGCTGGCGGTCGACAAAGACGATTGCCGTGCCCGCCCGTCGTTCGGAGAGCAGGTAGCTGTGATCGAGGCTCGAAGGCTGGATGATCAACCCATCAACCCGCCTGGAGGCAAAGGCAGACACCAGCTTCCGCTCCCGATCTCCATCCTCGTCTGAGCTGCCAGCGAGGACGAGCACGCCTCGCTCAACGGCCACGTCCTCAATGGATCGGTGAAGCGCCGAGGAGAACGGGTTGGCGACGTCTTCCAGGACGAGGCCGATCGTGGCGCTCCTGCCGTCGGACCTGCGAAGGCTGCTGGCCGTCAGGTTGTGCCGGTAATTCAGCCGCTCAGAGGCCGCCAGCACCCGCTTGGCCAGGCTGGGCGAGACTCCGGATTCGCCGTTCACGACCCGGGAAACGGTCTTGATGCTGACCTTGGCCAGCGCCGCGACCTCCCGCATGGTTGGCCTGGAGCCGCCGGCCGAATCAGCTGTCAACGTTAGTCTCCCACGCAGAAAGGGGCTGCGCCCCCGTGAGCACCAACCAATTCTCCAGTTGCAGTCTAAACGGATCTGTGATAGAACAGACAACGTTGTCATTTGACAACGTTGTCACTGGCGGCTGCCACTGGGCTACTTTAGAAAAAGAGGGGTGACTCTGCATGAGCGGTGGAAGACTTCGATCACATGACCGACGCCTAGGGCTCGCGATCGCGGGGCTCGTGGTCGCGCTGGTCGCCGGCGCATGTTCTGGAGCGGGAGGCGGCGGAGGAGCCGCAGGGACGACCACGATCACGCTTGCCGCGGTCGACAACCCATCGATGGCGGACCTGAAGAAGCTCGTCGGCGACTTCCAGACCGCGCACCCGACCATCAAGGTCAACATCGTGACCCTGCCCGAGGACCAGCTCCGACAGCAGGTGACCCAGGACGTGGCGGCGAACAGCGGGCGCTACGACCTCTTCACGATTGGCACGTACGAGGTGCCACTGTGGGCCAAGAAGGGATGGATCGAGAATCTCGCCCCCTACATCGCGAAGGATTCGTCCTACGCGCCCGACGACCTGATCCCCGGAATCAAAGGGGCCCTCAGCTATAACAACAATCTCTACGCAGTGCCGTTCTACGGCGAGTCTTCCATGCTCATGTACCGCAAAGACATGCTGTCGGCCGCGGGCGTGACGATGCCCGATCACCCGACCTGGGACCAGGTGGCGGCTGCCGCCCAGAAAGTCAACAGTTCGACGGTCAGCGGAATCTGCTTGCGCGGCCTCCCCGGTTGGGGCGAGCAGCTCGCACCGCTGGACACGGTCGTCAACACGTTCGGCGGGCGCTGGTTTGACCAGAGCTGGAATGCTCAGCTGAACTCGCCGCAGTGGAAGGCGGCGGTGACCTTCTACGTGAACCTGCTTAAGAACGCTGGGGAGCCTGGAGCCGGCAACGCCGGATTCACCGAGTGCCTCAACGCTTACAACAGCGGCAAGGTCGCGATGTGGTACGACGCCACCGTGGCAGCGAGCTTCTTCACGGGCGACGCGGCGAAGAACTCGGGCTACGCCTACGCTCCCACCAAGGTCAAGGACTGGTCGGGTTGGTTGTGGGCTTGGTCGCTCGGTATGCCTTCCAGCAGCAAGAAGAAGGACGCCGCGTGGACCTTCGCGGACTGGGCCACAAACAAGGACTATGCCAAGCTGGTCGGGACCAAATTGGGTTGGGCCCGTGTATCGCCAGGAACGCGCACTTCGACCTATGCGATCCCCGAGTACCAGGCGGCGGCCGGCGCTTTCGCGCAGGTCACCCTTGATTCAATCGCACACGCAGACGTTGCTCACCCGACTGTGGATCCAGTGCCTTACATCGGCGTCCAGTACGTCGACATCGATGAGTTTCAACAGCTTGGCGACCAGGTTTCTCAAGAGTTCGCCAAGGTGATCGCGGGCGGTCAAACAGTTGATCAAGCACTGGCGAAAGCGCAAGTACTTGCGACGGCCGTCGGCAAGGTCTATCAGAAGTAACCTCTTCGAATGAGCTCGGTCTCTAGCAGCGGAGGCGTGCGGGTACCAACCGCCGCCTCCGCTGCCCGCCGGGATGGGTGGCTGAGGCGACTGCCTCTGCTGCCGGCCCTCGTCTACGTGATCCTCATCACTCAGATCCCGTTTCTGCTGACGATCTACTACAGCTTCTTCTCCTGGAACCTCCTCAAGCCGGGCAGCTTCAAGTTCGCCGGGCTCGACAACTATGCGAGGCTCCTGACCGACGAGAGCATCAGGACCGCGGTGCTGAACACTGTGGTGCTGACGCTTGCTGTCATCGCGATCTCGGTCGTCCTCGGCCTGGCGATTGCCGCGCTGCTGAACTCTGAGGTCTTCGGCAAGGGTCTCATGCGGACGCTGATGATCGCGCCGTTTCTGATCATGCCGACGGCCGGCGCTCTGATCTGGAAGGACACGCTCCTCAATCCGTTGTTCGGGCTCCTGCCTAATCTGTTGACCCCATTTGGTCTTGGCCGGGTGGACTGGGTGAACCGTTTTCCAATGGCGACGGTGGTGACGGTGGAGGTCTGGCGTTGGACGCCCTTCATGATGCTGATCATCCTCGCCGGCCTCCAGTCGCAGAACCCCGAGGTCCTGGAGGCGGCCCGCGTCGATGGAGCGACCGCATTTCAGGCTTTTCGTCGTATCACCCTGCCCCTGGTCCGGCCCTTCCTGGAGCTGGGTGCGCTGCTTGGATCGCTGTTCGTCGTGCAGACCTTTGACTCGATCTACATGCTGACCTATGGCGGTCCAGGTGAAGACACGACCAACATCCCGTTCTTGCTCTATCTCGTTGCCTTTCAGGGTTTCAGCATCGGGCAGGCATCCGCGATTGGAGTGGTCGCGGTAGTCCTGACCACCATCGTTGCGACATTTGCGCTGCGCACACTGTTCTCCATCTTTCAGGTGGAGGCCAGACGATGAGCGCCAAAGTGGTGACCCGCCGCCACTTTCCGACTTCGAAAGTCTTGTGGACGGTCGTCGGTTGGTTGGTGGTGTTCGTCTTCTTCTTCCCCGTCCTGTGGATGTGGCTGGAGGCGCTCAAGACTGAACCGCAGGCTGCCAGCTCACCGCCGACGATCTTTTTCGTACCTACCCTGGAGGAATTCCAGACGGTGCTGTCTGGTGACTTCCCGCCGTTCTTCATCAACTCGGCAATCGCCAGCATCGGGTCGACGTTTTTGGTCTTAGTCCTCGGCCTGCCCGCCGCTTACGCACTGGCCATCAGGCCGGTCAAGCGGACGCAGGACGTGCTTTTCTTCTTCATCTCGACTCGATTCCTGCCCTTCGCCGCGAGCCTCGTACCGCTCTACTTGCTGGCTCGTGACCTGCAGCTGCTGGACAACATCTTTGCCCTGGGCCTCATCTACACCACGATCAACCTGCCTCTCGGCGTGTGGCTGCTGCGCTCGTTCCTCCTCGAGATCCCACCCGAGCTGTTCGAGGCGGCGCGTGTGGACGGCGCGTCATTTGCAACTGAAATCCTGCGCATTGTGGTGCCGCTGATTGCGCCTGGAATCGCGGCGACGTCCTTGATCTGCCTGATCTTCAGCTGGAACGAGTTCTTCTACGCGGTCAACTTCACGTCGTCAGCCGCTGCCACGGCGCCGATCTTCCTGGTCGGCTTCATCAGCGGCCGCGGCCTGTTTTACGCGAAGCTTGCAGCCGCTGCCACGCTGGCCAGCCTCCCGGTTCTGCTGGCGGGCTGGATCGCGCAGAAGCAGCTGATCCGCGGTCTGACGATGGGAGCAGTCAAATGAAAGCGGTGGTCATCGAAAAGCCGAACAGCATGTCGGTGAGTCGCATCGAAGATCCGACCCCTGGCGCCGGCGAGGCGGTGATCAAGGTCGAGGCTTGCGGCATCTGCGGCACGGACATTCACGTCCTCCACGGCGAGTTCGCACCGACCCGTTACCCGATCGTTCCGGGCCACGAGTTCTGCGGCGAAGTGGTTGCGGTCGCGAAAGGTGTGCGCAACGTGAAGGTGGGTGACTTTGTGGCGGTTGATCCGTCGCTGTTCTGCGGCAAATGCCGCCAGTGCCGGGCGGGCAAGTTCAATCTCTGTGAGAGCTGGAACGCGATCGGTGTCGGCTGGGCTAACGGCGCATCCGCCGAGTTCGTCGCAGTCCCGTCGGCAAACGCGTTCCGGCTGCCGTCCGACCTGCCGCGCCACTGGGGCGCCCTGGTCGAGCCTCTGTCGTGTGCCGTCCACGGGCTTGACCAGGTGGATCTCGAGGTGGCGGGCGACTATCTCATCTATGGGGCCGGCACCATGGGCCTCCTACTGGCGCAGCTTGCAAAACACTCCGGCGCCACTCAGCTGGACATGGTCGAGCGAAACCCCAAGCGCCACGCGCTGGCGAAGCGGTTGGCTGCCGACCGGGTTGCGGTTTCGGCCGACGAGCTCGACAGGCCACAGGGCTGGGACGTCGTCATCGACGCGACCGGCGTGGTGCCTGCCATCGAAGATGGACTGAAAAGGGTGGCCCGGGGCGGGACCTTCCTGATGTTCGGCGTGGCGAACGCCGACGCGACCGCCACCTTCTCCCCCTTCAGGGTTTACAACGACGAGATCAAGATCATCGGCTCGATGGCCGTGCTGCACAGCTTTGAGCGCGCCCTGTCGTTGCTCGCCAAGGGCGTGATCGATTGCGATGCCATGATTACGAATCGGTTCCCGCTTGATGAATACCAAAGCGCAATCGACACCTTCCTCGCGGGAAGCGGCCTCAAGGTCCAGGTCGCGCCCGGCTAGACAGTTGGTCTGCGGGGTCGACTGCTCGACCCAGGGCACGAAGGTCCTGGTGGTCGACGTCGAGAGCGGGGAGATCGTTGGATCTGGCCGAGCAGAGCATTCGGTTTCTGGCCGGGACGGCGCTCGCGAGACAGACCCGGAAGAGTGGTGGAACGCGCTCGCAGCCGCGCTCGACCAGACGGGATGCAAGGAAGAGATCGCCGCCATCTCCGTCGGCGCCCAACAGCACGGACTGGTTGTGATCGACAAGGACGGCCGCCCGCTCCGACGGGCAATTCTTTGGAACGACGTGAGATCCGCCCCGGATTCGTTAGCCATCATCGAGGCCCTGGGCGGGCCGGCACGCACGGCTGAGCTCATCGGAAGCCTGCCCCTCGCGGCCTTCACCGTGACGTCGTGGGCCTGGCTCCGCCGGATGGAACCCGAAATCGTCAAGCGAGTCGCGGGAGTTCGGCTTCCGCACGACTGGCTGACGGAGCGCCTCACCGGTAATGCCGTCACCGATCGAGGCGATGTATCTGGAACCGGCTGGTGGTCAACCGCGACGGAAGCCTACGCGCCGGAAGTGCTCGACAACGCCCTCGTGCAGCTTGCGCAGGAATCGCTGCCTCGTGTGCTGAAGCCGGCCGAGGCGGCGGGAAAGCTCCGCGCTGAAGCCGCGCAACAGCTGGGACTGTCAAGCGACGTGACCGTTGGTCCCGGGACAGGAGACAATCCCGCCGCCGCGCTGGCCATCGGCCTGCGGATGGGCGAGCCGGCGATGAGCCTCGGCACGTCCGGGACGGTCTACACAAAGTCCTCGAGACGCTCGGCGGACCTGTCCGGCGTAGTGGTCGGCATGGCGGATGCCACCGGACAGTTCCTCCCCCTGGCGTGCACACTCAACTGCACGCTGGCGGTGGATCGGGTCGCGGCCTGGATGTCGCTTGACCGGGAAGACGTGGCGGCTTCAGCCCGCGCGGTCGTCCTTCCGTATCTGGACGGCGAACGAACGCCGAACCTGCCCGACTCTGCGGGATCGATTGTCGGCCTGCGCCATGACACATCGCCCCGGGAGATCCTGCTCGCGGCGTATGAGGGCGCGGCGTGGTCGCTGATCGAAGCGATGGCGGCGCTGGAGGTCAACTCCGGACGTCTTGATCCGGAGGCCCCGATCATCCTGATCGGAGGGGGAGCGCAGGGCGCGGCGTGGCAGCGGACGGTCCGCCGGCTGTCCGGCAGAGCGGTCATTGTTCCCGAGGCAAAGGAGCTTGTGGCTTTAGGGGCCGCAATCCAGGCCGCGGTCGTGTTCACCGGCGAATCTTTCGACGCTTTCGTCGAGCGTTGGAACACGCGTGCCGGGCTCGTGCTTGAACCAATGGAGCGCGATGTGGCGAGGCTGGAGCAGATACGCTCCATCTACAGTCGGCTCGAGGCCTTCAACGCGAGTCCATACAACAACCCGGAGGGGTAAATGAGCGACCGCTACACGAACATGCAGTACCGCCGCACTGGGCGCAGCGGCCTCAAGCTGCCCGCGATCTCGCTGGGCCTGTGGCAGAACTTCGGTGGCGACGCGCCGGTTGAACGCCAGCGCGCGATCGTGCGCCGGGCGTTCGACCTTGGGATCACGCATATCGACCTGGCCAACAACTACGGGCCGCCATACGGGTCGGCGGAGGAAAACTTCGGCCGCATCCTGAGGGCCGACCTGGCAGGTCACCGAGACGAGCTCGTCATCTCGACCAAGGCTGGATACGACATGTGGCCTGGCCCGTACGGCGAGTGGGGCTCACGCAAGTACGTGCTGGCCAGCCTGGACCAGAGCCTGAAGCGGATGGGCCTGGACTACGTCGACATTTTCTATTCGCATCGCTTCGACCCCGAGACTCCGCTGGAGGAGACGATGGGCGCCCTGGACACCGCGGTCCGCCAGGGCAAGGCCCTTTACGCTGGCATCTCGTCTTATTCAGCAGAGCGCACGCGCGAGGCGGCCGCGATCCTTCGCCGGCTGGGGACGCCGCTGCTCATCCACCAGCCGTCGTACTCGATGCTCAACCGGTGGATCGAGCCGGAGCTGCTCGACGTATTAAAGGACGAGGGGATCGGCTGCATCGTCTTCTCCCCTCTCGCCCAGGGCCTGCTCACGGATAGGTACCTCGC
>DASYVJ010000047.1:0-10611 GCA_035937155.1 Candidatus Dormiibacterota bacterium | reverse complement strand
CTGGTAGCCAACCTCGCCTGCAGCGAGAGCAGCCGCCACCTTGGGCAGCGACTCCAACTGCTCGCCGACACAGAGCCGGTCAGCGGCCGAGTTAATCGACATGTCGCAGGTCCTGGCGATCCACGAGGCGGCGGTGATGTTGCCGCCAACCAGATGCGCTCCACTCTTTTGTGCATCACGAGCCTCAGAGGCGAAGTCACCGTCGAGGGCGTCAATGATCCCTCGGTAGCGCTTCATGTCGACGCCTCCGCGCTGATCTCGTGCGAGAAAGGCGCGGACTATTGCCTCGACATCATCCAGGCAGACTTCCCCTTGCCCCGACATGCTGCAATGCTACCAAACAAATGTTCGGAGGTCAATACGTTAACACCAAAAACGCCGAACAAATTACTTCTTTGAGCGCCCCTCACCGTAGCCCTCTCCCGCTATCGCGGGAGAGGGGACTGCCAGCCCCCTTCTTAAATGCAACCCAGCCCAATCCCCACTCCCTTTTCCCAGTCCCTAGGCCAATGACACCACGTCCAGTAGGTCTTCTTCCCAGTAGTCGACTCGGCCTTCGGGCATGAACAGAACCCGCTGCGGTTTGAGGGCCTCCACGAACTCGGGGTCGTGGCTGACGATCACCATCGTCCCAGGCCACTCGGCCAGCGCGCGAGCCACGCCGGTCCGCGACGGCGGGTCGAGGTTGTTGGTCGGCTCGTCGAGCAGCAGCAGGTTGTGCTTGCCCGCGACGAGCTGGGCCAGCGCCAGCTTGGTCTTCTCGCCGCCCGACAGCGTCCCGGCGTCCTGCCGAGCGATGTCGCCGGTGAGGCTGAATGACCCAAGGAGCGCCCGGAGCACCCTTTCATCCGCATCCGACTGCTCGCGCATGTGCGCCAGCACGGGCATGCCTTTGCGAATGCCCTCGTGCTCCTGCGCGTAGTAGCCGAGCGAGACGCCGTGCCCCAGGTGAAAGGTGCCGGAGTTCGGCTCGCTCTGGCCCGCGAGGATGCGCAGAAGGCTCGTCTTGCCGGCGCCGTTGAGGCCCATGATGACGATCCTTTGCCCGCGCTCGACCTCGAACGTCACGTCGCGAAACACGAGCGGGCCGCCGTAACCCTTGCTCAGGCCGGTCGCGGTCAGCACAACCCGGCCGCTGTGCGGCGGTTCCGGAAACGTGACCTTCACCTTTCGCTCGCGCTTGGGCGCAGCGATTTGTACCGCTTTCATGCGGTCGACTCGCTTGAAAATGGATTTCGCGGTCCGCGCGCGCTTCTCGGTCTGGCGCCGCATGACCTCGGCGAGCACGCTCAATCGCTTGATCTCCGATTCCTGCCTCTGTGCCAGTGAGGTCAGCCGCTTCTCCTCGAGCACCCTGGCCTTCTGGTACTGCGAGTAGGTGCCGCGATACTCGCGCATCCGCCCGGCGTCGAGGTGCAGCACGCGCGTGATCGAAGCGTCCAGGAGGACCAGGTCGTGGCTGACGACGATCACGGAGCCTCGGTAGTCGCGCAGGAAGTCCATCAGCCAGGTCTTGGCGTCGCTGTCGAGGTGGTTTGTCGGCTCGTCGAGCAGAAGCAGATCAGCTTCCGCGAACAGCACCCGGGCGAGCTCGACACGGCGCCCTTCACCACCCGATAGCACGCTGACCGGTAGGTCGACCCGGTCGGCTCGCAGCCCGAGGCCGGTAACGATTCGCCTGGCGTCTGATTCTGACGAGTACCCGCCGTCGAGCCGGTAGCGCTCCTCCGCCTCGGAGAAACGCTCGACGGTGGCCGGCGAGTGATCGTGCTCGAGCTGGACATGCAGCTCCGCAAGACGCACGGCGGCGCGATCCAGGCCGCGCCCGGACAAGATGTGGGCGAGCGCGGTTTTCGAGGCTTCGGCTCGTGGGCGCGGGTTCTGCGGAACGTAGCCGAGCGTGCCTTGCTTCAGGACGAGGCCGGCGGCCGGGTCGTCCTCGCCGGCCAGGACCTTGAGCAGGCTCGTCTTGCCGGCACCATTCCGGCCGACCAACCCGACCTTGTCTCCGGCGGCCACGGTGAAGCTCGCGTCGGTGAGCACCCGGCGCGCGGCGACGTCGATGGCGAGATTCCTGACCTGCAGCACGGTGGCAGATGTTACCCGCCGTCCGATCCAGCGTTTGGTCAGGCAGCCGGAAATTCAATCAGGAGGCCGTCGAATGAAGAAAGTCGTCGTCATCATCGCCATCCTCGTGGCGGCGGCCGCCTGCGGCGGAGCCGCCAGCTCGAGCGGAGGCTCCACGACCGCCAAGTACTCTGGGACGGGTCTGTCGAATGGTTCGTCAGGCGCGCCAACCAAGAGCATTGGCCAGCCAGGCGACACCGCCAACCCACCAATCATCAACGGGGCTCCAGCGATCCAGGGACCGCAGGTCATCCGCCAGGCGCAACTGACCATCGACGTCAGCTCTGGATCTTTCGACTCCAAGCTGGCTTCTGTTCGCGCGCTGGTCCTGCTCGAGCAGGGCTTCATCGCCGGCACCGACGCGCAGGCGAGCCCGGCGAACCCCAACGACCAGATCCGCAGCGGCGTTATCACTTTCATGGTCCCGGCCGCCAAGTTCGATGAAACCATCGACCAGCTCACCAAGCTCGGCAAAGTTCAAAACGAGCACATCAGCGGCAACGACGTCAGCGCCCAGTACGTCGACCTGCAGGCGCGCCTGGCCAACGAAGAAGCCCAGCGAAACGCCATGTTGGCGCTCCTCGGCAGGGCCCAGTCGGTCGCGGACATCATCGCGGTCCAGACCCAGCTCGGCCAGATCACTCAGCAGATCGAGCAGCTCAAGGGGCAGATCTCGTACATCGACCACAACACCACGTACAGCACCGTCTCTGTGAACATCACCGAGGCCGGCGCGCCGGCCCAGGCCGCGCCCGTCGACAGCTGGGGCTTCGCTTCAGCCCTGACGGACGCCGCGCACAACTTCGTGACGACGATCAACTACATCATCTCCGGCCTCGGCGCGATCGGCCCGATCGTCATCTTGCTCGGGCTTGGCTACCTCCTCTGGCGGCGGCGCGGTTCGCCGCTTCCGCGCCGGGCATAGGTCAACCAGGGCCGGGGAGAACGCCCCGGCCCTACTTCGTGCTCAATGGCAGCTGCAACGCGCGATGGCTCTCGTAACCTGCAGCGGTAATGCTCAAAGCGGTGTGGGTCCACGATTGCGTCGACAGGCTGTGGGCCGCCGCCCGCACTGACCGGACTTGAGCAGCGGACCACCTGACGAGCATGCGGCCGGATCAGACGAGCCAGGAGATGTGCTCCAGCTTCCGGTGGAGGCGCGAGCCACCGATATCGCGCTGGGAGAGCTCGAGATCGTTTATGCGTTCATCTACGCGCGGGTCGGCAACCGTGCTGACGCGGAGGACCTGACGCAGCAGGTCGCCCTGAAGGCGATCCCGCGGCTGCGCCAGGGGGCCCCGGCGAGCGCCATCCGCGGGTACCTTTTCGCCACCGCCCGTTCGGTGCTTGGCGGCTTCTGGAGCACGCGGCTCGGCCTGTCCGAGGCTGAGCTCCACGAGGACCTGGTCCTGGCGGTTCCCCAGGTGGCGCCGAATGAGGAGCGGGTCGACACGGTGAACCGAATACTGGCCGAGCTCTCAGACAACTACCGCCGCGTGCTCGAGCTCCGTTTCCTCCACGGGTATTCACTGAAGGAAGTGGCCGCAGAGATGAACTCGACCGTTGGGGCCGTCAAGGTTATGCAGCTGCGCGCGTTACGAGCGGCTGCCAAGGTTCAGGTTTCGGAATGAACAAGCCAGAGAATCGCGTCGACAAGATCGTTTCCGACCTCCTGCGCGGGCGCCGGTTGAAGCTGCGCGGCGGAGACGCTGAAGAGAAGGCGGCGATCACTGCAGCAGCTCGCCTGATCGCCGCCCGGCAGGGCACACAGCGCATGAACCCGGCCTTCCGCAAGCGGCTGGAACAGGCTCTCGAAGCGGCGCCGAATGAGCACTGGCTGACCCGACGCGCTGCCCTGGTCGCCGGGTTCGGCGTCGCAGCGGGCGCGGTCACCGGTGGCCTGCTCGGCAGGGCTATGGAACCGGCGCCAATCACTGCGCGGCGTCTTGGCGGCGAACCGGTCAACCCGATCCCCGGCCGGTGGGTCGACGTTGCGGCGCTGACGGACCTGATCGAAGGCCAGGGCAAACGGGTCACGGCCGGTAGCGTGGGTGCATTTCTGTTCCGCCGCGGGGACACGGTGAACGCGGTGTCGTCCATCTGCTCGCACCTGCCCTGCGAGCTGTGGTGGAACCGCGGCACCAGCGTGCTGGACTGCCCCTGCCACCCTGCTTCGTTCACGCCTGACGGTAAGTCGACGGACCCGACGTATCCGCTGCCTGCTTTGAACACGGTCCACGTGAGGGTCACAGACGCCGGGCGGGTCGAGGTGCTCGGCACGGCCTGACATGACCCTCAGCAGCCAAAGATCTAAACAGCTTGCGCTCGACCGTTGCCTCCAGCTGCTCGAGGAGGCCCAGGTGAGAGGACAGACGCGCATCGATGGACCGCTCGGCACAGCCCTGCGGAGCCATCTCGAGCATGCTGGGGTCATCGCCGACCACCGCCTCGAAGGTCGGCGGATCGACCGCGTTCTCGACGACATCTTCGCGCTGCAGGCCCAGCTCCTGGGTCAGCAGCCTGAGGACAGCCGGCAGCGCAACGGCTCATGACGGTGGGTGTAGGGTCGATCTGACCCACCGTTCAGTAGCATCTGTCCCTTAGGTCTGAACAGTCTCCGCGGGTATGATTGGCTGCCGTTGTGACAACTTCCTTCAGCGAATCCATGTCGTTCCTGCTGACTTCTGAATCGGTCACCGAAGGGCACCCGGACAAAGTCTGCGACCAGGTGTCCGATGCCGTGCTCGACGGCATGCTCGCCCAGGACCCGCACGCTCGAGTCGCTTGCGAGACGGCGATCACCAAAGGCCTGTGCGTGGTGATCGGTGAGGTGACGACGCACGCCGAGCTCGACATCCAGCGCACCATCCGCGACACGATCGGCGAGATCGGCTACAACAACGAAGAGATCGGCTTTGACGCCGATCACGCGCTGATCCAGGTTTATCTCAAAGAGCAGTCACCGGACATTGCCGCCGGAGTTGACCACTCGCTCGAGGAGCGAGAAGGCAGCCTCGCTGACGATCCATTCGAGCTTCAGGGTGCGGGCGACCAGGGGATGATGATCGGCTTTGCGTGCCGCGAGACCCCCGAGCTCATGCCGCTGACCATCTCGCTCGCTCACCGATTGGCGCGACGGCTCGCCCAGACCCGCAAGGACGGTTCGCTTCCATTCCTCCGGCCGGACGGCAAGACGCAGGTGACCGTCGAGTACGAGCGAGGGCGCCCGAAGAGAATCGAAGCCATCGTCGTGTCGACTCATCACGCAGGGTCTGTGACACAGAAGGACCTGATCGAAGGCGTGCGAGCCCTGGTCGTCGACCCCGTCCTCAAAGGAATGGTCATCGACAACCAGACCAAGATCATGGTGAATCCGAGCGGTCACTTCCTCCTTGGTGGTCCGGCGGCGGACGCTGGCCTGACTGGCCGCAAGATCATCGTCGACACGTACGGCGGTATCGCCCGACACGGGGGAGGCGCCTTCAGCGGCAAGGATCCCAGCAAGGTCGACCGCTCTGCGGCGTACGCGGCGCGGCACGTGGCCAAGAACCTCGTGGCGGCCGGACTCGCGGAGCGATGTGAGGTTCAGGTCTCGTACGCCATCGGCCGCGCCCATCCGACCTCCATCGGAGTCGAGACGTTTGGCACTGGCACGGTCTCCGAAGAGGAGATGAACGAGCTGATCCGGCGCCACTTCGACCTCCGCCCCGGGGCGATCATCGCGAACATGAATTTGATGCGGCCGATCTACCGGCCAACGGCCGCCTACGGACACTTCGGGCGGGACGACCTCGGCGTGCCCTGGGAAATCACCGATCGGGTTGAGGCTCTGCGCGCCGACGCCTCCGTCGCCGCGCGCATCGGCAGTTAGCGGCACGGACTCCGCCTGTCGTGACTGAGCCCGCCGTCCGTTTGCGTGTCCGCGACACGCTGACGGAGCGGAAGGTCCGGCTCGCGCCGCAGACCCAGGGCAAGAAGCGGCTGCTCACTCTTTACGTGTGCGGTGTCACGCCGTACGACTCGGGCCACATGGGCCACGCCTTCACGTTCTTGATGTTCGACGTGCTCGTGCGGTTCGTCGAGGCAAGTGGAGTGCGCGTGCGGTATGTCCAGAACGTCACCGACGTCGACGACCCTCTGTTTGAACGTGCGCGTCGTGATGAGGTTGACTGGAGGGAGCTGGCCGATCTCGAAACGAAAGTTCACATCCGCGACATGACGGTCCTTGGGTGGCGGGCGCCCGACTTCATGCCCAAGGTCTCCGAAGAGATCGCCCGCATCAAGACCGCGGCCACCAAGCTGTACGCGTCGGGATATGCGTACCGCACGGACGCGCTGTACTTCGACGCCAGCCGGTACCGGGGCTACGGCCGATTGTCGCATCGCACGCGGCGATCGATGCTGCGGAAGCTGCGTGACGAGGGTTTGCTCGGAACGGTCGGTCCAGGCGCGAAACGTGACGCGCTCGACTTCCCGCTGTGGAGAGGCTCTGCTCTAGACGAGCCGTCGTGGCCGTCCAAGTTCGGACCCGGACGGCCCGGCTGGCACATCGAATGCTCGGCGATGGCGATGCGATATCTCGGCGAGCAGATCGATATTCACGGCGGTGGCCGAGATCTTATATTCAGCCACCACGAGTCGGAGCGGGCGCAATCCGAATCGCTGACTCACAAGGCCCCGTTTGCCAGAGCGTGGATGCACACCGGCATGGTTCGGTACGAGGGCCGGAAGATGAGCAAGTCTCTTGGCAACCTGGTCAAGGTGAGCCAGGCCCTGCAGCGTGCGCCCGCCGCTGCCGTCCGCCTGTACCTGATCTCGCATCGCTACCGGCGCGATTGGGACTTCGACTGGGCGGCCCTGGCCAGGGCCGCGCGCGTGATCGAGCGGGCTCGCACGGTGCTGAGGGACCCGGATGGTCAGGCGTCGCCGGCGCTGATCAAGGAGTTCAGCGCGGCGCTGTCCGACGACCTGGACACGCCGCGCGCAGTGCGGGCCCTCCGGTTGGCGATCCGCGAGCGTGATGCCGCCGCGACGCGCTTGATGCTCGGGATCCTGGTCGGTACCGCTTCGCTGGTTTAAAAAATGCGCCCTGCGCCAGCCCGGCGCAGCTAGGCCACTTCGAGGGGCGCGCCGCAGTTCGGACATTCCATGCCCGCGTCGACCTGGACCAGCGTCTCGCAGACGGGGCAGAGGATGTCGGTGGTGGTTGGGCTGGCGTCGGCCTCGGCTTCTGCCGCAATGTCCGCCGGTACCTCGGCGAGGTCCAGCGCAGGCTCGCCACAGTTGAGGCACACGTAGGCCGGCTGGGTCACACGGTGGTCCTGGTATGCACCGCCAGAGTCGAGGTCGACCTCTGCGAACAAGGCGCGAAACAACCGGCCGCCGCAGCGGCTCGAGCAGACAAGCAGCACCTATCCAGCGTACGGACTCAGGCAATCCTTCTGCGGAGGGTCGCCACCGCAGCGCCGATCAGCAGCACGACGAAGCCCAGCACGACGCCGGCATCGAGCTGTAGGGAGCTCCAGGTCAGGTCGGCGCCCTTGACCATCACGTCGCGCAGGCCGCTGACCGCATAGGTGAGGGGCAGCACGTCGGAAACCACCTGCAGCGGCTTCGGCTCCGTCGCGACAGGGAAAAGGATGCCCGAGAGCAGGATCTGCGGGACGAGCACCAACGGAATGAACTGCACGGCCTGGAATTCGGTTCGGGCGAACATGCTCAGGAAGATGCCGAGGTTGACCGCGGCGAGTGCCATCAATGCCTCGATGCCGAAGATGAGCGCGACGTTGCCGGCGTTGTGCACCTTGAGCACAGCGAGTGAAAACACGAGCACCTCCACCGACTGGATCAACGCGAGAACGGTGAACCCGAGCATGTAACCCAGTACGATCTCGCCCCGTCTCAAGGGACTCGCCATCAATCTCTCGAGCGTGCCCTGCGACCTTTCGTTCAGGAAAGACACGATGGTGACGACGAACACCAGGAAGAAGACCACCAGCCCGATGAATGCCGCGCCGAAGTAGTCGAGCGTGTCGAAACCAGGACCGCCGTAGAGGTACGTCACGCGGGGTTGAACATGCACGGATCCCTGCGCGGCCAGCGTGATCAATGCCTGCTGCAAAGCCTGGAGCACAGGCGCGGTCGTGCCCGGCTGCGAACCTTCTAGATGGACCTCGGGCGCGATCGTGCCTGCTTGCGCCTGCTGGCTGAAGTCCGGGGGAAAGACGATGTACGCTGCCAGCGATCCGTCCTTGAGCTTCGAGTCGCCGTCCGCGGCCTGGATGGCCGTCGTGCTGATCTCGCTCGAGCGGGCGAGCGCGGCCGCAATGGTCGCTCCAAGCTGGCCCTGGTCTTGGTTGGCGATGCCCACAGCGGGTGCCGACGCCGAGCCGCGCATCAGGTAGCCAAGCAGCCCGAGGATGACGATCGGCGCAACGAACAGAAGGGCCAGGGTGCGACGGTCACGGCGAAACTGCTGCAGCAACCGCCTGGTGATCGCTCCAATGCGGTGGCCGCTCATGACGCCCTCCTACCGGCCAGGGCGAGAAACGCTTCCTCGAGGTTCTGCGACCCGCCCAGCGTTCGAATCTCGGTGGGCGTACCTTCCGCGAGCAGCCTGCCGAACTGGACAAGGCCGAGGCGCTGGCAGCGCTCCGCTTCGTCCATGACGTGGCTCGAGACGATGATCGTTGTACCCGCGGCGGCCATGCGCCGGAAGCTTTCCCAGAACTGGACGCGCAGTTGAGGATCGACGCCAACTGTCGGCTCGTCGAGGAGGAGGAGCTCCGGTTTATGGACCAGAGCGCATGCGAGAGAGCAGCGCTGGCGCATGCCTCCGCTCAGGGTCGCGACCACTGAGCTGCGGCGGTCGTAAAGATCGACAAGCTCGAGCGCCTCCTTCACACCCTGTTCAGCGCCATTGATCGCGCCGAAGAACCCCACGTTCTCCTCCACCGACAGCCCGGGATACAGCGCGGCTTGCTGGGTCATGTATCCGACTTTGCCCAGGACGCCGACGTTCGGCATGCGCTGGCCGAGCACCGTAACGGTCCCGCCGCTGGGCTCCACCAGGCCGACGAAAGTTCGGATGAGCGTCGTCTTGCCCGCGCCGTTTGGTCCGAGCAGGCCGTAGATCTCACCTTGCCGCACGCGCAGTGTGACGCCGTCGAGCGCCTTGATCTCGCCGAACGATTTGGAGACGTTCTCCACGTCGACCGCCCACGACTCATTCATCTGTCTCGTCCTCTCCTCGCTGCATCGCCCGCAGCCAGCTTTCGGCCAGCAGCGTCACCGCCTGCTCGCCATCGATGTCAAGGCCGAGGAGTCGTTCCGCCAGCGGCCTGGTCATGAGGTGGAAAAAGATCGGACCGACGAATGACTGCAGCGCCAGCAGGGGATGCATCGGGCGAAGCCTGCCGCCCTGCATGTGCTGCATCAGGTAGATGGCAAGCGAGCCCACCATCGAGCGGATCGCATCGTGGGCAGCTTCTGTGGTGTCGGGAGAGAGCGAGTTGATCTCGAAGAAAATGGCACGCAGCATTCCGAGGCGGCTCTCGCCCGCGCCGTAGAGGGTCCGATACACCGTGCGGGCGATCTCGGGCATCAGGACCTCGGGCGGCTCGCCGTGCCTGGTGCTGAGCAGGTGGCTCACGGGTTCCAGCGGCGAGTATTCGTGGACGAGGCTGGTGAACAAGGCCGCCTTGCCGGGAAAGAGGCGGTACAGCGTGGCGCGGGAGACGTCAGCCTGGGTGGCCAGGTCTTCCATTGACAGAGCGGTCAGCCCCTGGGCACCCACCAGCCTCAGGGCGGCCTCGAGGATGCGCTCGCGAGCGCCATGCTCGGGTTGAAGATCGAGCGCCTCGAGCAGCGCTTCGCGCGTTTCGAAGGCGCGATAGAAGGTGGCTCGTGAAACGCCAGCCGCCGCGGCGAGCTGGGCCACCGTCGGGCTACCTCCTTCGGCGAGCAGGCCTCGGGCTTGTCCGAGGATGCGTTCCCTGGTCGCTGCCAACCTGTCGCGAGACTAAATTAGACGACCCGTCTTGTCAAGTCTCACGTCGGGTAGCTGCAAGCAGGCTGCGGATTCGTGTGATTTCCAGATCCCAGCGATGCCACTGGCGCTGCTGCAACCAATGGTCGCTGTGGTCCACAAGCTGCGCCGCTTCATCGACTCGGCCTTGCTCAGCCAGAAAAGCCGCCAGTACCAGGCTGGATTCGATCTTGTTCACGTTGTACTCGGTGTGGCTCACCGCCTCCAAACTCCGCCGAAGAGCGACCTCGGCTTCGTCGTATCGGGCCTGGGCCGCACGAATGAGCCCAAGGTGGCAGTTCGCCTCGGAAAGCGCCGTAACGTCATCGTCCCGCATCGCGGCAAACGAAAGATCGATCAGTCGTTCCGCGAGCTCCAGGTCATTAAGAGCCAGTGCGGTCCGCGCTCGCATGCCGAGGAGCTCGCTGCGATTCCACCTTTCTCCGCTGGCCTCCACG
>DASYVJ010000046.1:0-4761 GCA_035937155.1 Candidatus Dormiibacterota bacterium | reverse complement strand
CCCAGTCATCCGCGCTCCCTACCTGCGCAAGCGAGCCCAGGGCAAGAGCGCTATGAACGCCATCGGTAACTGCATGTCCAAGGCCTTGTCCATCGTCTGGGGCGTCTGGCGTTCAGGCCTGGACTTCGACCCAACCCTCGGCGGTCCCAGGGCTTGACAAGACCCTATGGGTTCTAGGGTGAGGGCCGACAGAGCAGCACCCCAGACCTAGGCGCAGCTCCCCGCGATCTCGAATTCCCCCACCGGTCCCGGCGGCATGGGCCGGGCGCGCCTGGAAGGCCCCTTTGCTCTTCGTCGAGGGGCCGGCCGCTGGTCGAGTTCTATACGCCGGTCGACACCGCAGCCTCGCCAAAGCGAACGGGAGTAGGGGCGCCAGACTAGACTCCGCCCATGCCTGGGTCGAGACGCCGGAAGGTCATCGCGATTCTCATCTTCCTGCAGGCAATTCTCTTCGGGTCGACCACCCCTGTAGGTACGTACACACTGCAATTTGCCTTCGGGAAGGGTGCCGTCGGCAATTTGGGTCCAGGGTGGCACGCCACCGAAGGTGACCTGGCCATCCAGCAGGTATTCGCGCTCGCTGTAGCCATCATCGTCGGCGTGCTCATCTGGCGGGGACTACCGTTCGCGCTGTACTGCGTGGCGGCTCTTGCTGCAATCAGCGTCCTGTTCGACCTGATCTTCATCGCCGTCGAGTTTGTGGCCTTCGGTCCTATAGCGCTCCTGTTCCTGATCATCTTTCCGCTGCCCACCGTGCCACCGGCGGCAATCGGGTTACCGGTGCTGATCCTGTCGGTGTCCGTGATGGCCGACATGAGGCGCGTCGCACGAGCAAACCCACACCCTCAGCTATCGCGGTAAGGAGCCACCACCCGGTTACCGAGCCACCAGGCGCCGGCCGGGCCCGGGGTAGTCGACGACTGCTTGTGATGACCCGTCGCACGGCCGGCACAAGTGACGCTCGGGGTGCAGAATCACACTAAGGTTGGCGGTAGCAACCGGACTTTGGGTCCGAGATGGGAGATGACGATGAGTACTGGCACCGTTCCGAAGCTTGAGGCACGTTCCCACAACAGCCCGGATGAAACGCGCAGGCCCGACAATGCCGTCGTCGAGGTGAACAACCTGGGCGACTACACCATCGGCAGGTTCACCTTCGAGCCAGGCTGGACCTGGGCGTCTTCGATCAAGCCGGTGGCGAAGACCGAGCACTGCGAGAAGACTCATGTGGGCTACTGCATCTCGGGCGAGTTGGAGACATGGTTGGTGGACGGCACTCGGATCACTATCAAGGCTGGTGACTCATACACGATCCCGCCGGGCCACGACGCCCGAGTCGCGGGCAACGAGCCGTTCGTCGGCATCGAGTTCGCCAGCGCCGCGACTTACGCCAAGAGCTGAGCGCTTAACTCAGGCAGTCCATCTTGGCGGCCTTCATTGCGTAGGGATTGACAGCGGGCCCGACAATAGGACTCGTGCCCACCCCAGCGTCCGATGACGCCTTCGCCGAGGTCAAGGCAAAGGTCGACCTCGTCAAGGTCGTCCAGGAACACGTCCGCCTGACCAAGCGGAACAAGGACTTCTGGGGCCTGTGCCCCTTCCACGGCGAAGACAGCCCCAGCTTCAAGGTCAACCCGCAGATGCAGTCCTGGTACTGCTTCGGCTGCGAACGGTCGGGCGACGTCTTCACCTTCGTCGAGCTAATCGAGAAGACCGACAAGCGCGGCGCCTTGCAGATGCTCGCCGAGCGCGCCGGGGTAGAGCTCAAAAAGCTGAGCCCGGAGCAGAAGGAGCGCTCCGACTCCCGCAAGCGCCTCCTCACCATGCTCAAGCTCGCCGCCCAGTACTACGAGTACGTCCTCTGGTCCATGCCGGCCGGGGAGAAAGGCAGAAAGCTCCTCGAATCCCGCCGCGTCAGCGAGGAGACCGCCCGCCGCTTCCAGCTCGGCTATGCGCCGGCTGGACGAGGCTTCGCCGAGTACCTGAGAGCGAAAAAGAAGTCGCTCCAGGATGCGCAGGAGGCCGGGCTCATGCGGCGCGACGGCAGTGACTTCTTCGCCGAGCGCCTGGTCATCCCGATCAGGGACGAGCGCGGGCAGCCCCTCGCGTTCACGGCGAGAACGGTCCGAGCTGACGAGCAGCGCAAGTACATCAACTCCCCCGAAACCCCTGCCTACATAAAAGGACGCGTGATCTTCGGGCTCGACCTGGCAAGAGACGAAATCACCAAGCGAGGTCATGCCGTGCTCATGGAAGGCCAGTTCGACGTCATCACCGCGCACCAGTTCGGCGTCCAGAACGCAATCGCGAGCTCGGGCACCGCGCTGACGGACGATCAGGTGAGGCTCGTCAAACGCTTCACGGACGAGCTGCTTCTGGTCTTCGATGCCGACCGGGCCGGGCGGGCCGCGGCCTTCAAGGCGATCGAGCTCGCTTCTGGCCACCAGATGCGCACGCGCGTCGCCTCGATCACGCCGCCGGCCAAGGACCCAGACGAGTTTCTGCGGGCCGCTGGCGCGGAGGCCCCCCAACGATGGGAGGAGCTCGTGGCCGCCGCCCCCTCGGGCTGGGAGTTCTGGATCAAGGACGCCCTGACCGGCCTGAACACGGGCAACCCCAACCACCTGGAGCTGGCGGCCAGCAAGGTCCGCGAGGTGCTCGAAAAGATCCCGGATGCGGCCGTCCGCGAGACCTACCGCGAGCGGGCGGCAGGATGGATCGGCGTCCAACCGCATCTGCTGACGTCCCAACCAACCCCCTCCCCCGTAAGGGGGAGGGCTGGGGACGGGGGCCGCGGAGCTGGATCCAACGGCAATTCCGGTTTGGCGGCTCGCCTGGTGGGGAAGAAACTCACTGTCGGCAGGTATCTGCTGCAGTTGCTTGCCGTTCGGCCGGTCGCTTTCGATCGGGTGCGAGCAAAGATCACCCCCGATGAGTTGGACGAAGGGGATCGCGGTATATACCTGAGGATGTTGGATACATACGAGCGCGGCGGTGGAACCGGGCTTGAGAACGAGTTGGCGGGTTATCCCGCAGAGGAACAGGACCTGATTCGAAGAGCGTGGGCGGCCCCGCCGCCGAGTGTGGACGACGAAGTAGCTGTGGAGCTGGCGGAGCGGATTCGCCTCGACCACATGAAGGGTCTTCACAGTGGGATAATTCGCGAGCTCTCCGAGGCCGAAAGTGGTAAGGACTCGGAGCGGGTAGCGCGTCTTGAAGCCAAGGCTAGGGAGCTCGCACGCGCCATCACAGATTTGGAAAGGAGAGGCTGACATCGCGCGTGTAGCTAAAGCACCGACCAAGACCGGGGTTCGACCCGGGAAGCCGGAGACCAAACCCGAGCACAAGTTCGAAGACGAGCTGATGGCCGTCGCCGAGCAGCTCATCGTCAAGGGTAAGGAGCAGGGTTACCTCACGCCCGACGACATCCTCCAGGGCTTCCCTGAGATCGAGGCGGAACCGGACCAGATCTTCCGCATCTTCGCGGCCTTCAAAGAGATTGGCATCGAGGTCACCGACGGCGAGAAGGACTTCGAAGAGGTCGAGCAGATCGACGACGAGATGCTGCTCGATATCGAGATGATGGACTCCGTCTCGCTCGACGACCCGGTGCGCATGTACCTCAAGGAGATCGGGCGAGTCAGCCTGCTCACCGCCAACGACGAGGTCGAGCTCGCACAGGCGATCGAGGCCAAGCCCTTACACGATGCGCTGAAGGCGCTGAACGTTGTGGAGGAGGCGGAAGGCCGCCAGCGCTCGGTCGACGAGCTGCTGCCTGAGGTGGTCGAGCGGCTGGCCACGATCAAGCGCAAGGGCCAGCAGGCGCATATTGCGCTGGAGCTGATCGGCCTCAACGACCTGACGAAGCTGCAGAACCTGCTCGACGCCGCGGCCGCCGAGCGCCGGCGCCTGTCCACGAACGGTGTTGCGCGTCCGCGCGTTCGCGCTGAGGCCCTCGAGTCGTACCGCATCGCGCGCTACCGGCTGACCGAGCGCTACGAGCGCGCCTACGAAGCCAAGCAGCGGCTGACCGAGGCCAACCTGCGGTTGGTGGTGTCGATCGCCAAGAAGTACATCGGCCGGGGCATGTCGTTCCTGGACCTGATCCAGGAAGGCAACATGGGGCTGATCCGCGCGGTCGAGAAATTCGACTACCACAAGGGCTACAAGTTCTCGACTTACGCGACGTGGTGGATCCGGCAGGCCATCACCCGCGCGATCGCCGACCAGGCACGGACGATTCGCATCCCCGTGCACATGGTGGAGACGATCAACAAGCTGGTGCGCGTCTCGCGTCGCCTGCTCCAGGAGCTGGGCCGCGAGCCGAGCGACGGGGAGATTGGCGAGGAGATGGGCATCACGCCCGAGAAGGTGCGCGAGATCGTGAAGGTCTCGCAGGACCCGGTCTCGCTCGAGACGCCGATCGGCGAGGAGGAGGACTCCCACCTCGGGGACTTCGTCGAGGACCGCGAGGCGGTGTCGCCTCAGGATGCGGCGTCACTGACGATGCTGCACTCGGAAGTCGAGGACGTGCTGGACACGTTGACTCCGCGCGAGCGTCGCGTGCTGCAGTTGAGGTTCGGGCTGATCGACGGCCACCAGCGCACGCTCGAAGAGGTAGGGAAGCGGTTCGGGGTAACCCGCGAGCGCATCCGCCAGATAGAAGCGAAAGCCCTACGCAAACTGCGCCACCCCTCACGCTCAAAGAAACTGAGGGACTACCTGGAATAGGAAGTCCCCTCTCCCGCGCTAGGGGGAGGG